>DXLU01000002.1 GCA_019414565.1 Collinsella sp. | reverse complement strand
TCGTATGTATCGAGGTATTCCTGCTTGAGCGTCTGCGAGGACGACTTGATCTTTTCCACGAGCGTGCCGGCCTCGATGAAGTAGAACGAGTTGGTGAGGTCTGCCAGGTCGTCGAGTAGATGGCTTGAAATGAGCACGCTGCGTCCCCGCGCCACTTCGCTGCGCATCGCGTCGCAGGAGGTTTTCCGCTTTCCCGGATCGAGGCCGTTCAGCGGTTCATCGAGGATGAGGTACGGGCAATCGGTCGCTATCGCCATGGCAAGCTTTACCTGCTGCTTCATTCCCGTCGAGAGTTTACGGGTCGGCTTGTCGAGATATGGGGAGATTCCGAGGGAGCTGCAGAGCGAGTCGATGTCGGCGGCCGATTTCCACGCCTCCCTAACGAAAGCAAGGTGCTCGATGGCCGATAGCGTGGGATAGAGATCCGCGCTGCCCGAAGAGCTCAGGTAGACGAGTTCTGCAAATTCGGCTGATCGACGTTGGCAGATTCCGTCTGCCGCCAGGCTTCCCGAGCGGATACGGGTGGGAAATTGGCCCGACAGCGCTTCAAGAAGGGTGGTTTTCCCCGAGCCGTTGGGAGCAACGAGGCCCGCCGCCGTTCCCGGGCTCAGGAAAAGCGACCCGATTGAAAGTATCGTCGTGCCTCCGTATCCCACGCTCGCGTCCAGAAGCTCGAGCCCATGGTGCTTTTTCGCGGGGCCAGGCTGTTTGGGGGAACGTGTCGCAACGGCGCCGACCGCAAAAAAGACCGCGACGTATGCCAGGGCCACGGCAAGCATCGATGCGCTGCCTGAACCGGAGCCAATGAATTCTGTCGGGAAGCATCCTACGTAACCCGTCGCCTCGATAGGCGAGAATACGGCCAGCGGCAGGAGATTGAGCGCGGCGTTATGCTCCAGTGCCGAATCGGACAGTAACGGGAATGCCGGGGCCGCGACAAGCAGCGCGGAGGCAAGGGGGCCCGCGAGGACGCGCCTCGTTGCGGTCGATAGGACGGCGGAGCAAACGGATATCAAGGTTCCGCCCGCAAGCAGCGCGAGAAGCAGGGCTGTGAAGACGTTTCCCGCGGTCGTGGTGGTAAGCGCGCCGTCATGGAAGAAGGCGATCGGGTACCCAATTTGCCCGAAGCCGTTTAGGGCCAAGGCGTAAATGCCCCCGGGTGCGAGGCCGGCGAGGAGCATCGCGGCCCCCGCGGCGATTATCGAAAACACGATCTGGATAAGGCGCCGGAATTTGGGCACGGGCGCCTTCGCCGCCAGGGTCCCGGGCCTTGTGGCCCCGAGCAGGAGTATCGACGAGAGAAGGAAGGGGATGAAGGAAAGGAAAGACGGCGCCGCGGCAATGGCGTAAGGCAGGAAGGAAAGGAATGGCAGGTCGCTTGCGGAGGCCGGGATATCCGTGATGCCGGAGCTGCTCAGGGCACGGCAATATGCGAGCGCCGCGTCATTGGTCTCTCGGTCTCCCACGATGGATCCGGATTGGAAGCCTTCGCCCATGAGCGCGTAGTAGCTCTCGGCAGAATCGAGAAAGGCGGCGTCGGTTTGAGCGGCAAGGGCGGCGTTCGCGCATCTTGCAAGCTCCGCGTCGACTTGCTGCTCTGGAGATAGGTCTGTGCCGTTGGCCTGGGGCGCGCGCGTATTGAATGCGTCGACAAAGCCCTGCATGCCCTGTTTCATAAAGAAGGGCCCGTAGATGGGTGAATTGAACGCAATGGGGACGGAGAAGGCTGCAGCGAGAACGAGCGTA
>DXLU01000019.1 GCA_019414565.1 Collinsella sp. | reverse complement strand
ATCGTTGGGGCCAGGCCCGATTTTGCCTCTTGACAATGTCCTGCTCATATTAAAAAGGCCGCAACCCACACGGGCCACGACCTTGGAACATGACAAAGAAATCGCCCTTTGTCGCACGGGTTTATGCGCTTGCTTCGGCCACGCTCTTCGAGGTTTCGGGTGAATCGGCTCCGTCCCCTGTCGTCTGCCTCTTCGCCGGCACCACGCCAAAGCAGTAGCTCAGCGCCGCAGACACCGCAAATGCCACACCGCCGGCAGCACAGCACCATAGCAGGTTCGAGATGCCGCCCGTGGCAAAACCAATGACCATGAGGACATTCGTCATACCGATGGTATAGGCCGTAACGTGGCCCACGGCCGCAACAAGGCCTCCGACGGCGCCGCCAATGGCCATGCACGTCAGGCACCTGCCATATTTAAAGCCGCAACCGTACAGCGCCGGCTCACTTACGCCACCAAGCACGCCCGAGATCGAATAGCCCAGCATGAGAGCCTTCTCGTCCTTATCCGCAACGCGAAGCGACGCACCAAAGGGCATGCCCCAAACGGCAAACGTCGCCATCGTCGCGGCGATCAGAATGCACGAATCCGTTCCCACACTCATAAACTGCGCATAGGCGAGCGATAGGACAACGTTGCTGATGCCCGCAATCTTAAGGAACTCCCAACCCGCGGCAAGCCCCATGAGCGTAAGCAGCGACACGATGCCACCGGAATTGCCAAGCATAAACATAAGCTGTCCCAACAGCATGCCCAGATAGCTGCCCGCCGGCGCCGTAATGCACAGCGAAACCGGAACCATGACGAGCATGGTCGCAAACGGAACGAACGAAAACGCCACGGCCTTAGGGATAACACGCCGAAAGAAACACTCCACTCGCCATAGCACGGGCACCGAGATGAGAATCGGAATAACAGTCGCCGTGTAATCGTTGACCGGCGCGGGAAGCAGGCCATACACGGAAGTCATCGATGCCCCCGTCGTCGATGCGGCATCGACGAGCTTAAGCAAATCGGGCGCAATCAATACGCCGCCCAGCATCATGCCCAGCTGCTCCGAGCAACCGAGCTGGCGGGCGGCCGCCCAACCAAGATAAATGGGCAAAAAGTAGTAGCCGGCGTTATAGAGCCAACTGTAGAACAGGCGATAGATTTCGGAATCGGCAGACCACTGGCCCAGCATGCCATCGCCCATAATGACGGCGACGGTGCGGAACAACGCTGCGCAGACAATAAACGGCAGCGCCGACATCATGCTTTTGGACAGATAGTCCACCACGGCCGTGGCGTTTGATGAAACCGTCGTTGTAAACGAGGTGTTAGAAACTTGCGACATGGAACGCCTTTCCCAATGTGACATGCGGGCTGCCCCTTGTCACATCGTGCGGTACTGACCGATTGTGCGGTACTTTTCATAGCGGAGGTTTGTGAGGGTGGCGTCGTCGAGCTGCCCAAGCGTATCGAAGGCATCAAATGCCGAAGACATGACGGCACCGGCGATCTCCTCATGCGACAGGCCCCTATCGTCGACAATGCCGTCGATGATGCCGAGCGCCAACAGATCGGGGGCCGTGAGCTTCAGCGCCTCGGCGGCCTCATCCGCACGCTCCGTATCCTTCCACAGGATCGACGCGCAGGCCTCGGGACTCACGACCGAATAGGCCGAGCTCGAGAGCATCAGGATGCGGTCGGCCACGGATAGCGCCAGCGCGCCACCAGAGCCGCCCTCGCCTGTCACCACCGAGACAATCGGCGTCTTAAGGCCGCTCATCTCCATGAGATTCTGGGCAATCGCCTCGCCCTGGCCGCGCTCCTCGGCACCGATGCCGCAAAACGCGCCCGAAGTATCGACCAGGCACAGAACCGGTCGACCAAACTTTTCGGCCTGACGCATAAGGCGACGCGCCTTGCGGTAGCCCTCGGGATGCGCCATGCCAAAGTTGCGGCGGATACGCTCTTTGGTCGTGGTGCCGCGCTCGATGGCGATAACCGTTACGGGGCGTCCGTCTTTCCAGCCAATGCCAGCCAACACAGCGGCGTCGTCGCCAAAGTAACGGTCGCCGTGCAGCTCAACGAATCCGTCGAGGCCCAGCGAGATCATCTCACCCGCCGTGGCGCGATCTGCCGAGCGGGTCTGCTTGACAATCTCGAGCGCGGTTTTTGGTGCGGCCGAGCGCTTGAACAAGTGTCCCAGCTTTTTGCCGCGGCGACCCATATGCACGATCTCATGCGGTGCCCCCAGGCCGGGCGCGTGCCCTTCGTGCAGCGCCAGCAGCTCGCCTACCGTGAGCGCAATCTCGCCACGCGGAACAACGGCATCGCAAAAGCCGTGCTCCAGCAAAAACTCGGAGCGCTGGAATCCCTTGGGCAGGCGCTTGTGCATGTTCTGCTCGATCACGCGCGGGCCGGCAAATGCCGTCAGGGCATCGGGCTCGGCCAGGATAATGTCGCCCTCCATGGCAAAACTCGCGGTTACGCCTCCGGTCGTGGGGTCGGTGAGCACCGTGATATACAGGCCGCCCGCCTCGCTGTGGCGCCTAACCGCCGCAGAAATCTTGGCCATCTGCATAAGCGATGTCACGCCCTCTTGCATGCGCGCACCGCCCGAAACGGTAAAGCCGACAACTGACAACCCCAGCTCGGTCGCTCGCTCAAATGTGCGACAGATCTTCTCGCCCACCACGGAACCCATCGAGCCCATCATAAAGTTGGCGTCCATAAAGAAGAGCGCCGTATCGCAACCGCAGATTTTGCCTCTACCGCACACAACGGCATCGCGCTCGCCCGAACGCTCGCTCACGCTCTTGAGCTTGTCGGCATAACCGGGAAACGAGAGGAAGTCCTCCGACGCCAGATTGGCATCCCATTCCTCAAACGTGCCCTCGTCAACCGTCATGCGCATGCGCGCGCGACCGCTCACGCGAAAGTGTTTTCCGCAACGAGGGCAGACCTCGAGGTTGTCGTGCAGGCGCGCCTCATCGATCACGCGGCGGCACTCCGGGCACTTGATAAACACGTGGCGCGCGGGAAACTCGGCGCACGACTCGGTCATCGGTCCCTCGAGGACGTTGACCGTCTTCGCTTTTCTATTCATCAGCATAGAGATGCCCCATCAGATCGGTGTGATACATGCCCGACAAGAACTCGTCGTTTGCCAGCACGTCGAGCTGAAGCTCGCTGTTTTCGCTCACGCCCTCAATCACGAGCTCGCCCAGGGCCGAGCGCATCTTGCGAATGGCGCCGTCACGCGTGGGCGCACACACGATGAGCTTGCCAAGCATGGAGTCGTAGTACGGCGGAACTTTAGCACCGGTAAACATGGCGGAATCCCAGCGCACGCGCGGACCACCCGGCACACGCAACGCGGTGACCGTTCCGCATGACGGCAGAAAGTCCGGCGTTTCGGCATTGATGCGGCACTCCATGGCGTGGTTGCGGACCGGCATGTCCTCCTGCTCAAAGGGCAGAGGCTGGCCGGCTGCCACGCGCAGCTGCCACTTGACCAAGTCGGTATCGGTCACAAACTCCGTAACCGGATGCTCCACCTGCAAGCGCGTGTTCATTTCCATAAAGTAGAAATTGCCGTCGTCCGAATACAGGAACTCGATGGTACCGGCTCCTTCGTAGCCGACGGCACGAGCCAGGTCACGCGCTGCCTTGTGCATGCGAGCACGAATGTCGTCGTGTCCGTCGAGGCACGGCGCGGGGCTCTCCTCGATTAGCTTTTGGTTGCGCCGCTGCACCGAGCACTCGCGCTCGCCGAGCGAAAACACATGGCCCTGCTTATCGGCCATAATCTGTACCTCAACGTGATGCGCCGGCGCGACGAACTTCTCCATGTAGCACTCGCCGTCGCCAAAAACGGCCTCGCCCTCGGCGCGTGCTTCAATAAAGGCCTTTGCCGCATCTTCCACGCGATCGACCTTGCGAATGCCGCGACCGCCGCCACCTGCACGCGCCTTAATGAGCACGGGGCAGCCAATGCGCTCGGCCTCGGCCGTTGCCTCCTCGGGGCTTTTGAGCAAATCGCAGCCCGGCACGATGGGCACGCCCGCCGCGGCAGCCGTTCGACGCGCGGCGTCCTTATCGCCCATGCTGTCGATCACCTCGGCCGAAGGACCGACAAACGCCAGGCCATACTTGTCGCAGTCGCGTACGAAGCTCGCCTTCTCGGAGAAAAAGCCATAGCCGGGATGAATTGCCTTGGCTCCCGACTTTACGGCACAGGTGAGCACGGCATCGTCGTTGAGGTAGCTCTCGGCAAGACGCGGGCCACCGATGCAATATGCCTCGTCGGCAAGCTGCACGTGCAGCGCGTCCGCATCGGCCGTGGAATAGACGGCGACGGTCTTGATGCCCATATCGCGGCACGCGCGGATAACACGGACCGCGACTTCGCCACGGTTGGCAATGAGCACTTTGTCGAACATGAAGCCTTCCTTAACTTTCGTGCATGAGTGCAAAGGACATATCGGCGCGGCAGCAAACCTCACCGTTGACGCTCGCAGTACCCGTCGCAAAGCGGAACGGCCCGCGCGCACGCGTGATGGTGCACACCAGATCAACCGTGTCGCCCGGGCGCACCGGACGCTTAAAGCGCACCTTGTCCAGACTGGTGTAGAACGGCGTCGCGCCGCGCGCCTCCTCATCGCCCATCAGCAGCACGCAGCAGTTCTGGGCGAGCATCTCGCACTGAATCACGCCGGGGACAACCGGGTTTCCCGGAAAATGCCCCTGTAAAAAGTACTCGTCGCCCGTAATCGTTATCTTGCCGTGGGCCTCGTCGCCCACCAGCTCGGCTTCGTCGAGCAAAAGCATCGGCTCACGATGCGGCAACAGCTTCTTGAGCTCTTCTTTGTTCATGGATATCACCTATCCGATCCTCATGAGGCAGCTGCCAAACTCCACGAGGTCGCCGTCGGCCACGCAGATCTCGAGCACCTCGCCGTCTGCCTCGGCCGTCACCTCGTTGAGAACCTTCATGGCCTCGATGATGCAGAGGGTCTCGCCGGCCTTGACCTTGGAGCCCACGTGCACAAACGGTTCGTCGCCCGGTGCCGGGGCAGCATAGAAAACGCCGACCATGGGAGCGGTCACCTCGGTGCCCTTAGGCTCCGGTGCGGCGGCAGGCGCCTGCGCGGCGGGCTCCGGCGCGGCGGCAGGCATGGTGACAGGAGCCACCGCCGGAGCAGTCACGGCACCCGGCATAGGCATGGGCACGGCAACCGGCTGTGCCGCACTCGCGCGCTCGAGTTCGACCGCGGTGCCATCGGGCTCCTCAACGCGCACGCGCGTGAGGCCGCGGTCCTCCATAACATCGGCTATCTCGGCAAGTCTTTTGGAATCCATGCTCTAGCTCCTCGTATATCTACGCAGCGCGATGGCGGCGTTGTGCCCGCCAAAGCCCAGGTTGGTCGAAAGCGCCCAGGTAAGGTCGGCGCGAACCGCGCGATTGGGCGTGTAGTCAAGATCGCAGGCGGGATCGGGCGTGTGGTAGTTAATGGTCGGCGGCACCACGCCCTGCTCGAGCGCCATGGCGCAGGCCATGACCTCGATGGCGCCCGTGGCACCGATCATGTGGCCGGTCATCGACTTAGTCGACGAGACATGCGCGGCGCGCGCCGCGTCCTCGCCGAGCGCCCGCTTAATGCCCGCCGTCTCGGACGAATCGTTGAGTTTGGTCGAGGTGCCGTGGGCATTGATGTAGAGGCCCTCGGAAGGCTTGACGTCGCCCTCGGCAACCGCCAGCGATATCGCACGGGCAATGCCGGCAGCCTCGGGATCGGGGCTCGTGATGTGGTAGGCGTCATCGGTGTTGCCGTAGCCCACGACCTCGGCATAAATGTGCGCACCGCGCGCCTGCGCATGTTCCATGCTCTCGAGTACCAGCACGCAGGCGCCCTCGCCCATCACAAAGCCATCGCGGTCTGCATCGAACGGACGGCAAGCCGTCGCGGGATCAGGGTTGGTGGTCAATGCGCGGCAGGACGTAAAGCCCGCAACGGCATCGGGGATAATGGCCGCCTCGGCACCGCCGGCGAGAATCGCATCGGCATAGCCGTGCTTGATGGCGCGGAACGCCTCGCCCACCGCATGGGCCGAGGTCGCGCACGCGGTCACCACGGGCAGGGTCGGGCCCTTTGCCTTGTGGCGAATCGCGATATTGCCCGATGCCATGTTGGGGATCATCATCGCGATCATATAGGGCGATGCACGGCGGGGCCCCCGGTCGGCGATCGTATGGACGTTGTCGACGAGCGTCTGCATGCCGCCCACGCCCGAGCCCACGTAGACGCCCAGGCGCTCTCGATCGATGGCGCCTTCGACATCGAAGCCTGCATCGTGCATGGCCTCGTCCGAAGCCGCCAGTGCAAACTGAACGCAGGGGTCCAGGTGCTTGGCGTCACGCTTGCCAAAGTACTCGTTACCGTCAAAACCCTTGACCTCGGCCGCCACCTTGACGGTAAACGCATCGGTATCGAAGTGCGTGATCGGGCCGATGCCGCACGTGCCGGCGCACATGGCCGCCCAGGTGGCAAGCGCGGTGTTGCCGAGCGGCGATACGGCACCGATGCCGGTGATTGCAACTCTCTGTTCCATCATGGTCTCCTCATCCAAGCCGTTCTTCGGCCCTGGTTTCTACATCGCCATTCCGCCGTCGACGCGCACGACCTCGCCCGTAATGTAGGCAGCCGCATCGCTCGCCAAAAAGCGCACCACGCCGGCCACTTCCTCGGGGCGCGCCATACGCTTAAGGGGAATCTGCTCCTCGGTTGCCGCACGCACCTTCTCCGAGAGCTTTGCCGTCATATCGGTCTCGACAAACCCGGGAGCGACCGCGTTCACTCGTACGCCGCGGGGCGCAAGCTCGCGCGCCACCGCCTTGGTCAGACCAATGACGCCCGCCTTGGAGGCAGCGTAGTTGGCTTGCCCGGCATTGCCCATCAGGCCCACGACAGAGCTCATGTTGATGACGCAACCGCCGCGCTGGCGCATAAAGGTCTTGGTGAGCGCACGCGTCGTGTTGAACGTGCCCTTGAGATTGACATCGAGCACGCGATCGAAGGCGTCATCGCCCATGCGCATAAGCAGGCCATCGCAGGTGATGCCGGCGTTGTTGACGAGCGCCCAAATGGAGCCAAAGTCGTTGAGGACCGCTTCCACGCACGCGTTGACGGCAGCGGGGTCGGCCACGTCACATTGATATGAGCGCGCCGTGGCGCCAGCCGCCTCGCAGGCGTCGCACGTCTCGCGCGCCGCATCGACGCTGCCGGCATAGACGACGGCGATATCGTAGCCATCCTCCGCCAGACCGATAGCGCAGGCGCGGCCGATACCCCGCGAGCCGCCCGTGACCAGTGCCACGTGACGTGAGTCGTTGCGCTCGAGCGCGTCATTGTTCAAGTTGCCCATGTCATTCCTTTCGGGTTACAGCCCTGTGGACTATGCGAGCTCGTCGGCAATAGCTGCGACCTGCTCGGCCGTCTCGCACAAATACACACGAACGTCGCTCAACGTACGCTTGACCAGGCCGGACAGCGTTTTGCCGGGGCCGACCTCAATAAATGTATCGATGCCTTGATCCTGCAGAGCATGCAGCGTATCGACCCAGCGCACGGCATGGCTCACCTGATTGGCCAAGACATCCGATGCCGCTCGCGGGTCCGCCGGATAGGGCGCCGCCGTCATGTTTGCCATGACCGGAATCAGCAGCGGAGACGGCGCGTGGCCGGCTTGGATATACGTCGCCAGCCCCTCTGTCGCCTCGGCCATATAGGGGCTATGAAATGCACCCGACACCGCGACCTTCATGGCGCGGCCGCCAGCCTCTTTTACTAGGACGTCGAGGGTCTGCAGCGCATCGGGCGCTCCGGCCACAACCGTCTGCTGGGGACTGTTGTAGTTGACCGGCCAGCAGTCCTCGCCGGCCTGCGCAGCCAGGTTCTCGACTTGCGCAGCATCAAGTTTGATGACGGCGCGCATGCCGCCGGGGCGACGCTCGGCCGCCGTGGCCATCAATGCCGCGCGCTCACACACAAGCTCAAAACCCGCTCGCGTATCGAATGCCCCCGCAAAGGTGAGTGCAGCGACCTCGCCCAGCGAGAATCCCGCACAGGCGGCAGGCACCACGCCGCGCTCGCGCAGGGCGACGGCGACAGCCAAGTCGTGCACGAACACGCAAGGCTGCGTGTTCTCGGTCTGCGAGAGCTCCTCCTTGGAGGCGCTTCGGCACTGCTCGCTGGTCCCCGGGCGCACCTCGTCGGCGATCGCGAACACCTCGGCGGCCGCCGGCGATGCCTCGATCAGGTCGACGCCCATCGCGGGGTGCTGGGCGCCCTGGCCGGCAAACAGAAACGCTACGCCACCCATGCGCACGCACCCTTCAGGACGTGCTCGGCGCCATCGACCAGGTCGTCAACGATTTCACGTGCACTTTGGCGCTCGTTGACCATGCCGGCAATCTGTCCACACAAAAACGAGCCCTCTTCGTAATTGCCGTCCTTGGCGGCCTTGCGAAGGGCGCCCGTGCCCATGGCCCCGAGCTCCTCGACGCTTACGCCCGCCGCCTCGCTCTTGGCGTAGGCGTTGGTGAAGGGGCTCTTGAGGGCACGCACCGGGTGTCCCGTCGAGCGGCCGGTCGCACGCGTCGAGGTGTCGTTGGCCTTCAGGACCATCTCCTTGTACTGCTCCGATACGGTGCACTCATCTGCGATCAGAAAGCGCGTACCCACCTGCACGCCGGCGGCGCCCAGCATAAAGGCGGCCGCCACGCCGCGGCCATCGGCGATACCGCCAGCCGCAACCACGGGAATATCGACCACATCGACAACCTGCGGCACCAGTGCCATCGTCGAGGTCTCGCCAATATGGCCGCCTGATTCGGTACCCTCGGCAACCACGGCAGTGGCTCCACGACGCGCCACGAGGCGCGCCAGCGCCACCGAGGCAACGACCGGGATGACCTTGATGCCCGCCTCGTTCCACGCCTTCATGTACTTGGTGGGATTGCCGGCACCCGTCACGACGACCGGCACCCGCTCGTCAATCACGACCCGCGCGACCTCGTCGGCAAACGGGCTCATGAGCATGACGTTAACGCCAAAGGGCTTATCCGTCCTGGCGCGCAGCTCATGAATCTGGTCGCGCAGCCAGTTGGCGTCGGCGTTCATGGCCGCGATAATCCCTAAGCCGCCCGCCTCGGACACTGCGGACGCCAGCGAGGCGTCGGCGATCCAGGCCATACCGCCCTGGAACACGGGCTTTTCGATGCCGAGTAGATCGCAGAGAGGAGTCTTGAGCATCTCTACTTCTCCAATGCCGCCTCGACCGTATCGGCGAACTCGCCGACCGTCTTGGGGTTCTCCTCGGTATCGAGCTGGATGCCAAACTCGTCCTCAACGGCGACGAGGATCTCGACGGTGCCCAGACTGTCGAGACCAATCTCCTCGAGCGTGGACTCGGGCTTCATCTCGACGTCGTCAAGACCGGCGGTCTCGCGGATAACATCGCAAACGCGCTCGAAGGTCTTCTGATCTGCCATGGTAGTTCTCCTTTGTTTGTGCCCTAGGGGCGTTTTTATTTCCTATGTGCGACTACTTCCAACGAAGCAGATAGCCACCTATATCCAGACCGGCGCCAAATCCAACGAGGGCGATGGTGTCGCCCGTGTGAAGTGCACCGGCGTTTGCCAGCCGGTCGAGGGCAAGCGGAATGCATGCGCTCGAAATGTTGCCGGTCTCGCGCAGCGTTCGAACCACGCGCTTGTCTGGCACACCGAGGCGCTTGACCGCCTGACTCAGGATTCGTTCGTTAGCCTGATGGAATACAAAATGGTCGATGTCCTCGACCGAAATGCCCGCATCGCTCGCAAGCTTATGGACCGTGTCGCAAATCGCGTTGACGCCGAACTTGAACACGCGGCGGCCATTCATGGACAGCACGCTCTCGCTATCTGCGGAGGCCTTAAACGGCGAGGTGCCGACCAGACCGGGAACGCACAACGTCTCGACGTCGGGCGCCGTCGAAAGCTCAACGGCAAGGGGGCTGTCTCCCCCAGCCTCAATCACCGCGGCGCCTGCCCCATCGCCAAAGAGCACACAGGTGGCGCGGTCGGTCCAGTCGAGCGCGCGCGTCATCTGCTCGGCGGCAACGACAAGCACATGCTTGGCTCGTCCTCGGGCGATATAGCCCTCGGCAACATCGAGCGCAAATACGAAGCCGGCGCAGGCAGCCGAGACATCGAAGGCAGGGCACGTCGCGCCCAGTCGCTCAGCAACGGCACACGCCTCGGCGGGAACAAGGTGGTCACCCGTCGTCGTCGAGCAGACGATCAAATCCAGCTGGCTCGCGTCGATTCCGGACACCTGGAGTGCCCGCTCGCTCGCCGCTACGGCAAGGTCGTCAAGTGACTCGGTGGTGCATACATGGCGGCTCTTGATACCTGTGCGGGTAAAAATCCACTCATCCGAGGTATCGAGGAACTCGGACAGCTCGTCATTGGAAACACTGCGCTTAGGAAGCGCCGAGCCTGTTCCAAGAATCGTGAAACCCATCACTAACCTCCTTTGAGTTGTTGACGTGTTTACATCGACCATGAGAGGATAGCGCATTTCAGTCGTTGTTGACGTGTTAACATTAAATTGCCTAAATGCGACACAGGCTTCACATTGTGTCTATCTCTCGACACCATTGCGTTATTCACTTATTCATTAAGGAGGTAGCAGCCGTTATGGATGCCAAATTAACGATAGTCGACGTAACCGGATCGACCAACGATGACCTGCTCGAAGCAGGAAAACAGGGAGCGCCGCACGGCACAGGACTTGCCGCCCGGGCTCAGACAGCAGGACGCGGCCGGCGCGGCCACAAGTGGGATTCAACCGCCGGCAACCTATTGCTTTCGATTGTCCTGCGTCCATGCGTTAATCCTGCGAAGTACTCTGGTCTTGCTGCCGTCAGCGGCCTAGCGGTGCTCGAGGCGCTCGAAAAACAGGGTCTTGCAAACGAGATTGGCCTCAAATGGCCCAACGACCTGGTCGCGCGTGGACGCAAACTCGGCGGCATTCTGGTCGAGGCCGCACGCGATAACGAAGGCAAACCTTTCGCCGTCTGCGGCATTGGTGTCAATGTGAACTATGCGCCCCAAGAGGTGCCCGATGGCGGCCTGCCGGCAATCGGTCTCTCGGACCTTAACGAGAACGTTCCTGCTGTCGACATGCTCCTCGATGAGGTCTATCACGCAGTTATAGACGCTGTAGATGCCTGGGCAGAACGCCTCAACGCCATGGAAGAAAACACCGGACCGCTCGCGCCCGTCCACGGCGAATATGTCGCTCACCTCAATTGGATTGGAAAGCACGTTATCGCCCGCTTCCCTGCCGGTGACGAGCTGGCGCGAGGCATCTTTATAACGGTCGATGGCTTTGGTCGTGCGTGCATCGAAACAGAAGACGGCTTGCGATCCTTCCATTTTGAGGAGGCGTCATTGCGCCCCTTGAGTGAGTAGGTCGCCACAGCCAGCCGCTCGGCAGCCTTACCCGGCGATCCAAACCCATCATGCAAAACAAAAGAGCCCCGCTACCGTAATGGCAGCGGGGCCCTTTAAGCTATGAGGAATATCGCTTAGAGCTTGATGTCGATGTCGACGCCAGCGGGGAGGTCGAGACGCATAAGCGAATCAACGGTGCCCGAGGTGGGGTCGAGGATGTCGATGAGGCGCTTGTGGGTGCGCATCTCGAACTGCTCACGGGAGTCCTTGTTCATGTGCGGCGAGCGGATAACCGTGTACAGGTTGCGCTCGGTGGGCAGGGGGACAGGACCGGAAACGCGAGCGCCGGTCTTCTGAGCGGTCTCGACGATGAGCTTCGCGGACTGATCGACGACCTCGTGATCATAGCCCTTGAGGCGAATGCGGATCTTCTGGGTAGCCAACTTAAACCTCCAAAGAGTGCGAGAGATGCTCTCGCGGATTACGTAACAGGGAGCTCGAACTTAGGCGTTCTTGCTCATGACCTCGTCCACGATGGACTTGGGCGCGGGCTCATAAGAGTCGAACTGCATCGTGTAGGATGCACGGCCCTGGGTCTGGGAGCGAAGGTCGGTAGCGTAACCGAACATCTCGCCCAGCGGCACCTTGGCACGGATGAGCTTGCTGTTCTTGCGATCCTCCATGCCCTCGATCTTGCCGCGGCGACCGGAGAGGTTGCCCATAACGTCGCCCATGTACTGCTCGGGGGTCTCGACCTCGACAGCCATGATCGGCTCGAGCAGCTGCGGGTCGGACTTCTTGAGGGCGTCCTTGATAGCCATGGAACCGGCGATCTTAAAGGCGGCCTCGGAGGAGTCGACCTCGTGGTAAGAACCGTCGAACAGGGTGACCTTAACGTCGAGGACCGGGAAGCCGGCGATAACACCGGTGTTCAGGGCCTCCTGGATGCCCTTGTCGATGGACGGGATGTACTCCTTGGGCACGACGCCGCCGACGATAGCGTTGACGAACTCGTAGCCGAAGCCCTCCTCCATCTTCTCGAGCTTGATGACGGCGTGGCCGTACTGACCGCGACCACCGGACTGACGGACGAACTTGCCCTCAGCCTTCTCGACGTCGTGACCAGCGGTCTCGCGGTAGGCAACCTGGGGCTTACCAACGTTAGCGTCAACCTTGAACTCGCGGAGCAGACGGTCGACGATGATCTCGAGGTGCAGCTCGCCCATGCCGGCGATGATGGTCTGGCCGGTCTCGTGGTTGGTGGACACCTGGAAGGTCGGGTCCTCCTCGGCGAGCTTGGTCAGAGCCAGGGACATCTTGTCCTGCTCGGCCTTGGTCTTGGGCTCGATGGCAACGTCGATAACGGGCTTAGCGAACTCGATCTTCTCGAGGACGATCTCCTTGCCCTCGGCGCACAGGGTGTCACCGGTGGTGGAGTTCTTGAATCCGACGCAAGCGACGATGTCGCCGGCGGCAGCGTCGTCACGGTCGATACGCTCGGCGGCGTTCATCTCGAGGATGCGGCCGAGGCGCTCGCGCTGACCGTTGGAAGCGTTGACAACGTAGGAGCCGGACTCGGCGCGGCCGGAGTAAACGCGGACGTAGGTGAGCTTACCGACGAACGGGTCGGTCATGATCTTGAAGACCAGGCCGGAGAAGGGCTCGTCGAAGGAAGGATGACGCTGGATCTCCTCGCCGGTGTCCGGATCGGTGCCGGTGACGGCCTCAACGTCGAGCGGGCTGGGCAGGTAGTCGACGACAGCGTCGAGCAGCTCCTGGACGCCCTTGTTCTTGTAGGCGGAGCCCACGAAGACGAGGTTGAGCTCGTTGGCCAGAACGCCCTTACGCAGAGCAGCCTTGAGCTCCTCGACGGTGAAGTCCTCCTCCATGAGGATCTTCTCCATGAGCTCGTCGTCAAAGCTGGCAGCAGCGTCGAGGAGCTCCTCGCGCTTGGTAGCAGCGATGTCGGCGAACTCAGCCGGGATCTCGTCCATCGGCTCGGGGTAGGTCATGCCCTTCTCGTCGGCCTTGAAGTCCCATGCAGTCATGGTGACCAGGTCGATGACGCCCCAGAAGTTGTCCTCGGCGCCCATCGGGACCTGAGCGGCCACGGCGTTAGCGTCGAGACGATCCTTCATGGTCTCGATAGCGTTGAAGAAGTCAGCGCCCACGCGGTCATACTTGTTGATGAAGGCGATGCGGGGAACGTTGAAGGTAGAAGCCTGACGCCAAACGGTCTCAGACTGGGGCTGAACGCCGGCAACGGCGTCGAAGACGGCGACAGCGCCATCGAGGACGCGCAGGCAGCGCTCGACCTCGGCGGTGAAGTCAACGTGGCCCGGGGTGTCGATGATCTGGATGCGGTAGTCCTTGCCGTCCTTGTTCCAGAAGCAGGTGGTAGCAGCGGAGGTAATGGTTACGCCGCGCTCCTGCTCCTGAACCATCCAGTCCATGGTGGCAGCGCCCTCATGGACCTCACCGATCTTGTGGGTCTTACCGGTGTAGTAAAGAATACGCTCGGTCGTGGTGGTCTTACCGGCATCGATGTGGGCCATGATGCCGATGTTACGGGTATCGGAAAGCTTGTACTTAGGCTTAGCCATGTTAGTTCCTTACCTTAACTTACCAACGATAGTGAGAGAACGCGCGGTTGGCCTCGGCCATCTTGAAGACGTCCTCACGCTTCTTGACGGAAGCGCCCAGGCCGTTGGAGGCGTCGAGGATCTCGTTGGCGAGACGCTCGGCCATGGTCTTCTCCTTGCGAGCGCGGGAGAAGTTGACGATCCAGCGGATACCCAGAGCGGTGGAACGACGGGAGTTGACCTCCATCGGGACCTGATAGGTAGCGCCGCCGACACGCTTGGGCTTAACCTCGAGCGTGGGCTTGACGTTGTCCATAGCCTTCTTGAAGGTAGCGAGAGCGTCGCCACCCTCGGACTTCTCGGCAACGATCTCGAAAGCGGTGTAAACGATGCGCTCAGCGGTGGCCTTCTTGCCGTCAAGAAGGACCTTGTTGATGAGCTGAGTCACCAGGCGGTTGTTGTAAACGGCGTCAGGCTGAACCTCACGACGATTAGCTGCTGCACGACGCGGCATGTGAAATCTCCTTAAGTGTCAACCGTGCGGCGCTCAAGACGGCACACGGCGAAAGTATCAAAACGTTATCTGGCTTATTTGGCCTTGGGGCGCTTAGCACCGTACTTGGAGCGGGCCTGCATACGGTTCTGGACCGGAGCAGCGTCGTAGGCGCCACGGATGACGTGATAACGGACACCAGGGAGGTCACGGACACGACCGCCGCGGACGAGCACGATGGAGTGCTCCTGCAGGTTGTGGCCCTCACCCGGGATGTAAGCAGTAACTTCGATGCCGTTGACAAGGCGAACACGGGCAACCTTACGAAGAGCCGAGTTCGGCTTCTTGGGGCTCGTGGTGAAGACGCGGGTGCACACGCCGCGCTTCTGGGAGTTGTGCTGCAGAGCAGCGTTCTTGGACTTCTTGGGCACGGAACGACGGCCCTGGCGAACCAGCTGGTTAATAGTAGGCAAAGCGTACTCCTTCTCGAATGATTCCAGCTTTCTGTAAAGTGCAACGGCTTGAATCGAGGGGTCAGCATCCCCCTACGAAACACGCAGTTCGATAGGATACGTGCCGTTAGCTGTGCCGTCAACAGACCACGCCGCCGGGCGTATCCCAAATTGAGCATATTTCCGCAAAGCCTACACAAAAGGAATCTCCTCCTGCGCATAAGGGCGGATTCCCGGGCCGGGCGGCCCTGGCTTAAGTTTGCTGCTCTACAGTCCTGGCTCGCACGGAGAGCACATTAAGTGCTCTCCGGCTCGTGCGGAACTCGCGACAAACTTAACCCCGCGCCGCCCGGGCCGGGGATCCGACGTGCTCGTCGGGGCAACGTTACCTGCCAAAACGGGACAGGTTTATTTTGGTCGGTTTTATCTGCGGAAACGTCGCGCTCCAGCGGTGATCCGCCCTCATCTGTCATAGGGAAATCGGCGGCGCTTTCGGAAGTATGCGGCAAATTCTGGACCTGCCGAGCACACCGGGGTTTTTCGATAATAAACCCGCAGGTAGAGCGCTTGAGCATATGCGGTGTGGTCGACCCATCGAGATTTTGCCGCATACTTCCGAAATTCAGGCGAATATCGCTCAAAATAACCGTCCATATAACGCAAAAAAGGCCGCTTCCCCTAGTGGGAAGCGGCCTCAAGCCTTACGAATAGACGATGGTAAAGGGTAATTCTGTTTCGGTCTCTCCTGTTGATGTGTACCTCGTGCCCTCGAGGGTTACCGAGACCACTTGATCGACATTGATCAGCTTTGTCGGAACCGAGATGTTCTCCCCGCTATTGCGCGTCAGCGAAAAATAAGAATTGTACGCGCCTGCAGCATCGTCTTCGATAATCTGCTCCGATCCATCCTTGTAGGTAACGGTCAACTTTTTCGTGACTGCGTCAATGCCCAGATCATCGATGTGCGTCTGGATGGAAAACGGGCTAATCTCAAGAGGCGAGTCGTCGGAGCGGAGCTCCTTTGTATCGACGTACGCTCCGACGCTAAACTCGGGTGTCGATGCCTCGACATGCTTCGCATCCTCACCTTCGCCCTCCGTCCAGCTGATATTCCAGGTGACAGCATGTCCTAAATCTCGATCGCGATTCCATGAGGCAAAGTACATTGTGCCGTTAATGACCGTGTCGCTTGATGTGTCCTTGTCAATTGTGCAGCGTGTGTCAGCCCATTTTTCACCGAAGTTCATGCTGGGCGTGCCGATGCCTTGTTCTTCTTCACCATAGAGAACAAGTTCGCCAGTCTCTGCTGCCGGCTTGTAGTAGTTAACACCATTTGGATTGGACAACGTAAACGTCACGGCACCGCAACCGTTTTTATCGATAGCCATATCGTGAATGTCGAGTGTATAGCCGTTGCCCTCGACGGACAGATTGACCTTCTGTACTGAACCCTCCAAGCTTTGGGGCGCAATGCCGTCACCAAACTCTCTGGTGTAGGTATATTTAGTCCCCGACGAGCCACCTTGAGTCCAGGTAATGGACTCTCCGTTGCCGTGGTTTCCCCAGGCAGAGGCAAAATAACTGGAATTGACGACGGCATAGGCGACCCCTCCGGTCGCCAGCACTCCGGCAAGGCATCCGATTACGGCAACATAGAGAGGCTTCGCGTGGCCCTTTCGATGAAGCGGCTCACCCGCAGCAGCATCAATAACACGGTCGGCAAGATCGCTATCGGCTTGGATGGACTCGAAGGCCTGCTTGATTTGATTGGATTTCACGGCCGCCCTCCTCTAGGATGAATTTGAGCTTCGATCGACCGCGAGCTAAACGCGTTCTAACGGTCGCGGCTGGCACATGCAATAACTCGGCAATCTCTGAAGTCGAGAAGCCCAGATAGTAATAGAGCACGATGGGGATACGGAATCGTTCCGGAAGCCGCATGACGTCCGACAGGACGGCCTTAGTCTCGTCCTGCGCCGCCAAGAGCGAATCGGTCAGATTCTCGATATCCTCCACGCGCCTCCACGGTTTTCGAAAGAGAGACTTGCATTCATTGATCGTGACCCGGATAAGCCAGCGGCGAAGATGTTCCCAGCTTTCAAAGTGTCCATCGCTTTTAAGCAACTTAAGAAAGACGTCTTGGGCAACATCGTCGGCATCGGCGCGATCGCGCAGGTACGTCAATGCGATTCGAAACACGACATCCCGGTGATCTTCAACCGCCTGTCTAAATGCTTGTTCTTCCATAATCACCTCCCGGTGACGCTGATGGTTCTTGATGAGGTCCTCACCATAGATACGCTTTGGCCGAACGAAATGTTTCAAATCCAAGCAGGAAAAACCTACCAAAATAAACCTGTCCCTTATTGGCAAAAGGAATCCCCTTCTGTGCGCAGGGGCGGATTCCCGGAACGGGCGGCCCGCTGTTTAAGTTTGCTGCTCTACAGTCCTGCACAAGACGGAAAGCACATTAAGTGCTTTCCTTTGCGTGCGGAACTCGCGACAAACTTTAACAGCGGGCCGCCCGTTCCGGGAATCCGACGTGCTCGTCGGGGCAACGTTCCTCACCAAAAAAGACCCGCTCCCCTGTTGGGAAGCGGGTCTTTGGAAGGGCGGTTAACGTACTAGGAAATTATTCCTCGTCGTTGTCCTTGGCCTCTTCGGCGTCGTCGGTGTCCACGAGCTGGTTGAGCAGCTCGTCGAGGGAAGCCATGTCCTCGTTGATGGCACCGTTGGCGGGAGCCTTCTTGTCGTCGATCGGGGCGCCCAGGAGCTCCTCGTCGGCGTCGGCGTGATGCGTCGGCGTGGCGGAGGTGCCCAGCAGGATGTCGTCCGGACCGTCGGGGCTAAAGACCATCTGCAGCAGCTGCGAGAGGTCTTCCTCGTCGGCAACGTCGTCGTTGTTCTCGAGGATGTAGAGCAGATCGTGGGCCTCGAGGCCGTCACGGAGCTCCTCGATCGCCTTGGCACCGATGCCGTCGATGCGCAGCAGATCCTCCTCGGACTTGCCGACCAGGTCGCCGACCGTCTCGATGCCGACCTCGCTGAACTTGTTGGTCCAGCGCTGCGACACGCCCAGGTCGTCGAACAGGTACAGACGAGCCTTCTCGGCGGAGATAGTGTGGCCGTTGCGGGTGAACGAACCGTCAGCACCACCGAACTCGTCGTAGCCGGCCCAGTCGAGCTGCTGCGGAAGCTGCTCGTCCAGGTCCTTGAGCTCCACAGGAGCCCACTCGGGCAGCGACTTGGCGTTGGGCGAAGCCGGACCGTCGATATCCACGTAGCCGTCGGCCGTGCGATACGTCAGCTTGGCGTTGGCGTACGGCTTGAGGCCGGTACCAGCCGGGATCTTCTTACCGACGATGACGTTGGACTTAAGGTCGAGCAGGTGGTCGACCTTGCCCTCGATGGCAGCCTCGGTAAGGACGCCGGCGGTACGGATGAACGAAGCGCTCGACAGCCAGGAATCGATGTTGGACGCGACCTTGAGCGTACCCAGGATGACGGGCTCGGCCACAGGAGCCTGACCGCCCAGACGGGCAACGCGCTCAACCTCGTCGGCAAACTCGTAGCGGTCAACGTACTGACCAAGCAGGTACTTGGAGTCGCCGGGGTTGGTGATCTGAACGCGACGCAGCATCTGACGTGCGAGCACCTCGATGTGCTTGTCGTTCAGGTCGACGCCCTGGCTGGTGTAGACGTCCTTGACGCTCTCGACGAAGGTGTGCATCGTCGACTCGATGTCGGTCAGCTTGCGCAGGTTGCGGAAGTTGACGAAGCCCTTGGTGATCTGGTCGCCGGCGCGAACCTCGCAGCCGTCCTCGATCTCGGGCATAAAGCGCACCGAAGCGGGGACGCGACGCTCGTCGAGGACACGGGTGTGATCCTCGGAGTCGGTGAGCGTCAACACGTACTCGGACTTCTCGGGCTTAATCGAGAGGTGACCGGAGTACGGAGCCAGCTCGGCCTCGCGACCCAGGATCTTCTCGTTGACGTTGCCGACGATATCGAACATACGGCTGACCGTAGGCAGACCCTGCGTAATATCGTCGACGCCAGCGACGCCGCCGGAGTGAATGGTACGCATCGTAAGCTGCGTACCGGGCTCGCCGATGGACTGGGCGGCAATAATGCCGACCGCGGTACCGATGGCGACCGGACGACGGGTGGAAAGATCCCAGCCGTAGCACTTCTGGCACACGCCGTACTTGGAGCGGCAGGTGAGCAGCGCGCGAAGCTTGACCTTCTTAAGGCCGGCATCGACCATCTTCTGGATGTCGGCGACCTTCTCGATGTAGCCGTCCTGATCAAAGAGCACGGTGCCATCGGGAGCCACGACGTCCTCAATGAAGCAACGGCCGACGAGGTCGGTGTTGAGGTCGGCGGTGCCGGGGATGATGAGGTTGTAGGTGACGCCCTCGTGCGTACCGCAGTCCTCCTCGCGGACGATGACGTCCTGGGCCACGTCGACCAGACGACGGGTCAGATAACCAGAGTCCGAGGTGTGGGATGCGGTATCGACCAGGCCCTTACGGGCGCCGTAGGTCGAAATGAAGTACTCGAGCGGCAGCAGGCCCTCGCGGAAGTTCGCCTTAATGGGAAGGTCGATCGTCTCGCCGGACATGTCTGCCATCAGGCCACGCATGCCGCCGAGCTGACGCAGCTGGGTCTTAGAACCACGGGCGCCGGAGTCGGCCATCATGTACAGCGGGTTCTCTTCGTCGAACATGTCGAGCATGAGCGCTGCAACCTTATCGGTACAAGCGGTCCACTCGTTAACGACTTCGATGTGGCGCTCCGTCTCGTTGATGAAGCCCTCCTCGAAGTACTCGTTGATCTGGTCGACGTTGGCCTGGGCGCGGTCGAGCAGTTCCTGCTTCTCGGCAGGGATGAGAGCGTCCCACACCGAGATGGTGAGGCCGGCGCGGGTAGCGTAGTGGAAGCCGGAGTACTTGATGGCGTCGAGGATCGGGCCGACCTTGGCCTCGGGGTAACGATCGCAGCAGTCAGCAACCAGCTTAGCCACGTCGCCCTTGACCATCTTGTAGTTCATGAACTCATAGTCTTCGGGCAGGCACTGGCGGTTGAAGATGATGCGGCCGATAGAAGTCTCGAAGCGCGCGGTCTTGTTGCCGGTGACGTCGTAGTCGACGAACTCGTTCTTGCCGTTCTTGACGCGGAAGATACGGGTGCCGTCCTCGTTGATGACGTTGGCGTTCTCGGCGGACACGCGGACCTGGATCTTGGCCTGCATGTCGACCTCGGAGCGGCAGTCATAGGCGTGCAGCGCGTCGTCGAAGCTCGAGAACACGTGGTTCTCGCCCGGCAGACCGTCGCGGACCTGGGTCAGGTAGTACACGCCGATGATCATGTCCTGCGAGGGGATGTTAACCGGCTTGCCGGATGCCGGCGAGCGCAGGTTGTTCGCAGAGAGCATGAGCACGCGAGCCTCGGCCTGAGCCTGGCTGGACAGCGGCACGTGGACAGACATCTGGTCGCCGTCGAAGTCGGCGTTGAAGGGCGAGCAGACCAGCGGGTGCAGGTGGATAGCCTTGCCCTCGACCAGCACCGGCTCAAAGGCCTGGATGGACAGACGGTGCAGGGTCGGTGCACGGTTGAGCAGCACGACGCGGCCGTCGATGACCTCTTCGAGAATGTCCCACACAAAGGTGGCACCACGGTCGATAGCGCGCTTGGCGCCCTTGATGTTCTCGACCTTGCCAAGCTCGACCAGGCGCTTCATGACGAAGGGCTTGAAGAGCTCCAGCGCCATGGTCTTGGGCAGACCGCACTGGTGCAGCAGCAGCTTGGGGTCGGTAACGATTACCGAACGGCCGGAGTAGTCGACACGCTTGCCCAGCAGGTTCTGACGGAAACGACCCTGCTTGCCCTTGAGGGCCTCGGCGAGCGACTTGAGCGGGCGACCGCCACGGCCAGAGACCGGGCGACCACGACGGCCGTTGTCGAACAGGGCGTCCACGGACTCCTGGAGCATGCGCTTCTCGTTGTTCACGATGATCGCAGGGGCGTCCAGGTCGAGCAGGCGCTTGAGTCGGTTGTTACGGTTGATCACGCGACGATACAGGTCGTTGAGGTCGGACGCGGCGAAGCGGCCGCCGTCGAGCTGGACCATCGGGCGCAGATCGGGCGGAATGACCGGGATGACGTCCAGAATCATGTTCGCGGGGCTGTTGCCGCCCTTCAGGAAGGCGTCAACGACCTCGAGGCGCTTGACGGCCTTCTCGCGCTTCTGCTTCTGGGAGTCCTCGTCGGCGATGATGGCCTTGAGCTTCTCGGCCTCGGAAGGAAGGTCGATGGCAGCGAGCAGGTCGCGGACGGCCTCGGCACCCATGCCACCCTTGAAGTACATGGAGTAGTAGCGGGTCATCTCGCGGAACAGCGGCTCATCGGAGATGAGGTCGCGCTCGGTGAGCTTCATGAAGGCGTTGAAGGCGTCCGTGCGGAGCTGCTTCTCGTCCTTGCACTCTTCCTCAATGTCGACGATGCCAGAGGCGATCTCCTCGGGGGTCAGCGGCTCCTCGTCGGAGAACTCGTCAAAGTTCTCGGGGTCGCCCTGCTCCTTGAGGGACTCGATCTGGCGGGCGCACTCGGCATCGATCTCTTCCAGATCGGCGGCGAGCTCCTCGCGCAGGTCGTCGGCGTCGGCCTCGCGGGCCTCATAGTCAACCTCGGTGATGATGTAGCTGGCAAAGTACAGAACCTTCTCGAGGTCCTTGGACTTGATGTCGAGCATACGGCTCATCGGGAAGCTCGTGGGGCTCTTGAAGTACCAGATGTGGGACACGGGAGCGGCGAGCTCGATGTGGCCCATGCGGTCGCGACGCACCTTGGCCGAGGTGACCTCGACGCCGCACCGCTCGCAGACGATGCCCTTAAAGCGGATGCCCTTGTACTTGCCGCAGGAGCACTCCCAGTCCTTGGCGGGACCGAAGATCTTCTCGCAGAACAGGCCGTCCTTCTCGGGCTTGAGGGTACGGTAATTGATGGTCTCCGGCTTCTTGACCTCACCGTGCGACCAGGAACGGATCTGGTCGGCGGAGGCAAGGGAGATCTTTACCGAGTCAAAATCAGTAGCTTCGAAATCTGCCACAGTCAACTACTCCTTATCAGTGGTCGTGGCGGCGACAGCCTCGGGTGCCTCGGCGGTCTCGGCATCCTCGGCCTCGACGTCGGCGTCAACGCCGGCGAGCGCAGCCAGGTCGTCGAGAGCAGAGGTCTCCTCGGCGGTCACAGGGGCGGAGGCGTCCTCGTCGGCATCGTGCATGGGCTCGATGTCCAGTGCGAGGGAGCGGATCTCCTTGACGAGAACCTTGAAGGACTCGGGAATTCCCGGGACCGGAACGTTCTCGCCCTTGACGATGGACTCGTAGGTCTTGACGCGGCCCACGGTATCGTCGGACTTGACGGTCAGGATCTCCTGCAGGACGTTGGAAGCACCGTATGCGTACAGTGCCCAAACTTCCATCTCGCCGAAGCGCTGGCCGCCGAACTGGGCCTTGCCGCCCAGAGGCTGCTGGGTAACCAGGCTGTAAGGGCCGGTCGAACGGGCGTGGATCTTGTCGTCGACCATGTGGCCGAGCTTGAGGATGTAGGACGTACCCACGGTAATGGGCTCGCGGAACTCCTCGCCGGTGCGGCCGTCGAACAGACGGGTCTTGCCGCGCTCGTCAAGCTGGGTGACGAACTCGGGGCGCATGTGATCGCCAAAGGCAGCGGTGGCCTTGTTGAGCATGTTCTTGTTGGCGCGACGGATGACCTCGGCGATCTCGTCCTCCTTGGCGCCGTCGAAGACGGGCGTCGCGGTGAAGAACGGACCGGGGACGTACTTGTCGGAGTCGGCATTCTCGGTATCCCAACCGCAGGCGGCAGCCCAGCCAAGGTGGCACTCGAGCAGCTGGCCGACGTTCATACGCGAAGGAACGCCCAGCGGGTTGAGGATAACGTCGATCGGGGTACCGTCAACCATGTAGGGCATGTCCTCGACCGGCAGAACGTTACAGATAACACCCTTGTTGCCGTGGCGGCCGGCGATCTTATCGCCCTGCTGGATCTTACGACGCTGAGCGACGTAGACGCGCACCTGCTCGTTGACGCCGGGGGCCAGGTCGTCGCCGTTCTCGCGGCTAAAGCGGACGACGTCGATGACGCGGCCGTAAGCGCCGTGAGGCATCTTAAGGGAGGTGTCGCGGACATCGTGCGCCTTGGCACCGAAGATGGCGCGCAGCAGGCGCTCCTCGGCGGTCAGAGCGCTCTCGCCCTTAGGCGTGACCTTACCGACCAGGATGTCGCCAGGGCCGACCTCGGCGCCGATACGGATGATGCCGTCCTCGTCGAGGTTGGCAAGCATGTCCTCGGAGAGGTTCGGGATCTCGCGGGTGATCTCCTCGGGGCCGAGCTTGGTGTCGCGGGCGTCGATCTCGTGACGGGTGATGTTGATGGTCGTCAGCAGGTCCTCGGCCACCAGGCGCTCGGACACGACGATACCGTCCTCGTAGTTGAAGCCTTCCCACGGCATGTAGGCCACGGTGAGGTTCTGGCCCAGTGCGAGCTCGCCATGATCGGTCGAAGGACCGTCAGCCAGGGGCTCGCCCTGTTCAACGGTGTCACCGACGCGCACGAGCGGACGGTGGTTGATGCAGGTGGACTGGTTGGAGCGCTGGTACTTGGCCAGATGATACTCGTCCATGCCGCCGGCATGCTTGACGATAATCTTGGCGGCGTCGGCAAAGATAACCTCGCCGGCGTTCTTGGCCAGGGTGACCTCGCCGGAGTCCAGAGCGGCGCGACGCTCCATGCCGGTACCGACATAGGGAGCGGCGGGGTGAACCAGCGGCACGGCCTGACGCTGCATGTTAGCGCCCATCAGCGTACGCTTGGCGTCGTCGTGCTCAAGGAACGGGATCAGCGTGGCTGCGACGGAGAGCATCTGACGCGGCGAGACGTCCATGTAGTCGACGTCCTCGACGGGCACGTCGGCGGGAGCGCCGAAGGAACCGTCGAAGTCGCGGGTACGGGCGATCACGGTGTGCGGGCGGACAAGCTTGCCCTCGGCATCGGTCGTGATGAACTCGTTGGTCTTGGGATCGAGCGGCGTGTTGGCCGGCGCGATGACGTGCTTCTCTTCCTCGTCAGCGGTCATCCAGTCGATCTGATCGGTGGCAACGCCGTTCTCGACACGACGGAACGGGGCCTCGATGAAGCCGTACTCGTTGACGCGGGCGTAGAGGGCGAGCGAGCCGATCAGGCCGATGTTGGGGCCTTCGGGGGTCTCGATCGGGCACATGCGGCTGTAGTGCGAATTGTGAACGTCGCGGACGGCCGTCGGCACGTTGGTGCGGCGGCTGGAGCCGGACTTGTGGCCGGCAAGACCACCAGGGCCGAGTGCGGACAGACGGCGCTTATGGGTCAGACCGGTCAGGGGGTTCGCCTGGTCCATGAACTGCGAGAGCTGCGAGGAACCGAAGAACTCCTTGATGGAGGCCACGATCGGGCGGATGTTGATGAGCGACTGCGGGGTGATCTCGTCGATGTCCTGGGAGCTCATGCGCTCACGGACGACGCGCTCCATACGGCTCATGCCGATACGGAACTGGTTGGCGACGAGCTCGCCGACGGTACGGATGCGGCGGTTGCCGAAGTGGTCGATGTCGTCGACCTTGAAACCCTGCTCGCCGGCAGCGAGGGACAGCAGGTAGCGCAGCGTCGCAACGATATCCTCGTCGGTGAGCACCGTGACCTCTTCCTCGGTGGTGAGGTTGAGCTTCTTGTTGACCTTGTAACGACCGACGCGGGCCAGATCGTAGCGCTGCGGGTTAAAGAGCAGGCCCTCGAGCAAGCTGCGGGAAGCGTCCACGGTGGGAGGCTCGCCCGGGCGCAGGCGACGGTAGATCTCGATGAGGGCGTCCTCGCGAGTGAGAGCGGTGTCGCGCTCCAGGGTGCGCTTGATCACATCGGAGTTGCCGAGCAGCTCGATGATGTCGTCGTTGGTGACGGCGATGCCAAGGGCGCGCAGGAACATCGTGGCGCTCTGCTTGCGCTTACGGTCGATGGAGACCATGAGCTGGTCGCGCTTGTCGACCTCAAACTCAAGCCAGGCACCGCGGGACGGGATGATCTGGGCCTTGTAGATCTGCTTGCCCGAATCCATCTCGGAGCTGTAGTACACGCCCGGGGAGCGGACGAGCTGCGAGACGACGATACGCTCGGTACCGTTGATGATGAAGGTGCCCTGATCGGTCATCATGGGGAAGTCGCCCATGAAGACGAGCTGCTCCTTGATCTCGCCGGTCTCCTTATTGGTGAGACGGACGTCGGTCAGAAGCGGAGCCTGATAGGTCATATCCTTCTCGCGGCACTCCTCGACGGTGTGCGCGGGGTCGCCGAACTGATGCTCGCCGAAGGTAACCTCGAGAACATGGTTCTGGCTCTGGATGGGGCTGGATTCCTTGAACGCCTCACGAAGGCCCTCGTCCTTAAAACGCTCAAAGGATTCCCTTTGAACAGAGATAAGGTTGGGGAGCTCCATGGCCTCCGGGATTTTCCCGAAGCTGACGCGCTTGCGCTCAGTGGCAGTGTATGCGTAGGTCACCAGGTTTTTCCTCCTTCACGGAAATGCTCGGTGGGTTGGCGAGGCATAGCTTCGCCAGTTATCGCAACCTAATAGTTTATCAGGTACCGACCGTTGGGCAAGAAAAGCCTTGACGCGATTGAGTTTTTGGAGTAGCAAAGTTTTTCGACAGAAAACACGCAGGTAGATATATGTATATCGAACATCTGTTCATATATTTTCTGTGAACGAGACTGCTGATGCGCGCCGCTGCATGGCGGAATGGCGGCAAGGGTCGATCAGGCGGAAACTGCGTCCCGTTTTGAGGCCTCAAACTGGGTCGCAGTTTCCGGTTGAACCCTGTTTGGGAAACCGTGTCCCATTCTGAGCCGAAATTCCGGGTCGCAGTTTCCGCTAGGGGCTCCAACCGGAAAGCGCATCCCAGAATTCGACCAAATTGTGGGTCGCACTTTCCGGGGCTAAGCTGTAGCTCGCATAAAAAACGGGTGCAGACCGAAGTCCGCACCCGTAAATGTCGATGACCGAAGGCTTACTTGCGCATCAATCCGCCGCGCTCGTCGATGGCGTCCCAGAAGGCATCGGCAAAGCGGGGGTCGCTTGCAGCCATGAGGGCGTTGGTGGCCATCCAGCCAGAGGGAGTGCCGGTGTCGTAGCCCGACAGCGGGTCGATGACGACCGCATACATGGCCTCGCGGTCGAGCGAACGGGCCATGGCGTCGGTGAGCTGGATCTCGCCGCCCTTGCCGGCCTGCTGATCTGCCAGCAGGTCCATGACCAGCGGGCTCAGCAGGTAGCGACCGACGATGTACAGGTTGGACGGAGCAGCCTCGGGAGCGGGCTTCTCAACCAGACCGCCGATACGCCAGACAGCGCCCGGCTCGGCATCGGCAACGTCCTCGGCGCCCTCGAGCGAACCGACGCGCTCGCCGGCGATAACGCCGTAGCGGCTGACTTCCTCGGGCGAGCAAGCAGCGACGGCGATAACCGAAGCGCCACCGTGCTCCTTGGAAACGGCGAGCATCTTGTCGCAGATATCGCGGTTAGGCACAACGTAGTCGCCCAGAAGAACCAGGAAGTTCTCCCCTGCCACGGCGTCGGCAGCAGAGCGAATAGCATGGCCGAGGCCCTTGGGCTCGTACTGATAACGGAAGTCGACCGGCATACCGCCAGCGTGGGCGACGGCATCGGCATAGGCGTTCTTGCCGCGCTCGCGCAGCAGGTTCTCGAGCGAACGGTCGGGCTGGAAGTAGTTCAGCAGCTCGGGCTTACCGGGAGAAGTAACGATGATGGCATCGTCGACCTCCTCGGGCTCGAGCGCCTCCTCGACGACGTACTGAATGACGGGCTTGTCGAGCACCGGCAGCATCTCTTTGGGCGTGCACTTGGTGCCAGGCAGAAAACGCGTGCCAAGACCGGCGGCGGGGATGATTGCCTTCATGTTATTCAAAGATCCTTTCGCAGGCGCAAAAGCGCCCCATGCGTGCGGCACACAGCCGCAGACCAAATTGCGATACTCAAGCATCTTACCGCTGGAACTATATGTCGCTACAAGGCAGAGACAATTCTTCAGCAGGTCAACGCAAATTATTGCTCGAATGGTGCAATTTTATTGCCCAACGGCAGGGCACCCGATACGACCCAAATCACAGAACATGGCAGTTTGAGCAACCGATGCCGAGGGACCGAAAAACAAAAAAGACGGGGCTCGCAATGCGAACCCCGTCTGCAAAGGAATCTGGCGAGAAAGCCTGATTACTTGAGGGTGACAGCAGCGCCAGCAGCCTCGAGCTTCTCCTTGGCAGCCTCGGCGTCCTCCTTCTTGGCACCCTCGAGAACAGCCTTGGGAGCGCCCTCGACGACCTCCTTGGCCTCCTTCAGGCCAAGGTTGGTGAGCTCACGGACGGCCTTGATGACCTGGATCTTGTTGTCGCCGAAGCCCTCGAGCACGACGTCAAACTCGGTCTTCTCCTCGGCCTCAGCAGCGCCAGCAGCGGGAGCGGCGACAACAGCAGCAGGAGCAGCGGCGGAAACGCCGAAGGTGTCCTCGATAGCCTTGACGAGCTCGGAAGCCTCGAGAAGGGTCATTTCCTTAAGAGCATCGATGATCTCATCGGTGGTAAGCTTAGCCATTTCTAAGTCCTTTCGGTTTCCGTGCGGATGCACGGAGATCAGTTAAAACACGGCGCGAATGCGCCAAGGGTGCGGCGTTGCCGCCGCGGGTGAAAACAGCAACTAGGCTGCCTTCTGCTCGGAGACCTGCTGGATCGAACGAGCGAGACCAGAGGAAACGCCGTTGACGCAGACAGCGATGTCGCGAGCGAAACCGGAGATGAGACCGGCGATCTGGCCGAGAAGCTGATCCTTGGTGGGCAGCTCGGCGATAGCCTTAACATCATCAGCGGAAACGGCCTTGCCGTCGGAGATACCGCCCTTGATCTCAAGGACGCCCTTGGACTTAGCAGAGAAGTCCTTAAGGGCCTTAGCGGCCTCGACCGGCTCGGACTCGTAGAACACATAAGCGACGGGGCCGGCGAGGATCTCGTCGAGCTCGGGCTGCTCCTGGTTCTTGAGAGCGATCTTGACCAGGTTGTTCTTGTAGACCTTCATCTCGGCGCCGCACTCGCGAAGCTGATGACGCAGCTCCTGAGCCTGCTTAACCGTCAGACCGTTGTAGTTGACGACGAACAGACCGGCGTTCTCGGCGATACGGGACTCGATCTCTGCAACCTTGTCGATTTTGTACTGCTGGGGCATGAATTACACCTCCTCGAATTCTTTCCGGGCACGGTCCGCCACAAGGACGTGACGGGGGCATGTCCAAAAAGAAAGCCCCCGCGCTGCATGAGCGACGGGGGCGAGAAGACATATCTACTCGACCACCTCGGCTGGCGGGATATCCCATTAAGCTCGCGGGCAAAGCCCGTTTGCGCCGGCTGTCTCTGGCAGCGGATTCGTGCGTGAACCGAAAGTATTATGGCGGGGACCCCGGCGTCGGTCAACGGGAAACCGGGCTGCACACAATTCCACCATCCGGCCGCGCCGCCGAAGGCCAGGCGCAAGGTTTTCGCTCGGTCAGGTCCTGGGCTCGCACGAAGAGCACATTAAGTGCTCTTCGGCTCGTGCGGAATCTACGAAAACCTTGCGCCTGGCCTTCGGCGGCGCGGCCTGCGGTGACTTTGGGGCAGCCCGGTTTCCCGCTGGCCGGCGCCCCCACTCATAAGCCTTAAGTCGGTGGGCTGATATGTTGCGTCCCTGATGGCTACAAGGTTGAAAGGAAGGTGGACAGGCGGCGGAGGCCTTCGTCCAGGTCTTTATCGGAAACGCAATAGCTGAGGCGGACGTGGCCTTCGGTGCCGAAGCAGTCGCCCGGGACTAGGGCTACGTTTGCCTCTTCGATGGCTTTGATGCAGAAGTCTTCGCTGGTTAGGCCGTACTGTTTAATGCTGGGGAAGGCGTAGAAGGCGCCGGATGGTTCCACTACGTCGAGATCCATGGCGTCTAAGGCTGCGAGTACGCGTTCGCGGCGGGCTCGGTAGACTTTGAGCATGGGGGTTGGGTCGACGGTGAGGGCTCGGGCTGCGGCGTCCATTTCGAAGGAGACAGCACTCGATACTAAGTATTGGTGAGCCTTTGCGATCTCGGCGATGACGGGCGCCGCTGCTGCGAGCCAACCCAGGCGCCAGCCGGTCATAGCCCATGGCTTGGAGAAGCTCTCGATGACTACTGTCTGCTCACGCAGCTCCGGGTGGCGCTGGGCAAAGCGCTCGTAGCCATCCGCATAGACCAGACGGTTGTACACGTCGTCGCAGATCACGTAGATACCCGCCCGCTCTGCCACGCGCGCCACGGCGTCGAGCGATGCCGCGTTGAGAATGCAGCCCGTGGGGTTGTTGGGCGAGCAGATGACGATGGCTTTGGTCGCCGGCGCCACGCAAGCACGAAGCGCATCCTCGTCAATCTGGAATTGCGCGGGCTTCGTATCCAAAAAGACTGCTTTGGCGTGGTTGGCCACGACGATGCTCTCGTACAGGCCAAAGGCAGGCGTGGGGATAATGACCTCGTCGCCGGGGTTGAGCATAGCCATGAATGTTGCCGACAGGGCCTCGGTCGCGCCGTCGGTCAGGATGACCTCATCGGCGGAAAACGCCAGGCCCGCGTCATCCATATATTTGGACAGTGCATCACGCAGGGCGGGGCGACCGTTGTTGGGCGGATAGTGCGTGTCACCGCGGTCCAGCGCGGCGGTCACCTCGGCGCTAATCACATCGGGCGTGGGAAAATCGGGCTCGCCGAGCGCGAGCGCGATACACCCCGGATGCCGGGCGGCGAGCGCGTTAATCCGGCGGATACCGGAGGGCTTGAGCGTGGCAAGCGAGGTATTCATGGGCAGACGCATGGCGTTCCTTTCATAAGGGTTGCACTAGGATAGCGCGGCGGGGCGCCACCAGACGGTGTAACCTAAACGGAAACGAGCCGGAAAGGAGATGGCATGGAGACGACCGCGCGCGGCGACTTACCAAAAACACTGCACACCATTGCGTATATCAGTATTCCCAATAGCGCCGATCTTGATTTTTTGCTCTGGGACCTGCAGGATGCCATCACCGCCTATGCTCAACTTTCCGGCACCGCACTCCCCCGCCCGGTCGACTTGAAGGCAAATGACGCCGGCAGCGTTGCCGATGGCATCGTGCTGGCCATTGAAGATGTGGCTGACGATGAGACGTTGACTGCTATCGAGCAGGCGCTTGAGCGCTTTGGCGGTACGGGAACGCGCGTCTATGCCGCGATTCGAGCCGCACAAGAGGGCACTGAGCAGGCGCGTGGGACCGCCGTTCGCCTGCACAAGGCATGTGAGCGCCATGACCAATTGTGGTGTGGCGGCGTTGCCATCTGCGCCGGCAGCGGCATCGCAGCGCTTCGCCATTCCCCGCGCATGGGACTCTTGCGGCGACCGTTTTCGGAGGCCATGGACAAGCTCGTGGGCGCCGTGCGCATGGGCTGCTCCGTCGAGCATGCACAGCGACTTGGCGGCGGCAATGCCGCCAACGTCGACGCCGACGGCATGGTTTGCGCCGAGCCAGCCGTGCCCGCGCCGATCTGGCGAGGCGTTCTGAAACGTCTGGGCGCCCACGCTCAAACAAAAATCTAAATTAAATAACAGCCCAGTCAACGGCTTCGTGCCAACGCTCGACAAGACGCTCCAGTCGCCAGGCGGCATTGGCAGGACTTGTCGAGGGCAGGACGACGGCGGGCAACCCCGTCCGATCTTGCAAGTAGCGTTTGTAGAGTCGCCCTGCCGTACCGCCGTTACAGACAACGACCTCGATCGGCGCGGCATCGGTAATGCGCTCGATATGTGCCGGCACAACGTTGCGAATGCTCGCGTCGCTCGAGCCCTTAATGTCGCAGCCCTCGATTGCATCCCACAGGGCCACGCCGCCGTTCAGCAGCATGGCCCGCTTGGCGGCAATGGAGGCATCGAGCGTCGCGGGCTCACCGCTTGCCAAAGGATCGCCCTCGTTGGGCGGCACAGGCACACCGAGGCACGCAGCCATCACACGCCAAAAGCGATTCTGAGGGTTGCCGTAATAAAAGGCATTTGCACGCGAGAGCACCGAGGGAAACGACCCCAGCACCAAAACGCGCGAGTGCTGGTCGAACACGGGCTCAAACCCATGCTCAATATGTTGATAGCCCTCGTCGGACGCAGCCATGGCCTAGGCCCTCAACAGATAGCGCACCTCGTAGGGTGCAAGCTCAAGGGCACCCGTTAGCTCGACTGTGGGCGCGCCGTCGGCAAGTAGGTCGGCAAAGGAGCCGTTGAGCTCGCCGGCTCCAAAGGTATAGGGCTCGTTCACGGCATTGACCGCCACGAGCACCGTCGCGTCGTCGCAGGCGCGCTCGAACAGCAGCTGCTTGTTCTGGATCACCACGTTGCGATAGGCACCATAGTTGAGGGCACGGGCCGCCGCGTCGTCTGCCGAGCGCAGGTGCGCGAGCTGCTTGATGAAGGCCGTCAGCTCGTTGGGCGCAGGCTCATCGAGCGCAGGTCGCAGCGCCCAATCGCCATCGGGGCCGCCCTTTTCGCCAAGAATCCCCCACTCGCTGCCATAGTAGACGCACGGGATGCCCGGCATGCCAAAGAGCATGCCATAAGCGGGGCGCAGACAGGACTTGTCGGTAAGGATGCTCGCCAGGCGCGGCACATCGTGGTTGTCGACAAACGACAGCAGATGTTTGCCGCGGTAGATGCACCACGGATCGCCGCCAAACTGGCGGTGCAGCGAATGGGCGATCTCGAACATGTTGACCGAATTAAAGCTGGAATACAGGCCCTTGTAGCACTCGTAATTAGTGCACGAGTCGAGCATCTCGTCGTTGACGATCTGATTGTAGTCGCCGTGGAGCGTCTCGCCGATGAGCACAAAGCCGGGCTTGAGCTCACGGGTAAAGGAGTGTAGGCGGCGCATAAAGTCGCGGTCAAGCATATAGGCAACGTCCAGGCGCAGGCCGTCGATGCCAAAGCCCTCGGCCCAGCGACGCACGGACTCAAGCAGGTAATCGACCACGGCGGGGTTTTGCAAGTTGAGCTTCACAAGCTCAAAATGGCCTTCCCAGCCCTCGTACCAAAAGCCGTCGCCATAGCAGGAGTCGCCGTCAAAGCTAATGTGAAACCAGTCCTTGTAGGGCGAGTCCCACTTGCGCTCCTGCACGTCGCGGAAGGCCCAAAAACCGCGGCCAACGTGGTTAAAGACGGCATCGAACACCACGCGGATGCCATGGGCATGCAGCGTCTCGCACACGGCGGCAAAATCGGCGTCCCCACCCAGGCGACGGTCGATATGGCGCAGGCTGCGCGTGTCGTAACCGTGACTGTCGGATTCGAGCGGCGGGTTAATGAGCACAGCACCGATGCCGAGTTCCTGCAGGTAGCCGGCCCATTGGGCGATTTTCATAATGGGAGCATCGGGGTTAGGCGCGGCGTTGGCAGCCTGGGCGAGTTCATCCTCGGCAACGGGCGCGGCGTTTTCGCGCGGAGCTCCGCAAAAGCCCAGCGGATAGACCTGATAGAACGTCGTCTCGTATGCCCACATAGCAGCCTCCCGGTAAGCTCAACACAACGCCATCCATTGTATGCCTGCCGTGCATCCCCTCCTCCAAAATAAGTTGCGGTGAAATAGGGACTGTTGAGACCAATAAACCGGGCAAACAGTCTCTATTCCACCGCAACTGATGAGGGAACGTGATTAGGCGACGGGCTTTGCACGGCGTATGGCCGGGAACAGTACGGTGATGGCGAGGATGACGCCCACGACGGTAATCGCCCCGCCCACGAAGCCAATCCAAGCGATACCGGGACCCGAAACCACGGCTCCGCCGATCGCGGTGCCCGTGCCGATACCAAGGTTAAACAGGCCCGAGAAGATCGACATGGCGACGGCCGACGAGTCCGCCGGCGTGTACTTGATGAGCTCGGCCTGAAACGCCACGTTAAAGGCCGTGGCGCAGCAGCCCCATAGTGCGCAGACGGCAAGCACCAACACGAGCGCCGAGGCTGCGGGGGCCATAAGCAGCAGAGCCACCGGCACGCCGGAGAGCGTGATAGCCAAGAACGGGAAGCGATGCCCATCGAACAGGCGGCCAAACAGCCAGCTTCCGAGCAGACCAGAACAGCCAAACGCCGTCAGCGTCATGGTGATGGCACCCGCATCGACGTGCGCGACCTGCGCCAGGAAGGGCTCGATATAGCTGTAGCTTGCGTAATAGCCGGTCGCCATAAAGACCGTGACCGCGTAGAGCGCGATCAGGAACGGGTTCTTGAGCAGCTCGGGCAGCTGCTTAACGGTAAAGCGCTCACCCGCCGGCATGGCCGGGAACACCGCTGCCTGGTACACCACCGCGGCGGCAGAGAAGACCCCGACCACGGCAAACGTCATGCGCCAGCCCACGGCCAGGCCGATGGCACGACCGAGGGGCAGGCCGAAAATCTGCGCGATAGACGAGCCCGTGGCGATCATGCTGATGGCGAGCGCCCCGTGGCGGGCGTCAACCAGGCGCGAGGCCATAATCGAGGCGACCGACCAGAACACGGCATGTGCGCAAGCGACCACCAGGCGCGCACAGACCAGGATGGGATATGTCGGTGCCACAGCGGACAGGAACTGACCCAGAGAAAACACGGCGAGCACGCCGAGCAGCATCCACTTGAACTCAAAGCGCGAGGCAAACACCATGAGTGGCAGCGACAGCAGCATGACGCCCCAAGCATAGACCGAGATCATGATGCCTGCCTGGGCCTCGGTGAGCGAGAACGATGCGGCGATATCAGTCAGAAGGCCGATGGGCATAAACTCCGACGTGTTGAACACGAACGCGCAGCAGGCGAGCCCGATAAGCGGGAGCCACTGACTGAGTGCGATACCACCTTGCTTTGTTTGAGCCATATAGGAAAACCTCTCCGATCATCTAGAGCGGTGGGCGATTATAGCAATGAGAAGTCTATAAAATGAGCAACAAAAGAATTCTTGGAAAACGATCGTTAACAGATGGCGCGCCAATTCTGCTTAGAAAGCAAGGTACGCAGAAACTCAATGTCGAAAACGCGGCTTCATCTTCGGGCTATCGCGCCTGCTCGGATACGCACAAGGACACCCCCATGAGCACGTCAATTTCGAGCCAACTCGCAACCGCACAATGAACTAGCAAAAGCAGCATATAAGCAAACGCCCCATAATAAAGTCCCTCATGTACAAGCGCCGTCACTGAAAGTGCCGACGGCAGCGCCGCACTCGAAACTACCCATCCAACAAGAACCTGGATAGCGCAACTTGCAACCAGGTTCCATGCCACCAGCAGCGTTGCAGGACGCGCGATTTCCCTGCAGGAGGAACGAAGCACCGTGACCGAACGCATGATGTAGCGTGGTGCAAACCGAATGCCTCGTAGTCCCCTCTGCTCCACGTCCGCATCTTCAATTAACACGAATACGAACGACGCGGAAAGAAGCGTCACGATTACTGCCACCACAAGCGAGCACAACACCCCGAGCTGGCTGCTCGCAAGCGAGGCAAAGACTACAATTGCCGATAAAATCAAGTGAACCAAATAAATTAGCAGCGCCCCAGAAATCTGGAGGGGAACCGTCGAGGCCAAGAGATAAACCGGAGGGGTTCGAGCAGGTTGCACCGTCTCTTTGGACCGGTCGACGGCAAATAATGAAAAAGCCACATTCGATAGAAGCAGGTTTAAAAAGGCCGCGACCACAGTGCAAATAAGCGTAATGGACGGATTGATATAGGCGAGCTCAGTTGCAACGTTTGATACACCAATTTGAAGCGCGCTCATAACAAACAAGGGGATATATAACGCCATCGTGCAGCCACTCCGGCATCCCTTCGCCCGATCGCCCGATTCCAGAAAGACATTGAAGTTCTCTCGCAAGTTCACTCTATACCCGTTTTCTTACTAGGCAGGGCGAACGAGCGCCAATATAAACGCCGGTCCGCCCATCCATGATTTCTAGTTTTAACGTCCAGACTAGTCTGTCCAGCCGTCGATGTAGTCGCGGTTAAGCTCAAAGTACTGCGCGGCGATGTCTTTCGCCAAGGAGTACGAATTAACGAGCGGGTGCATCGCGAGGCTCTCGACAATGTCGCGCTTCGATCGGTTAACGATGCCACGCGCCACGGTGCGCTCGTAGTACTTGACGCGACGAATCAATTCGAGGTTTCCCGCGGGCACAGAATCGGCTTCGACGCGATGCGGTACACAGCCATCGGTGGAGATATCGCACGTTGACTCGATGACATCTGTATCGAGAAGGCCGGGGATGGCGCCATTGTTGGGGGTGCACAGGATCATCTGCTGCGTCTTGCCAGAGCGAGCAATATCCATGAAACGGAGCGCAACACCTGCGTATCCGCCAGCATCTTTGCCGTACACGTCAAACGTCCACGGCTTGTCGCGGTGAATACCTGTCTCGGCCGCCATGTAGTTGTTTTCGCGCATTCCGTACCACTTCTCAAAGCACGCGAGGCCCTTTTCGAAGTCGTTCTCAATATCGATAGATGCAAGCTCGCTCGTCATTTCTCGATTAATTTCTTCGATTAGTTCGCCGCGCGTCTGGGGCGAAGAGAGAACGTTGGCAACGGCGCGCTCGCGATAGTAGAAATAGTATAGGTACTCATTTGGCACGCATCCGCGATTTAGAACGAGATCCTTCTCGAAGAACCTAAGATCCGTATGAGCATATGCCCCGTCGTCGTGGATCAAGTCGGGCATGATGTCCTCGCCGTCAACCGTCACATTGCGGAAGAACGAGAGGTGGTTGAGTCCATAGCACTCGCCCTGAACCGATGTGGGATCAACGCCTTTATACTCGGCAAACTGATGCAACATGCCCGAGGGGGCATCGCAAATGCCATAAGTAAAATCGTAGCCCATATCGCGTAAGGCCTGAGATACGACGCCAGCGGGATTAGTAAAGTTAAACACCTTGACGCCCGGCTTTGCGTACTTCTTGATTAACTCGCAATACGAAGCAAGCGCAGGGACGGAGCGCATGGCAAAAGACACGCCGGCTGCGCCAGTCGTCTCTTGGCCAAGAACCCCATGTGAGAGAGCAATGCGCTCATCGCGAACGCGCATATGGTCCCCACCGACGCGAATCGTCGTGATCACGTAATCGGCGTCCTTAACGGCCTCGACTGCATCGCCCGTCAATGAAAAATTAAGCGCGGGGCAAAGCATGCCCGAGACATGGGCGGCAAGGCCACCGTAGATGCGCAGCTTCTCGGGATCATTGTCCATAAACACAAGTTCATCGATTCCAAGCGATGACGCCTGCTGGGCTATGCTCTTTGCCAAAAACATGGAGCGGACGCCACCGCCGCCTATGACCGTAAGTTTCATATCGAAACCCCCAATTAGCACATTCAATATTGCATGGTTCGCCTGTGTATGGATATTGTATCCAGCATGGAGGGCCGCTTCCCGCCCCGGCTGCAAGGCGGGAAAGGAATTCCCCAAGGAGTTATTATTTACGCAACGGAAGCGGCCACACACGTCCGGCGGGAAGGGAGCACCGATGGTTGATAAAAAGCAGATTTCCAAGCTCTACTCAGCCGCAAAGCTATCCGAAACCGAGCAAAGCGTACTCGAATACCTGCTCAACAATATCGACACCCTCGATGATATTGGCATAAAACCCGTCGCCATGGCATGCTTTACCAGCATGACGACAGTCATCAGGCTTTCGAAAAAGCTCGGCTACCGTGGCTACCGCGAAATGATGTACGATCTCAAGCACCTTCAGCATGTCTCCCGCGAAATGAATCAATCACTCAAAGACAGTAGCGTCCACTTCGTATGCCACACCGGAGATGTAGACGTATTCATCGCCGCACTGCATCGCAACAGAATGATCGGAGTAAACGGAGAGGGCTTCTCACGCATCGTTGCGCAGTACATGGCGACCAAGCTCGTTGGACTTGGCTTTTTGGCCGTCATACAGGACTTCCTAGAAACCGATCAGTTTGTCGAATCCAACCGAAATACGCTCAGCTGCATGATGCTCATATCCAAATCGGGCCAGACAGAAGCCATCCTGGAAACCGCAAGGGCATGCCACGACGCGGGCATTACGACCCTCGCGTTTACCGGCAACGAAGACAGCGAGCTCGCCAAGACGGCAGACGCGATCTTTACGATACATGACGATCACCCAATGGATCTTAAGAACGTTAAGCCTAACTGCTTTACCGGAAGTTGTATTCTCGCATTCGAAGAACTATTGAGTATCTGCCTTGACAATCTAAAACAAGAAGGCTTGGCTCCCTAAATCATGCGATAGGAAGCCAAGCCCTGGAATTGCGCTATGCAATTGAAAGCCACTTGCGCGTTTTACTCGTCACCGAGAACTTCGTGCACCTCAGAAGCGACTTCGCCGACACGAGGACCGTAAATGACCTGGATTGCCTTGTCGCTCAGGCGGATAACGCCCATAGCTTCAAGATTCTTGGTGAACACCTCGTCGTCTGCAACCTTAGAACCATCCTTGACAATCACGCGAAGACGTGAGATGCAGTTGTCAAGATCATCAATGTTGTCGGCTCCACCAAGCGCTTCGACAATGCCAACAGCAAGCGCGCTGTCCTTGGTCGCACGGCCCTGGACTGCCTTCTCGGGAGTGCTATCAGACTCGCCCTTTGCCTCAGCGGCCTTTGCCTCGAACTCGGCTCTGCTGTTGATCAACTCAATATCGTCACCATCGTCTCGACCGGGCGTCTTGATATCGAACTTAGTAATAAAGAACCGGAAGAGGAAGAAAGCTGCCAGGAAAAAGGCGGGGAGCAGAATAAGGTACGGAAGCAGATTAAGCTTCTCGGGGCGGAATAAGAATGGGATCAGGTCCTTGATATTTCCCTGGTACACCGAAACGCCCATTGCCTCCGAGAGAACTTCACCCAGTCCGGAAAGCGGAGCGTAAACGCCAAAGTAGAGCCAGGGGGCGGCAAACAGGAACGTAAAGAGAATAGGCTCCGTAACGCCAAAGAAAACAGTCGAAATCACTGTGGGGATTAAAAGACCAGCAACCTTCTTGCGGTTCTGGGGCTTGGCACAAGACCACATAGCAAGGGCGATGCCCGGGAACAACGCGTAATCGTTAATGCCATAGCCAGCCATGAAGGCCCTAACCAAGAGCTTGTCGCTACTGGGAGAAGCGAGCTGTGCAAGCTGAATAGCGCTATTGCCCACCACGCGCGTTCCGTCGACGACCATGGAGCCGCCAAGCTCAGTCCAATACATGGGCGTCTCGAGCAGCGGATGCAAGCCAAACGGCACAAGGCTCTCGAGCACCCAGCGATAGACAAACGTACCGACCAGACCGGAGCCTTTCACGAACGTCGCAATACCCGAGAAGCATCCACCGATGACGGGCCAAACGAAGTACATGATGCCGCCCAGGACGCCACCGGCGACCAGCGATACAATGGGAACCGTTCGACTGCCCGCAAAAAACGCCAGCGCCGTTGGAAGCTTGGTCTTGTAAAAACGGCCGGTGATCCAGGCGACCAGGCAGCCCACGATAATGCCGCCAAAGACACCAGAGCTGTAGCCAAAAAAGCCGAGCGAGGTAGTGTAGAGTGCGGACTGCTCACTCGCCTGAATGGACGTAAGGCCGACCTTCTGAAGAGCTTCCACCGTTGTATTGTCGGCAGCCAAGCCAGCTGCTCCAAGCAGAATCTCAACCGTCTTGAGCATGGTGAGATAGCAGACAAGGGCAGAAAAGGCAGCCCAGCCCTTCTCTTTGCGAGACAAGGAGAAGGCGCAGCCGACGGCAAACAAAACACCGAGGTTTCCAATGATTACCTCGCCGAGACCCTTAAATACCGAGAAGAACGTAAAGAGCGGCGAAGCGGCATACCAGTCCCAATTAACGCCAAGGGACACAAGGGTCAGTTCGGTCGTAAAAACGCTACCGATACCCAAAAAGAGACCGGAAATGGCAATGAGCGTAATCGGAACGAGCATTGCCTTTCCGAACGATTGGAATTTTTCTTTCATCAATTCCCTCCTCAATGAGCCTCTACAAACGACTATTGCACCCCACGTCCCCACACAGGCGAAACGGAAGACATGTTCGGCAATAGACACAAAGTGATTGTAGAAAGGGGCACACAAAATGCGCATCGGCATCGCGTAATGCGGTTAAATCGACCGACGATTGCAAGTATTTACGAATCCGTAAACGGCAGCAAATAGGCAGCGAACGGCAACCTGCAGCGTAGGACAGTCCCCGCAGGCCGACAATTACCGGTATTTTGGCTCATATTTATTGAATTGTTGCTCGCCCAAAAGCGCGGAGCATCAACGCGCCCCTAAGCCAACCCCAGCAATATGCCCGCCGAATGCACGACAAACGCCACGATCCAGGCGACCGTCACCTGAAACGCGAATACGGCCACGGCATAGCGCGCGCCCAACTCGCTCTTGACGGCGCCGATGGACGCCACGCAAGGCGGGTACAGCAGCGTAAAGACCAAGAACACGTAGGCGGTAAACGGCGAAAACATGGCTGACAGTGCCGCGGGAGAGGTTGCGCCCAAAAGCACCGTGAGCGTCGAGATGACGCTCTCCTTGGCAATAAGTCCCGTGACGAGTGCCGTCGAGGCGCGCCAGTCGCCAAAACCGAGCGGGGCCAACACCGGTGCGATGATGCTACCTAGACCGGCAAGCAGGCTTTGCGACTGGTCGGCGACCACGTTAAAGCGGATATCGAACGTCTGCAGGAACCAGATGACCACCGTAGCGGCAAAGATAATGGTAAAGGCCTTGGTAATAAAGTCCTTGGCCTTATCCCATGCCAGCATCACCGTCGTCTTGACGCTCGGCAGGCGGTAATTGGGGAGCTCCATGATAAACGGCACCGGGTCGCCCTTAAATGCCGTACGGTTGAGCACCAGAGCCGCAATGCAACCAACCGCAATACCAATCAGATAGAGCGAGACCATGGCGGGAACCGTCGCCTGTGGGAAAAACGCCCCGCACAGCAAGCCGTAAACCGGCAGCTTGGCCGAGCAGCTCATGAACGGTGTGAGCATGACCGTCATCTTGCGGTCGTGCTCGGATGGGAGCGTACGGGTCGACATGATAGCCGGCACGGTGCAGCCAAAACCGACGAGCATGGGCACAAAGCTGCGGCCCGACAGGCCAAAGCGACGCAGCACCTTATCCATGACAAAGGCCACGCGTGCCATGTATCCGGAGTCTTCCAGAATGGAGAGGAACAAGAAGAGCACGACGATAATCGGCAGGAAGGTCAGCACGCTACCCACGCCCGTAAGCACGCCGTCGACAGCCAGCGAGCGCACCACGTCGTTGGTTCCGAACGCCTTGAGGCCCGCATCGGCCGAGGCGATGATGGCAGCGATACCGTCCTCCATGAGTCCCTGCAACGCCGCGCCGATCACGCCAAACGTCAGCCAAAAGACGAGGCCCATGATCACCAGAAACGCCGGAATGGCTGTGTAACGACCTGTCAGGATGCGGTCAATCTTGACGGAGCGCACGTGCTCGCGGCTTTCGTGCGGCTTGACGACGCAACGCCCGCACACGTCGCCGATAAAGCTAAAACGCATATCGGCCAACGCAGATAGGCGGTCGGTGCCGGCCTCGCCCTCCATCTGGGTAATGATGTGCTCGATAGCGTCGAGCTCATTGCGATCCAGGTGAAGCGCCTCGGTTACCAGCTCATCGCCCTCGACCAGCTTAGTCGCCGCAAAGCGCACCGGGATGTGCGCCGTCACGGCATGGTCCTCGATCAGGTTAGCAATACCGTGGATGCAGCGATGCAGCGCACCGCCGTCCGGACCGTCGGGCGCGCAAAAGTCCAGGCGACCAGGACGCTCGCGGAACCGTGCCACGTGCAGGGCGTGGTCCACCAGCTCGCCGATGCCCTCGTTGCGGGCAGCGCTAATGGGGACAACAGGCACGCCCATCAGGCTCTCGAGCAAGTTGACGTCTACGGCGCCGCCGTTGGCGGTCACCTCGTCCATCATGTTGAGCGCGATGACCATGGGACGGTCAAGCTCCATGAGCTGCAGTGTCAGGTACAGGTTACGCTCAATGTTGGTGGCGTCAATGATGTCGATGATGGCGTCCGGGCGCTCGTCGAGGATGAACTGACGGCTCACGACCTCTTCGCCTGTGTACGGCGACAGGGAGTAAATGCCAGGCAGGTCGGTAACGCTCGCCTCGGGATGGTTACGGATGGTGCCATCTTTGCGGTCGACAGTCACGCCGGGAAAGTTACCGACGTGCTGGTTGGAGCCCGTCAGCTGGTTGAATAACGTGGTCTTGCCGCAGTTTTGGTTGCCAGCGAGGGCAAAGTGCAGCGGTGCGCCCTCGGGCACGGCCGTTTTTGCCGCACGGGGCGAATACGTCCCCTCGCCCAGGGCCGGATGCTCCGTCGTGCCGATTGCGGCGTTAGCGCGCGGACCCATATCGGTATCGTGAATGCCCACAAGCTCAATGCGGGCGGCATCGTCCTTGCGCAGCGTCAACTCGTAGCCACGCAGGCGAATCTCGAGCGGGTCGCCCATGGGGGCGTACTTCATCATGGTGACTTCGGTGCCCGGCGTCAGGCCCATGTCCAAAATATGCTGACGGAGCGCCTGGTCGTCGGATGTCACCGATGCGACAACGGCGTCCTTTCCAATCTCGAGTGTATCGAGCTTCACGCGCTCATCCTTTCGTTAGACGCGGTTAACCGTTTACCGGGGTTAACCAACTCGTAACGACAAATGATAGCGCTCTGAACTATTTTATAAAGTCAAATACCGATGTTTACCTGCGCAAACTTTATGCGGTGCGCCCCGAAGGCTCTTTACGCATACCGCTCAGCGAGATCGAAACGGAACCCGACCGCGCGGTAGCAGTGAGTCGATCACCCTCGACCGACCCCGTGCATGTAAAGGGCGCCTTGCCCATCAAGACGTGGGAGATAGTACCCAAGAGCTCAAAGAAATCGCCCTCAGCACGGGCACTCGAGAGAGCGATATTGAGACCCCTGACGTTTAGTACTGCCCTGAGCGCGCCGTTCACCCCATGTGAAAACGTCACCTCGCCGCGTCTACTCCCCACCGGCGTCTGGGCCGAAACCACATACGTACCCTCAAGCATGGTTCCTCCTCTGAGTAGGCTTTTTGAAATGGCCATCTAGTCTACTTTGCTGCGAGACGGCTTGCCCAGAAACTGCAAGCACATAACGACGTTCAACCAACAGATTGCTGCAAGGAGGACAAGCGTGCAAGGGGGGGCAGATTACATTTGGCACCACTTGCGCCAACGGACGGGATGCGGAGCGACTGTGCAGGTGGATTCCGGATCGCCGCTTCCTCCGTCCCCCAGCGAATCAAAACAAGTTGCGGTGGAATAGTTCCTGTTTGATGCTTTAACCAGCAAAAACAGGAACTATTTCGCCGCAACAGCAAAAGCCCGCGCTGGCAACAAATGTCACCTGCGCGGGCTTGGTGGGCGCTCACAAAGGCACGTTACAGAGGCCCACGTCAGTTATGGATTACCGAACGGCACCGGCACGCGACGCCTCTGTCGGCTTACCAAGCGATGAAGCTTGCCGCAGTCTTAGACTATCGGCGCAATGCCGGCAAAGTGCAGATACAGCGAGATGACCGCCACGACAATGACCACCGCTGCGATCAGCTTGTCGTGCAGGTGCGGAAGTACCGGCTTACCGCGACCTCGCTCGCCCAGCATATAAACGGGAATGGCCGGAGCAAAAAGGATCGTCGTGATCATGACGCCCTGGAGGCCCGTCGACCACACAAGGAACAATGTGTAAATGAAGCCGAGCGTGCCGAAGAATCGCGCCTTGCCGACGCTTGGCGCATGCGGTCCGTCCAGATGCTCCTTCTTCCAACCAATCACCATGTAATAGGCAGCCGAGCAGACATACGGAACCAGAATCGTGTTGACTGCGCAGCTATAGAAGAACTGGTAGGTGCTCGCCGCCACATACGACACGATCAAGAAGAGCTGCGTAATGCCGGAGCTCACGAGAACCGTTACCACCGGGGCGTCGTGCTTGTTCGTCTTGGCAAACGCCAGAGGGAAGGATCCCTGGCGCGCCGCCTCGAACGGCGTCTCGGACGCAATGATGACATAGCCCAGCAGCGCGCCGACCAACGAAAGGATAACGCCAAGGTTTACGATGGCAGCACCAACCGGACCGATTGCGCACTCGAGAATTCCCGCCATGGAGGGCGTTGCAAGCTGTGCCATCTCCTCGCGCGGCATAATGCCGAGCGACAGCATCGAGATGATCAGATACAGCGTGAATACAGCCGCAAATCCGAGCGCCGTCGAGCGGCCGACGTCACGCACGTACTTAGCACGGCCCGAGATAACGACAGCGCCCTCGATGCCCGTGAAGACCCAGACAAGGGCAATCATGGTCGAGACAACCTGCTCGCCAAAGCCAGGACCAGCCGGCTCTCCCCAGAAGTTGTCCATAAAGATATCGACGTTGAACTTACCCAGGAGCACGATACTCAGCACAAAGAGCCCCAACGGCACCAGCTTCGCCAACGTGACGATTGTGTTAATGCCCGCAGCCTCCTTAACGCCACGAAGCACAAGGGCGGTAAGGAACCACAAAAACACGCTGGCGCAGACGATAGAAAGCAGGTTGTTACCCGCGCCAAACGCGGGGAAGAAATAGCCCAGCGCGCTAAACAGCAAGAGCGCAAAGCTCACGTTGGAAAGACATGCGCTGATCCAGTAGCCCCAAGCGGAGTTGAATCCAATGTAATCGCCAAAACCGGCCGCAGCGTATGCATAGATGCCGCCGGTCAGGTCGGGACGGGCCTGAGACAAACCGTTGAACACCATCATCAGCGCAAAGACGCCAATAAAGCAAATTCCCCACGAGACGATAACCGCACCGGTATTTGCCCCGCCTGCTGCCATATCGCCGGCAAGCGAAAAGATGCCGCCACAAATACTGGCGGTAATAACCATCATGGTCAGACGAAAGAGATCGAGGCCATTAGGGTCGATAATCTCTTCATTTTGAGCTTTAGAGGCCATTGTATGTGCACCCCCTTCATCATGTGATCGAACGAAAGATGGCCCGGACGTCCCGAATCGGGTGCCGGGCCATCGGTCAAGCGATCATCAGACTGTTACAGCTATCGCGTTAGAAGCGCAGCGACAGGCAAGAAAGGCCGCCGTCGACCTTGCGATACTCGGAGGTGTCAACGACGAGTGTCTTGTAGCCCAGATCCTGCACGGCCTTGAGCACAGTCGGATAGCCCTCGGCAACGATGACCGTACCGTTGACCCAGATGCAGTTTGCGCCGTACGCCTCGTCCTCGGGCACGACGATCTTGTTGTACTGGGCAAAGTCGGGCTTATCGATGAACTCACCAGAGACGAGCATGTTGTTGTCCTCGATGTAGTTGACGCCCGTCTTGAGGTGCAGGACCTCCTCCAGCGGAACCTCAGAACCCTCGAGGCCCCAGCCCTCGAGAATCTCGCAGAACTGGCGAATGCCCTCTTCGTTGGTACGAGCGGAGCGACCGACGTAGAAATGGTCACCGACCATCATGACGTCGCCGCCGTCAAGCGTGCCCGGAGAAACGATGTGCTTGACATGCTCGTCGTCAAAGAAGCGACGGACGGCCGGCTCAATCTCGTCCTTCTCGCCGTTGCGGCTATCGGCGCCGGGGTTGGTAATGATGGCGCCGCAGCGAGTGATAACGGCCGGATCTTCGACGAAGCAGCTGTCGGGATACTGCTCGAGTGCCGGCAGCACCGACACGTCAACGCCGCACTGCTCGAGTGCGTGCTCGTAATCGTAATGCTCCTCGATAGCGCGCTCGTAGATGGGCTGGCCAAGCTCGGGAGCGCTCGTGATGCCATTGCTCAGGGACTTGCCGGGACGACGGATGATGACGTGGCTGAACTTGGTCATGATGATCCTCCTTGGATCTCATAGTACTGAGCGGACTTCCTTGCGTCCGCCTTCCTTCCGATGGCTTTATCTTAGGGTGTCTTTGCTGTTTTGTATATTGCATACAATCCCGAACGGTAGATAATCCTCGGTAAGCGTATTCCTGCTTATCGGCGCAAAGTAGCACGATTTAGCTGGTCGTTCTATAATTCGACTGAGCTATTCAAGCGAAACGTATTTAATTTTAGAAATATACCGTTAAGGAACACAAGCTCATGGAAACGCTCAGAAGGCCCCTGAAGGACCACGTATACGACTATATTTCGAGCCGTATTGACGCCGGCGAGTTGTCCGCCGGCGACCGGCTGAGCGAGCAAGCGATCTGCGATGCCATGGGCGTGTCGCGCACGCCGGTCCGCGAGGCGCTCATCCAGCTGGCAAGCGATGGCTACCTGGACAATCTCCCCCGCCGCGGATTCCGCGTCCGTGGGTTCGATCAGCAAAACGCCGTTGAAGTCTTTGAGATTATGGGGCCGCTCGACGGGCAGGCCGCATATCTCGCCTGTCCGAACCTAACCGACGATGACATTACGCAGCTTAAATTTCTCGTCGGCTCCATGGACCTCGCGATCCAAGGCGGCCTCATCCGTAAGTACGACGACATTCAGCGAGACTTTCACCTTACGTACTTCAACCGCTGCGGCAACGACCGTCTGCGCGACATGATCTCGCAACTCGAGCGCTGCTTTATCAAGCGCGATTACGAGACTGTCGACCAAGAGACGGCGTGCAAACTGCTCAATAAAGCCAACAGCGAACATGCTCATATTCTTGAGTTGTTCGAAGCACGAGATGCGACGGGCGTGCGCGACTACGTTCGCGATGTCCATTGGAACACGGAAAACGCCCAGTTCACCGTCTGGTAGGAAAGCAACAAGGGACGACGTCGGTCTTAGACCTTAGCGCCAGCACCGCCCAAACTGATCCGCTTTCCTCCGTCCCCGAGGGATCATTCTTTTGGCAGCCAAGACAACGCCGATGTTTTGGCGCAGACAGCGAAAGCCCGTCAGAGCGAGCAAGGTGCCTTGAAACGAGACGGCATTGACCTTCTGTTCATGCCGCCGAAGTTGAAAGGCAGATTGCCGCTCTGGCGGGCTTGCAGCGTCAAGTGGTTACGGCGTTTGGTAAAACGCCGTAACTAAAACCTGTGGCGTTCCAGGAAGCGGAAGGCCAGGCGGATCCAGGGACGGACGGAAACCTGCTTGTCCTCGTTGTCGACCGCGGTATTGGCGTTGCCGAGCGAAAGGCCGTGACCGCCCTGGTCAAAGACGTGCATCTCGCATGCAACGCCCTCCTCGGCCATGCGCTGCGCAAACGGATAGACCTGCGCGATCGGCGCCGTCTTGTCGTCGGACACGCCCCATACAAAGGTCGGTGGCATCTGACGCGAAACATGCGTGGTGGGGCAGATGTCGGCCAGATGCTCGTCAGTTGCCTCGCCGCCCGTCACCATCGACAGGTAGTCGTTGAGCAAATCGCGCCCCGTCTTGCCGCCCGTCTTGGGCACACGCAAGTCAATGCGCGGATCGCGCGTCTGCATGTCGCGCACATAGGCAAAGTCGAGCAATGGATAGCCCAGCACCACGGCATCGGGACGAATGTCGTCCGGACGCGCCCCGGCAAGTGCCGCGAAGGGGCCGGTCTTCCACTGTGTTGCCAGCGAGGCGCAAATCATGCCGCCAGCAGAAAAGCCCACGACGCACACGCGTTTGGGATCGACATGCCACTCGTCGGCATTCGCACGCACCGTGGCGACCATCTTGGCAAGATCTGCCTGCGGGTGCGGAAAACTTACGTCACCCGTGCCGCTCGTCACATAGTTGAGCACAAAGGCCTGGTAGCCGTGATCCAAAAACGCAAACGCCACGGGATCCTGCTCATGCGGAGCGATATGCGTAAACGCACCTCCGCCGCAGATAATCACGGCAGGGCGACGGCCATTCGGTTTATCGGGCAGCGGCTCGGCACCCAGATACGTAAAGGTCGCCGGATAATCCTCGGTCGGTTCCTCGCCCCACAGCGCATGGTTCTCGACAATCATATGTGCTCCTTTCGCGCAAATTATGCGCACTCTTTTTTCGCATCTAAGCGTACCCCAGTTGGGTGCAGGACGCAGAAACTCTCCGGCAATAAGTTTCCCTCCAACTGATATATCACATAATCCCAGCTCAGAGGTATCGCTGAGCAGCGTAGAATAGGGGGCGTTGACCAAGCCGCGAAACACATATGAAACGTTTCCGGCAAACCAGACGCGCGATATGCGCCTATTTAAGTTGGAGGCAACTATGGGTCTGCTCGATTCGCTTAAGTCCACCTTCACCTCGACCGGCGAGGCGTCCGTTCCGCCCGCAGCAAGCTTCGCCACCCGCGAAGGCGTCATCTATGCCCCCGTCAACGGCGTGCTCGTCAACCTGGACGAAGTTCCCGACGAGACGATCGCCTCGGGCATGCTTGGCCAGGGCTATGGCATCGAGCCCATTACCGACACCATCTATGCGCCCGCCAACGGCCGCATCGGCGCCACCACTGTCACCAACCACTCCATTGGCATGATCACCGAGGACGGTCTTCGCGTGTTCATCCATGTTGGCCTGGGCACCGTGGAAATGAACGGCAAGGGTTTTGCCCGCTTTGTCGAGATGGGCGATGTGGTCAAGGCAGGCCAGCCGCTCATCAGCTTCGACCGCGAGGCCATTAAGGCCGCTGGTCACGAGGACATCGTGACCGTCATCGTCTCCGAGCTCGATCGCCTTAAGAGCATCGACCATGTCGGCGAGTCTGGAACGCTTATCGGCGGCAACCCGCTCGTCAAGCTTGGCGACCCGCTGCTGGTGGCCAAGACCAAGTAGTCGCGCCCCGCGCCGCACAACAAATAGACAACACGCCAAGCGCCCACGGTCATTTCGCCGTGGGCGCTTTTCATTTGAAAACGTCCCGTCAATGCCTTATCCGTATAGTCCAAATGAGCCGAGCTGCTAGAATATCGAACTGTATGGATAACTATCATTCAACCGTTATGGGAGGATACGTGAACCGCACCAAAATCGCGCAGCTCTATGCCGATGCCGAGTCGCTCGGCGGCCAGACTGTCACCGTCGCCGGCTGGGTCAAGTCCGTCCGCGACATGAAGAACTTTGGCTTTGTTACGCTCAACGACGGCAGCTGCTTCCGCGACCTGCAGGTCGTCATGAACCGCGAGGCGCTCGACAACTACGACGAGATCGCCCACCAAAATGTCTCGGCCGCACTCATTTGCACCGGCACCGTCAAACTGACCCCCGATGCGCCCCAGCCCTTCGAGCTTTCTGCCACCTCCATCGAGGTCGAGGGCACGAGCGCCCCGGATTACCCGCTGCAGAAGAAGCGCGCAACCGTCGAGTTCCTGCGCACCCAGCAGCATCTGCGCCCGCGCACCAACCTGTTCCGCGCCGTGTTCCGCATCCGCTCTGTCGCGGCTGCCGCTATCCACCGCTTCTTCCAGGAGCAGGGATTTGTCTATGTCAACACCCCCATCATCACCACGAGTGACTGCGAGGGCGCCGGCGAGATGTTCCGCGTGACCACGCTCGACCCCAAAAATCCGCCCCTCACCGAGTCCGGCGAGGTCGACTGGAGCCAGGACTTCTTTGGCAAGCATGCGAGCCTCACCGTGTCCGGCCAGCTCAATGCCGAGAACTTTGCCATGGCCTTTGGCGACGTGTACACCTTTGGCCCCACCTTCCGTGCCGAAAACTCCAACACCACGCGCCACGCCGCCGAGTTTTGGATGATCGAGCCCGAGATGGCCTTTGCCGACCTTAACGACTACATGGATAACGCCGAGGCCATGCTCAAGTACGTCCTCAAGGACGTTATGGCAACCTGCCCCGACGAGCTCAATATGCTCAACAAGTTTGTGGACAAGGGTCTGCTCGAGCGCCTAGACCACGTGGCAAACTCCGACTTCGCCCGCGTCACCTATACCGAGGCCGTCGAAATCCTGGAGCAGGCCGTCGCCTCCGGTCACAAGTTTGACTACCCCGTGAGCTGGGGCATCGACCTGCAGACCGAGCACGAGCGCTTCCTGACCGAGGAGCACTTTAAGCGCCCGACCTTCGTGACCGACTACCCAGCCGAGATCAAGGCGTTCTACATGCGCATGAACGAAGACGGCAAGACCGTCGCCGCCGCCGACTGCCTGGTTCCCGGTATCGGCGAGATTATCGGCGGCTCCCAGCGCGAGGAGCGCCTGGATCTGCTCGAGGCCCGCATCAAGGACCTGGGCATGAATCCCGAGCAGTACAAGTACTACCTTGACCTGCGCCGTTACGGTTCCTGCAAGCACGCCGGCTACGGTCTGGGCTTCGAGCGCTTGGTCATGTATCTGACCGGCGTGGGCAACATCCGCGACGTCCTGCCGCACCCGCGCACCGTGGGCAACGCCGACTTCTAATCGTCGGACGCTAGCTCGCGTCGCCACACGCCAACGCTCATCGCACAAGCGCCTCTCGACATCGGTCGAGAGGCGCTTTTTTCAACAGCATCCGTCAAGCTTTTGGCAAGTTTTTGGTCAGTTGAGCAGGGCTGTTGAAAACTCGACCCGCCGTTTGCCGACGACTACCGACCGCCCAGAGCGCCCTGCGCCCCTGGGAAAGCCCCACGTCCTAGGCTCCATACCGTCGCCACCAAAACGGAAAGGACGTGGGCACTATGACCGAAGCCGCTGTTGAAACCTACGACACCACGACGAGAGGCGCCGCCTCGATGGCGGCCTATCGCGCCGTTCGCATCCTGCAGCTCTTGAGCGAAAACACCGGCGAGGACAAGGCCATGCTTTCCGATGAGTTGATCCGGTGCCTCGCCCATCCCGACGACCCCGCCCGCATGCCCATCTCGGCGGCGCGGCGCAGCATCTACACCGCCATCTCCGCGCTTCGCCATGCCGGATACGAAATTGAGTACAAACGCGGCGTGGGCTACAAACTTCTTACCCGCCCGCTCACCGATGAAGAGATCATCCGGCTCCACGGTATGGTCATGCGCAACCGCTCCACGCCTATCGCTATCCGCAAGAGCACGGCGCAGCACTTAGTTGCCATGGCGAGCGCCGACGTTCGCGGCTACCTCGACACACCCGAACCCGCTCCAAGCGCAAGCAGCAAGGCCACCAAGGCAACACGCACGCCCATCAAGCGCATCGACACGTGCGAGCTCGTCGAGCAGGCCATCGACCACGGAACCACGGTGAGTTTTGATATTTCGAGCGTCACGACACGCGGCGAAACCGAAGCAGCACGGATGACACTCCGTCCCTTTGCCATCAGGCAGCGCGATGGCATCTCGTATTTGCTGGGAACGGTCTATGACGCCCGAGGCGCCGATGACACGTTGCGCACCGTAGAGATTGGCCGAATGAGAAACGTCACCACACGTCTCCTCGACGGCAAGAAGCTCTTCGCCGCCCTGGACGAGGACGACACCTCCTCCGCCGCATAAGACCCTCCGCCGCCCATTCGACTACCCGTACCGCCCATCCGATTCTGTATTAAAAAACCCGCCAGGCTGTTGTAAAAATGGACATCAGCGCTACTATAGTTCCACTTGCACTTTGTCCCAGTGCAGTGTTTCCAGCCATTTTTATACTGGGGGTAATGATATGAAGGACATCACCATCAGCCGCAGGAGCCTTCTGGTCTCCGCCGGCCTGCTCGCGCTCGCCCCGCTCGCCGGATGCGGCGGCAACTCTGGTTCCGGCTCTGCTGCCGCCGGTTCCGACTACACCATCGGCGTTCTGCAGCTCACCGAGCACTCCGCACTCGATGCCGCCAACGACGGCTTTGTCAAGGCCATCAAGGAGAGCGGCCTTAAGGTCAAGATCGACCAGAAGAACGCCCAGAACGACCAGTCCACGTGTAAGTCCATTGCCGACAAGTTTGTGGGCGACAACGTCAACCTGATTTATGCCATCGCCACGCCCGCCGCGCAGGCTGCCGCCGGCGCCACGGCCGATATCCCCATCGTGGGCTGCGCCATCACCGACTACGCCGCCTCCGGCCTGGTCCAGGACAACGACAAGCCCGGCACCAACGTCACCGGCGCCTCCGACCTTACCCCGGTCGCCGAGCAACTCGAGATGATGCAGAAGGTCCTGCCCGACGTAAAGAAGGTCGGCCTGCTCTACTGCACCGCCGAGTCCAACTCCGACGTCCAGATCAAGGCCGCCAAGAAGGAGCTCGACAAGCTGGGCCTCGAGTACACCGACTTCACCGTCTCGAGCTCCAACGAGATCCAGTCCGTCGTCGAGTCCGCCGTGGGCAAGGTCGACGCGCTCTACTCCCCCACCGACAACACCATCGCTGCGGGTGCCTCGCAGGTCGGCCAGATCTGCAAGGAAAACAAGCTTCCCTTCGTGACTGGCGAGGAGGGTATGTGCATGGCCGGCGGCCTGTTCACCCTCTCCATCAACTATGAGGACCTGGGCTACGCCGCGGGCGAGATGGCCGTTAAGATCCTGAAGGGCGAGGCCAAGCCCGAAGACATGCCGATCAAGCACCTCTCGAGCAAGAACCTGGTCGTCGTCAAGAACGACGAGATGGCCGAGGCGTTGGGCATCGACCTTTCCGCCCTGGACGAGTAGCACCATGCGCCGTAACGCATCTAGGGTTCGTTCTCGCCCATAGCTGCGTTATTCAATATCTGAGCCATTGGGGCGAACGTCATAGACCGGCGTTCGCCCTGCTTGTTTCAGATATAACAAAACGTTTGCCTGCCGTTCTTATATTCATTGTTACCGCTATTATGGAACATCACGTGTCCATCCTATCCTAGGAGGTATGAAGCATGCTCATTGCATTGCAGGGCGCCGTTTCGCAGGGCGTCCTCTGGGGCATTATGGTGCTTGGCGTGTTTATCACGTTCCGCCTGCTCGACATCCCCGATATGACCTGCGACGGCAGCTTTGCCCTCGGCGGCTGCGTCTGCGCCGTACTCATCGTCAATAACAACGTCGACCCGCTGCTCGCCGTGCTGGCCGGCATGTGCGCCGGCGCCATCGCGGGTGCCGTCACGGGCATTTTGACCACCGTCTTTGAGATTCCCGCGATCCTCGCCGGAATCCTCACCCAGATCAGCCTGTGGTCCATCAACCTGCGCATCATGGGCAAGTCCAATACGCCCATTCTTGCCAAGGGCACCGTGTTCTCGGCCGTCAGCAATATGACCGGTCTGCCGCAGTCCACCGTTGCCATCATCTTGGGCATCCTGCTCGCCGTGGCTATCGTTGCCATCCTGTATTGGTTCTTTGGCACCGAAATCGGCTCGGCGCTGCGCGCCACCGGCAACAACGAGTACATGATCCGCGCTCTGGGCGTCAACACCAACTCCACCAAGATGATCGCCCTCGTGCTCTCCAACGCCCTCATTGGCCTTTCGGGCGCGCTCATCTGCCAGAGCCAGAAGTACGCCGACATTGGTATGGGCACCGGTGCCATCGTTATCGGTCTTGCCGCCATTGTTATCGGTGAGGTACTCGGCCGCCTGCTGCCCGGCGGCCTCACGCAGTTTAGCGTCCGTCTTGCCTCCGCCGTCTTTGGCTCCGTGGTGTACTTCCTTATCCGCGCCATCGTGCTGCAGTTGGGCATGGACGCCAACGACATGAAGCTGCTCTCCGCCGTGATTGTCGCTGTGGCCCTGTGCGTGCCCGTGGTTTGGGAGCGCTATAAGCTCCGCAGCTCCTACACGAAGGGGGATGAGGCAGATGCTTAAGCTCTCGCACGTCAAGAAGACCTTTAACAAGGGCACCGTCACGGAGAAGCGCGCGCTCACCGGTGTCGACCTCACCCTGAATGACGGCGACTTTGTAACCGTGATCGGCGGCAATGGCGCCGGCAAGTCCACGCTGCTCAACATGATCGCCGGCGTGTACCCGCTCGATTCGGGCGTTATTGAGCTCGACGGCACCGACATCTCGCGCCTGAGCGAGTCGCAGCGCGCCAAGTACCTGGGCCGCGTGTTTCAGGACCCCATGCGCGGTACCGCTGCCGACATGCAGATCGCCGAGAACCTGGCCCTCGCCAAGCGTCGCGGCCAGCGTCGCGGTCTTTCGTGGGGCGTCACCAAGGCCGAGAAGGACGAGTACGTTGAGCTGCTCAAGCGCCTGGACCTCGGTCTGGACACGCGCCTCAACGCCAAGGTCGGCCTGCTTTCGGGCGGTCAGCGCCAGGCACTCACCCTGCTCATGGCCACGCTCACCAAGCCACGCCTGCTGCTGCTCGACGAGCACACCGCGGCGCTCGACCCCAAGACGGCCTCTAAGGTGCTCAATCTGACCGAAGAGATCGTCGACGAGCACCACCTGACCACGCTCATGGTCACGCATAACATGAATGACGCCATCCGTCTGGGCAACCGTCTGATCATGATGCACGAAGGCCACGTGATCTACGACGTGGCGGGCGATGAGAAGAAGTCGCTCACCGTAGCCGACCTGCTGCAGAAGTTCGAGGAGGTCTCGGGCGGCGAGCTCGCCAACGACCGCATGCTGCTGAGCTAAAACCTGCCAAAAAGGGACAGGTTTATTTTGGTAGGTTTTATCTGCTCAAACGTCAAAACCGCCGCAAAGGGACAGACGCCCTTGCGGCGGTTTTCGCATATTATGTCGATAATCCGATATTCGACCAGACATTCTGGCTAAGGACTAAGGAAACTGCCATGAAAAGACTCCCCCGCCTTGCGTTAGCCGCCGCGTTGTTTGTCGGCTCGCTCGCAGGCATCCCAAGCCTCGCTTTCGCGGGGAACCTGCCCGCCGCTATTGACGGCTCCGTGGCCGTCATGCACACCAACGACATCCACGGCAGCTACAAGTACAGCTACAACGAAAGCAAGGGCACCGGCACCGTCGGCTTCGACGGACTGGCAGTTCTCTATAGCGCCCAAAGCAGCGCCCCCGATCTTTTGCTCGATGCGGGCGACACCTTCCACGGACAGTCCTTCGCCACCATGAGCGAGGGCAAGAGCATCGCCGAGCTCATGGACACCTTCTACGCCGACGGCTACGACGCGACCACGCCAGGCAACCACGACTGGAGCTACGGCGCGGACAAGCTCCGCACCATGACCGGCTACAGCACCACCGGCACGCCCTTCGCCATGCTCTGCGCGAACGCGAAGTCTACGAGCGGCGTATGGAGCTCGAGCATCACGAAGACGCTCGATCGCACCTGGGAGGATAGCGAAGATCACTCCACATTCGACTACAAAATCAAGGTCGGCGTCGTGGGTGCCATGGATGAGTCGCTGGGATCCTCGCTGCGCGCGGACCTGGTCGCGGGCACGTCGTTCTCGAGTGCCACGAACGCCATCAATGCCGAGGCAGAGCGGCTGCGCAAGGAGGGCTTCGATGTTGTTGTGTGCATCGCGCACACGCTCGACGCAAAGACCTTTGCCACACGGCTCCGTGGCGTCGATGCCCTTATCGCAGGCCACGAGCACATCAACCTTAACGAGAAGGTAACGGGAGCCGACGGCAAGACGATCCACGTTGTCGAGACAGGCAGCGCCTTTGCCGAGGTGGGGCTGCTTTCCATTCCGTACAAGTACGACACGAATGGCACCGAGACGACCGACGATGACACGGTCACGGTCCCTACAGACGACAGCGACGAGAAGCTCTACACCGCCAAGAACGTCAACGACCTTTTGGCAGACCCCGACAAGGGTTCTGACTACCAAAGCCGCCTTGAAGACGTCCGCAACAAGATCAAGCCGCTCGACGAGGCCTTTGAAAACGAATCGAACAAGGTGCTCGGCACATCCACCACCAACTATTTCTACGGCGAGGACGCCGCAGGCACGCATGGTTGGGAAATGGTGCGCACCACCGATTTCCGCCCCAGCAAGGAGGGCGACACCACCAAGGCCCAGACCATCGGCCACGTGATTTGCGGCTCCTATCTTGCCCTGACGGGCGCAGACCTTGCCATCGAGAACGCGGGTGGCATCCGCGGTGGCATCGCTGCGGGCGATGTGACCGCCGGCAACGTCATCGCTATCTCGCCCTACGGCAACACCGTGGAGACCTGGACCATGACCGGCGCGGACTTCCTCGCAGCGCTCGAGCACTCGCTGCAGATCAGCGACGAGTGCAATCACAGCTACGAGCTTCAGCAAGCCTACGTGGCAGCCGGCCATACCGAGCAGGAGGCGCAAGACAAGTACAAGTGGCGCGATGACTCTGGCAGCGTTCTCTCCTTTGGCGGCATCAACGTGACGATTGATTGGACGCAGCCCGAAGGCAAGCGCATCGTGAGCGCCACGCTCACCAAGGATGGCAGCACGCTCGATCCCACCAAGACCTATACCGTCGCCACCAACAACTACATCATTACCAACACGACCGACTTTCCCACCTTTGCACACGCCACCAAGTACACCGAGTGGGGCACGTGCGAGGCGGCGCTGAGGGCGCTGATCGGGCAGAACGGCTGGGAGAGCAAGATGGCCTCACTCGCGGGCACCATCAGCTTTGGCTCCGCTGCCGTGGACCCCACGCCCTCACCGGCCCCGACGCCTAAGCCCTCGTCTAAGACGGACACGGCGACCACGAAGGTCATCACCAAGAAGACGACCGGTAAGCTTGCCGCAACGGGAGACCGCACGCTGGCAGTAGTTGGCGCGTGCCTTATCGGCGGCATCATCGTCATCATGCTCGGCATTATCTGGAAGCGTCGACGCCAAGCTACACCGCCGGGCCTTACAGCCCCGCCGCGTAAACCTTATATCGAGCACAGAAGCCCGTCCGAATTTGAACTGCCTCCCATTTCTTGGACATGAGAAATGGGAGGCTTTCTTTATGCGCGT
>DXLU01000018.1 GCA_019414565.1 Collinsella sp. | reverse complement strand
GCCAGCCCGTGGGAGGCCAGGGCGCCGCTGACCGGTGGACGGCACCGAGCCGTCGGATGACTTGAAGAAGGGGGAGGCCTCGCGGCCTCCCCCTTTTTTGTTTCAAGACTTTAGTCTGCTGGCCGCGCAGCGGCCAGCTTTAAACCACCCGCTACGCGGGTGGAGACAAACGGCTTTACAAAGCCACCCCTCCGACCGATATTGACGATTGTTCAGGCCGTCAAGAATTCGAGTCGAAGGGGTGGTCGCCATGGCCCAGAAGGCCTACAGCCTTTCCCACACGAAGTGGATGTGCAAGTACCACATCGTGTTCACGCCGAAGTATAGGCGCAAAGTGATCTACAACCAAATCAGGGGCGACATAGGGGAGATCCTCAGGAAGCTGTGCGAGTACAAGGGGATCGAGATAATCGAGGGGCACCTGATGCCCGACCACGTGCACGTGCTGCTGGCGATCCCGCCGAAGTACAGCGTCGCGAGCGTCATGGGCTACCTGAAGGGGAAGAGCTCGCTGATGATATTCGACAGGCACGCCAACCTCAAGTACAAGTTCGGCAACAGGAAGTTCTGGGCGGAGGGCTACTACGTGTCCACCGTCGGCCCGGACGAGGCGACGATCGCCAAGTACATCAGGGAGCAGGAGTCCCACGACATCGCGCTGGACAAGCTGAGCGTGAAGGAGTGCGAGGACCCCTTCAAGAGGGGGTGATGCTGCCGGTTCGACCGGCGCGCCACGGGTCAAGATGCACTAGGCCTGGACGAAGTCCGGGCCCGCGCCTTTAGACGCGAGCCCGGGGCCCGTGGGTTATACCCTAAGAGCAAACCACCCTTTTTAAGGGTGGTTCTGATATCTCGGGCAATTTGTCTCACATAGTAGCTGTGTTTTATAACCCTCGTTTGTCGCATCTTCTGCGAACGGGCTACAATAACTTAGTCTGTGCGATATGGAGGTGAACATGGCTGAAGCTGGTATCGGCGTTGATATCGTCGAGATTTCCCGCATGAAATCAATTCTTGAAATGACGCCGTCGTTTGCTCGGCGTGTGTTTACCGAAGAAGAGCGTGCGTATTGCGATGCATCATCGCGTCCCGCTGCTCACTATGCGAGCCGCTTTGCTTCGCGCGAGGCGGTGCTTAAAGCTCTCGGCACGGGTTTTAGTCAAGGCGTGGGTCGCAAGGATGTTTCGGTAACGCGTGATAAACTCGGCAAACCGAAGGCGCTGCTTTCGGGCCGTGCTCTCGAGATCGCTCAAGAACTGGGCGTTGTTGAGGTCGCTCTTTCCATTACGCTTACGGGAGACTTGGCCGTTGCGAATGCCATCGCGATTACCGAAGATGCTCGGCCTAAGCCAAAAGATGAAAAGGTGAGCACCAAGAAACGCGTTGCGCAGACATTTAAAGAGGCTCGCTCTGTATTAGATGAGCTCGAGCAGCTGCAGAATTCAGCATTGACGGAGCACCTGGGCGATGCTTCGCAAGATACGCTAGGAGCATAGATGAAACCGGTTTTGAGTACCGAAGAAGTCGTTCGTCTCGAGGATATCATCGAACGCGAAGGGACTTCGAAGGCCGAGCTTATGGAGCTAGCGGGTGAGTTTGCCGCTAACGAGGTCTTGAAGCTCAATCCCGATCGGGTTCTCGTTTTGGTCGGTTTTGGTAATAATGGCGGCGACGGTTGGGTTGCCGCCGATATCCTGAGCCATAAGGGTGTGGACGTGGATATCGTTTCTCCGGTTGAACCGGATGAGATTCCTGCTGCTCTGGCACGTCATGTTGCTCGTCGTACTGCCGGCCGCGATGTGCACGTTTGCGTCGGCCCCTCGCGTGATGAACTCGAGGTTTTGATCGATAAGGCCGATGTTGTTGTCGATGCCATTTTTGGTACCGGTTTCCACGGGAATCTGCGTGCGCCGTTCTCCATTTGGATTCCTACGGTCAATGAATGCGCCGATTGTGTCGTATCCATTGATGTCCCCTCGGGCCTGAATGCAGAGACGGGCGTTGTTGATGACGACTGCATTCGTGCCGAGCGCACGGTGACGATGATTGCGCCCAAGATTGGTCTGTATAGCGCTGATGGTCCTGAGTATGCTGGCGATTTGATCTGCGGCAATCTTTACGACCGTCTTGACGAGGTCATCGATGATGTCGACCACGCCGCCGAGATTGTCGAGCCCGGTGACTTAGTTGATTACTTTGCTCCGCTACCATCGAATATCGATAAGTATTCCCGTGGCTCCGTGCTTATTGTCGCCGGATCCTCGCAATATCCTGGTGCTGCCATTATGGCGGCCAAGTCTGCAGCTCGCGCGGGTGCTGGTTACGTGGCAGTCGCGGCTCCTGACGCCTGCGCCAATCTCATTCGCATGGCACTTCCTTCGATTCCGGTCTTTGCTATTCCGTCTGATTCCCGCGGCTCCTTTGGCGCCGCTGCGCGCATGACGGTGTGCGAGATCGCAAAGAAGTACAGCTGCGTGCTGTGCGGTCCCGGTATGACGACGTCTGCCGGCGCTATGCAGGTGGTTTCGGGCTTGCTCGAGCTTGATGTACCGCTAATTTTGGACGCCGATGCACTCAACTGCCTTGCTAAGATTGCCATTGACGGTATTGATAGTAACCCCGAGATGTATCGCCGCGAGCAGCCGTTGGTTATGACGCCGCACTATCGTGAGCTTTCGCGCCTGGTTGCCGGTGACGAGGTGAACGACCTTGGTACCGCGATTGCGGCCGCGCAGAAGGTTGTCTGGGCTGCAGGCTCCGACAATCTGGTGGTCATTGCCAAGGGGCCGACGACGGCTATCTGTGGCGTTGAGCGTGTGCTGCTGCCGCTCTCGGGTCCGGCTTCTCTGGCAACTGCCGGTTCGGGTGATGTTCTCGCGGGTATTTTGGCCGGCACGCTTGCCACCATGCGCGACGAGATGGATCGTTGGGAGTTGCTGTATTCGTACGCCGTCGCACTTCACAGCTACGCCGGTTTTGCCGCGGCGACGGAGTATGGTGAGAAGAGCGTCATCGCGACCGATCTTATCGACTTGATCGGTCCTGCCATGGAGCTGGCGGCAAAGGATGCGCTCGAAGATCTGGGAATCATGGACGAAGGGTCGGATGACTAATCATGAATAAAGCCGATTTGACGCGCTGGTCCTGGGTCGAGATCGACCGCGGGTCGCTCCGTCGCAACACGAGGGCCTATAAGAACTTGTTGAATCCGCGTCAGCGCCTGTGCTGCGTGGTCAAGGCCGATGCTTATGGTCATGGAGCTGTTGAGTGTGCCAAGATCATGTATTCGGCCGGTGCCGACATGTTTGCCGTGGCGACGGTTAACGAGGGCGTTGGGCTCCGTCAGGGCGGGATTACTAAGCCCGTCCTGATTCTAAGTGAGCCGCCTATCGAGGCTATTCCTGCATTGCTCGAATTCGATATCATGCCCTCGGTCTATACGTCCGATTTTGCTCTTGCGTATGGCGAATGCGCCGTCGCGGCGGGCAAGGTGGGCAAGTACCATCTTGCCATCGAGACGGGCATGAATCGTATCGGTGTTCACTACACACAGGTGCTCGACTTTGTACGCGGCATCAGTTTCCATCGCGGCATCCAGTGCGACGGCGTATTTACGCACTTTGCCACGGCTGATGAACCTTCGGGTTGGGACTACAAGCTGCAGTGCCAGCGTTTTACCGAGGCCGTTCAGGCCATTAAGGACGCAGGTTTTGAATGCGGTATCGTGCATTGTGCCAATACGCCGTCCTCGATGCTCGATTCTTCAATGCACTTTGACATGATTCGTGCCGGCATCGGTTTGTATGGTCTGCAGCCATGTGAGCTGAGTGGTCGCGTGATGCAGCTTGATCCCGTCATGAGCGTCCACGCGCGTGTGACGCGCGTGGCGCATCCTGCGATGGGCGAGGGCGTGGGCTACGGCTTTACCTACCGCGTACCGCGCACGCGCGTTCAGATCTGCACCCTTCCGATCGGTTATGCCGATGGCCTTTCGCGTACGCTTTCCAATCGTATGGACGTGCTGTATCGCGGCGAGCGTGTGCGTCAGGTGGGCAATATCTGCATGGACCAGTTTATGGTCGCCATTCAGTCCAACCCGGCGCATGAGATTCCCGAGGCCGAGTATGGTGACGAGATGATCATTGTCGGCCGCGATGGAGATGCCGAGATTACCATGGACGAGATGGCGCGCCTACGCGGCACGATTAACTACGAGGTCGCTTGCGGCTTTGGTATGCGTCTCGACAAGGTCTACGTGTAGGAGTCGCTATGGGCGTCATGCACATCCCCGGCCATAGCCATCAGGCGCCGCGTGAGGTCGCACTCGAGGAGATCGAGGCCGTTCTGGGCGATTGTCACCTTTGCCAGCTTTACCAGTCGCGCCATAACATCGTGTTTGGCGTGGGAAACCCCCACGCTCGCGTGATGTTTATTGGCGAGGCGCCGGGCCGCAATGAGGATTTGCAGGGCGAGCCCTTTGTGGGGGCGGCAGGCGAGGACCTCAACGGCATTTTGTCGCTGGCGGGGCTCAAACGCGAAGACGTCTACATTGCCAACGTGCTTAAGTGCCGCCCGCCGGGAAACCGCAATCCGCGTCCCGAGGAAGTGCTGGCTTGCTCGCCGTTTTTGCGCGAGCAGATTCGAAGCATCTGGCCCGATATCATCGTGACGCTCGGCAACCCCGCAACGCACTTTGTGCTCAAGACCGAGATCGGCATTACCAAGCTGCGCGGCAGGTTCCATCAGATGGGGCATTTTGTGGTAATGCCCACGTTCCATCCGGCAGCAGCGCTACGCAATCCAGCGTGGCAGGAGCTGCTGGAGGAAGACTTTAAGATGCTGGGCGACTATCTGGGGCGACATCCCGCACCAGAGGACGCCTCGGAATAATAAGGAGCATATATGTCCCTGGAGCGCCTGGGGGTAGGTACTTACAAAACGACTTGCGCTGCCGATACGGAGTACTTTGGCGAGCTAATTGCACCGTGCCTTGAGGACGGAGATGTGCTCATCCTGACCGGTGGCCTGGGAGTGGGCAAAACTCACTTTACCAAGGGCGTCTCGCGCGGGCTGGGCGATGGGCATATGGTTACGAGTCCTACGTTTGCGCTCATGGCCGTTCACGATCAAGGTCGTATTCCGCTGTTTCACTTTGATCTATACCGCCTGGAGCATGCCTACGAGCTCGAGGATACGGGCATTTTCGATGTGCTGGGCTATGAGGGTGCTTGCCTGCTGGAATGGGGCGAACAATTCCAGGACGAGCTGACGGATGAGTATCTTTCGGTGACGCTCAGGCGTGATGAGGGCGACAGCGATGTGCGAACGATAACGCTCGAGGCGCACGGTGACCGCGCAATGGAGCTTTCCCATTTGATTGATAAGGCTGTACAAGATGAGCTTGCATAACGACAACGCGCTGGTGGTGGCGCTCGATACCTCGACCGACATGCTTGCCTGCGCGGCAAGCTGGATTGATGGGCAGACGGGTGAGACGAAGCTCGTGAGTGGCGACCACATGTGTCGCCGTCACGCCAACGTTGAGCTCGTGAATACCGTTGATGGCGTGCTGGCTCAAGCCGGTCTGGATCGCAGCGATGTTGGTTGCTATGTGGTCGGCCGCGGCCCGGGGTCCTTTACGGGTGTGCGCATCGGCATCTCCACTGCCAAGGGCCTCGCGCGTGGTGCCAATGTTCCGCTGCTGGGCGTGTCGACGCTCGACGCTTGCGCTTGGACGGCGTGGAAGGCTGGCGTGCGCGGCAAGCTTGGTATCTTGGCCGATGCTATGCGCGGTGAGGTATATCCGGCGCTGTATATGCTGGTCGATGAGGGTCCCGAGCGTCAATTTGAGCGCGAACACGTGGTCAAGGCCGCCGTGGCGCTCGATGAGTGGCGCCAAGCAGCGGGCTGGGGCCAGGTTCAGCTGACCGGTGACGGTCTCGTGCGCTATGGCAAGCTGCTGGGTGAGGACGAGGCCGCCCGCTGCGTGGAGCGCGACCTGTGGTGGCCTTCGGGCGAGGGCTTGCTGCTCGCGCACGCTGCGGGTGACGGCGATCCGGCCCGCGTCCTGCCGATTTACACGCGCCTTTCGGATGCCGAGGAAAACGAGCGCAAGCGTCTTGGTCTTGCTGAGAGTGCACAGAGCGAAATTACGGGCGTTGCCGATGAGCTCGCCGGTCGTCATCTGCAGTTCCGTCCCATGGGCGCGGCGGATGCCGAGGGCGCGAGCGCGCTAGAGGCTGCCTGCTTTGAAGGTGCCGGACACGAGGCGTGGACGTCGGGCATGTTCCTGTCCGAACTGGGCGAGGACGTCGCTGCGCCGCGTAGTTGGTGGGTGGCACACGACGACGGCAAGCTGCTGGGCCTTGCCGGCGGTATGGTCGTGGACGGTGATGTGCAGATTCTGGATGTCGCCGTCGACCCGGCACATCGCCGTGAGGGCATTGCCCGCAAGCTGCTGTCGCATGTGAGCTATGATGCCCAGATGCTCGGCTGCACTACGGCTTCGCTCGAGGTCGAGGACGGTAACGAGGGAGCGACCGCGCTTTATAACGCTCTGGGCTTTACCGAGGCTGGCCGTCGCCGCGGCTACTATGGTGCCGGCAAGGACGCCATCGTCATGACGGCTCCGCTGCCCCTGGTGCTTCCGGTCGATAATGCTTCGCCCGAGCCGACGGCGGCAGAGCAGCGCGTATGGCCGCTGCCTGCGCCTGGGCGCTCCGAGGGGGAGCGTGCCGAAATTGAGCGCCGCCGCCTAGTGCTCGCTATCGAGAGCTCCTGCGACGAGACGGCCGTGGCGATTATCGATGCGGATGGCAATATGCTGGCCAACCAGGTGTCGACACAGATTGATTTTCACGCCCGCTTTGGCGGCGTGGTGCCCGAGATCGCCTCGCGCAAACACGTTGAGGTGATTGTGAGTGTCGTGGATGCGGCGCTCGAGGATGCCGCAGCATCGCTGGGCCTTACGGGCGGAGCCATTGCACCAAGTGAGCTTGCCGCCGTGGGTGTGACGCAGGGTCCGGGCCTGGTGGGCGCGCTCGTGGTGGGCGTTGCCTTTGCCAAAGGCTTTGCCTACGCTGCCGGTAAGCCGCTCGTATGCGTCAACCATCTGGAGGGGCACCTGTTTGCCAACCTGCTGGCGCAGCCCGACCTCAAGCCGCCGTTTATCTTCACGCTCGTCTCGGGCGGTCATACCATGCTTGTTCACGTCAAGGCGTGGGGCGACTACGAGGTGCTCGGCGAGACGCTCGACGACGCCGTGGGCGAAGCCTTCGACAAGGTGGCAAAGGCGCTGGGCCTGGGCTATCCCGGTGGCCCCATCATCTCCAAGCTTGCCGAGACGGGCAACCCCCGCGCGATCGATTTTCCCCGCGCGCTTAACAGCAGGGGAGACTACCGCTTCTCGCTTTCGGGCCTCAAGACGGCGGTGACGCTCTACATCGAGCAGGAGACCAAGGCCGGGCGCACGATTCACCTGCCCGATCTGGCGGCCTCGTTTGAGGCGGCGGTCTTTGACGTGCAGTACAAGAAGGCCAAAAACGCCCTGCACGCCACCGGGTGCAAGGAGTATTGCATCGGCGGTGGTGTCTCGGCTAATCCGCATCTGCGCGAGATGATGATCAAGAAGCTCGGGCGTCAGGGGATCCGCGTAACGGTGCCACCGCTTTCGGCGTGCACCGACAACGCCGCCATGATCGCAGAGGTTGCCCGCCGTAAATTCGACCGAGGAGAAATCTCGCCGTTCGACGTCGACGCCGATCCAAACATGACGCTGTAGCTGGTACGGCGCGGTCCCCGGACGGAGGGGCCGGATATAAGGTTTCCTGCTCTACAGTCCTGCGCAAGACGAAGGCCACATTAAGTGGCCTTCTTTGCGTGCGGAACTCGCGATAAACCTTATATCCGGCCCCTCCGTCCGGCGACCTTTCTGTATCGATATAGCTTCTGAGCTGGTTTGGCGTCGACAACGTCCGGCAAGGTTAGCCAGCTGCGTCGAATTTCCGGCGTGCTTTAGCTGAAAGAAAAAGATGGTGTGCGGAGCTTTGCTCCGCACATTTGGGATGGGAGCCCCTGAGAGCCGCGGGAGCCGGGCGGCGCATATGAACTTTATCGCGAGTTCCGCACGCAAAGGAAAGCACTTAATGTGCTTTCCGTCTTGCGCAGGACTGTAGAGCAGGAAAGTTCATATGCGCCGCCCGGCTCCCGCGGCTCCCGAGGGGTATCTCCCATGCAAAAACTTTTGTTGGGTAAAGTCCGAGGTCAGTGGCGTTTTATAACGAGAAATTCAAAAAAGTTGAAAATCCATTACAAATTTGCGTTGACTTTAGGTAACTAAAGTTTCATACTCCTTTTCAACCACTGGGGGATGTGAACACGCACGGATCGTTCACATCATGATTGAAGAGGATTTCTTAGACATGTTCACGCATCAGCTAAACATTATCAGCGTAGTAATTATCTGATGCGGGTTAGCACATACAGCTAGCCCGTACGATAACGGGCGGCTGATGAAGATGAGGGCCGTCGAGCGCAACCGACGGCCCTCATTTTTTATGTCTAGGAAGTTCTTTTTAGAGGAGGAAATGTAATGAACGGAGTTTTGCTCATGGTTGTGGCCGCGGCGGTGCTCGCCTGCGGCTATCTGGGCTACGGCCGCTGGCTGGCCAACAAGTGGGGCGTTGACAAAGAGGCCCTCACGCCGGCCAAGCGCATGAAGGACGGCAAGAGCTTCTCGCCCGTCTCCGCCTTTACCGCGTTCTCGCACCAGTTCAGCTCGATCTGCGGTGCTGGCCCTGTCACGGGTACGATCGTCGCCATGGCCTTTGGCTGGCTGCCCGTCGTGCTCTGGGTCCTCGTCGGCGGCATCTTCTTTGGCGCCGTCCACGACTTTGGTGCTCTGTACGCTTCGATGAAGAACAACGGCAAGTCGCTCGCTCAGCTCATCGAGAAGTACATCGGCAAGACCGGCCGTCGCCTGTTCCTGCTGTTCTGCTGGCTGTTCTGCATCATCGTCATCGCCGCCTTCACCGACATGGTCTGCAAGACGTTCATGTTCACCCCGGCCGTTGACGCTTCTGGTGCTGCTACCGGTGCCATCGACTTCACCAAGTCCTATGCCGCCGGCTGCGCTGGTACCATCTCCATCCTGTTCACCTTCGTCGCTATCGCCTTTGGTTGGGCCCAGAAGAAGTTCAACCTCACCGGTGCTACCGAGTTCGTCACCGGCGTGGTCCTCATGGTTCTCATGTTTGCCGTCGGTATGCAGTTCCCGGTCTACCTGGATAAGTTCCAGTGGTTCGCCGTCGTCATGGTCTACCTGGTCTTCGCTGGCGCTATGCCCATCCAGATGCTCAAGACCCCGCGTGACTACCTCACTTCCATCATGATGATCGTTATGATCGTTTGCGCTGTCCTCGGTATCGTCGTCCTGGGTGTTAACGGCCAGGCCACCATCACCGCTCCGGCCTTTACCGGCTTCTCCAGCGCTTCTGGCATGATGTTCCCGGTCCTGTTTGTTTCCGTTGCCTGCGGTGCCCTCTCCGGCTTCCACAGCCTCGTTTCTTCTGGTACCTCCTCCAAGCAGGTCGAGAAGGAGCAGGACGCCGTCAAGGTCGGTTATGGCGCCATGATCGTCGAGTCCTTCGTCGGCATCCTTGCCATCATCGTCGCCGGCATCATGTTCTCCGATATGAACACCGCCGGCACCGGTGCCCTCAACGCCGGCGTCGCTTCCACCCCGTTCCAGATCTTCGCCGCTGGCATCTCCCGCGGTATGCAGGCCTTCGGTGTTGACGGCACGCTCGCTACCGTCTTCATGACCATGAACGTCTCCGCTCTGGCCCTGACCTCGCTCGATGCCGTCGCCCGCATCGCCCGCACCTCGTTCTCCGAGTTCTTTGCCCAGACCAACGACGCCCTGGCCATCGAGTCCAAGGCCGGCTACATGAAGGTTCTCGGCAACCCCTGGTTCGCCACGGTCGTCACCCTGCTTCCCGGTCTCGCCCTCGCCTTTGGCGGCTATGCCAACATCTGGCCGCTCTTTGGTGCTTCCAACCAGCTGCTCGGCGGCATGACCATGATCACCCTCGCCGTGTTCTGCAAGTGCACCGGCCGCAAGGGCTGGATGCTCTACGTGCCCGTCGCCTTCCTGCTCTGCTGCACCTTCACCTCGCTGGTCCAGAGCGCCATGGGCTGCATGACCGCTGTCCAGGCTTACGGCTTCTTCGGCACCATCCCGGCTACCGCCACCACGGCCGCCGTCTCCGTCGCCGCCACCAAGGGCTTGCAGCTCGTTTTCGCCGTCCTGCTGATGGTCCTGGGCCTCATCGTCGCCGTCAACTGCCTCAAGGAGTTCTTCGGCAAGGAGGCCGGCTCCATGCCCGACGAGGAGCCCGAGTGGTCCGAGATGGGCAAGGCCGAGTACGGTCGCGCCGCTGCCGCTGAAGCTCCTGCCGACGCCGAGGCCGCCAAGGCCTAGTCAGCTTGATGGACTAACCGTTCCATCCATATGACTCGGAAAGACCGGGTCCGCGACTTCGCGGGCTCGGTCTTTTTTTCATGCGAAAGCGGGTGACGCTCGAGTGTTCTCGCAGATGTTTTGCGTGAATAAGGGCGCGCGTTGTACCATATAAACGTATATGTGTACATATGAAAGGGGCCCCGTGGCCAAGACGGTATATTCCGATAATCAAAACAATGTCGATGCTTTGGCTGAGCGCCTGAGCAGCCAGACGTCGCTTTCTGCCGAGCGCGCCAAGCTGGTTGCCTACGACCTGCTCTGCCGCAAGGCGCTCAAGATCAAGTCGAGCGCGCTGGCGCAGATTTTCCGTTCCGTCGATAAGGAATGCAACACAAAGGTGATGCGCGACGAACTCATCGCGGCAAAGATCGTTACCAAGATCGAGGGCAGCGGCATTAACGGGCGCCCGGCGTTCTATACCATCAATGCCGAGATCCGCGATGCCCAGGAGCAGCCTGCCGAGTCCGTCGAAGATTTTGTCGTCGAGGATTTCGCTGACGTGCCTGCTGTGGAAGAAGTTGCTCCGCGTGAGCATGTCGATACCGATGAGTTGCTCGATGAGAACGTCGTGCGTGCCTTTACGGCCAAGGCAGGACGCGGCGGTTTTGGCGGGGGCGGCAAGCGCGATGCACAGCGCCGCGCCCAGCAGGAGCGCTTCCGTCGCGCCGTTGCTCGAAAGGGCGAGACGGATGCCGAGGCTGTTGAGACCGAGGTTGCTGCCGAGTCGCAGAGGCCCGCGAAGGAGCAAAAGCCCGTGGAGGCCCAGGAGCCCCAGCGTCGCCGTGGTGCCCACTTTAAGGCTGCGCAGCAGGATGTCGCGCATGAGGTTGAAGAGCCTTCCGAGGCTGCAGACGATGTTGAGGAGTCTGCCAAGAAGGCTCCGGGTTCATGCCGTCCCGGGCGTGGTTTTGCGAGGCGCGCGTATCCCGTAAGGCGTCAGGAGAAGGGCGAGCCGGCTTCGACCGCTCAGGCCGAGAAGGCCGAACAAACCGAGAAAACCGTTGAGCCGGCGGCTCGCGAGCAGCAACCTTCCGAGTCGCAGCCTGCGGCTGACACTGAGGTCAAAGCTCAACAGACCGCTGATAAGCAGGCTGGGGAGAGCGCCTCAGGCAAGCCCCGCCGTCGTCGTCACCGCGGCGGTCGTGGCTCAAATGCCGAGGCCGCGGCCGAGAAGACAGCGACACAAAACGGAGATGAGAAGGCCGAGACTCCGGTGGATCAGGTCAAGCGCCAGCCGGCGAAGGAGGCCAAGTCCGATCGTCCGCAAAAGCGCTCGTCTGCGCCCAAGCAGGAACGTAATACCCGGGCAGATTCCAAGCGTAAGCCTCATGCACAGGCTGAGCCTGCCGCGGCTGATAGTGCTACCCAGCAGCCCGAGTCGGCCGTCCACGGCGAGGTATCGGCGTTTGCCCTTGCCCGCGTTTTGGGCAGGCAGCTGCTCAAAGTTGTCCCTACGCCTACGGCGCTCTCTAAGATCAAGGAGCAGCAGACTCAAATTGTTAAGGTCGAGGGCAAGGACGGCAAAAAGGCGCCGCAGCGCACTCAGCACAACGAGATGTCCAACCGCAAGATTGCCGAGGAAATCGCAATCATCCAGGCTTGGATCGAGCAAAACCGAGGTGCCGATACGCCGGTTGCCTCGCGCCGCCAGCGTGCCTACCAGATTTTTAACGATGAGAAGGCCTTTGACGGCAAGCACGGCGAGCGCCTAATTCGGCGTATGACCGAAAAGGGCATCAGCATGCAGGCGATTAAGGTCGCCCCCAACCGCCCCGTTCACTTTACGGGTTTCTTTACGCTGGGCGCCGATAAGCCGTTCATTATGGTCGAGAACCTGGACACCTACGACGAGATCGTCAGGCTGCTGCGTGGCCGCAAGCACGCCAAGCTCTTTGGCATCAAGGTGGGCGGCGTGATTTTTGGCGGCGGATGCAAGGCGAGCGTCTCGCATGCCCTGGACGATTATCTGGCTGAGATCGGCTATCGCTTTAACTACGTCTACTACGTGGGCGATATCGACCGCGAGGGCGCGCGCATCGTCGAGCAGGCTCGCAATGCCAATGTGGTTGAGATTCGCCTGCATGCCGGCATGTACCGCGCCATGCTCGCCGAGCATAAGCGTCGCGTGAAGGCCGGCGGCGAGTGCGAGCCCGCGGCTGCCAACCAGGGCGTGCCGCAGAACTTGGCGGCGACGATCAAGGACCTGCCCATGGTCACGCGCGTGCAGTTCCGCAATGTGCTGCGCGAGGGCGGGCGCATTCCGCAGGAGATTCTGATGACCGCCGACTATCGGGATGGCGACTCGGGAAGCTTCGACCGCATGCTGAACAACTAAATTCCGCCGGCCCCGGGAGAGCGGGGACACCGGCTTAGGTTTCCTGCTCTACAGTCCTGCTCACGACGGAGGCCACATTAAGTGGCCTCCTGTTCGTGCGGAACTCGCGATAAACCTAAGCCGGTGTCCCCGCTCTCCCGGGGGCTGTCGTGGCTTGGCCGTTGCACGCGGCTCGCTTTTCGGAACGGGGCTGACGGACACGTTCCGAAATCTACCACCGTCGCTGTGCAGGGTGTCTATAAAGAGCCGTGGCCAAAAAACATCAAATATGAGTACTGATACTCTTTTAGTAGCAGTAATTTTGACCACATTTAAGGTGATTTGACGTGTCGATCGAGCAGATAAGCTGCCGTATCTCCTCAAGTGTTCATTAAAGGAAGACCTTGATGCGAATAAATCTCATTAAGATCTTCTTTTATTAACGAAAATAATGTAGCTACAACGGTAACAGTACTCATATTTGCCGTTTTTTGGCCACAGTCCTTCGGAGGGTCCTCGAAAATAGTCCCGAGCCGGCACTTGGGGACGTTCCTATAATGCCGGCACTTAGGAGCGTCCCCAAGTGCCGGCACCGCGTCTGCCTGCGGCGGCCGCGCCCCGCTGCGTCGCTCCGCATCCTTGCGGGTTCGGATTCCTCCGCTTGGCGGCGTTGGCTCGATTTGCTTGACGTGAGGGGCTCTTGGCTGGTGTGGGACGGAGGGATTCCGCGTCCGCCTGGTCGGCGGCCGCGCCCCGCTGCGTCGCTTCGCTCCTTGCGTGCTGCGCTGGAAAACGCTTCGCGTTTCCTCAGCTCCGCACCCTTGCGGGCTCGAATTCCTCCGCTTGCCCACAAGAAAGCGCCCTGGGCCGTTATGGGCTCAGGGCGCTCAGTTTTAATGGCTGGGACGGAGGGATTCGAACCCCCAACAGCCGGCACCAAAAACCGGAGTTCTACCGTTGAACTACGTCCCAATGTGTGGTGTTGCCCAAAAGCAACTCGTCTAGTTTACCTAATCTGCGAGGGCATCGCAAACGCCGTCGAGTAGGCGTACGGCGAGCGTCTGCGCGTCGCTGGCCGTGAAGGTGCCGTTGTAGCGTGTCATGCCCGTGAGCTCAATGCGAATGCGAGCCGGCTTCTGCTGCGCGGCGACATTGGCGGTGCGGATGCGCTGGGCCAGGTTGTGGCACTCGGCGAGGGCAATCGTGGCGCGTGGCGCGGCGTCGGCGGGCAGCTCGTCGCTTGCGATCTCGAGCACCAGGTCAACGTCGGTTGGGACCTCGGAGTCGCAGAGCATCATGCCGCTGTTGTCGGTCGTTGCCGTGGCGATATTCCACGTGCGCGACGCAACACTGCGCGCGATGGGGTCCTCGCCGATAACGGCAATCTGGAAGCGCTCGAGCACGTTGGCGGCGCGAGCAAAACCGATGCGGGACTCGGCTTCGGTGACCGAGGGCTTGCCCTCCCACACATGGTGCAGGCGGTTGATGTAGGCGTAGGTGTCCTGGAAGGCCATGCCGTCGGCAAACAGGCCGACATTTTCCTGGAACTGCTGCAGGGCGGCCTCGGTATGCGGACCAAAGTAGCCGTCGTCCTCGCCGCAGGCAAAGCCCAAAACGTTGAGAGCACGCTGCAGGGCCTGCACATCGGCGCCATGGAAATTGGGCATGCGCAGATACAGAGTGCGGTCGCCCAGCTTATACGAGGCGTCGACCAGGGCGCTCCAACAGGGGATATCGACGGCATGACCGGCAGCAAGGCCGCTGTCGAGCCTGAAGGTGCTGACGGCCTGCTCGGTGGTGGTGCCAAAGCGCTTGTCGGCAACCTCGGTGTCATCGATTGTATAGCCGAGCTGCAGAAGGCGGGACTGGACGTCCTCGACGGCTGCTCCCTGCATGCCCGTTGTAATAGGTTCCATGAACGAACCCCTTTCGGCGTACCATTCGTACTATTTGAGCGTGTGTCGGATAGACAACGCAAAGGGATGCATAAACATGCACTCAACAGTGTAGCAAGTTGTACCCAAATACGCTGCTGACAGGTTTTATAACCCCCGCTAGTTAAGGCGCTCCACAAAGAAATCTGCCATGGAGAGGAACAGTTCACGTGCATGCGGGTCGAGCGAAACGTCCTCGATGGCCGCTTTGGCCTTGGCGGTCAGGTCGAGCGCATAAGTGTGGGCGTAATCGATAGAGCCGGTCTCCTGGAAGATCTCCACGGCGCGCGCGAGCTGCGCGGGGTCCTCGGTGCCCGAGGAAAGGATCGCTTCAATCTCGTCGTGATAGCGCTCATCAGAGAGGGCGTGTACGGCGACGAGCGTGCGCTTACCCTCGGTGATGTCGGTGCGGAAGTCCTTGTTGGCGGCCTCCTTGGTGCCGATCAAGTTGAGCAGGTCGTCTTGAATTTGGAAGGCAAGGCCCGTGTGCAGGCCAAAGGCGCGCAGCGCCTCAATTTGTTCCTCGCTGCCTCCGCCAATGATGGCTCCGGTGGCAAGCGGCGTGGCTCCGCTGTAGTACGCGGTCTTGTGCGTCGCCATGTCCAGATAATCGTCGACCGAGATGTCGAAGCGTACGTCACGGACCCAGCCCAAGTCGAGCGCCTGGCCCTCGATGGTGCGAACGATCATCTCGGTGAGCTCGTGGAGCACGCGAAGCTTCACGTCTGCGTTGAGCGTGGGGTCGTCGAGAACCGTCTTGGTGACCATGGTGAGCGCCAGGTCACCGCAGTTGATGGCAAGACCGGTACCCTCGGTAAGGTGCATGCAGGGCTTGCCGCGACGAATCTGCCCGTTGTCGGCGATGTCGTCGTGGATGAGTGCGCCCGACTGAAAGTGCTCGATGGCCGCCGCGGCGCTGCGGGCGCTCTCAAAGCTACCGCCCACTGCGGTTGCGGCGAGCATGCAGATGAGCGGGCGGTGGCGCTTGCCAGCGTTTGCCGTAAATGCCGAGAGCGGGGTATACAGGTAACGCTCGATATCGGCGGAAGTCGCCTGTCCGTCAAAGAACGTGGCCAGATAGTCGTTAATCTGGTCAAAGTGCTGGGCTAAAAAGCTGGTAAACGGACTGGACACGGGTTCTCGCATTCTTTGATAGGTTGCATCGTTGCATTATGCAGACAACATATTGCCACATTAGGGCGTCGAGCGCGGCGGTTGAAGACGATTGGTCCATGCGGCCGCAAGTGCGGTAGGGGCTTGGCTAGATAAGCCCAAAGTGTTCGAGCGCGGTGACGACGCCGTCGTGGTCGATGCTGTCGGTGACATAGTCGGCCTTTTCCTTGAGGAAGTCCGGCGCATTGCCCATGGCGATACCGACATCGACGGCGTTCATCAGCGAGACGTCATTGCTGGCGTCGCCGATGCCGTATACGGTTCCGTGGTGGGGATCGAGGGCGTCGAGTACGGACTGGATACCCTCGCGCTTGGTGCATTCGCGAGGCGAAATCTCGGTCACTTCGAGCTCGAGCTCGTTAAAGCAGAGCAGCGGCTCAAACGCTTGATCCTGAGCGATGCGGTTGGCAAGCGACGTGGACATTAAGATCTTGTAGGCGCTGTAATGTTGCAGCTGCGTAATTGCATCGCCCACGGTGCGGGCGTATCCCGGGGCGTCGGGCGCATCGGCACTCATGCGAACGACGCCATTGAGTCCCTCAAAACGAATCACTTCGTCCGATTGCTCAAGAATGGGAGCAAGGCGCTGCAGCATGCCGGGCGTCATCGCCAAATCGCGAATCACGTGTCCCTCAAGTTCGACATAGCCACCCGCGAGGCAGACGATGCCGGTCCAGGGCAGCTCGAGCAGCTTTGGATGGATGCAGCTCAGCGTGCGCCCTGTGCAGATAAACGCCATATTGCCCTTGGCGACAAAATCACGGATGGCTTGCGAGACCGCTTCATTGGGATAGGGGGAGAGGTCTCGCTCGCTCTCGGGAAGCTCTTGTGCCACTCGAGGGTCTTGCCAGGCGAGTGTTCCGTCGATATCGAAGAAGCAGATATCGCCGCGCTTATGGGCTGCGCTGGCGGCAGGGGAGGCCGAGGTGGTGGGCACAAATCCCGGCTCGAGGCCCATGATCTGGTCAAAATGCTCTTTAACGCGGGGAACGGAGATGCCAATAATCACCTGGGCGGTCTTGCCCGTAATGATGAGGCCCTTGGCGCCCACCGCGACAAACGACGCATTATCTGCAACGATGGAAGGGTCTGCGACCTCGACGCGTAGGCGCGTGGCGCAGTTGGTTGCGCCCACGATATTGCCAACGCCACCTAAAAGCTGAATTACCCGCTCAGCGAGGACGTGATCTTGATCGGATTGAATACTGACCTCGCCATTGGGAGATTGCTCTTTGGCAAAGCCGCTTCCCGTTAAACGATCGATTGCCGCGCGATTGGAGACATGATCCTCGCGGCCCGGCGTCTTAAGGTCATAGACCAAGATGAGTGCTCGAAAACTAACAAAAAAGATGAGGCTAAAGGCAAGACCGATACCGAGCGCCAAAAGGTAGGAGCCGGCATGCATTCGCATGAGTGGGATGAAGTTGAAGGCCGTCATTTCCATGAGACCGCCCGAGAAGATGCCGACGATGCCAAAGAAGTTCATGGTCATGGCAAGGCAGGAGGATAGGACGGCGTAGAGCAAAAAGAGTCCGGGATAGGTGAACATAAAGAGAAACTCGAGCGGCTCGGTGACGCCGCAGACCACCGAGGCGACGATGGCGGGCAAAAGGATGACTTTAAGGCCGGCGCGGCGTTCGGGTTTGGCGGTGAAATAGAATGCTGCCGCGATGGCGGGAAGGCCAAAGAGCTTGCCCCAGCCGGTGGCGGTAAAACCTGCCCAGGGCGCAAGTTCATTTAAAGGGCGCGTGCTATGGGAGAGAATGGGGAGCAGGTTGGTCCACGTGGCGTAAATACCGTCGTGAATGACCAGATTGTCGTAATAGATGGGCATATAGAGCAGATGGTGCAGCCCCATGGGCTCGAGCGCTCGCTCCAAAAACACAAAGATGCCCACGCCGAAGGGGCCGACGCCCGCAAGTGCGTGGCGCAGCGTTTCGGTCACAGCGTATGCGAAGGGCACGATGGCGGCCGAGATGGCGGCAAGGGCAAACACGGCAAAAAAGCTGATGAGGTAGACCAGCGAGGAACCCGAGAAGGTGCCGAGCCAATCGGGAACCTTGGCATCGTAGAAGCGGTCATGGATGGCGACGACGGTTGCCGATACCGCCAGCGGGCCGATAATGCCGGTGTCGAGCGTCTTGATGCCGTCGATGACGGTGATACCGCTGGCGGGGGTCAAAGATGATGGGTACTTAAGCCCAAGGTTGTCTCCGCTCAGCTTAATGATCTCGCTCAAAAAGAAGCAATAGGCAAAATAGGCCACGAGTGCCTCGAGGCAGCAGCGTGCCGGTTGCTTTTGGGCAAGACCGATAGGCAGCGCTACGGCAAAAAGGAGCGGGAGACGTTTAAAGACCGTCCACGAGCCGCGCTGGATGATGGTCCAGAAAACGTACCAAGGGGTTCCGTATACGGCGAGGTCGCCGACGATGTCTACGGTCGTGGCGAGGGCGGAGATGCCGACCATGAGGCCTGATATAGAAAACAGCATGGCGGGCGCGAACATTGCCCCGCCAAAGCGTTGGATTTTTTGCAGCATATTCTGCCTCTCGACCATAAGCCCGCCGTGTCTGCGGTGGAACGTTTAAACAATGAGTTAATTGTAGGGGAGTGAGCGTTCGCCGCATTGTTGGTTTTGATTCGAATCGATTGGAGCATCACGGGCGCCGTTGACAGTTAATAATCGGTGCTTTGCCGATAGACGGTTTAAACAACCCAAAGAAATGCTATCGTGCCTAGCCATACATATTCATTAGAGGTGAAATCATGCCAAAAGCGATTTACGAAGGAATCTACCGCGAGATCCGTTCGCGCATCATCAACGGGACCTATGCGTTTCAGGAGATGCTGCCAACCGAAGCCGAGCTGACCGCGGAGTTTGGCTGCACGCGCAATACCGTTCGACGCGCCTTGAGCATGCTGGCCGACCAGATGTTTGTGCAGCCTATACACGGTAAGGGCGTGCGCGTTATTTGGCTTAAGGGCGAAACCGACATGCTGGGCGCACTCGAAGAGGTTGAGTCGTTTGGCGAGTTCGCAAAACGCAACAATGCCGTCGCATCGACCGAGGTCAAGTCTTTTGAACATTTGATTTGCACTGAGCAACTCTCTCGTCGCCTGGGCTTTAAGGTGGGCGAGGAGCTGATTCGCGTAGTGCGTGTCCGAAGCCTCAACGGCAGCGCGCGCCAAGTGGACCATGGCTACTTTTTGGCGTCGATCGCCAAAGGCCTGACCCCCGAGATCGCGGCGGATTCTATCTACGGCTATCTGGAGCACAAGCGCGGCGTCAAAGTGATGGCGAGCCGTCGTACGGTGAGTGTCGAGCTCGCCAACGATGAAGACTGCAGCTATCTGGACCTTGGCAAGTACAACTGCGTCGCCGTTATGGAGAGCCAGTCGTACACCTCGGACGGCATCTTGTTCGAGGTCACGCATGCCCGCACACACCCCGAGATCTTCCATTACCGCGTCAATTCCAAGCGATAGCCGGCTAGCTCGCAGCCTGACGAGACTCATGCCCTCAAAGCGAAAACGCCCGGTCAAACCGACGATGCATCGGCTTGATCGGGCGTTTTCTCTGCATTCGATAACAAATAATTGTTTATACAAAACTTGTCAAGTATCAAGTCGAAATTACCGTTCACCGAAGTTTTTCTACCGCTCTAGTAATACTTGTTCAAACAACTAGCCAAATAGCGTATTGTACAAGTCAGCAAAAGGGGCAAAGTCCCCGAGCCAATCTCCGAAGGCGGCGGCAAAGGGTGCCGCCACGGTGTGAAAGGGTGGATTGTAATGAAGAACGAAATGAGCAGAAGGCAGTTCCTGGGCTTTGCTGGTTCCGCTGCTGCGGTTCTTGGTCTGGGCCTCGTGGGCTGCGGTGGTTCTGCCGGCTCCGGCTCCTCTGCTTCTGGTGACGCTGCCGAGGTCTACTTCCTCCAGTTCAAGCCCGAGGTCGACAAGGAGTGGAAGGAGATCGCCAAGGCGTACAAGAAGGAGAAGGGCGTCGAGGTCAAGATCGTGACCGCCGCCTCCAACACCTACGAGGAGAAGCTCAAGTCCGAGATGTCCAAGAGCTCCGCTCCGACGCTGTTCCAGGTCAACGGCCCCACCGGCCTTAAGAACTGGAAGGACTACTGCGCCGATCTTTCCGACACCAAGCTCCGCGGCGAGCTCATCGACGACTCCCTGGCGCTGCAGTCCGACGGCAAGGATCTGGGTATCGACTGGGTTCAGGAGAGCTACGGCATCATCTACAACAAGGAGCTCCTCGAGAAGGCCGGCTACAAGGCCGAGGACATCAACTCCTTCGACAAGCTGAAGGCTTGCGCCGATGACATCCAGGCCCGCAAGGACGAGCTCGGCGTTGACGGTGCCTTCACTTCCGCCGGTATGGATGACTCCTCCAGCTGGCGCTACACCACGCACCTCGCCAACCTCCCGCTCTACTACGAGTTCGAGAAGGAGCACAATCAGGAGGACGACGAGATCAAGGGCGAGTATCTCGACAACTTTAAGCAGATCTTCGACCTGTACATCACCGACTCCACCTGCGATCCTTCGCAGCTCGCCTCCAAGACCGGTGACGACGCCACCAACGAGTTCGCAACCGGCAAGGCCGTCTTCTATCAGAACGGCTCTTGGGCCTACGCCGACCTCACCAAGGCCGGTATGACCGACGACCAGCTCGGCATGCTGCCGATCTACATCGGCGTCGACGGCGAGGAGAACCAGGGCCTGTGCTCCGGCGGCGAGAACTACTGGTGCGTCAGCTCCCAGGCTTCCGAGGATGCCCAGAAGGCCACCGAGGACTTCATGTATTGGTGCGTCACTTCTGACACCGCCACCAGCATCATCGCTGACAAGATGGGTCTGACCGCCCCGTTCAAGAGCGCTAAGGAGACCACCAACGTCTTCTCTCAGCAGGCCGTTGCTATGGCCAAGGACGGCAAGAAGACCGTCGCTTGGGACTTCGTTTACATCCCCTCCGAGGAGTGGAAGAAGAACCTCAAGCAGGCTCTCATCGCTTATGCTGCCGACAACACCAAGTGGGACGGCGTCAAGAACGCCTTCGTCGATGGCTGGAAGACCGAGAAGGCTGCTTCCGAGTAAGCAGTTGCTGCCCAAGCTATCTGATTAGCGACAGGGGGCGGGCAGACGTAGGTTTGCCCGCCCCCTGCATATTGAAAGGACCCTTCTATGGGCAAAGCACTCAAGCGCTGGTGGCCGCTCTTTATGCTGCCCACGTGCCTGGCGTTTATGATCGGGTTCGTGATTCCCTTTATCCAGGGTTTCTATCTCTCGTTCTGCCAGTTTATTACCATCAATAACGCGCACTTTGTCGGTATCGAGAACTACGTGCGCGCGCTGTCCGATCCGCAGTTCTCCACGTCGTTCTTCTTTACCGTGGCGTTTGCCTTCCTGTCGACGGTGCTCATCAACGTGATCGCGCTGGCCATTGCGCAGGCGCTCACCCGCAAGGCGCTCAAGGGCACCAACATCTTCCGTACGATTTTCTTTATGCCTAACCTGATTGGCGGCATTGTACTGGGTTACATTTGGCAGATTCTGATCAACTGCCTGCTCTCCAACGTGGGTGCCCAGCTTATCGCCCTCAACTCCGCCGCTGGCTTCTGGGGCCTTATCATCCTGACCCTGTGGCAACAGGTCGGCTACATGATGATCATCTACATCGCCGGTCTGCAGTCCATTCCGTCTGATTACATCGAGGCCGCCAAGGTCGACGGCGCTACGGCATGGCAGACGTTTTGGAAGGTTAAGATCCCCAACCTGATGCCGACCATCACCATCTGCCTGTTCCTGTCCATCACCAACGGCTTTAAGCTGTTCGACCAGAACCTCGCCCTTACCGGTGGCGCCCCGGCGCACTCCACCGAGATGCTCGCCCTGAACATCTACAACACGTTCTATTCGCGTGCCGGTATCGCATGGCAGGGCATCGGTCAGGCCAAGGCAGTTATCTTCTGCATCCTGGTTGTCGCTATTTCTATGATCCAGCTTAAGGCCACGAGGTCCAAGGAGGTGCAGCAGTAATGAAACGCGATAAGGCTATCAACCGCGCGCTCTCGATCTTCTTTACGATTCTGTCGCTCGCATGGATCTACCCCGTGTTCATGATTGCGCTCAATTCCTTTAAGAAAGCGACCGCAATCAGCACCACCACGGCGTTCGATCTGCTCACGCCCGAGACGTTCAACGGCCTCGCAAACTACGTGCACGCTCTGAACGAGCAGGGCTTTGCCTCGGCGTTTATGTACTCTCTTATCATCACGGTCACGTCGGTCGTGCTGATTCTGGTGTGCTGCTCCATGTGCGCTTGGTACGTGGTGCGCGTCAACAGCAAGATCTCGAACTTCTTCTATTACCTGTTCGTCTTCTCGATGGTCGTACCGTTCCAGATGCTCATGTTCACGCTGTCCAACCTCGCGGACCGCATCGGCTTTAACACGCCGTTTAACATCTGCTTCATCTACCTTGGTTTTGGCGCGGGCCTCGCGGTCTTTATGTTCGCCGGCTTCGTCAAGAACATCCCGCTCGAGATTGAGGAAGCGGCCATGATCGACGGCTGCAACCCGGTCCAGGTGTTCTTTAAGATCGTCCTTCCCATTATGAAGCCCACCTATCTTTCGGTCGGCATCCTTGAGACCATGTGGGTCTGGAACGACTATCTGCTGCCCTACCTTACGCTCGACTCCACCAAGTACAAGACCATTCCTATCTTGATCCAGTACTTCCGCGGCGGCTATGGCCACGTCGAGCTCGGCCCCATGATGGCATGCATCATGATGGTCGTTGTTCCCATCGTCATCATGTACATCTTCTGCCAGAAGTACATCATTGACGGCGTTGTGGCAGGTGCCGTCAAGGGCTGATGCCGTAACTGTTTTGCAAGTTTTGGCGGCGCCTCTCAGCGCGGCGCCGCGTATCGAAAGGTAAAGACATGGCCGAGATCGTTCTCAAACATGTTCAGAAGGTGTATCCCAACAACGAGTCAAAAAAGAAGGGCTTCTTTGGCAAAAAGAAGAAGACCGAGGAGAAGAAGCACAACCTTAAGGTTACCGAGGACGGTGTGCTCGCTGTAGAGGACTTCAACCTCACCGTTCACGACCAGGAGTTCATCGTCCTCGTTGGCCCTTCTGGCTGCGGTAAGTCCACGACGATGCGCATGGTCGCCGGCCTGGAGGACATCACCTCCGGCGATGTGCTCATCGATGGCAAGCGCGTCAACGACGTGGCGCCCAAGGACCGCGACATCGCCATGGTGTTCCAGAGTTATGCTCTGTACCCCAATATGACGGTGTACGAGAACATGGCGTTTACGCTTGAGCTCAAGAAGGTCCCCAAGGACGAGATCGACCGCAAGGTTCGCTCCGCTGCCGAGATCCTGGGTATTACCGAGTACCTTGACCGTAAGCCCAAGGCACTCTCCGGCGGCCAGCGTCAGCGTGTCGCCATCGGCCGCGCCATCGTGCGTGACCCCAAGGTCTTCCTGATGGACGAGCCCCTGTCCAACCTGGATGCCAAGCTGCGTAACCAGATGCGCGCCGAGCTCATTAAGCTGCGTCACGAGATCAAGGGCACCTTCATCTACGTTACCCACGACCAGACCGAGGCTATGACCCTCGGCGATCGCATCGTGGTCATGAAGGACGGCGTCGTCCAGCAGATCGCCACCCCGCAGGAGGTCTTCAACCATCCCGCGAACATCTTCGTCGCCGGCTTCATCGGCGTGCCGCAGATGAACTTCTTCGATGCCCAGCTGGTGCGCTCGGGCAACGGCTTTACCGTCAAGACCGAGGATATGAACGTGGCGCTCGCCCCCGAGACCTGCGCTCAGCTTGCCCTCAACTGGGACGGCGGCGACGTGAAGGAGATTACGGCCGGCGTGCGTCCCGAGCAGATTCTGCTTGCCGACAAGGGCGAGGAGGGTGCGCTCCAGGGTACCGTCGAGGTGACCGAGCTCATGGGTTCGACCGAGCATGTCCACGTGACCGCTCCCGATGGCCAGTTCGTCCTGATCATTCCCGTTGTCGACCTTGAGGCCAAGGGTGCGCTCAAGGCGGGCGACCCCATCTGGTTCAAGTTCGAGAAGAACGCGACCCACCTCTTCGATAAGGTATCTGGCAAGAACCTTATCTAGGCCCGGTGCAACCAGGCCCTCCCTTTGGGCGACTGCGGCTTTGCCATCCTTTTGCCGCGGTCACATATAAGGCTCCCCTCCCGTCCACTGGGCGAGAGGGGAGCCTTTCTTTGTGTTGGGACTGTCTGACCGGTCGTTTGTCTCGATCTGTAACGGATAGGGCCGATTTCGGACGTTAGATGTTACAGATCGAGACGGTTCCGCTGAGCTAACCATTTCATCTAAATCTGTAACACCAAAGGCGAATTTCACCTGCTAGATGTTACAGATTGAGATAAACCCAAGGGGAGGGGCCGGTATGTCTCAATCTGTAACAGCTGGGACCGTTTTGGTTGAGTAGTTGTTATGGATCGAGATTGTTTGGCCGAGTCGGATCACAGGGTAACGTGCGGGCACAAAAAACGGAGCCGCGTTGCCGTGGCTCCGTTTTCAAGAGGATGGGCGATGAAACCGAATTAGCTCAGGTGCCAGATCTCGTCGTTGTACTGGGAGATCGTACGGTCGGACGAGAAGGTGCCGGCGTTGGCGATATTGATGAGCGCCTTGCGCATCCAGGCGTCCTGGTCCTCGTAGTCGGCCAGCACGCGCTCCTTGGTCTGGATGTACTCCTCAATGTCGAGCAGGGCCATAAACCAGTCCTTGCCCTTAATGTCGTCGTGCAGGCGCTGCAGGCGCTCGGCGTTGCCGGTTGCCATAAAGGCCGGGTTGGTGATGAAGTCCACCAGCAGTTTAATTCCGGGCTTGCGGTAGAGCGCACCGGCGTTGTAGGTGCCGTCGGCGTAGAGCTGCTCGACCTGTTTGGACGAGGCACCAAAGGTATAGATGTTCTCGTCGCCCACGAGCTCGGCAATCTCCACGTTGGCACCGTCGAGCGTGCACAGGGTTAGGGCGCCGTTGAGCATGAATTTCATGTTGGAGGTGCCGCTCGCCTCCTTGGAGGCCAGGCTGATCTGCTCGGAGATGTCAGCGGCGGGAATCACGCGCTCGGCGGCGGTGACGTTGTAGTTCTCGATCATGACAACCTGCAGGTAGGGAGCCACGTCGGGGTCGTTTGCAATCCACTGCGACAGCGTCAGGATCAGATGGATGATGTCCTGCGCGATAGTGTAGGCAGGCGCCGCCTTGCCGCCAAAGATGATGGTGACGGGGTGCTTAGGTCTGTTGCCGTTCTTGATATCGAGGTACTTCCAGATGATGTAGAGCGCGAGCATCTGCTGGCGCTTGTACTCGTGGATGCGCTTGACCTGGACGTCGATGATGGCGTTGGAGGGAATGGTCACGCCCTGCTCGAGCGCCATGAACTGGCGCATGATGGCCTTGGCCTCGACCTTGGTGGCGGCCAGGCGCTCAAGAACGTCCTTGTCGTCGGCGAACTTGGCGAGTTTGCTCAGATCGCCGGTGCTGCGCCAGTCGGTGCCGATTACATCGTCGAGCAGGCTGGCGAGCGCGGGGTTGGCCCCATGGATCCAGCGGCGGAAGGTGATGCCGTTGGTCTTGTTGGAGAACTTCTCGGGATAGATCTCGTAGAACGGATGAAGCTCGGTGTCCTCCAAGATCTTGGTATGGAGGGCGGCTACGCCATTGATGGAGAAGCCAAAGTGGATGTCCATGTGGGCCATGTGGACGGTGTCGTGCTCGTCGATGACGGCGACGCGCGGGTCATCGTGCTCGGCCTTCGCGATCTCATCGAGCTTGACGATAATGTCGGCGATGGCAGGGGAGACCTTCTGCAGGCTGACGAGCGGCCACTTCTCGAGCGCCTCGGCAAGAATCGTGTGGTTAGTGTAGGCGACCATGGAGCGTACGATGGTCACGGCCTCGTCAAACTCGATGCCATGCTCGGTGGTGAGCAAGCGAATGAGCTCGGGGATGACCATGGTGGGGTGCGTGTCGTTAATTTGGACCACGGCGTAGTCGGCCAGATCGTGCAGGTTGCTGCCGCGCTCGATGGCCTCGTCGATCAGGAGCTGGGCGGCGTTGCTCACCATGAAGTATTCCTGGTAGATGCGAAGCAGGCGGCCCTGCTCGTCGGAATCGTCGGGGTAGAGGAACAAGGTGAGGTTCTTGGCGATCTCGGTCTTGTCGAAGTCGATGGAGCTGCCGGGGACCAGGCCGTCGTCGACGCTCGCCAGGTCGAACAGGCGCAGACGGTTCTTGGTGGGCTGGCCGTAACCGGGCACGTCGATGTTGACGAGCTTGGAGGTAACGGCAAAATCGCCGAACTCGACGGTGTAGGAGCGGTCGTCGTCGACTAGGATGCCCTGCTCACCGAGCCACTCGTCGGGGACGGCCTTCTGCTGGTTGTTGACAAAGCGCTGACGGAACAGGCCGTAGTGATAGTTGAGGCCCACGCCATCGCCGGTCAAGCCCAGCGTGGCGATGGAATCCAGGAAGCATGCGGCCAGGCGGCCCAGGCCGCCGTTGCCGAGCGACGGCTCGACCTCGAACTCCTCGATCTTGTTGAGGTCGTGGCCTGCGGCGGTGAGCTGGTCCTTAACCTCGTCGTAGATGCCGAGGTCGATCATGTTGTTGATGAGCAGCTTGCCGATCAAAAATTCGGCGGAAATGTAATAGAGCTTTTTCTTGCCGTTGTTGAGCGGGCAGGCGGCGGAGCGCTCCTGCACGAGTTTGACCAGCAGCTTGTAAATGCGACGGTCGTCGAGCTGCTCGAGCGAGGTGCCAAAAGACTGCTCGGCGAGTTCCATGAGGTTAATTTGGGGCATGTTTCCTCCTGTAATGGGTTGATTACATGTCTGCAATTCATAAGAATCCCGCGCGAGGGGATTGGGGTGGCCTCGCGCGGGTAAGCAAGCGCGTCCGCACGGTGGGGAGGGGTCGGGCGCGGTAGCTCCTATTGAGGAAGCTCGATTTCGGCTTCCGACGGGATGCGGAAGTAGGTCTCGGTCCAGTCGGTGAGTTTGTGCTCGAGCTCGCGGGTGATGGCGCCGTCGAGCATGCGCCAGGTCCAGTTGCCGCCCAGCGTGGCAGGGGTGTTGATGCGCGCCTCGTTGCCCAAGTTGAGCAGGTCCTGCATGGTGTAGATGCACGTGTCGCTCACGCTGGCTGCGATGGTTCGGTTGAGCGCGTCGGCGATGGGTTCGCCGGCCTGCTGATGGGTGTACAGAGCTGTCTGCTCGCGCTGACGCGGGGTAGCCGTTCCTTCAAACCAGCCGCGTGCCGTCTCGTTGTCGTGAGTGCCCACGTAGGCGACGGTGTTGGCAATGTAGTTGTGCGGCAGGTAGTACGAGTTAGTGCCCTCAAAGGCAAACTGCAGGATCTTCATGCCGGGGAAGCCCGAGTTGTCGCGCATATCGATGACGCCGGGGGTGAGGAAGCCCAGGTCCTCGGCGATGATGGGCAGCGTGCCGAGCTTTTCCTCGAGTGTCTTGAAGAGCTTGAGGCCGGGACCCTGCGTCCACGAACCGTAGGACGAATCAGGCGAGGAGAACGGCACCTCCCAATAGGCCTCGAAGCCGCGGAAGTGATCCAGGCGGATGACGTCGTACATGTCGAGGGCGGCGCGAATGCGGCCCTCCCACCAGGAGAAGCCGTCGGACTCCATGGCGTCCCAGTCGTAGATGGGGTTGCCCCAGTACTGGCCGGTGGCCGAGAACTGGTCGGGCGGCGTGCCAGCGACGCTCACGGGATTACCGGCGGTGTCATTCTTAAAGAGCTCAGGCGTCGCCCACATCTCGACGGAGTCACGCGAGACATAGATGGGCAGGTCGCCGATGATGAGAATGTCGCGTTCGTTGGCATAGGCCTTGAGGCGGCTCCACTGGCAATCGAAGAAGTACTGCGTCATCTGGTGGTAGAGCATACGCGCCGGATGGTCGGCGCAGACCTTGGCGGAAGCCTCGCCGCGGGTGCGGAGCTCCGCGGGCCACTCCCAAAACGCCTTGAGACCGCACTCCTCTTTGACGGTCATGAACTCACAGTAGGGGATGAGCCAGTCCTCGTTGGCCTGGATAAAGTCATCGAAATCGGCCGGCTTGTCGGCAGCAAAGCGCTCGGCGGCGCGGTCGAGAATCTGACGGCGGCCACCAAAGATGGCACCGTAGTCGACATTGCTGGGGTCGGATCCCAGATACACGCCATCGATATCGCGCTGCTCCAGATACCCTGCCTCGATAAGCTCGGCAAAGTCGATAAAGTTGGGGTTGCCTGCGCGGGCCGAGAACGACTGATAGGGCGAATCGCCATAGCTGGTCGTCGTAAGGGGCAGAATCTGCCAGTAATGTTGTTTGCACGAGGCGAGAAAATCGACGAAGTCGTAGGCATTCCAGCCAAAGCCGCCGATTCCGTATGGTCCGGGCAGAGATGAGACGGGCATGAGGACGCCGCTTGCACGCTCCATGAATGCGCTCACCAACCTTCTTGTTGTGGGGTCGGCCTGCCGATGGGTGTGCAGTCCGCCTCCGATGTTCTGATTCGATACGCCTATTGTAAAACATGTTGTTTAAACATGTACAGGCAAGATAAAAAAGTTGGTCGATTTTCGGCGAATGGTTACATGCCATGAAAAAGCCCCGACCTCACAACGTGAGATCGGGGCAAGAGCGGTATGTAGGTTTTTGCTACTCGGCGTCGGCGAAGCCATTGGGGTTATGGCTCTGCCAGTTCCAGCTATCGCGGCACATGTCCGCGATGTCGTACTGGGCCTTCCAGCCCATCATGCGCTCGGCCTTGGAGGCATCGCACCAGTTGGCAGCGATGTCGCCGGCGCGGCGCTCGCGGATCACGTAGGGCAGCTCCTTGCCACAAGCCTTGGAGAAGGCGGCGACGACCTCGAGTACCGAGGTACCGGTGCCGGTGCCCAGGTTAAAGATCTCGACGCCGGTCTTGCCGTTCATCCAGTTAAGGGCGGCAACGTGACCAGAGGCCAGATCGCACACGTGGATGTAGTCGCGCACGCCGGTGCCGTCGGGGGTGGGGTAGTCGTTGCCAAAGACCTGAACGGCCTCGAGCTTGCCCACGGCGACCTGGGCGACATAGGGCACCAGGTTGTTGGGGATGCCCTTGGGGTCCTCGCCGATCAGGCCCGACGGATGAGCGCCGATGGGGTTGAAGTAACGGAGCAGCACGACGTCCCACTCGGGGTCGGCGGTGTGGACGTCCATAAGGATCTGCTCGATCATCCACTTGGTCCAACCATAGGGGTTGGTCGCGGGCTTCTTGGGATCCTCCTCGGTGACGGGCGGGTTGTCCGGGTCGCCGTAGACGGTCGAGGAGCTCGAGAAGATGATGGACTTGCAGCCATGGTTGCGCATGACGTCGATGAGCACCAAGGTGTTCTCGATGTTGTTGTGGTAGTACTCGACGGGCTTGCTCACCGACTCGCCGACGGCCTTAAAGCCGGCAAAGTGGATGACGCGGTCAATCTGATGGGTATCGAAGATCTTGTTCATCGCATCGCGGTCGAGCACGTTGGCCTCGTAGAAGGTGAGGTTCTTGGCGGCCTCATCGCCCACGATGGTCTTGACGCGGTCGACGGCGACGGCGCTGGAGTTGGAGAGATCATCGACGATGACGACCTGGTAGCCACCCTCGAGCAGCTGAACGACGGTGTGCGAGCCGATAAAACCGGCGCCACCGGTTACGAGGACGCAGGTGTCTTTGGGGTCGAGTGCTTTGGACATGTAGTCTCCTATCGAATCAGGAACACTTCTAGAGGGGAGTATAGCGCAGGCGGGGACGCCCAAATCGTGCGCTGTAGGAAAAGCAGAGGATTATGTTAACGTACTCATATAAGAGCTTGCTCAATTGTTACCTCAAATTTGACAATTGCTTACGAGCCGCCGACCTTGTAGTTTCCTGCCGTTCGTGGAAATCGTTGGGACGCGCCATATGTACGCTAATATGTATGAGTTGAGCGACATATAAATAAGCATGTAACGGAGTACATATGTCACCAAACAGCGATTCCATCCTTTCCCAGGAGCTCTCGCGCCGCACTGCCCTTAAGGCCCTGTTCGGCGCCGCTTCTGCGGCAGTTCTTTTTGGCCTGCCCACTCGCGCCCATGCGGCGGAGGCTTCCAAAGAAACCACCGATAAACTGAATGCCGCCCAGGCCCAACTCGACGAGGTTCAGGCCCAGCTCGACAGCATCGCAAATGAGTATGCGGCGCTGGCCAACAAGAATGCCCAGACCCTCAACGACATCGAGAATGTCCAGGGCAAGATTGACGACACGCAGGCCCAGATCGATGAAAAGAAGGCCGAGCTCAAGAAGAAGCGCAACGACCTTTCCGATCGCGTGGCCGCCAGCTACAAGTCCGGCGGCACGAACATCCTGTCGCTGCTGCTGGCCTCTGGCTCGTTTGAGGAGCTCGTTGCCAACGCGCATTACGTTGAGAAGATCAACAAGAGCGACCGCGATGCCATCGAGGACATCCAGACGATTCAGGCCGAGCTCGACGCACAGAAGACCGAGCTCGAAGCACAAAAGGCTGACCTGGAGAAACTCAAGGATCAGCAGACGGCTCAGATGCAGGATATGCAGGCCAAGCAGCAAGAGGTCCAGACCGTGCTGAACGGTCTTTCCGACGACGTCAAGGAGCTCATGGCTCAGCGTGATTCCGAGATTCTCGCTGCCGCCCAGGCCGAGGAGGCCGCTAGGAAGGCCGCCGCTGCCGCGGCCGCCGCGAACAAGAACAATTCCTACTCGGGTGGTTCGAGCTCGGGCGGTGGATCGTATGCGCCCGGAACTCCGCAGCAGAATGCCGGCTCGGGCAAGCAGCAGGCCGTCGTCAACGCGTGCTACTCCACGCCTTCGCCGGGTCAGAACTGGTGCGCGGCGTGGGTTACCAATGTCTTCCGTAACGCCGGCGTTGGCTACTTTGGCGGCAACGCCTGCGACATGTTCAACGCCTGGTGCTATAGTTCCGACCGCTCGGCGCTGCAGGTGGGCATGATCGTAGCCGACTCCTCGCATGGCGGCACGGGTGCTCCGGGCCTTATCTACGGTCATGTGGGTATCTATGTTGGCGGCGGCATCGTTATGAGCAATGAGGGAGCCATTACATCGAAGTCGCTCGATTCGTTTATTAGCTTCTATGGCACTGGCTCTGGCGTGCGTTGGGGCTGGCTTGGCGGTATTGCACTGTCGTAACGCAAGTTGGGCCGGGACTGTCCGAGAGGCATAAGGTTGCCTGCTCGGACAGTCCTGCTCGCACGGAGAGCACATTAAGTGCTCTCCGACTCGTGCGGAACTCGCGATCAACCTTATGCCTCTCGGACTGTCCCGGCCCTCTCGGGTTCGGGGCGCTACGCACCGGATTGGTTGTCTGAATAAAAGAAAGTGAAGGCCCCTTTCGGGGCCTTCACTTTTAGAGGAATTCGCCGACTCGGTGGACTTCGGGTTCTAGGTCTACGTTGAATTGGTCTTTGACGGTTGTTTGGATGTGGCGGATGAGTTCATCGACGTCGGCGGCGGTGGCGTGGTCGGCGTTGACGATGAAGCCGCAGTGCTTCTCGCTCACCTGCGCGCCGCCAACGGCGTGTCCTCGCAGGCCGGCATCCATGATGAGTTTGCCGGCAAAGTAACCCTCGGGGCGCTTGAAAGTGGAGCCAGCACTCGGCATGTCGAGTGGCTGCTTGTCCTCGCGGCGCTGGCGGTAGTCGTCCATGTCGGCCTTAATCATCGCGGCGTTGCCCGGTGCGAGGTTGAAGGTGGCCGAAAGAACGATAAAGCCGTCGTCGGCGATGCGGCTCTTGCGATAGCCCAGGTTGAGTTCGTCGACATCGAACTCGATGATGCTGCCGCTGCCGCGGGTGCCGTCGTCGAGCATACGGGCGGGCTTGTAGACGCGCACGGACTCCAGCACATCGGCCATGCAGGCGCCGTAAGCTCCGGCGTTCATGTAACAGGCGCCGCCGACCGATCCGGGGATACCCGAGATGGGCTCCATGCCGGTGAGGCCGGCCTCGGCTGCCGCCGCGGCGACATCGGAAAGCAAGGCGCCGGCTGCCGCCGTGACGTGCGTGCCGTCGACCGTAATGTCGGAGAGGCCCTCGCCCAGCGCTACGACGACGCCGCGGATGCCCTTGTCGCCGACGAGCAAGTCGGAGCCGTTGCCCACGATGGTGAGGGGCAAATCGCAGCGATAACAGGTATCGAGCGTGGCGACGAGGCCCTGCTCGGTATCGGGCGTGACAAAGACATCGGCCGGGCCGCCGATCTTAAACGTGGTGTGCTCGCGCATGGGCTCGCTCATGAGTACGTTGTCCTCGCCGGCAACGCCGGCGAGCGCGCAGAGCAGGTCCTCGTTAAAAAAGTCGTTCTCGTGCATACGAATATCCGCCTTTTGGTGGTTGTTGTCATCAATCGATTGCAATATACCCCACCTGGACGGATTTGGTGCGCTGGCGGCGATAAAACAGCCGTCCACCGGATTGGTAAAGTGTTTATCACCGAGGTAGAGGGGCAGTCGCTATACTTTCAAGAGATTGCGCGTAAACCCGGAAGGAGCGAGATGGCCAACAAAGTCACCCTCAAGCAGATCGCCCAGGAGGTGGGGCTTTCCCCTTCGTCGGTCTCGCTTGTTCTCAATAATCGGCCCTGTCGCATCTCGGAAGAAAACCGCAAGCTCATCAAGGAGGTTGCGGCGCGCAACCACTATGTTCCTAACCAGATCGCGCGCAGCTTGGTCATGCGCGAGTCGCGCACGCTGGGCCTTATCGTTCCCAATATCGAGAGCCGCTTTTTTGCCTCGCTCGCCGGCAGCTTGGAAAAGCGCTGTCGCGAGGACGGTTACGCGCTCTTTATTACCAGCTCGGGTGGAAGCGCCGATGACGATTTGGAACTGCTGCGCCAGTTGGTGACGCGCGGCGTCGACGGTGTCTTTCTGGTAGTGGGTGACGAGTTCTCCGACGACCGCGCCCTGCGCGAGGAAGTGAGCCATCTGCCTATCCCTGCCGTGATGGTCGACCGCGCCATTGAGGGCCTCGAATGCGACAAGGTGATGTTCGACCACGAGATGGGTGGCTACATGGCCACCCGCTATCTGATCGAGCAAGGCCACCGTCGCATCGCCTGTTTGGTTAACGCGCGTCGCTCCAATACGGGCCGCAAACGACTTGCCGGTTACGAGCGCGCGCTGCGCGAGGTGGGACTGCCCATCGACGCGCGCCTGGAGTTTGAGAGCGAGTACTACATTCCGAGCGCATACGAGGCCTCGGAGGCGGTGCTTGCAACCGATGCCACCGCCGTGTTCGCAAGCTCGGACAACATTGCCCTCGGTCTGCTCAAGCGCTTGCACGAGATGGGGAAGAGCATCCCGGGCGACATCTCGGTGGTGAGTTACGACAACTCGGCGGCCGACGTTCTCTTTGAGCCGGCGCTGACCGCGATTGAGCAGGATCCCGGTGTCCTTGCGGAGCATGCTTTTGGCTGCATGTCCAAGCGTCTTGCCGGTAGGGGCGGTAGACGTGCCGAAGAGGTCGTTCTGGAGCCGGCGCTTATCGTGAAGGGCAGTGTGCTTGACCTTACCGAATATAGCTAAGCGCACTTGTTTGTTTGCATAGATTGCATGCGGAGTGTCCGCTATTTGCCGGCGGGGCCGGGGAGGCATACTTTGTTTTGAAAAGTTCGCGGAGCCCACTTCTCAAAACAAAGCAGGCACCCCGGCCCTCGTCCGTGAACTTTTCCGCTGGTCGAGCCATAGACGCCGCGCACCGATACGGTAAAGCGGCGGCTTGAAATTGGTGCTATATTCAGCTTGAGTTGTTTAATGCTAGTACGGGAGGCTGATATGGGGCTGTTCAAGAAGAAAAATCCGCAGGATGCCTTTGATCCCGATGTGTTTACCATCACGGATACGATTTTGGACCCGCCGCGGTTTACGTTTTTGCCGGCTATCTACCAGGATGCCACGCGTCGCAAGTGGGCCGTGCATCAGCGCGGCGGCGAGCCGAAGATTTTTGACTATGCGGACGTGTTGCAGTGCGAAGTAGCCGAGGCGGGCGATCCGGAGGCCGAGGAAGTGGCCTCAAAACAGGAATTTGCCCAGCGTATCCTGGCAAATCCTGCCAAGGCGGCGAAAATAAACGCTGCCAAGCGTAATATGTGTCTTGGTATGGGCGTTGTTGTGGTGGTTCAGACGGGAAAAGATGAGGTTTCCAAATTAGAGATTCCCGTTATGACCGACGAAGTCAAACGCGATTCAAGCCTATATAAGTCGTATCGGAATGTCGCCGAGAAGATCAAGGCTGAATTTGATGCCATGGGAGGGCTGGTCTAATTTTGGCGGCATACGTTTCTGAATGAGGAGTCTCTGCAATGGCAGGCGAATCTTATGCAATTCCCCCCAAAGATCGTGCTGTTGAGGGAATTCTTTGGTATATCCAGCACCATCAGCTTGCCGGCGGCGATCGCCTGCCGGCCGAGCGCGTGCTGTGCGAAGAGATCGGCGTTTCGCGTACGGCGTTGCGCGCTGGTATCACGCGACTCATCTCGTGTGGAACGCTCGAGAGCCGTCGCGGATCGGGTACGTATGTGTGTCCTCCTAAGCCGCTGAACATCTTCCAGGAAACGTATAACTTTTCCGACGCTGTGCGGACTGCCGGCCTGCATCCCTCTTCTCGTCTGGTTTCCACCGAGACCATCGAGGCGGATAAGACGCTTGCCGACAAGCTTGGGGTGGCTGTAGGCGCTCCTTTGCTCCGCATGCAGCGCGTTCGACTTATTGAGGGCGAGCCGGCGTCAATCGAGACGGCTCACGTTCACTTGTCCCTGTGCCCCGCGCTTCTCGATCACGATTTTGAGTGTGAGAGCCTTTACGATGTCTTGCTCAAAGAAGGCGGCGTGCGCGTTGAGCATGGACGTGAGCATATCTCCATCTCGCGTTTGAACGCCGAAGAGGCCGAGCTGCTCCAACAAGAAGAGGGAACGCCGGTGTTCTATGAGAGCACGATAGAATTTGATAAGGACATGCGTTTTGTGGAGCATTGCAAATCGGTGATTTTGCCCACAAAGTTCCGCTTTGCCGATAACGGCGAAAAGAACGGCATGAGGAGCGTGGCAGGTGAACAATGGCTGAAACAATAGATGCCACCCCGGTTTATATGCGCATTCGACGCCGCATCGAGGAGCGTATCGAGCGCGGTATATATCCCACGGGTTCCATGATTCCGTCCGAAAAAGACCTCGCTGAGGAATTTGGTACGACACGCTTGACCATCCGAAGTGCTGTCGATGAGCTGGTTCGGCGTGGGCAGATTCGACGCGTCCGCGGAAAGGGCGCGTTTGTGGCACAGAAAGTGCCCGTTGCGTACGAGCGAACAGGAGGCTTTCGCGAATCGGTTCGTGCTTCGGGCGGCGAGCCGTCCGTCCGCATCCTCGCGCGTTCCAAGCGTTATGCGGGTCCATATTATGCCAACCTGTTTGGCATTGCCGAGGACAATTTACTGTATTCGATTCGGCGTTTGAACTGCGTCAACGGCGATCCCGTATCGATTGAGATGGCGTTCATCCCGTGCCTGCTGTTTCCCACAATCGAAGATATTGACGTGTCGGTCTTCAGTTTGTACGAGACCTATGAGATGTTGGGCCGAAAGCCGGTCATGGCACAGGAAAAGCTCGATATCGAAGCGCTGGGCGCGCGAGATGCCGGCCTGCTTGGACTGGAGCAGGGCGATCTTGCCTTGACGCTTGAGTGCGTGAGCTTCGATGCAAGCGGCCAGGCGATCGAGTACGTCAAGTCGTTTAACCGCGGCGATGCGGGTGGATATACCTATACGTACTAGCTGGTTTTTTGCATAACGGGCTGAAAAGCTGACGGAATTTTGATTCGTTGAGCAGACTGCGCATACAACCTTACATGGCTCAAAATCGACCGTTCGCCGATGGGGATAAATTAATCGACAAAGAGGTATCAAAAAGCCGTAACCTGTAACTGTGATTGGTATCAAATACTAATGATTTGTTACGAGGTGAGACGATGAAGATGCTCGATTACGTTCAGCTTGCCCATGTGCGTATGGGAGAGAACCTCGAGCGTTCGTCTGAGCTGGTAGCGCAGCTCGTTGATATTTTCCAGTCCGGTTCTTTTGACGCGCTGCGCATCGTTGCTTCGGGTTCGTCGCGCCATGCCGCCGATTGCGCCCGCGATTACCTGCAAGATGCGCTGCAGATGCAGGTGTCCGTTGTGACGCCCGAGGCCTTCGTCGATTTTGAACACACCTATCCGCAGCATGCGCTCAACATTGCCGTTTCGCAGAGCGGCTATTCGACCAATACGATCGCGGCGCTCGATTACATGCGCGCACACGATATGGCTGCAGTTGCGCTCACGGCAAACGTCGAGGCACCCATCAAGGAGCACGCTGGCATCGTTCTTGACTACGGTGTGGGCGTCGAGTCGGTGGACTTTGTGACTCTGGGCGTCGAGGTTCTCGTTGAGTACCTGATGCTCTTTGGTATTTACGGCGGTCAGGCGCGCGGAACGATTGACGCCAAGGGCGTTGCCCAGCGTCTTGACGACCTGCGCGAGGCTATCCAGGCCAATGCCGTGATGTGCAAGACCGCCGAGGCATATGTCCAAGACCACATGCTCGAGCTTTCTGAGCACATGCCCGCCATGGTCGTCGGCAACGGCCCCAACTACGGTGTTGCCGAGGAGGCAGCGCTCAAGCTGAGCGAGACCATCAAGATTCCTGCCATGCATCACGAGGGCGAGGAGTTCGTCCACGGTCCCGAGATGCAGATCGTTCCGGGCTATCTGGTGTTTATTGTCGACGATCCGCAGGGGTCGGAGCGTCTTGCGAATATCGCCGATGCGCTATCGAACGTTACGGCAAAAACGGTGCTGCTCACGGCCCATCCCAGGGGTAGGGCTCATGAGGTTGCGGTGCCTCAGGTGGCTCCGCTGCTCAGCGCAATTCCCAATCTTGTGTTCTTCCAGACGATTGCGGCAATAATCGCCGAGCGTCTGAAGTCATGGGACGTACACCCGTATCTCGATGCCGTCTCCAAACAGATGGAGGTTAAGGCGGAGGGCTACGAAGAGTCAGTCAATGCGCTTAAGGCCAAAGCGGCCGAGTGTTACGGAATGTAAGCGGGTTTTGATGCCCGTTGGCATGGGGGATGTGGAGACAACCCCAGAAAGGAGAGACAAATGAAGGAAACCGAGAAGATCGAGATCATGCATTTCGACCAGGAGGGCTACCTCGAGGACGGCAAGGCGCTCTACGAGACCGGCAAGAAGATGACCGCGCTCGCCGACAAGGTCGCCGACGAGGGCTACGACGCCGTGTTCCTGATGGGCGTCGGCGGCACCTGGGACGAGCTCATGCAGCTCGAGTACCTCATGAACAAGTTCGGCGACCGCGACCTCGAGGTCTACCTGATCCACGCCGCCGAGTGGAACGTCATGGGCCACAAGCGCATGACCGAGAAGTCCGTCGTGCTCACCGCCTCCGAGTCCGGCACCACCCCCGAGGTCCTCGAGGCCGTCAAGAAGATGAAGGACATGGGCGTGCGCGTCTACGCCATGACCAAGCCCGAGGGCCCCATCGGCCAGGCTGTCGGTGCCGAGAACTGCGTCGCTATGGCTTCTGACCATGGTTCGGGCGGCTGCGAGAAGGGCTACTACCTCGCCGACTGCTTCGGCCTGCGCCTGCTCAACCGCCGCGGCTGCTTCCCCAAGTTCGATAAGTTCATCGAGCAGACCAAGGACGTTTGGACCCACCTGGTCGACATCCGCAAGAGCTTCGAGCCGCGCGCCGAGGAGCTCGCCAAGAAGTACGCCCTGGCCCCCTACACCATGTTCATCGGCTCCGGTGCCCTGTGGGGCGAGACGATCCTGTTCTCGATGTGCATCCTGGAGGAGATGCAGTGGAAGCGCACCCGCTACATCACCTCGGCAGACTTCTTCCACGGCACCCTCGAGCTCGTGGAGCCCGGCGTCCCCGTGTTCCTGTTCATGGGCGAGGACGAGAACCGCAAGCTCGACGAGCGCGTCCGCGCCTTCCTGACCCGCGGCGTGACCGGCGACACCGACATCAACATCATCGACACCGCCGAGTTCGCGATCCCCGGCCTTGACGACGAGTTCCGCGTCATCGTGTCTCCGTGGATCCTCTCCTCGCTGATCACCGATCGCCTTGCCGCTTACTACGAGACGGTCACCAAGCACAACCTCAACTACCGTCGCTACTATCACCAGTTCGATTACTAATCGGCGACAAATTAGCTACTGATCAAGAAGCACCCTGCCCGGGCGCATGCGTCCGGGCATTTTTATGCCGAAGTTCGCAAGAAAGGGGAATCGAATGAGGCAGTTTATCGTGGCGTCCCATGCTCATTTCGCGTCTGGAATCGTCGAGAGCATCGGCCTGCTTTCCGGCGAGCGCGAAAACGTCCATGCGCTGTCTATGTATGTCGACGGAAACGAGGACCTGGTCAAGGAGGCTGCGGCGATTCTGGACGACTTTGCCGCGGACGATGAGGTCGTCGTTTGCACCGACCTCTTTGGCGGCAGCGTCAACAACGAGTTCACCAAGATCGTCCAGACGCGCCCCAACACGCACCTTGTGACCAATATGAACCTGCCGCTCCTTATTCAGCTGCTGTTCGTGCCCGACTCCACCCCGATCGATGAGGCCATTCGCCAGATCGTCGAGGCGGACGACACCAAGGTCAAGTACGTCAACGACCTGCTGGGGCAGGCCGAACTCGATGAGTTTTAATCGTTAGGAGCACATCATGATTCAGATGATTCGCGTGGACTATCGACTGCTTCACGGCCAGGTTGCCGTTAGCTGGACCTCGGCTCTGGGTGCCGACTGCATCCTGTTAGTGAGCGACACGGTCCTCAACGACAAGCTTCGTCTGCAGGCCCTGTCCCTTGCAAAGCCCGAAGGATGCAAGGTCGTCGTCAAAAACACCGAGGATGCCGTCAAGGCGCTCCAGAGCGGTGTGACCGACAAGTACAAGCTCTTCGTGGTTTGCGAGACGATCCAACAGGCCGGTGCCGTCGCCAAGGCGATGGGCGTCAAGAAGATCAACCTCGGCAATGTGGCCTTTAGCGAGGATGCCCGCCAGGTCTCGACGAGCGTATTCCTTACGCCCGAGAACGAGGCCTACGTGAAGGAGCTACTCGGCGAGGGCTATGAGCTGTTCATTCAGATGATTCCGGCGGATGCGAAGACTGATGCCGCAAAGGTCATCGGTTAGGGGCTGTCATGGTTATCAAGACGATCCTGATTTTCCTGATTGCCCTTTTGGGCTATTCCGAGTGGCTGACCGGTACGAGTTACCTCCAGCGCCCGATTGTGCTCGGACCTCTGGTTGGCCTTGTCATGGGCGACATGGTGACCGGCACGATCATGGGCGCCACGATGGAGCTTGCCATGGTCGGCGCCATCTCGGTCGGCGCCTATAACCCGCCCGATACGATTTCCGGCACTATCCTGGGCGTATCTCTTGCCATGCAGGCCGGCGCGGACGCTTCGGCGGCCCTGACCCTGGGCATTCCCATCGCAACGATCGTCCTGGCGCTCGATACGGCCCTGGGCCAGCCGGTCATGCTGCTGCTGGTGCACCGTATCGACAAAAACGTCGAGGACGGAGACACCAAGGCCATCACGCGCAACATGCTCATCGCCGGTTACGCGCAGAGCTGGTGCGGCCTGCTGATCATTCCCCTGGCATTCTTCTTTGGCGCCGATGCTGTTGCCAGCCTGCTCAACATCATCCCCGATTTCGTTCAGACCGGCATGGATGTCGCCGCCGCCTTCTTGCCCGCACTCGGCTTTGCGATGCTGGCGCAGATGATTATGAACAAAACAGTGGCTCCGTTCTTCTTCGCTGGCTTCTTCCTCGTCGCCTACTTTGGCATTAGCACGACTGGCGTGGCGATCTTTGCCGCGATTATCGTCGTCGCGATGACGGTTTTGGGTGACAAGAAAAAGGCGGAGCAGCCCGCAGCGGCAACCGAGGATCCTGCGATTGGGAGTGGGTTCGATGAGTTTTAAGTTTGAGTCTTCTTACGACGGGCTGATTTCCCGTGCAGACCTTAAGAAGCTGTTCTGGCGCTCGATTCCCTATGAGCATTCCTGGAACTACGAGCGTATGGGCCATATCGGCTTTATGTGGGCCCTTATGCCGATCCTTCGCAAGCTGTATCCGCAGGATGCGGACTTTAAGGCCGCACTCAAGCGCCATATGGAGCTCTATAACGTCACGCCGTATATCTCGACGCTCCCCATGTCCATTGCTGCCGCAATGGAAGAAGTCAACGCCACCGAAGATAACTTTGACACGAGCGCGATCTCTAATGTCAAGCTTGCTTTGATGGGACCGCTGTCCGGCGTGGGCGATGCCTTCTACTGGGGTACGCTGCGAATTTTGGCAACGGGTGTCGGCACGTCGCTGGCGCTGCAGGGCTCTATTCTTGGCCCGATTTTGTTCCTGCTCGTGTTCAACGTCCCCCACTACATCATCCGTTACCTGCTGACGTTTGTGGGATATCGCTTTGGCTCGGACATGATCAGCAAGGTCCAGGAATCGGGCATTATGGACACGATCGTCAAGATGGCCTCTATCATGGGCGCCATGGTGATCGGCGCTATGACCATGGAGATGGTCACCGTGGACATTCCGCTCATGGTCGGCGCGGGCGATGGCGCTCAGACGCTCGCCGAGCTGCTCAACGGAATCTTCCCGGGCTTTGTCACGATGGGGCTGTTTGGAATTGTCTATCTCATGCTCAAGAAGAAGATGAATCCGCTGCTCATCATGCTCGTGATCCTACTCGTGAGTATCGCCGGCGCGTTCTTTGGAGTGCTTGGTGTCCAGTAGGGTATCCGTCATAATTAAAACAATATAAGAGGGGGCGTCGCGCACATTGTGCTGCGGCGCCCTTTTGCCGAAAGGTGGACAAGATGGAGTATCCGCAGCTTGCCGTCATGAATATCAGCCATCGTTATTTTGACCTTGAGGAATTCTTTTCTTCGGCAGCGGCCTCGGGCTACACGTGTTGCGAACTTTGGACCGGGGCGATGCATCTGTATGTCGATTGTCATGGATACGATTCGCTCGAGCAGGTGCGTGAGCTGTCACAGCGGTATGGGGTTCGGATTGTGGGGCTTTGTCCCGAACAGAACAACCCCAAGCCGTGGAATATCGCGGCGCGCGGGAATGAGGCGCGTGCCCGCACGCTCGCGTACTTTAAGAACGTTGTAGATATCGCGGCGGAACTTGGAGCCGAGCAGGTCATGGTCTCGAGCGGCTGGGCATTTTTGAACGAGCCGATCGAGGACGCGTGGGGTCGCAGCGCCTCGATGCTGCGTGCGATTGCCGAGCATGCGGGAGAGCGCGGCGTGCGACTGGTGCTCGAGGCCCTGCAGCCAGTTGAGTCGATGATCGTGAACTCGGCGGCCGACACGAAGCGCATGATCGAGGCAGTTGATCATCCGGCACTTAAGGCATGTCTGGATATGGGCGCCATGGCGGTGGCGGGGGATACCATCGACGATTATTTCGATCTGCTTGGCGATGATGTCGCCCACGTGCATTTTGTCGATGTTGCGGCAGATGGCACGACGCATCTTGCCTGGGGTGACGGCGACCGCGATATGCGCGCCGACCTGGATAGGCTGGTGGCGCGCGGCTATCGCGGAGTTGTTTCGGCCGAGACCTATGACGGGCGCTATTTTGCCGACCCCGCAGCTGCCGATGCGCAGGTGATGGCAGAGTATCGTCGTGCGATTGGCGCCTAGGTGGGGTCGGGCTGCGGTAACCTACCCTATGTTTCCAGATGAATACGGTGTGAGCGGCTGCGACGGATTTTCCCCGCAAGCACTCTAGTATGCTAAAGTACCCAGAAGACCGGCGGAGCTACGCCGGTCTTCTGCTCTATATGAAACACAGCATGAGGAGGCTCATCAGATGACGGCCACACCGTGGGGATTCCGGGACATATTGCCCGAGGAGGCTCAGGCGCGCGAAGAGATCGCATGTACGGTGAAGGGCTGCTTTAGGGAGCATCATTACCTTCCGGTCGAGACGCCGCTGCTCGAGGACAAGGGCTCGCTCGAGGAAGGCGGCCGCATTGCGGACACGCCGTTTAAGCTCTTTGATGACGACGGTCGCCTGCTGGTGGTCCGTCCCGACAACACATTGCCGATCGTGCGTCTGGTTTCGACCCGCATGCGCGCGGCCGACCTGCCCCTACGCCTTCGCTACGAGGCGCCGGTGGTTCGTGAGTGCCAGCGCAATGCCGGCGGCTCGCGCCAGTTTACACAGCTGGGCTTTGAGCTTATCGGTGCGGGCGACACCGCGGGCGATGTCGAGATTGTCTCGCTCGTGGCCGAGGCGGTGCGCAAGCTGGCGCTGCCCGATGCGCGCATTATCGCAGGTAGCGTGCGTCCGTTTAAGGAGCTGCTCGCGGCGTGCGAGGATCGCGAGCTGGCTGCCGAGGCCCTGCACTGCGTGCACGCCAACGACTTTGTGGGCCTCGATGCCCGCGTGGCGGCAAGCGCCGAGCCCGAGGCCGTCAAGGCTGCCATCAGCGAGCTGCCGCGCTTGCACGGCGGCGCCGAGGTGCTCGACCGCGTCGACGCGCTGCTGGCGGCGGCGGGCATTGTCGCGCCGCTGACGCGCGAACTGCGTGCCCTGGTCGAGGGCCTGGCTCCCGAGGACGCCCAGGTGCTGTCGTTCGACTTCTCCATCATGAACTCGTTTGATTACTACACGGGCCTGGTCTTTAAGGCCTATGCCGGCGGCCTGCCTGACCCGGTCGGTTCGGGCGGCCGCTACGACTCCATCTTTACCGGCGCATTTGGCGACGGCATCGAGGTGCCGGCGGCGGGCTTTGCCTTTTCGCTCGAGCGTCTGGAGGCCGCGCGCACCTCGGCCGAGGATGCCGCCCCCGATGGCGACCACGCCGTGGGCCGTGGCGCCGAGGGCCCGCTACGCATCGCCGTGCCCAAGGGCTCGCTCAAGGCCGATACGCTCGACGTGCTCGAGGCTGCGGGCTTAGACGTCTCTGAGTTGCGCGACCCCGGCCGTCACCTGATCGTGCGCGGCCGCGACACGCGTGCCGGTAAGGGCGCGGTCGGCGATATCGAGTTTGTCATCGTGCGTCCCAGCGATGCGCCCGCCTTTGTGGGCTGCGGCGGTGCCGATTGCGGCATCTGCGGTTGGGACTCGCTTATCGAGGCAGACCTCAACCTGCTGCAGCTGGTCGATCTGGGCTACGGCCTGTGCACGTTTATCGAGGCAGAGCCCGCGTGGCGCGCCGGCCAGGCCGAGCGCAACTATGCCCGTCGCGGGTCGCTTCGCGTGGCCACCAAGTATCCGCGCATCGCGAGCGCCTGGTATGCCGAGCGCGGCGTGAGCGCCGATGTCGTCTCGCTGCACGGTAACATTGAGCTGGGTCCCATCGTCGGCATGACCGATCGCATCGTGGATATTACCGCCACGGGCGCCACGCTGCGCGATAACGACCTCGTTATTACTGGTCGCATTATGGACTGCACGGCCCGCTTCTTTGTCAATCCGGGTGCCGCACGTCTGGATCCGCGCGTACGCAATCTGGCAGATCGCTTGGCGGCAGCCGTGAAGGACAAGCATTTTGAGCCCGTTGCGGGCTCGGCACAATAGCGCGAGCACGCACGGGCGCCCCAACGTCCGGGCTGCGGGCCGACTGGTGCCGCCGTCCGGCCTCTCGTTTTCGAACACAACCTCGACCGATAGGGGATACCGAAATGAAGACCATCAAGCTTGCTCCCGGTGAGCGCCTCGTTACCAACCAGCTCAACCGTAAGGGCGTGCTGCCGCAAAACATTGTCGACGCCGCCCGCGATATCGTGGCCAGCGTGCGTGCCAATGGCGATGCCGCGGTGCGCGACTATTGCCAGCGTTTTGACGGTGTTGAGCTGCAGAGCTTCCGTCTGCCGCAGGAGCAGATCGATGCCGCGCTCGAAGGTCTCGATCCGGTCTTTGTCGCCGCGCTCGAAAAGGCTGCGCGCCAGATTCGCGAGTTCCACCAGCGCGAGGTCGAGCAGAGCTGGTTTACCACGCGCCCGGATGGCACGATGCTCGGCGTTAAGGTGACCCCGCTCGCTGCGGCCGGCATCTACGTGCCGGGCGGTCGCGCGCAGTACCCCTCCACCGTGCTCATGAACGCCATTCCCGCCAAAGTGGCCGGCGTCAAGCGCGTGGTCATGGTGACCCCGCCGCAAAAGGACGGCCTGATCAGCCCCTACACGCTTGCCGCGGCCAAGCTCGGCGGCGTGGACGAGATCTATATGGTGGGCGGCGCCCAGGCCGTGGCCGCGCTGGCGTACGGTACCGAGACCATTCCGCGCGTCGACAAAATCACCGGCCCGGGCAACGCCTTTGTTGCCGCTGCCAAGCAGATTGTCTCGGGTGACGTGGGTATCGACATGGTCGCCGGTCCCTCCGAGGTCTGCGTGCTGGCCGATGCCACGGCCAAGCCTATGGTGGTCGCGGCCGACCTGATGGCTCAGGCCGAGCACGATCCGCTGGCGGCCTGCTATCTGGTGACCTGCGACGAGCAGTTTGCGCGTGAGGTCGAGGCGGGTATCGACATTCTGGTAGCGCAGTCCCCGCGTGCCGAGATTACGTGCGCTTCGCTCGATAACGAAGGCGCCATCGTGGTGGCCGCCGACATGGCGGCCGCCGTCGAGGCCGTGAACACCGTGGCGCCCGAGCACCTTGAGCTGCACTGCAAGGATGCGATGGGCCTGCTCGGCGGCATTCGCAACGCCGGCGCCATCTTTGTGGGCGCTTGGAGCTCCGAGCCGCTCGGCGATTACGTTGCCGGTCCCAACCACACGTTGCCGACCGGCGGCACGGCCATGTTCTCCAACCCGCTTTCGGTCGAAGAGTTCGTTAAGCGCTCGAGCGTTATATGCTATACGCCCGAGGGCCTGCTCTCCGACGCTCCCGCTACGCAGCGTCTGGCCGAGGCCGAGGGCCTGTGGGCGCACGCGCTTTCGGCCGCACTGCGTCGCCGCGTGTTGGAGCAGGGCGAGGATGCCGTGAGCGCCGAGTCGCTCGCCGCGGCCGACCTGACCAAGGTTGCCTGGCCGGGCGACGCCGTGGCGACGGTTGCCGAGGGCGTGGACCTGGCGGCTGCAGGCGCAGATGGCGCTGGCGTAACCGGCGGGGAGGCCTAATATGGCCGAACTCACGCCTCGCATGAAGGAGCTCGTCCAGCCTTACCTGGCCGGTATTGAGCCCTACGATCCCAACTTTACGCCCACGCGCATCAACCTTTCGGCCAACGAGAACACCTATCCCGTGCCGGCTGGCGTGCGCGAGGCGGTCGACGCCGCCCTGGCTGCCACGCCGCTCAACCGCTATCCCGATCCCATGTCCAACGATCTGCGTGACGAGCTTGCCGCTTGGCATGGTGTGGCGCGCGAGAATGTCTGCGTGGGCAACGGCGGCGACGAGCTGCTCTATAACTACCTGTTGGCGTTTGGCGGCGCGGGACGGACCCTGCTCAACTGCCCGCCGTGCTTTAGCGAGTATGCGTTCTTTGCGTCGCTCTGTCAGACCGAGGTGCGCGACGTGTGGCGCGACCCCGCGACCTTTGAGCTCGACCAGGCAGCCGTGCTTGCGGCGGCGTCCGAGTGCAACCTGGCAATCGTGACCTCGCCCAACAACCCCACGGGTGACGTGGCACCGCTCGACTTTGTCGCGGCGCTGTGCGATGCGTGCCCCGGCATGGTAATGGTTGACGAGGCCTACGTGGAGTTTGCCGACGATTCGTTTGGCGCGGTCACCACGGCGCAGGGGCTTATCGCCGAGCATCCCAACCTGGTGATTCTGCATACGTTGTCCAAGGCGTTTGGCGCTGCCGGTACGCGTCTGGGTTACGTGATCGCGGCGCCGGAAGTCATCGACGTGTTCGCGGCGATTCGCCAGATCTATTCAGTTAACGTGCTGAGCCAGGCGGCAGCACTTGCCTGCGTGCGTGCCCGTGATGCCTACACGCCCGTGGTGGCACAGATCGCATCCGAGCGCGAGCGCGAGCTGTGCGCCCTGCGCGCAATGGCTGCCGATGGCATGCCCGTGGAGGCATGGCCGAACGCGGCGAACTTTGTGCTCGTGCGCACGCCGCATGCCACGCGCGTGCGCGAGCGTCTGCGCGACGAGTATTCGATTTTGGTGCGCGACTTTAGCTACGCGCCGGGGCTCGCGGACTGTCTGCGCATTACCGTGGGCACCCCGCAAGAAAACGATGAGGTGCTGGCTGCGTTTGCCGCGCTGGTGAAGGAGGAGATGTAGATGGGCCGTTATGCCGAGGTGACCCGCAAGACGGGCGAGACCGACATTGTCGTAAAGCTCGACCTGGACGGGAGCGGCGTGTGCGATATCTCGACCAGCGTGCCGTTTTTTGACCACATGCTCAACGCGTTTGGCCGCCATGGCCTGTTTGATCTGACGGTACACGCGGTGGGCGACGTTGAGGTCGACGCACATCACACCGTCGAGGACACGGGCATTGTGCTGGGCGAGGCGTTTTGCCAAGCGTTGGGCGACAAGGCGGGCATTACGCGCTTTGCCGACGCGGCGATTGCCATGGACGAGACGCTCGTGATGGCCGCCGTTGATATCTCGGGCCGCGGGCAGGCCTACTGCGAGCTGCCCGTGCCGACCGAGCACGTGGGCAGCTTTGATACCGAGCTGGCTGTCGAGTTCTTCTATGCTTTTGCGCGCGATGCCAAGCTCACGCTGCACGTGCGCGAGCTGGCGGGCGGCAACTCGCACCACATTATCGAGGCCGCCTTTAAGGCCGTGGGCCGCACGATGCGCCGCGCCTGCGAGCTCGATCCCCGCGTGCAGGGCATCCCCAGCACCAAGGGCTCACTGTAACCGCAACAAAGACAAAAACCACCACAAAGGTGCCTGCCCCCTTTGAGGTGGTTTTGGAGGATGGGAAAAGGGAGGGTCGCGTGGGCGAACCGAAGATCGTGGTGGTCGACTACCACAAGGGCAACTTGTCGAGCGTCGTGCGCGGGCTTGCGCGCGCTGGTGCCGCCGCCTGCACGTCGGACGATCCGGAACAGATCCGCAACGCCGACGGCCTGGTCATCCCGGGCGTGGGCGCGTTCTATGACGCGATCGCCTTTATGCGCCAGAGCGGCGAGGCGGACGCGGTGCTCGATGCCGTCGCCGCCGGAACTCCGCTGCTCGGCGTCTGCCTGGGTCTTCAACTGTTTTTTGAGCGCGGCAACGAGGGCGTGCCTGCGGACGAGGGCGCGGTCGCCGACGGCAACGCCTCCGAGCAGGCCGGCGGCCCCTGGGTCGATGGCCTGGGCATTATGCGTGGCTCGTGCGCACGCTTGGAGTCGAGCCGCCTGAAGGTGCCGCACGTGGGCTGGGACCAGGTGCACATGACGCCCGCCGGTGCGGCTGACCCGCTGCTCGCCGGTTTTGCCGAGGGTGCCAACATGTATTTCACCCACAGCTATGCGGTGGCCGACGATGCCGATGCCGCCGATGTGCTGGCGCGCACGCACTATACACGGAGCTTCCCGTGCATCGTGCGCCATGGCAACGTGTGGGGCTGCCAGTTCCATCCCGAGAAATCCTCCGCGCTGGGTCAGCGCATCCTTAAGAACTTCGTCAACATCGTCGAGGAGGTTGGCCGATGATCCTGTTTCCCGCAATCGATCTGATCGGCGGCAAGGTCGTGCGCCTGGAGCGCGGCGACCGCAGCCGCTGCAAGGTATATTCCGACGACCCCGTGGCCGTCGCCCACTCGTTTGCCGAGCAGGGCGCAAGCTGGGTGCACGTCGTAGACCTGTCCGCTGCCTTTGGCGAGGACGAGGACGCGTGCGCTGCTAACTCGGCGGCGATTAAGGCCATCTGCGGCGTCGACGGTCTGTCTGTGGACGTGGGCGGCGGCGTCCGCTCGCTCGCGCGCATCGACGAGTTGGCCGGCTACGGTGCGCGTCGCATTGCGCTGGGCACCGTGCTGGTGACCGAGCCGGGTTTTGCCGAGGTGGCGGCCCAAGGCTTTGGCGAGCTGCTGGTGGCAGACATCGCCGCGCGCGACGGCCAGGTCAAGGTGAACGGCTGGCGTGATGGCGCGGGCGTGGCACTCGACGACGCCGTGGCACAGCTCACTGAGCTGGGTTTTAAGCATCTGGTCTACACCGACATCGCGCGTGACGGCATGCAGACGGGCATCGATGTGGCGGCGTATCGCCATGTGGCCGAGGTCGCGGGCTTTCCCGTCGTGGCATCGGGTGGCATCTCGACGCTCGACGACATCCGTGCGCTGGCCGCAGTGGGTGAGGGCGCGATTGAAGGTGCTATTACCGGTCGCGCGCTCTACGAGGGCAACTTTACGCTGGTACAGGCGCTGGCCGCCGCCCGAGGGGAGGAGTAGCCCATGCTTACCAAACGTGTGATTCCCTGCCTGGACGTCAAGGACGGCCGTGTGGTCAAGGGCGTCAACTTTGTGAGCCTGCGCGATGCGGGCGATCCAGTGGAGCTGGCGCGCGCCTACGATCGCGAAGGTGCGGACGAGGTCGTATTTTTGGACATTACCGCGACGAGTGACAACCGTGCGACGACCATCGAGATGGCGGCGCACGCGGCCGAGGAGCTCGCTATTCCCTATACCGTGGGCGGCGGTTTCCGCGACCTGGCGGGCATGCGAACCATGGTGGCGGCCGGTGCCGACAAGGTATCGCTCAACTCTGCCGCCGTGCGTGACCCGTCGCTGATCAGCCAAGCTGCCGCGGCGTTTGGCAGCCAGGCCGTGGTCGTGGCGATCGATGCCAAGCGCGTCGGCCTGCCTGGGCAGCCGGATGCCGACAAGTGGGAGGTTTTTACCGCAGGAGGCCGCAACGCCACGGGTATCGATGCAGTGGCATGGGCCGAGGAGGCGGCTCGTCGCGGCGCCGGCGAGATTCTGCTGACCAGTATGGATCGCGACGGCACCAAGGCTGGCTTTGACCTGGCGCTCACCCGCGCCGTGGCGCGCGCGGTGCCAATCCCCGTCATCGCGAGCGGCGGCGTGGGCACGCTCGAGCATTTTGCCGAGGGCGTGATCGAGGGCGAAGCCGACGCCGTACTGGCGGCCAGCGTCTTTCACTTTGGAACCTTCAGCATTCGCGAAGTCAAAGAGTATATGGCCAGCCAAGGCATTCCTGTGAGGCTGGACTTCTAATGCTGCGGCTTGCCCAGGCACCCGACCTTTCGGCTCCAACCCTCCTCGCGTACTTAAGTACGCGTCGTCGGGCTTGTCGCTCGTAATCTCGGGCACCTGGACAACCCTCGCCGACCTGCGAAGTTTGAATTTGGGAAGAGAAATGGAAGAGATAACCGATCCTTCAAAGCTTACATACGACGCCAAGGGGCTGATTCCTTGTGTTGTTCAGCAGTATGACACCGGCGAGGTGCTTATGGTTGCCTGGATGAACGAGGAGTCGGTGGGGTTGACGCTCAAGACCGGCACCACGTGGTTTTGGAGCCGTAGCCGCCAGGAGCTCTGGAACAAGGGCGCGACGAGCGGCAATATGCAAGCGGTCAAGGAGCTCTGGGCCGACTGCGATAGCGATACGCTGCTGGTCAAGGTTGACTCGCCGGGTCCGGCCTGCCACACCGGCAACCGTACCTGCTTCTTTAAGAAACTCGCGTAGGACGGGCGCTCGACTAGGCGCTTGGCCAACCAGAAAGGATTGAACTATGGGTGTGCGCACCGCAAACGTTCAGGATGGAAATATCGGTGAGACGCTGACGGGGCTCGCCGAGGTGATTCACGGCCGTCGCGACGCATCGCCGCAGGAGAGCTACACCGCTCGTCTGTTGACCGACGTCGAGGACGAGCTGCTCAAGAAGCTTGCCGAGGAGGCGAGCGAGGTGATCATGGCCTGCAAGGATAACGATCACGATCACATCCGCTACGAGGCCGGCGACCTGGTCTACCACCTGCTCGTGACGCTCGAGCGCTACGGCATCACCCTCGACGAGCTGGCCGGCGAACTCAACGCCCGCCGCCACTAGTCATTGGGTAGTCATTGGGGACGTTCTTAAACGACTAGTCGTTTGGGACAGTCTTTGCCGACGCTGCCAAATAACATGCCCAATTACTACGATGAAACTGGATCTGCTGACCACATGTCGGTTTTGAGCAAATCGTCAACGCTTCTACCTGCGGTTTTATTTTCCGCATTAAGCCGATGGTCGGAGGTTTGCGGTTCATCGTAGTAAACGGGCGTTCTTTTTGGCGGGCGGTGTTGCACGGGCGTCGGTGGTGAGCAAAACGACCTGTTTTCCTCCGTCCCCAAGGGGTCATTTGTGAAGAGTGTCCCCAACGACTAGTCTTAGGCGAGGGGCGTGGGCTCCCATTCTCCGGTGAGGTGGGGGATGTCGAAGGTTCGATAGCTACAGTCGTAGGCGTGGGCCTGGGCCTCGCGGATGTTCCAGCAGATGTCGCAGGCGCGGTGTGCGTCCGAGCCAAAGGTAATGGGCACCTCGGCATGGGCAAAGCAGCGCAAGAGGCCGGTCGCGGGGTAGTAGTCGTCGAGCCCCTTGCGCGACGCGGCAGTCGAGACCTCAACGCGCCGATTCGTGTCGTGTGCGCATTCTGCCATCTGCCCCCAGAACGGCGCGGGGTCAAAATCGGGCGCAAAGCCCTCCTTCGAAAAGCGCATGACCAGGTCGGGGTGGGCCATCACGTCAAAGTTGAGCGGGCTTTCGCAGGCGCAACACCAGTCGTCGACGTAGCGCTCCCACACGCCGCGCACGCCCAGGTTTTCCCAAACGTGCAGGTTGGTGTCATCGTCGATCCAACCGCAGCACGAATCGGGCGCATCGGGACGAACGACGTCCTCTGTCCCCGCCGTACCCGGGGTACCGGCCATGATATCGCCGGGGTTGCCAATCCAATGCACACTGCCCAGGCGTACGACGGCGCCCTGGGACCAGCGCTCAACCAAAGGCTCGCAGCCTTCATACCAATCGCACTCAAAGCCATAGATAAGCTCGAGCTCCGGCGCGATCTGCGCGGCGAGCTTGCGGGCGTCCTCAAAGGCCAGGCGATGCGCCGGCAGGTCGCCCTCGACAACCTGTACCTCGCAATTGGAATCCATGCTGGCAGGCAGGGTAAGGTGATCGGTCGAGACCATGGCACGGCAACCGGCTGCAGCAGCGGCGCGAACGTTGTCCTCAAACGAGGCATGGCCATCCGAAAACGAGGTGTGGGTGTGACAATCGACCAGCGGGCAAGCGGACATGGCGGCTCCTTTGCATTTGGCGAATCCGTTCCATTGTAATGGCGCAGCCTCGGCGCGGCGGGAACGCTGCAAGTCGAAACCGACTGGAAAGGGCAGGCGGCGCGTGCCGGCGCCGGCGACTACTTGCTTCGTGCCGCCACGCGTTTGGCCTGCACCGTTACCATCGCGTGCCGCACGGCGGTGATGGGGCGATAGCGGATCATACGCGGTCCCGACCAGCGCATGACCTCGCGTATCTTCTCGCGCATGGCAGGCCGGTAACAATGCGAAGGACAGGCCGAGCAAAATGTCTTGGTGCCCATGTGCGGGCAGTGCTCAATGCGCGCGATGGCGTATTTCTGCAGCTCGGCGCATTCGGGGCAGAGCGTAATGGTCCGAAGGCCGAGCTTCACGCGCGCGGGCTCATCGTCGCCAGCCTGCTCGATCGCATGCCCGCCGCCATGATGCCCGCGGCACCACAGCGCAATCATCTGCGACACCATTTGGGCCTCGCGCTCACGTTTGCGTGCCAGCTCCGGTGTGTCGGCGGTGCGCGCCATCTAGCTCAGCCTCCCGTGCTCGACCGAAAGCGAGAAATCGGCAAAGGCGCAGGTGCTGGCGCGATGGCTTACGAGCACGATGGTCTTGCCGCGGCGCTTGAGCTCGTCAACGGCCTGCATTACGGCTGCCTCGTTGAGAGCGTCGAGTGCGCTGGTGGGCTCGTCGAGCAAGATGAAGGGTGCGTCGTTGAGGAAGATACGCGCAAGGCCGATGCGCTGGCGCTCGCCTCCCGAGAGCGAGTCGCCTAGCTCGGCAACCGGGGTGTCGAGACCCTGCGGCAGGCGGTCGATGAGCGTGGTGAGTGAGGCGGAGCGGCAAGCGTCGAGCAGCTCGGCATTGGTGGCGTTGGCGCGCGCGACCAGCAGATTCTCGCGTACGGTGCCGCAGAACAGATGTGTGTCCTGGGTCATATAGGCCTCGTGGCTGCGCAGGCTCGCCGTGTTGATGTGGCGGGCATCGACGCCGCTCACCGTGATGGTGCCGGCTGCGGGGTCCCAAAAACGCATGAGCAGCTTAAGCAGCGTCGACTTGCCCGAGCCCGAGCGCCCCATGATGCAGGTCATGGTGCCGGGCGCAAAGGTGCAGGTCACGTCGTCGAGGATGAGACTCGAAGCGGGGTCATTCGCGGCCTGCTCTGTGGCGTCGGCACCACCCGCGTCCACGCCGTCCGCATAGCTAAAGCTCACATGCTCGGCTGCGGCGCCGGCAAACTCAACGTCCTGTCCATCGGCGACCTCGGCGCACTGGGGCTGCTCGTCGAGCAAATCGAGCACGCGTGCGCCCGAGGCGAGCGTCTCCTGCAGTGAGGCGCCCAGGCGGCTCACGGCCATCACCGAGCCAAACGACGACACAAAGGTAAAGACGGCGACAAACGCTGCGGCAAAATCGATCGTTCCCGCAGCCACCAGCTGCAGCGCTCGCCCGAGCATCACCAGATTGGCCGCAAGAATAAGCGCATCGGCTACGGCCTCGCTGGCCGCCTGGCGGCGCTTGAGGCGCGCGTCCACGGCGCCGACTTGCTCGGTCAGCTTGCCCAGGGCACGGCTGCGATCGGCGCCACCGGCAAACTGGATAGTCTCGGACGCGCCGCGTAGACTGTCGAGCACAAAGGCACCCAGCTTACCGGCGCCCTCGCGGCTCTGGCGGCCAGTGGTGCCGCATGCCTTGGCCGAGGTCAGGGGCAGTAGCACGCCCAGGACCGCGTAGGCCACGAGCGCGATGCCCGCGAGCTCGGGGCTCACAGCCAGCAAAAAGCCCTCAAACACAACGGTGCAGACCAGAGCGATGGCAATGGGCGAGATGGTGTGCGCGTAGAAGACCTCGAGCAGCTCGATATCCGAGGTGACCAGGCTCACGAGATCGCCCTTGCCGCGGCCCTCGAGCTTGGCGGGGGCGAGCTGGCGCAGGGCGCCAAACACCAAGTCGCGGATGTGCGCGAGCAGGCGAAACGCGATGTAGTGGTTGCAGAGCTGCTCGCCGTAGTGGAGCGGCCCGCGTGCGATGCCGCAGGCGGCACAGGCCGCGCATGCTGCGATCAGACCAAGCCCCAAGGCGTAGCGGCCCAGCGCGGCCATAAGGCCAAGGGCGCCAAAGGCCGGCACGAACGCGGCAGTGAGCATACCAATGCTGCCCAGCGCGACGGCTAGCACAAGCCAGCCGGCAAGCGGTCGGACGAGCCCCATCATGCGCCACATGATGGACGGCGCCGAGCGACGGGCGCGGCCGGAGTCAGGCGCCGCGGCAGCGGAAGACGAGCCGGCACCGTTGAGGCCATCGGCACGGGCGGTGCTGCCGTCAACAGCCTCAACCGCGCCGGCATCCTCGGCATCATCCTCCGCATACGCATATGCCGAGAGCTGCTCCTGGCTGTTCCACATGCGCGCATAGGCGCCCGCGGTTGCCAAGAGCTCGCCGTGAGTCCCGTGCTCGACAATGCGACCGCGTTCCAGCACCAGAATCTGGTCGGCGTCCACGATCGTCGACAGGCGGTGTGCCACCACAATTACAGTGTGCTCGCCGGCAAGCGATGCGATGACCTCGCCGATCGCGGCTTCGCTCGCAGCGTCCACATTGCTCGTCGCCTCGTCAAACACATAGATGGGCGAGTCGTGCAGCAGGGCGCGTGCCATGCACACGCGTTGGCGCTGGCCACCCGAAAGGTTGGTGCCGCCCTCGTTAATCACCATGTCGAGCCCGCCGTTGGCCTGCACAAAGGCCGCCACGCGCGTGCGGTCGAGTGCGCGCAAAAGCTCGGTATCGGTGGCGCTGGGCTGGGCGAGCAGCAGGTTGTCGCGCAGGGTGCCGGCAAACAGGTAGCCGTTGGTGGGCACCAGCGTGACGGCGCGCATGAGTGAGGTGGCCGTGGCATCGCGCAGCTCGACGCCGCCAATGCGCACGCTGCCGCGGTAGGCACTCTTGCGGCCCGCGATAATCCCCGCGAGCGTAGATTTGCCGCCGCCGCTTTCGCCCACGAGTGCCACGAGCGAGCCGTGCGCAATGGTCGCGCTGGCGCTGTCCAGCACCGTGCGGTCGCCGTATGCATAGCTCACGCCCGCGAGCTCGATATTGCCGCGACCGTCAAGCTCAACATCGCCGCGCTCGGGCTCGGACGTATCCAAAATGCCAAACATGCGGCGCGAGGCGGCCATGCCGTTCATAGCCGTGTGGAACAGCGATCCCAGGCGGCGCATGGGCAAAAAGAACTCCTGCGACAGAAAGACGATGAGGAAGGCCGCCTCAAAGCCGATCTTGCCCGTGGCGAGCTGCAGCGCGGCTACGATAATGCCGAGCGCGGCGCCCATATAGACGACCAGGTCCATAACGCAAATGGAGCGCAGCTGCATCACCAGCAGGCGCATGGTCGCTGTGCGGAAACGCTCGGACTCGGCGTTGATGCGCTTGTGCCAGTCGCGGTCGGCCTGATACACCTTAAGGGTGGTAAGACCCTGAACGGCCTCCAGGAACATGCCGCCCAGATCGACGTAGCTGCCCCAATACTCGGAACCGATCTTTTTTGCGTTGCGCATGACCATCATGATGGAGATGGGGATGACCGGAACGCAGGCGAGCAGCAGCGCGGCGGGAAGACCCGCTTGGCCCACGAGCAGTACAAACAGCGTGATGGGTGCCAAGCCGGCAAAGAAGAGCTGCGGCAGGTAACCGCCAAAGTACACCTGGAGTTGCGTGGCGCCCTCGACGCTGGTCTGGACGGCCTCGGCGGTGGGGACGGTCTCGGTGTAGGAGGGGCCGAGTGCGGTGAGCTTGTCGTAGACGAGCGAGCGCACGCGGCGGACGGCCTCGAACGCGGCCTTGTCGCCGGCGCGTTGGGCCAGGTAGATGGAGGCGGCGCGCACGATGATGGCGGCGGCGAGCGGCAAGGCCGCCTGTGCGAGGGCATCGACGGCGAGCGCGGCGGAAAGACCGTCCGTGACGATGCCGCCCAAGATGCGCGCAAGCACCCACATCACCGTGATGTTTGCCATGAGCGCGATCCATTTAAACAGGACGCTCGCCACAATGTAGGGCGTTGCCTGCGGAACCAGGGAGAAGAGCCGCTTCTCGAACATGAAACCTCCTATGCCGTAACGGTGCCGGGCGGGGTCCTCGGCAGCCGCTTAGTTAGCCAAATGCAACTAGAGTATCATCGGCAGATTGGTAAGTATGCCGAGGGTAATTTTTGAACGATGAACTGCGTAGAAAGTTCAAAATTGTTGAGTGCAGCGAACTTTATGGCGGACGGAGTGCAGGCGCAATTCTGATCGTGTGCGGCCCCGCTCCAAAACGTGTACGTCAGCCTCCAAAAGCTGCAAAAAATGACATGTTTGGAGGCTGATGTACATATTTGGATAGGGGCGAGGGCGGCGACGGACGAAAGTCACGCCTGTGCCACGTCCGATGTGCTAGCGTTTGGGTGAATAAAACGAGCCCGTGCGGAAAGGATCCGGACCGTATGCAACGTGGAAGTACATCTCCGCTGTCCCGCGAGACCGATGCGCCCGAAACCATCGTCAGACTGGAGTGCGACATCGACGATGCGTCGCCCGAGGTGCTCGCCTATGCCGCCGACCGCCTGCGCGAGGCCGGCGCCCGCGAGGTGCACTGGCTGCCCCTCTACTGCAAGAAAGGCCGCCCCGGCTGGCAGCTGCAGGTGATCTGCTCGCACGAGGATATCGAGCGCCTACAGACGATTATCTTTTTGGAGACTACGACCAACGCCGTTCGTCGCCAGGTGATGGAACGCGTCTGCCTGCCGCGTCGTTTTGAGCAGGTAGCGACGCCTTGGGGCGAGGTGGCCGTCAAAGTAGCCACCCTGCCTGACGGCAGCGAGCGCGCGGCACCCGAGTACGAGGATTGTGCCCGTCTTGCCCGCGAACATGGCGTGCCGCTTCAACGCGTGATGCAGACGGCACAAGCCTCGGCACTGCGATTTGAGTAACACGCCCGGCGACATCCCGCACCCAGCCCCATCAACCCCACACCGAAAGGACTCCCCATGAAATACCTCATCGCTTCCGACATTCACGGCTCGGCATACTGGACCGAGCGTCTGGTCGCCGCCATCGAATCCGAGCAGCCCGACCGCATCGTCCTGCTGGGTGACCTGCTCTACCACGGCCCGCGCAACGACCTGCCGCGCGACTACGCCCCCAAGCGTGTGATTCCGCTGCTCAACGCCCTGGCCGACCGCATCATCGCTGTGCGCGGCAACTGCGACGCCGAGGTTGACCAGATGGTGCTCGACTTCCCCGTCATGGCCGACTACGCCACCCTGTTTGACGAGACCGGCCGCGAGTTGTTCCTGACGCACGGCCACGTCTTTGGCGCTGGCATGCACAACAGCGTCGACCACGCGCCCGCGCTGCCCGAGGGCTCCGCGCTCGTCTACGGCCATACGCACATCAAGGTTAACGAGGAAAGCGCCGCGCACCTGGGCCTGTGGCTCTTCAACCCCGGCAGCGTGAGCATCCCCAAGGACGGTACGCACAGCTACGGCATCTACGAGGACGGCGCGTTCCGTCACGTGGTCCTGGAGGAGGAATAACCATGGCGCAGCACATGGCTCAGCAAAATGCCGAGAGTTCGCGCGACCTGTCCACGCTGGTCGACGCGTCGGCCGAGCTGCAGCATCTGGTGCAGACCATCTGGCGCCTGCGTCAGCCCGATGGCTGCCCGTGGGACCGCGAGCAGACGCACCGCAGCATTGGCAAGAACATGATTGAGGAGGCCTACGAGGCGCTCGATTGCATCGAGGCCGACGATGCCATGCATCTGCGCGAGGAGCTGGGCGACGTGCTCATGCAGGTAGTGCTGCATGCGCAGATTGCGGCGGACGCCGGTGAGTTTACGCTGGCCGACGTGGCGCGCGATATCGACGCCAAGCTCATTCGCCGCCATCCGCACGTCTTTGGCGATGCGGATGCCGACAGCTCCGACGAGGTGCTCAAGATTTGGGACGAGGTCAAGCTTGCCGAGAAGGCTGCCAAGGACAAGGCTGTGGCGGCAGGCGAGGCTGCGCCCGAAGGCCTGCTCGACGGCGTGCCCACGCACCTGCCGGCGCTGATGCAAGCTCAGAAGGTGTCGCGCAAGGCGGCGGCCGTGGGCTTTGAATGGGAGACGGTCCAGGATGTGTGGGACGAGGTCGCCGAGGAGCGTGCCGAGTTTGAGGCCGAGGCGCCCGGCTCGCCCGAGCGCGAGATGGAATTTGGCGACCTGCTCTTTGCCCTAGTCAACGTTGCGCGCAAAGAGGGGATTGACGCCGAGAGCGCCCTGCGCGCGAGCACGGCCAAGTTCCGCCGTCGCTGGGCTGCGATGGAGCAGATGGCGGCCGGTGCTCACGTGGATCTTGCCGAGCTTTCGACCCACGGCCTCAACGACCTGTGGGATGCCGCAAAGGCGGAGGAGTAAGGCTGCGGGAACGACGGGCTGACACGCCTCATCGTTCCCGCTAAATTTTTCGAAAATCAAGTGTATCCCTCGGCTAACTTAGGGCATAATGCAAAAAGTGCGACATGGCTAACTTACGGAGACGCACCGACGGTGCACGGTCAGCCGGTCGCTTGCATCCACTACGTTTCCAAGTGAGAGGGAGACAACATGAGCGATATTTTGGACGTCTACGGTCGCGAGGTGCTCGACAGCCGCGGCAATCCCACCGTCGAGGTCGAGGTCGTGCTCGAGGACGGCAGCTTTGGCCGCGCGATGGTGCCTTCGGGTGCTTCGACCGGCGCCTTTGAGGCCTGCGAGCTGCGCGATGGCGACAAGGGCCGCTACCTGGGCAAGGGCGTCTCTCAGGCCGTCGAGCACGTCAATAACGAGTGCGCCAACGCCGTCGTGGGCCTCGACGCCTTCGATCAGCGCGCCGTCGATGCCGCGCTGATTGCCGCGGACGGTACCCCCAACAAGACCAAGCTCGGTGCCAACGCCATCCTGGGCGTGTCGCTGGCCGTCGCCCGCGCCGCTGCTGAGTCGGCGGGCCTGTCGCTGTACCAGTACCTGGGCGGCGTCAACGCCCATCTGCTGCCCACGCCCATGATGAACATCCTCAACGGCGGCGTGCATGCCGACAATAACGTCGACTTCCAGGAGTTCATGATCATGCCAGTGGGCGCCCCGAGCTTTGCCGAGGGTCTGCGTTGGTGCGCCGAGGTATACCACACCCTCAAGGGCGTGCTGCACGAGGCCGGCCTGGGCGGCGGCGTGGGCGACGAGGGCGGCTTTGCGCCCAACCTCAAGACCAATGCCGAGCCGTTCGAGTACATCACCAAGGCCGTGGAGAAGGCCGGCTTTAAGCCCGGCGTCGACTTCATGTACGCCATGGACCCGGCCTCGACCGAGTTCTACAACGCCGAGACCGGCATGTACGAGCTCAAGGGCGAGGGCGTGGAGTACACGAGCGCCCAGATGGTTGATTACTGGGAGAAGCTCGTCGACACCTATCCCATCATCTCCATCGAGGACGGCATGGCCGAGGAGGACTGGGACGGCTGGGTTGAGCTCACCCGCCGCATTGGCAACAAGGTGCAGCTGGTGGGCGACGACCTGTTCGTCACCAACACCGAGCGCCTCAAGAAGGGCATCGAGCTGGGTGCCGCCAACGCGATCCTGGTCAAGGTCAACCAGATCGGCACACTCACCGAATCGCTCGAGGCCATCGAGACCGCCAAGGAGGCCGGCTATGCTTGCATCGTGAGCCACCGCTCCGGCGAGACTGAGGACTCCACGATTGCCGACCTGGTCGTGGGCGTCAACGCCGGCCAGATCAAGTCGGGCGCCCCGTGCCGCAGCGACCGTATCGCCAAGTACAACCAGCTCATCCGCATCGAGGACGAGCTCGAGGGCAGCGCGCGCTATGCCGGCAAGGCCGCGTTTTACAACATTCGCTAAACGGGCGAATTTGGCGAGGGGGAGGCTGACTCGGTTCCGTCCCGCCTTGACTGGATGCTGCAAAGCGCCATGGGCGCTGGGCCATACGGCTCAGCGCCTTTTTTATGTCGAGCAAAGGCTGGCGAAGGCGGTGCGGGCGCTCGTGCTATAACTAAAGGACTTAGCGCAAACAAACCTCAACCGCACAAGGCGCACATGGATCAGATTTACGACAACAGGTACTATTCCGCCGGTTCGCGCGAGCCGTCGCCTCGCCGTGCGCGCACGGTGCAGCTCGGTGGGTCCGCCTACGCCGGCGTCGATCGCTCCACGCAGCGCCCGACAAGTACCTCGCGCTCCAATGCTCAGGTGAATACTTCGACAGATGGACCGGTGCGCCCGGCACGTTCGTCGCATACGTCGCGCCCCTCGACTCAGGCACACGACAAATCGAGCAGGCCCTCGAACCGTTTTTCGGGCTCGGACTTTATGCGCTACGCCAACGACAACGCGGTGGTCAAGGCGATCTATGACTTTACGCATGGCTCTCTGCGCCCGCTGTTTATCGGCATTGTCGTGGCGCTGGCGCTCGTGAGCCTGTATTTCCCCGTGCGCGACCTGTACGTGGCAAAGCGTTCGAGCGATATCTTGGCCAAGCAGGTCGAGATTCGCGAGCAATACAGAGACGAGATGAAAAAAGACACTGACAAGTGGCTCTCGGAAGAGGGCATTAAGGATCGGGCACGGGAACTGGGCATGGTGATGCCCGGCGAAAAGAGGATTGAAGTACAGGGTCTGGACGAGGATTCGGATTCGTCGTCGAGCAAAAAGTCCTCAAACGCCAAGAAGGCCAGCGAAGTGGCCAAAGAGATCGAAGAGGTCGGCAAGGACGTGCCGTGGTACATTCAGACGCTCGACATGCTGTTTGGGTTTAGCGGCGTCGAAGGCCAGACGGTCGCGTCCAGCGGCGAGTAGCGCCCAGAGGGGAGCCCGCAATGACAAATTGCAAACGATATAAGGTGGCCGCGATCGACTTGGGAACGGTGTCGTCGCGACTAGTGCTAGCGCAGGTCGAGGGCGGGGCGATCGTGGAATCGTCCAAGCATACCGAGATCACCGACTTGGGCGAGGGCGTGGACGCGACGGGGCGCTTTTGCGAGGCGGCCGTTGAGCGCGTGCTCGCTGCGTGCCACATGTTTGTGGACGAAGCCCGTGCCTTTGGGGCCGCGTGCATCTGCACCACGTGCACGAGTGCTGCGCGTGATGCGTCCAACGCCGCACTGCTGCTGGACGGCCTGCGCGATCTGGGGCTCGAACCGCAGGTGATTCCGGGCGAGGTCGAGGCGCGCCTGACGTTTTTTGGCGTGGCGCACGACTTTGCAGGCGAGCGCATCATCGTCGCCGATTCGGGTGGCGGATCCACGGAGCTCGCGACGGGCGTCTATGCGCCTGAGCGCGGGGTCTTTGCGCTGGAGGGAACGCGCTCACTGGACATCGGTTGCCGCCGCGTGACGGAGCGGTTTTTCTCGGCGCTGCCGCCCGCGGACGGCGAGCTTGCGGTTGCCGCCGCGTGGGCGGGCGAGCAGTTCTCCGCCTATTTTGAGGGCCTGCCCAGCGACTTTGAGCGCGCCGAGCGCCTCGTTGCGGTGGGCGGTACCGTCACCACGCTCGTGGCGCTGGTCCACGAACTGGAGCCGTACGACTCGAACTTTGTGCACCTGCGCGAGCTTACGATGGAGCAGATCTCGGCCGCCATCGATCGTATGTCTACGCTGGATGTGGAGGGTATCGCCGCGCTACCGGGTGTACAGCCCAAACGCGCGGGCGTGATTCTGGCCGGCGCCGTGGTGATTCGCGAGCTCATGCGAGCCGGCGGCTACAAGACGCTCACCGTAAGTGAGAACAGCCTCCTCGCCGGTATGGCTGCCACTATCAACGAGACTCTCGACGGTGCCATTCCCACCATCGCCTGGACCCCCGCTCTCAGCACCCTTTAAATAAGTTGCGGTGAAATACGGACTAAAATCGCCCTTTCGGGCCCCAAACAGTCCCTATTCCACCGCAACTTAGAGGCTTGACGGCGTCCGAAAGAAACGAGCCCGCATCCCAAAGGGACACGGGCCCGTAAAAGCCATATGGTAGGGGCGGTGGGACTCGAACCCACAATCCTTGCGGCGAGAGATTTTAAGTCTCCTGCGTATGCCAATTCCGCCACGCCCCCGTGAGACTAGAAGTCTAGCACAAGCCGTCCGTTACGCGTTGACGGCCATCGAGTGTTGGCCCGACTTCTCCAGGAACTCCTGGAACTTGGCTTCGTCGCCCTTGTTCTGGTACTGCAGGGCCAGCAGGTACTCCAGTCGGCAGCGCTTGACCGGGTCGTCGCCAACATCCTCGAGCATGCGCTCCAGCTCGGGAATGTCGTTGTGGCGCTTGAGGATCATCGTGTCGTACATCAGCTGGCATTCGTGTGCGACCGCCTCGGCCTGACCGCCCTCAAAGCCCTTGATCTCGTGCAGAAGCTCCTTGGACTTTTTGCGGTCCTCCTGGCCAACGTAGTAGTTAAAGGCTTTGATCACCAGGTCGACGCGCTGCATCTTGGGCAGATTGAGCCCCAGCAGCAAATCGAACATCTCATCGGCGCGCTTGTGGTCCTCGCGCAGCAGATAGGAGTTCAGGCGCAGGTAGTCGCGGTTGTAGCGCGGGTACAGCATGCTGGTGAGTCTGCCGTCGAGCAAACGATCGAACTCGTCCCACTGCTTGGCAGCCATAAGCTGCTGCAGGCGCTTGAACGTTGTGCGTTTTTTGACGCTAAAGAACACCGACACGGCGATGCAGATGATAACGACGGCGGTCCAGAGTGTGCGGGAATCGGGCATATTAGGGTCCTTAGTCACTCATAAAGCGAGCGGTATGACAACACGTACTGGATGTATTATACGCAGCGCGCAAGCAAACTGGCATAAAAGCTCATCGAGGCCGAGTGCTATCGCTCGCTGCGGTACACTTACCTAAAGTAAACCATGAAGGGAGACATTACCTATGAAGAAGATCGTTTTGGCTTGCGGTGCTGGCGCTGCTACTTCCACGCTCGTTGCCCAGAAGGTCGCCACCTTGCTCGACGCCAACGGTTACGCCGGCAAGTACGAGATCGTGCAGTGCGCCATCTCCGAGGCCAAGGACTACTGCGACGAGGGCGCCGACCTGCTGATCGCCACCACCGTTGCCCCCGAGGGCCTCACCTGCCCGTACGTGAGTGGCGTGCCCTTCATGACCGGCATGAACCGCGTCGCTGCCGAGAAGGCCGTTCTCGACGTTATGGCTCAGTAGGCGCTGCCTGTATGAATGAGCAGAACGCCAACCCGGTAGAGCTCTTTGGCATGCGCGTCGCCCACGTGGGCATTAACGCCACCGACCCGGCCGATGCCCTGGAGATCGCGGAGCTGTTCTCGACGATGATGGGCCTGCCCGTTATCGAGACCCCGGTTTCGTACTTTAACGATTCGCTGATCGAGGTCATGAAGCAGAACGGTCGTGGCACCAAGGGCCACATCGGCTTTGCCGTCAACGACATCGATGCGGCCGAGAAGTGGTTTGCCGAGCGCGGGCTCGAGGTCAACGAGGAGTCGCGCGTGCTGCTGCCCGACGGCGGCACCAAGCTCGTGTACTTTAAGCGCGAGTTCGCCGGCTTCGCCGTGCACCTGTGCCGCGAGTAGCGCACAGGCTGCTATAGCTAGCAAAAAGGGATAGGGCCGCATGGCCTTATCCCTTTATTTATGCCGAGGGGCTTTCTATCGTGGCAGGCGAATCGTAAAGCGGCTGCCGACGCCCTCGACTGAGGTCACACCGATGACGCCGCCGTGGCTGTCGACGATCCACTTGGCGATGGCGAGCCCCAGACCCGAGCCCTGTGCGCCGGCATCGCGCGCGTTGTCGGCGCGGTAGAACCGTTCGAACGCGTGAGCTGCGGATTCCTGGTTCATGCCGATACCCTCGTCCTCAACACTTATGTCGATCGTGCCCATGCCCGCATTGGGCGTTATGCCAAATGTGACGGTCGTTCCCGCATCCGAGTACTTGGCGGCGTTCTGCACGATCACGCGCAGAGCCTGCTTCACGAGCGCCACGTCGACAGATGCGTCGCAGCGCGGGTCGTTGGCAAGCGTGGTGTCGTACGCCAGCCGATACGTGTGCTCGGTATCGATCATCTGTGATTCTTCGCATACCTCGCCGACCAGTGCGGCCAGGTTGGTATGCGCACGCCGCAGGACCGTGCGCCCGGCATCGCCGCGTGCCAAAAACAGCAGCTGTTCCACGAGCTCCTGCATGTGCTCGCTTTCGGCCTTGAGGGACGCGATGGATTCTGCCAGCACGTCCGGGTCGTCTTTGCCCCAGCGGTCGAGCATGTTCACGTAGCCCTGAATCACCGCGATGGGCGTGCGCAGCTCGTGGCTCGCGTCGTTGACAAAGCGCATCTGCTGCAGCTTGGCCTCTTGCATCTGGCGCAGCAGGCGGTTGAGCGCGACCTCGATGCTTGCCAGGTCGGCGTCGCCGGTGGTGACGCTCGGCGAGTCGACGCTTGCGCGCTCGATGGCCTGCTCCAGCGTTTCCATCTTGCCGCCGGAGAGCTGCATGCGGCCGAGTTCGTCCACGCGCAGGGCCAGATCGTTGAGCGGCGCCATGGTGCGGCGCACGCGGCGGGCGCCGCCGAGCATGTTGAGCACGCTGATGACCTGCCAACCCACAACGACAAGGTAGAGAGGCCATAGCGTGACGAGGTCCTGCGCGAGGGGGAAAGTCTTGGTGGTACGCGCAAGCTCGACGGTATAGGTGAGCGTTGTCAGGTCCCAGCCGCGCGCGGGCGTCAGCGACATGCTGCGAACGGTGGTGCTGGGGATCCATCCTGCGGTAAACGCGCCGTTGGGCAGCGTCCGGTTGTATCCATAGACGAGGATCGCCACCGCAATAACCAACAGCAACAGATCGAGCCAGACGTAGCTCATCAGGCGGCGCCACATATAGCTCCAGTTGATGGCGCGGGCGATGGAGGTGACGCGCTTGGCCTCGGCATTACGCGCGGCAGACATAGCCCACCCCGCGCACGGTCTGGATGATGCGGGCGCCGCCGGCGTCTTCGATCTTGGCGCGCAGGTGCGCGATGTGCACGTCGACGTTGTTGGTGTCGCCTACGTAGTCGTAGCCCAGCGCCTCGTGCGCGATGCGCTCGCGCGTGAGCACGGTGCCGGCGTGCGCCATAAGCAGGGCGAGGACGTCGAACTCGCGAGCCGTGAGCGCGATGGGCGAGCCGCCGACCGTGACTTCGCGGCGGTCGGGGTCGAGCACAACCGAGCCCACGGCGAGTGCGGCGGGGGAGGGCGCGGCAGCGGTCTGGGCCGTGTCGGTTGCCGGGGACATTGTGGCGATACCGGCGGCCGTGCCGCTCGCTACGCCAGCCCCGGCCCCGCCGCCGCCAACGCCCGAAGCCGCCCGCACGGCCTCCGAGCGCTTCAACGCCACGCGGATCCGTGCGAACAGCTCCTCAATCGCAAATGGCTTGGTCAGGTAATCGTCGGCGCCGGCATCGAGCCCGGCCACCTTGTCCATCACGGCATCGCGCGCGGTGACCATAATCACCGGCACATCCTTGTGCTTGCGGACACGCCGCAGGACCTCCATGCCGTTGAGCTGCGGCAACAGCACATCGAGCAGGATCAGATCGTAGTCGCGCTCCAGCGCCAGGTCCACAGCGGTGCGGCCGTCAGCGGCGTGCTCCACCTGGTAGCCTTCGTGCTCCAACTCGAGCGTCACAAAGCGGGCGATTTTCTCCTCGTCCTCTACGATCAGGATTCGTGCCATACGTGCCCCCGTCTGCGATTACTTGTCGTCGTTCAGATTTTGCTTGATGTCGTCCGCGGCGTTGGCAGCGCTATCCATAAGGTTGTTGATGCTGCCGGGCACGTCGCCGTCGCTGTCGATGCGGTAGCGCATGCCAAAGAACAGGCCAAGCAGCATCAGCCATATCGTGGCGCCCCAGGCAAACAGGGCGACGATGGGAATCAGGATAGGAATGTTGAGGATGATCGCATCGCGGCGCGTGGCGATAAACTTGGTGTCCAGGCTCAGGCGGAAGAGTTTTTTGAGGTACTCCCACACGCTGTCCATCTTCTTGGAGAAGTCGGTCTTTTCGCTCGACTTCTCGTAGGCGGCCTGCGCGGCGACCATCTCGGCCGAGGGCTCATCGGCCGGCGCAGACTCGGTGGCGGCGTGCGCCGACGTGGTCTGGGTCTTGCCCTGCGATTCGAGCCAAATGATGGCGTCCAGAACGTTGCCGTCGGCGGCGTCGAGCGCAGCCTTGGCATCGGTGTAGCTCACGTTGCGCTTGGTGCGGATGGTTTCAACTTTTTCGAGGTCGTCCATGACCTGTCCTTTCGTTCGATGGGCGCGACACCGGGCGATCTGCCCGGGCGCGAGCGTTGCGTTCGGCGGTCTGCGTTGCGCGGTGCCGCCCCGCCCTTGGTCGAACTCTATAGTGCAGGTTATAGATTAAGCGAGTCTTGAGCCAAGATTAATATTGGATGAGTTTTTGGGTGGCGCGGAGGTGGGCAGGGGCAGAAAAGGCAGGTTTTGTGTGGCGTGAAGGAGGGCGGAACGTGCCTTTTGGATTGCGCGCGTGGGGACGGTGCGTCATTTAGGCGGCTAGCAGCGAGGTCTAATACTTTTCCGAGAAGTGAACGAGCTAAATCGGACCCCCGAAGCATCGACACTTTCCGGTTGCCGTTTCCTGCGGTTTTAATGCCGGAATCCTGCGATTTTGCCGTCGAAAAATGCGGATGCTTCAGGGGTTCAAAAACAGCCGTTCACTTCGCGGAAAAGTATTAGACCTCGATAGCGGGGGGATGGTGAGTCGGTATCAAGCCGGCGGCAGAAATGGGATAAGAAAAGCGTATGGATCGCATGGATTAAAACTACGTTGCAAAAGTATGAAAATATCCTACAATTGCAACATGAAGTACTTTAGCAACATAACGGCGATAAGCGAGCTCTCCGAGAGCGAGGGCGTGTTCACCACAGCTCAGGCGGCTCGCATGGACATCTCTCGAGATGCGCTGGCACACTCATGTCGTGCGGGGCGTCTTGAACGGATATGCCACGGCGCCTACCGGATGTCTGGGACACAGCGCCGAGACACCGACGAGCTCAACGCTTTTTGGAAGCTCACCAATCCCTCCCTTTGCGCGTGGGAGAGAAAACGTCAGTGGGATGGCATCGCCGTGAGCGGTACGACAGCGGCGAACCTGCAGCAAATGGGCGATTTCTATCTGTCCCCCTACAGGATGACCGCGCCCATGCGCATCAATACGAGAAACGAATCCCTATCTTTTGTAAAGCGCGAGATTGCCGAGCAGGATATAGTTTGGCTCGACGGCCTGCCGGTAACTAAACCCGAGCGCACGCTTGTCGATCTTTGCCTCGATTGCGAGGACCCCTCATTAATTATCGATGCCTATCACGACGCGCTTGGACGTGGGCTCGATATACAACGGCTGAAAGAGCTCGTAAAGGAGAACTCTAAAACCGCCAAAAGACGCGAGCTCATGAGGCCTTTGCTGATGGTGCTAAACGGGTAACGCGAAACGGAGGACATGGTGAAGTACAAAACACCTACCGCATTGGAGATGGCTGTTAGGAATGCTGCAAGAGAATCGCCGATGGATACTAATCGGGCGATCGTCGGTTTCTACTTTCATCGCTTCCTATGTCGCGTTTTTTCAGAAGATGACGGCAGCTTTGTGCTCAAGGGTGGCCAAAGCGTCCTGGCGCGAACACTCGATGCACGTGTCACAAGAGATATTGACTTGGTTGCTCAAGAGGAGAGTCTCGAAGAGGCTATTGTCGATCTGGTGCAGGCTGCTTCGATTGATCTGGAGGATTTCGTTTCGTTCGTCTTTGATCGTGCAGAGCAAATCAAAGAAGAAGATGAGTATCGGTGCGGTGCGAAGGTGTGGTTCACCCCCTTTATGGGAACCAAGAAGCTACAGCCAATTTCAATTGACTTGGTAATTGATGAAGTGCGGGGACTTGAGCCTGAGGTTCTTGCGCCGATCGATCGTCTGAATATTGAGGGGCTCCCAGTCTGCGACTATCGAGTATGCCGAGTGGAGAGTGCCCTTGCAGATAAATTGCTCGCAATGATAGAGATACATGAGGGTCGCGCTTCTTCGCGAATCAAGGATATAATCGACATCTTGGTGTACGCGAAAACTTGCTTCGTCGATGGGGCTACGCTTGTCGAGAGAGTCGAGAAAGAAGCGTCTGCCCGCAAGGTGGCAATGCCGGAAGAGTTCGTGGCGCCTCTCTGGTGGAAACAAAATGGTTCTGCGCAGTACATAAAGATGGCGAGGCAGGCGGGGGTACTTGATCTCGCGGGGAACATTGCTGGGGCAGAAGAGATCGTCAATCGGTTGTATGCGCCGTGCTTTAATCATTCGGCGAATATGTGCAAATGGAATCCTCAGACCACGGGATGGGAATAGGCTAGATAGTTAAGCCGGCGGCAGGACCAGTTCCTGCCGCCGGCTTAAGACGTTTCTACTGCCTATGCGCTATTCGCAGGCCTGGTCGACCACCTGATTGACGGCCTTTTTTGCGGTTTCGAGGTTGCGCTGGGCTTGGGCGACAGCGGCCTCGGCCTGCTTTTTTGCCCTTACGACCTCGGCAAAGCGATTGATGGATTCGCTGTACTCGCGCGTGCGTGGGTCGAGCGCCGGCGGGACTTCGATCTCAAACAGGTCGCTAGGACGGATGGCGCGGATGCTGGCTGCTTCAGTTAATGCTTGAATCAGCTGCGCCCCGTGGCCTTCGGTAAGGTATCCAACAATTATCTCCGAAAACACTACGCGCTCATCTTCGGTCATCGTTTGGAATGACGGGCGAATGACGGTGGTGTTATGCGAAGCAACCAGATGCTGCTTAGCGTCATCGGAGCTGACGACGAGCAGGTTGGACGCGCCGTAGCGACCCAGCATGCGCGGCATGACGATATCTCCAGCGCGGAGCTCATAACGATCGAGAACGCTGGGGTCCACCTTTACGAATTTAGAATCCGAGCTATTTTGATTATCTGAAGCATCTACGGGCAGAAGATTGCCGTCCTGAAAATCTTGAGATGAGATTCGGCGCACCTCGACTGCGTCAATGTCGTTCGATGTCGTGCTCTCGCGGGGCATGAATGGCGCGACTCGCGTAAAAGAGTCACCGAGTGTGGTGCTGTAGTTTCGGGTGATGGCGATGAGGCTGATTTTGCCTTTTGAGAGAGCGGCGTGGTGTTGGAGCAGCTCGCGCGTGGCAAAAGTGGACGTTTCGATTGGCGTCGATCTTGGCGTATTGGTATCAATGCGGGCCCAGTCAGGAGAGATAGAAAAGGTGATATCAGAGTAATACGATGTTTTACTCATATATTGAAAACGCGGTCCGGGCTCAATTGCGCTGCGAAATGCAACGCTGCGATTTCCTGAAGACAGTATGAGGAGCGCGCTTGTCATGTAGGGCCTGGGCTCGGAAAGTGGCAAATAAACGACACTCTCGATGAGCCCTTCGCGTATCAAAATCGTGCGTGCCTGCTCAGCTTTATCAAGTAAATCGGCGGGAAGCACCACGGCTGCTTGAGTGCGGCCCGAAAGGGCGAGAGCATACAGGCACCAAATAAAAGGACCCCAGTCGCAAAAATCAAGGTAGCCAGGCTCCAAATAATCGATGAGCGCGGCGCAGTCTTTTTCGACATCGCGCTTGTTTGCGCGATAGTAGTTTGATGCGTCGATAAACACTGGAGCGAGCTCACCATTACTTGCATTCTGTTTACCAGGTTCAAGCTCACAAATATCGGGCACGCCGTTACCGTTTAGGGTAAAGCACTTAGCGAGATCTTCGGCATCCACAGCGCCAGGCAGACGGACAGTGATCAGGCGACTGCCTTGTTCCAGGTTAAGCGCGCGCGAGAGGGCGGCGGCGGTGAGGCGTGGCAATGATGATGTAGTTTCACGCATGTATAGAGCCCTTTCTTCTTAGTGGGTTTATATTAGCAGAAAAATATGAAAATTTCTAATGACGAGAACAGCGCACTGTGCTATCCTCGAAGCAATCCAAAGCCAACTCAATAGCAATTGCTTGATGCATTCGCTTTGTAGCCTTTAGGCAAACTAAGCAATCGAGCTGGACGATTTCACTTATGAAACTACATGTTAGATCGATAATCATCGTTCTAGCGTCAGAATATTCTAGAACTTAGAACAGACTAATCGACAAACATCTGCAACCGGATAGAAAGAAGTATTCATGAAGAAACTGGACAGTATCTACGAAGCATTCCTCAGTGCGATCGACGAGGATCTCCGTGGTATGTGCGAAGAGAACGGAAAGGCAGAGAAGCCGTTTCCGTATCCGTACTGCGGTGAAGAGAACGTTGAGCGCCTCGCTAAGGCGCTTGTTGGCGTACTGGAAAAGCATTCACCCGATATTCCCGGGCTGGTGCCCGAGCAGTATCGAGACGATGTGCACGAGGCTCGCGAGCTTTTGGCCGCGGCGGCGCTCGCTTTGCTGTCGCTGTACTTTCCCCAGCGCGATAACTGTATGCGCTGCATGGCCATCTTAATTAGCCTGTTTCGGCACGGAAGCAATCCGCGCTTTATATCGAGCGGCGTGCTCATGTTTGAGCAGGTTTCGACAGGTATGAAGTACTCGTCCGAAAAAGGGGGACGCATTCCGTCTCGCTTTGTGCGAAGCATCGACTACAAAAGACCCAGCGACCACGTGCATCGCGATGGATCGCATGGATTTACGGCGGACGAAGACGATGCCGTCATGTTTTTCGAACGTTACCGCGTGATTCAGCAACGCGTATTCGATGCGAGTTCGCGTTTCAACTTCGAGCTATGTGTCAAACGCCCGTTTGAGGCGCTTTCGGACAATCGGCAGAACTTTTATTACAGGGAGGAAAAGATGGAAACCGATTTGGCAACCAAGGTACAGAGGCTTCGGGACCGCTACACCCTCAACTACGCTCAGGCCAAGGGATACGACCTGCTCGACAAGCTGATGATCGAGTCGTTGCTTGCGTATCTGCGCGACGGGACGGTCTCAACCGTGGCGCGCGAGAGCTATGTGGCGCAGGCCGAGCGACTGATTGACGGCGCGGTCAAGTTGCCATGCGCGACAAGCCCCAAGGAGGGCGAAGGCATCGGCCGTATTTCCTAGCAACTACGCAGAACCATCGACAAGAAAGGGGCCGTGACATGTCGGTCATTAAGATGTACGGCTACGAGGCCACACAGCAAACGGAGTATCAAGCCAAGAAGTGGGCGACCAAGGAGGAAATGCAGGCGCTGTCGTCCGGCGATGAGCAGCGCGATGTGATCTTGGCGCACGGTGCCACGGTTGCTTTTTACGAGGGCGATAAGCACTGGGAGACGAGCGTGTCCAACAACGTGTTTGTCTTTGGCGGAACCGGCAGCGGCAAAACGGCGAGTTTCGTTTTGCCCAACCTGCTCAATCACCACGAATGCTGTTATGTGGTCACAGACACCAAGGGTGAGCTGCTGCGCCGTACGGGGAAAGGCTTTGAAGAGGACGGCTACGAGGTAACGGTTCTCGATACTGTTAATCCCGAGCGGTCGGCCGGATACGACCCTCTGCGTTACGTGATGGATGTCGAGGATATCCCCACCACAGTGGCGGCAATCATGGAGGGGGTCGATCCTGATGGGCGCAGCTTTAGGAACGACCCGTTTTGGGACAACGCGAGCGATCTGCTGCTCCGAGCGATTATTGGAATCCTGTTCCTTTTGGAGTGCCTTGCCGGCACATTTGCGCCGGGTGGGGATCCCACGGCTCCGCGCCGCTACCTTAAGATGAACAACGTCTTTAAGCTGGCCGCGCTCATCAAAGTCACGGGTGATGGCGAGGGACGATTCCCGTTGGACTACCTTGTAGAAGAGGTGGAGTCCAGGGAGTTTCTCGATAAGTTTGGTGCGGAGAACGCTGATCTGTATGGCGTTGAGCAGTATCGCGATTTTCGAGGTGCGGCAGATAGGACGCTTAAGAGTATTCTGATCACGCTCAATGCAACTATCTCGCGGCTTAAGACGCCTCAGCTCATGCGCGTTTTTGAGAATGACGAGATGCGTCTCGATCGTATTGACGAGGGCAAGCGCGTGATCGATCTTAAGGTGAGCGACAACGATTCGGCCAATGCATGGCTTGCGAACGTTGCCCTTAAGCAGCTGTTTAACCTGGCCCAGCGCCGTGCCGATGCCAGCCCCAGCGGGCATTTGCAGCGTCGCGTGCAGTTTGTGCTCGATGAGTTTCCCAATGTGGGACGCATCCCCGATTTTGAGCGCAGCATTGCGACTGTGCGCAGTCGCGGCATTAGCTTTTTGATGTGTGCGCAATCGCTGAGCCAGCTCGATGTCGTGTACGGCAAATCCACGGCGCTTACCATTCTCGATAACTGCGATAGCTTGGTCTATATGGGTGGCGGCAGCAACATCGCGACGCAGAACTACATAAGCGAACTGTGTGGCGAGTCGGTTTTGGGCACCAAGTACGTGGGTGCCGAGCGCACTGCCGTAGATGTGCGCGGTTGCGTGATGACCCCAGGCGAGGTTGGGCTTATGCCTCGTACCGATTGCCTGGTCAAGGTGACCGGCATGCGCCCCTTCCGTGCCAAGAAGTACTTTTGCGCCGATCACCCCAATGCAGCTAAGTGGCTAAGGGATTAACCCTTGCAGCCTCGCGCATTCTGACCTGTATTTTGGCCGCACGGCCTCTGTTTGCCATGTGCCGTGCGGCCAGTTTCCCTTATCGATTCCATCTAGAGAGGAATTGCCATGTCCGTTATGTATCGTGAGCCCAGCATCATCAAGAAGTCCAAGGACGGCCGCGTTGCCGCCGTCGATATGGCAAGCGAGCTGCTTAACAGCCGCGTGCTGCTGCTGGAGGGCGAGGTCAACGATGTGACCTGTAACGGCCTTATTAAGTCCATGCTGGTGCTGGAACATCAAAGCGCGGCCGAGCCCATCACCCTCATCATCAATAGCCCGGGCGGCAGCGTTACGGCGGGGCTGGCGCTCATCGACACCATGCAGTCGCTCGATTGCCCCGTGATCACGGTGGGTGAGGGCGTCGTGGCCTCGATGGCCGCGGTGATCTTGGCCTGCGGCGACCACCGCCAGGTGTACCGCCACACGCAGGTGCTCATTCACCAGCTAATGGGCGGCACGGGCATGGCGCAGCAGACCGATATCGAGATTGTGGCCCAGCATGCGGCAGCCATGCGTGCCGAGCTGGACGAGCTACTGGCCGAGCACGGCAACCTGAGCGCTCAGGAGTTCCATGAGCTCACCGAGCGCGACTGCTGGTGTAACGCCAAACGCGCCCTAGAACTGGGCCTGGTGGACGAAGTGATTGCGCCCAGCAAGAAAGCGCTCTAGTGGGGCGCATGCCTTACAAGCACGTTAAACAGGGCGAATGAGCACGTAGTTGAACAGCCAGAAAGAGGTTGAACATGAGCAGGATTTGGGATGTCGACGGTATTGAGTGGGAAGATCTGCCCACCGTGAGCGACCTGCTGTGCGCTGCGGACACAAAGATCCTGGCACGCGAGGTTGCCCTGCGATACGGCGGCAAGCCGGGCGGCTGCGGCCGCGGCGATAGCGATCGCGGCCTAAAGCGCGCCCGCCGCAAGCTCAAAAAGCTGCGCAAGATTGATCCCGAGCCCAGCGACAAGATCGTCCTGTTGCCCAAGCACGTCATCAATCGCCGTGGTGCAGGTCGCAGCTTTGGCCATTACGATGTGAGCCCGTGCGCCTTTACGCGCGACGGCGTGCAAAGGCTAGGGGAAGATGCGCTTGTCGATGTGTATTCGTGGGAGTTGCTCCCGCTGGGCGAGGAGTCCGCGAGCGTTATGTTGGGCTATCGCGTATGGCTCGGCGGCGAGTGGGACCTATGCGAGCGCTACCGCTTTTTGGCTGCGGTATGCGCGAGCGTGCTGAATTGCATCCGGGAGGAAAAGGAGCTGCGCAGGTATCTTGAACAGGGCGGTGCTGCTCCCGATATGGACGAGGACGATACGGTTGAGGGCATCCGCAGCGACGTGCTATATCCCGAGGAAGTGTTCAACGCAAAGCTTGGCGGCTATTGGGACGAGAGCCTGGGACTCGACCTGCCCTGGAAAAACGAGCATCGGCAGACCTGCGTGCGAATCGACAGAGCTATCGATGACCTGTTTGCCGATGAAACGAAGCGTTGCGCTGCGGCGCTTGGGAAAAAGCTTGAGCGCGGATATGAGGAGCGCGGTGAGCAACCGGACGAGGATTTGCTGAACGGGATGTCCTTGTGAATGGTTGCTTGCAGTCCGATAAAAATCTGTCCGGACGAAATGATAGAACGATAGCGTAAATGGCACCCGTACTTTAAGGAGTTAACAATGGAAATCGCCTATAAGGAACTGTTTCGTGTAAACCGTCCTATCTGTGGTCCTGGACCAGGAGGTTTCTTCATTAAAAGATTCAAGGAAGGCGGCTACAGTGAGGCTGAATTGCTCGATTTAATTTCGGGAGTGGACTTTTCTCTTGGTGAAGTGGATGAGGACATTAGCCTGAAAAAGAAATGCGAAATAGTCGAACAGGCGGTGAGTGGGGTGCATTATACGAGTTGGGCCCCCAGCGTGATCAGCATGATCATCTCACTTACGGTCGGAGGGTGTCTGTCTGCATGGGCGGGCAACAATTCAATCGCTGCCGGGGTTTTCGTGACGCCATGCCTGATTGCCTTGGGAATATATGCATGGTTTCGTTTATGCTTTGAGCGAAATCAAACGGTACTGTTGGGTGCGCTGAACCACATAAAGACACTTCAGCCGTAGTTGCATGAAATCGCCGATCGCCTGCCGTGGGCCCTCGGGACCGCCCTCGCGGCGCCCTTCCCGCTCTTTCCGGACATGGCGTCCTCCGATCTCCCGGGGCCGGCCGACCCGGCCCTCAGGGTATCGGATTCCCAAATTCATCCGTACATGTACGGATGAATTTGGGAGGTGTTCGGATGAAGTTGATATTCAAGGGGTGCGGCAGTTGGCAGGAATCTCAAGCGCCCAACCGCCAATCTCCACATTTCTTTGCTAAACTAGCTTTGCGCGGGAAACCGTGCATAGTTCGGGAGCATGTCCCCCAACTGGATCTAGGTTCGGATGCCGTTGCCCGGACTATTGGTGAAGGTTGGGGGACTTCCTACTTTCCATAGCGCAAGAAGTCGTAGATGCGGACGCACTTCCGATAATGCGAATCTTTCAACAGAGCCCTCTTCTTGGCAGGGTCGTTTCCCACGTCAGCCAGTGCCCGCTTCAGCAACGCTTCCAAGTCGTCGACGTCCATCTCTTCCTCTGAAAGGCACGGGATGAACGCGAACGGGCTCTTTGGCGCGCATGCATTCGCAAGGCCCTTTATGCTCAGCGACCCTTCGAATCTGCGACGAGTCGCAGGCATCGATTTGCGGAACGTTTCGCTTCGATAGCTATCAATCGAGGTGAGCGTTGGGAGATAAGTCGCTATGTCCTTACCGACCTCTCCACCGAGTCCGCGCGTGTACTTGAAGACAGGCATGTTGTTGGGCCGTTGGCGCACGTACATGTTGAGGTAGTTCTCGACGATGAACTTTGGGTCATAGCGAAGGTTATCGAGCACGATGTCCTCGAAGATATCTTCAGGTGAAATCGGCTTTCCGATGCTACTTGGTGACACCGACAGGCCGATGACGATCTTCTGGTCCGGGTCAAGGTCGTTGAGGACATTGTCTATCCCTGAGACGATGATGTCGGAACTCGGGTCGATATGCTCCGCAAGCCTGAACACGCTGCCCCTCAACTCGCGGATAAATCGCGTGCTATACATTTTCCGGAAGCTGCGCATCGCATCGTAGATCGACTCGAAGTCATCCGTGGTGATCTTCGTCATCGAAAGCGTACGGCCACCGAAACTCATAGCAATCTCGCCAACAGAGGTGTCGGTTGCGTGCTGAACGAAGATGAGCCGCTTGCCCAGCCGTTTGAGCTTGTCATCTGGTAGGCATTCGCAGATGTCACCCAGTATCGACCTGATGTTCTCGTCTTGAATCGAATAACCGAGGAAGATGACGGGATACTCGACGAAGAGGGTGAGCAGCTTCGCCGAGAGATACTTCCTCTTCTGCGCGAACTCCGCATAGTCAGCGCTGGTCAGGACGATGCTTCCCGCCCTCGAGACTGAGCCATGGATCTTGTATATCTCCTGAGAGAAAGCCTGGTCAGAGAACAGGAGGTCGCTTTCTCCGACGTAGGTCGTGAAACCAGGGAATAGGGTCTCACACATACAGTCATAATTCGTGGTGATGATGCCGGCAACTTTTTCCCTGCCCGCCTTCGCCAGCTTCTCAGTTTCGGCGCTCTCGACGAGACGAGCTCTCGCGATCTTATCTGCGACGTAGATCTTCATGGGCGAAGCGTCCCCGGTAAGCTCGTCACTGTGATCTTCGCGGAAGGCAGCGAATTCATCCGATGCAAAGAGCTCGTGGTTTACTTCGCTTTCCATGAGCGTGGCAACGTACGGCAGTTCGGACTCGACCTCGCCGTTCTGGACAGCAATCTTCGCCTGGCTCTTGAAGCGCGCGAAGGCATATGGGTCGTCAAGCACCTCGGCGCAGATATCCGAAAGCAGCCCCTCCCATCCCGGCGTGCCGCAGTAACGACGGGAGAGGCCAGAGCCGATGAAGAGAAACGGATAACGCCCGGCATCATCAACAGCTTTGTGGATTATCGATTTGATTCTCTCGTCCATAATCTTTCCTCCTGTACCAATCGACATGCTCGTGAAATGTTATCCCACCAACTTCGGCGAGTGCGGGCTGAAAGCATCGTTGCCGTTCTGCCCGTCGACCAATCCGCACGCGAGACTCAGCGGCACAACTGCAGCGTTCTCGACCTCCACGCTAAGCACGTAGTGGAAGTCCGCCCCCTGGCTCCCACGATTCCGCTCGTAACCAATGGCGGCCAGCCGGTCGGCTAGTTCGTCTCTCGAAACCAGCTCGTTAGCCTTCACCTTGCAAAGCATGGGTTCAAGTTCGTAAGTGTTTGTCTCGCTGATTGCGTTCCTGTAGAAGCGGAAATGGGTCGTACGAAAGAGATCTTTATGATGGGAGTACACGTGCCCGTCCTTAATGGCGTAGAAGTAGAAAAGGAACTCACCGCCCTCGTTTAGCCTGCCGCTACTTTCAAGGAAGCGGTAAATTTGTGGCGCTACAACGGAGAGCCGATTACGCTTCCGAAGCGATTTGCCCCACGAGCTGAGTTTATTGAATACCACAACGATATGATATTTAAAGGGTAATTGGACTATCTCCCGACCAAACGAGGATTCGGATTGGCTTGCTGAAATGTGGCAGTGCCCTGTTCTAAGCAACGTATTTGCGATAGAGTCGCGCGGGAACGGTGCTCGGGGCCGTTGCACCAGTAGCAAATTACTTATATCGAGCGATGTGATGCTGCGATTTCGGAAATGCTTGCCTGGTTGCGGCGCCGACTTCGAAAAGCTGGTTTTTATTTCCATTACAGCTGAAACAGGCCGTCAAAATTCATGGAAGATCTTTTCGATAGTAATGGATGAACTGAGGAGGTTTGTCTGGAGGGTGGATCGAGGTTCAAGATTGTTGCGCTCTGAAACGTTTCAGCTGAGGTCGGAGAGCGATCGCATGAGTCGATTTATATTTCGGCAGCGTTGCATCCATAGAAGAGAGAGGGATGCGTATTCGTTTGGCAGCGAGGGCGTGAGTGGGCGGGAACTTCGTGGCGTACAGCAATAAGGCTATACCTAAAAGCCTTTGTGTTGAACGGGTTTTCGCGGGAGCGGAGGGTGCGTGCCGCGAGGGACGGTCCGCGGCACGACCGACCCGGCGCGGCATCCGGAGCGGACGCGGATGCGGCGCGGACGGCCTCTGACGGGCGAGCATGCGACAGTGGTTGCCCTGCTGGGCGGCAATAAGCTCGAATCGAGCACGAGCGATTCTTGTCCGGGCGAAGCGTTACAACTGGATTTGTTCTGTTGCCGACTGATCTTGAAGCATGTTGGAAGAAACGGAATTATAATTATTTATTTGTCTGTATCTATCGAAATGGAGACCGAGCGCGTGGAAAACGAGAGGAACATAACGGCAGTTGACCTTTTCGCCGGCTGCGGCGGAATGTCCCTCGGCTTCGAAAAGGCTGGCGTCAATGTTGTGGCTGCCTACGACAATTGGGACGCTGCCATTGATGTCTATCGCGCTAACTTCCAGCATCCTGTTTTCAAAAGGGATCTCTCCGACGTTTCCGTATCCGAGGAAGTTGCCGGCTTCGCTCCGGATATCATCATCGGCGGGCCTCCTTGTCAGGATTTCTCGCAGGCCGGCAAGAGATCCGAGGATGGTGGGCGCGCAATCCTCTCTGTTAGATATGCCGAGATCATCGCGAGGTGCAAGCCTCGCTTCATCGTTATGGAGAACGTCCCACGCGTTCGAACGAGCAAATCCATGGAAGCGATTCGGGCCACCCTCAAAGCGCAGGGTTATGGCTTGAGTGGGCGAGTGATGGATGCAAGCCTGTGCGGGGTCCCCCAAGCTCGCAAGAGATACTTCTTGATCGGATGCCTTGGGGCGCCCGACGGGTTCCTCGACCCATATCTTGAGAAGGGCCTTTCTGACCATCAGATGACAATTCGTGAGTATCTCGGTAACGAGCTTGGAATTGATTACTACTTCAGAATTCCGCGAAGCTACACGAGGCGGGCCATCTTCAGCATCGACGAGCCCTCGGTCACTATTCGTGGTGTGGACAGGCCGATACCGCCGAACTACAAGCTTCACCCCAACGACGCGGCGGACCTCAGTCAAGCCCGGTGCTTGACTCCAAAGGAACGCAGTAGGATCCAGACTTTCCCGGAGTCTTTCAAGTTCTTTGGGAGTAAGACAGATATCAACCAGATGGTGGGCAACGCCGTACCGGTAAACCTTGCCACCTACGTTGCACGAGCGCTACTAGAGTACAGGAGGGATGTGAGCGATGGACTGCGTTGATCTTTTCTCGGGATGCGGCGGTATGTCGCTCGGATTCCAGAATGCGGGCTTCAACATAAAGGCGGCGTTTGATAACTGGCAGGCGGCTGTCGACATCTATTCGGCAAACTTCGACCATCCGGCATTCAAATACGATCTGTACGATGCGGAAGCGGTCCCGAAAATTGAAGAGTATTCGCCGTCGATGATAATCGGTGGCCCCCCTTGCCAGGACTTCTCCATTGCGGGCGCCAGACAGCGCGGCAAAAGGGCCAATCTCACCATCCGATATGCTGAGATAGTTCGGGACGTCAGACCCGAGTGGTTCGTCATGGAGAATGTTTACAATATCGAGCGGATGGACGTCCTGCCCGAGGCGCTGGAAATATTCCGCAATGCTGGATACGGTCTCACGAGGCGCGTCCTCAACGCCAGTCTATGTGGTGTGCCTCAGATTCGCAGGCGCTTTATCCTTGTCGGTCATCTTGGTGATAAAGATGACTTTCTCGGCGAACTCTTGGATTCAAGGCTGAGCGACAAGCAGATGACCGTCAGGGATTACCTTGGCGATTCGCTCGGCACGCAATACTTCTACATGCATCCACGCAACTTCCAGCGTAGGGGCGTCTTCACGATTGACGAGCCAGCGGTAACGGTACGAGGCACCAACCGTCCGATACCGCCAGCATATAAGAGGCATCATGCCGACAAGGCTGATATTTCTGAAGGTGTGAGAGCCTTAACATACAAGGAGCGCAGCTATCTGCAAACCTTCCCCGAAGAGTTTGAGTTTGTCGGGTCCAAGACAGACATTGAGCAGGCGATTGGCAATGCCGTGCCAGTTAAGCTTGCTGAGTACGTTGCTAGATGCATAGCTGACTATGCAGCAGATTAATTGTGGTGGTTGCCATGTCCTTTGTCGATGAATGGAATTTGAGCTATCCCATTCCGAATTCTATATATAGCGAGAATACGCTATCCGTTCGCGGGAGAACAGTTGGACAAGGTGGTGCTGGACAGTACGAACTCAAAGGTTCAGGCTCTCTTGCAAACGGGGATACGCTGACTGCAGTTGACATTATCGGACACGCAATCATCTTGGAAGTAGTCGTACCCTCTACTGGGCAAGTTGTCTCCCTTGGCACGCGTTATCCCGTTGCAAAAAAAGGCGGAAAAGTACGTGTGCAAATACAAGGAGACGGGGCAAAGCGTCCAAATGTCGGCAACTTGTTTGCCGCACTGCTGTTGTTGCCAGTGACGGGCAAAGTAAACGATTCATCGCCGTTGCAAGAGGACGGTTTTGCGGAAAGGACATTCTGGATGGATGCAGCCGAAGTAAAGCCTGTGGGCGTCTCCGAAGATGCATATATCTTGGAGCTAACGAAACTCTTCTTCGCCACTGGAAGCAGATACAAAGACGGGCAGTTTTCGGGTGCGATAGATTACGACTACAAGTCGAGAATTGACGATCTTATTGCCCTTTGCAATCGCGGATGCAAGATGAGGGCTGGTAGCCTGACCACGGCATTCAAGTATTTCGCTGACGTTTACGCAGGGAAACTTGAGTTTGATTACAGCGTGGCTGAGTTCATGCGAAACCTCATAGCGAGCCAATTGATTGCCGAAGAGGGCATCGACTACGAACAAGGCGATGACGTGCTGCCCGCAATGCATCAACTAATCGACCTTGCTGCAAAGAATTCATCGAAAGCATCAAGCAGAGAGAAGAGGACTTTTCAGCTAAACAACCTTCCAGCTGAATTTAAAACCGACTTCTCCAGGCGCTACATCACGTCACTACTGGCAAAGCCCTTTGTCATCCTTGCTGGCAACAGCGGAACAGGCAAGACGCGGATTTCCAAGCGTTTTGCAAAGTACCTTGAGGTCTTGGATGAAGACGGGGAGCCAAACTGGTTGCTCGTCCCGGTCGGTGCCGACTGGACCGACAACACCAAGGTGCTGGGCTTCTTCAACCCGATTGCAGACGGCGGCAAAGGCGCGTACGAAGAGACCGGCATACTGAGACTCATCGAACGGGCCAACGCTAACCCCGAGGTTCCGTATTTCCTCATCCTCGACGAGATGAACCTGAGCCATGTCGAGCGGTATTTCTCAGACTTCCTCAGCCACATGGAGACCATCGGCGAGGATAACCTCATCGTGCTTGATGGGTACGGCGATGGCGGTGCTGGCAGGCTGCCCTATCCGCAGAACCTGTTCGTTGTCGGCACCGTGAACATCGATGAGACCACTTACATGTTTAGCCCCAAGGTGCTCGACAGGGCAAACGTCATAGAGTTCAAGCCGTCGAAGGCCGAAGTCCTCGCAGGGTTCAAAGCCATCGAGGATGCGCCGGACGTTGCCGTCGCAGCTTCCGGCGTCCCCCAGGCTTTTCTGCGTCTCGCCAAGGACATATGGGAGGGAGCCAATTACATCAGCGAAGATGATGCTAACGCCATCTTCGAGAAGTTCGGCAAGCTGTATGAAGAGCTGGAGAAATGCGGCTATGAGTTTGCCTTCCGCACCGTGCGCGAAGTGCGAATGTACGTTAATGCCGCGCACGAGCTTGACGGCGAGAACTACGAACTCGAGCGTTCTGTCGATGAGCAGATTGTCCAGAAGGTGCTGCCGAAGCTCCATGGTAACAAGCGTGAGATCGGCAATCTGCTTAAAAGCCTGAAAGACATATGCGATGGCGAGCTGAGCTCCGTTAAGATAAGCCAGATGGCAGCGAAACTCGATAACGTGCAGTATGCGAGCTTCATCTAGCCTATGGACGGCAGCATCGGCGCAATCCGCTTTGCAGCGGATGGAAGAACAATAGCCAGGCTCTACCAGAGCGGTGCGCATGACCGAGTCGATTGGGACGAGGAACAGCAGACCGGGCTAACCGGGCTGACGTGTTTCGGTCTCAAGCCGGAAGCATCCCAGAATGGCGCTGGTTCAACACCAGCCTTCGCCGTCAAGGACGGTCTTGACGGGAGTCCCACGCTTCGAATCAACGAAACCACATGTTATGTGCTCGAATACGAGCGGACCCCTGATGGTGGCCTGCATCCTCGCGCCTCGTTCCAAAACGAAGGCAAGAATATCAGGTGCGACAGAAACGGCAATAGTGTCACCTTCCAGTTCGTGAACTATCTCGGGCGTTCGAGGATTCGATTCGGCGAGGAAGCTGATGCGCCGATGCTACAGTTCGAAGTCGTCCCGCTCAAGATTGGCTATGAAGACGATTACATCGAGCTCACCGAGGAGCTTGCCGCAAGGTGCGCTGCACTGCTCCTTGACTACTCGGGCTCCACGTCGAACGTTTACAAGCAAGCCGACGAGAATCGCGAGACGCTGCTTGAGCAGTTCGTCTTCCTGCGGCAGTTCTGCTACGAACCGAACCTCCAAGCCCTCTTCGAGGCGATAAAGAGGAACCCTGATAGGACGCTGGATCACGAGGACGAGCTGCGGTCGGTTGGGGCTGGCATGCCGTCCCGGAGGTTTTATACGAACCCCTTCTCGAACAGCCGGATGTGGACGCGCTTGAACTGCGGCGGCGATGCGGGAGGCGTTTACCTCCCCCAGATGGTCAGCGTCACGCGCAAGTACGACCTGCTCGACACGCCCGCCAATCGGTTTGTGAAATTTGCCCTGCATGAGATTGACCGGATCTGCACCTCTCTGATGACTGTCCTGGATGCCGAGAAGGGCGATACTCGGCAGACGGAGTGTTATCGCGAAGCCGCCGCGCTGCACGCCATGCTGGATACGATACTCAGCGACGCCTTCTTCGACGATGTCGGCACCCTGCAGATGATGCCTCAGAACAACCAGGTGTTGCAGAAGCGCGAGGGATACTCGCAGATCTTCTTCGCATATTCCATGCTCGATATGGCGCTGCAGCTCGACTGGAAGGGCAAGGATGACATCTACGAGGGCGAATCGAAGAATGTGGCCCTCCTCTACGAGTACTGGATCTTCTTTGAGCTGTACGACATCGTAAGGGGGATCGAGGGGTGCGAGCCGATAAGCACCGATGACCACCCATTTATCGGGACGAATCCCGACGGTGGGCTGTCAATATCCCTCAAGCAGGGCGTACGCTCCTGCCAGTCATTCCAGATTGCGCAGTGCGGCGCGAAGGTAAACCTCTACTACAACCGCACCTTCTCGCCCCGTGACTTTCATGCCACTCGTTACGAGGGTTCGTACTCGAGACCGTTCAGACCCGACTACACGCTCGCGATATTCCCGGATGCTTATACAAACGAGCGAGCCGCAGTGCAAGATGGAGCTGTTGCATTCGTCCACTTCGACGCCAAGTACCGCATCACCGACTTGACGGGGCTTGTCGGCAAGGATGTGGGCACCGAGGAGGCAGAGCGCGAGGAACTTAACGAGGAGAAGGCGGCCTCCACCACGAACACCTACAAGCGCGGTGACCTGCTGAAGATGCACACGTACAACGACGCGATACGGCGCACGGTTGGCAGCTACGTGCTTTATCCGGGGTCGGGCGAAACGGGCGAGAAGGGCCAATTCCGGCTCTTCGAGGAGATTTTGCCGGGTGTCGGCGCTTTCGCCATGAAGCCGAGCATCAGCAGGACGGCAGAGAATGCGTTGCGCGATTTCATAGAGAAGGTCATCGGCGAGAACACGGCAAGCAATACGCGGCTGAACCGGCTGAGCTACTTCACCGAAATGGTTGTGGCTGAGCCTCCAAGCGCGGGCAAGACGGATAGCGACTCCTACGGGCATGGTGGCGAATCGTTCGTGATTGGCTACATTCGAGGGGACTCTCCCGATGACTACTATCACTTTCTCGAAAGCAGCGGCAGGCTCCGCAAGGGCGGGCGCTTTCTCTTCTACTTCTATGCCATTAAGGACGGGCATGTCTACTCGCACCATAAGGATCTCTTCCGCACGTCGTGGTTCCGCTTCTATCGGAACGCCATAAGCCAGACGAACACCTACGAGATCGAGCCTGTGGCGTGTCGCATAACCTCGAATGAGCTGGTTTCGAGGGACGAGCTGGCCGACCGCCTGGCCGACCTTGGCTACGTGCGGGATCGTGGGAATCAGGGTGCCGACTTCTACTATGTCCTGTCCGTGCGGGTGGAAGATGACGCGGCAGAACCCTTAAGCCTGGGGCGCAGGGCGGTGGATGAACAGAACGGCAACGATGCGTTCAGCCCCCACTCGCCAAAGATTGTTGGGTGATCATCTGGTCATTTTCAGAGTAGCGGTAACACCTACGGGCGCGCGAGGGGCAACGCATGAGGCCAATCGTCTACAACGGGGTTGACCTGTCGGGCGTGTGCTCTGCCGAGGTCATCGAGAAAGTTGCCCTGCCCGTGGAGGCGGAGACCCTGGCGGTGCCGAGGCGTGCCGGCGCACTGCTGGTGGCGGGGCGGCTGTCCCCCAGGCTAGTGCGGGCGCGGCTGTTCATGGACACCCGCCCGCGCCTTCAGGACGATGTTCGGCGACAGGGACGACGCAGCGGCGCTGCCACGTCGCGCAGGTAGCGGAGGAGGGTTGCTCCCAATGGCCCGCGGCGTCCGCGCCCCGGTGCCACCCCGTGACCGGCGGCTTCGCTCGAAGCCGCTACATCAGGCTCGTTCCCGCTTTTCCGGGTCATATCCCTTCGTATACACGGTAAAGCTAAGGCTATCTATCGTGCCGGTGCTGTAGACGCATGCGTCGGGCGCGCTCCGTGTGCCTTGGGCGGTCGGGTCGGTCGAGACACAATCGTCCCTATCTATTCCAAGCAATGGAATGGGCTTTGCCACCTGGTCGGCGCTATTAATTTGCGCAATGATCTCCAACAACTCGTATAACTTGATAAGCCATGAGCTGTATGGGTGCTCGCCGGGTCCCTTGTGCTTCAGCGTGCACTTTGATTGTGGGCTTTCGGCGAGCTGGCTCAAACATTCAAAAAGCGTCGGGTACTCGGCTCCAGGAAACTCGACTTGTACATACCGATTGCCATCGCGGACAAATCCGTACCACAGCACGGGGTATGGATACTCGAGCCTATCCGGCCGCTTGATTTTCGCTCTACAATTGGGCTGGTTGACGATAGACAGCCACGTCCTATAGAGCTCATCGGAAATGAGGTCGTTCGCTTGGTATGCTGGGCCAAGACCATCGAGGACAAAGCTGCCGAGGCGCTCAAAATAGTGGGCACAATCCGTTAGGCCCTTTTCATATGCCGTTTCGGTCTTTCTCTGTATATTAAGCGCGACATCGCGGGGCGATTTACGACCAAGATGCTTCTTGGCGTTAAAGCGCGGGTTGCAATAGAGCTTGGTCGCCGCGTTATATCGATCGCAGTACTTGCTGTTAGGACCGGTCGGAAAAAAGAGCGAACCGCAGGTTTGGCATGCTATCGGCATAATGCCGCACAGCAGCAGCTCGTGAAGGATGCGGGCATAAAGGCTTGCAAAGGACCATTCCTCTTCGGTGAAGTAGAGCTCTCCTGCCTTTGAAATAACGGCTTGAAGCCCAACGAGCCTATTGAGGTTTTCCTGGTCGTTAAGCTCTGCATGCGTATGGAAGTCTCCATTTGCGAAGATCTGGTTCTCGCGCATAGCTTCGAGATAGTTTTTACGAAACGCCTGCATAAAGGGGGCGCTGTTCATGCGCTTTATTCCATTCAAATGCTCTTCGAGCTTTTGGGCCGTTTCGTTTCCGGGCAAGTGTTTTTTGGCTGCGTATACAAAAGCTTCGCCAAAGCGGATGATTGCCGGCAGCTGCTCATCGAATAATCGAAATTGTCGCGGGTCGCTTGTTTTGATGGCGGCTGGGAAAAACTCTTCGTTTTGCGCGAGCAGGCTAGGTGCCTCGGTGTTTTTAAGCAGCGGGGTAAGCTCCAGACATTCCTGATAAAAAACAATGAGAAGCGCTCGAAAGAGATCGATATTGGTGCAGACGCAAGCTGTTTCTATCTGAGATTTCGCCTTGGGAAAGTTGCGTATAGGATTGTCGCGGTCATACGGCACCGGTGCTGTTAGATTGGTCTCGCCGTTGGTAGCGTTAATGCTCATGTCGTTCGACTCGAGCTGGAGATAGGAGCTGAAGAGGGACGCCATTTCTTGCTTGTTGAGTTGGTCCGATGTTGTAATCACCGCGCGGTACAGGCGGTTGATCTCGTCGCACTCAATAGCGTTGTTGTTTATCCAGCAGCTGTAATAGCGATAGTCGGGAATCGCCGTGATGTTCATGACACACTGTCTACAGACATTTTTAAGGAGATATCTGGCCATGCCGGAAATCTCTCCGTGTGCATGGCTTGTAATGGCTTTGTCGAATATCGGAGCAAAGAAATCGAGGTCGCGTTCCTTTTGTTTTTGAAGGTTGATAGCGATTTCAGCTTCGTTCAATTCTGCTTGGGTGGGCTCTTGGTCGGGATCGTCTGGATCGAGCCGATCGTCATAGTCTTGCTCGGCTGCACAGTCTATCGAAGCGTGTTGCGCATGGTGGAGAGCAGCAGAGGACTGGCGCATGGCGTTCTGCAAATCAATATAAAAGCGCTGGTTTGCTCGCTTACGAAAGTGCCCCCCGATTTCGTTGAAAAGCGAGCTTAAGTCGACGCGCAATAGGTCGTTGGCTATGGAGACGAGACTCCATGCGCTTGCATTGCCGGATGTGTTTCCGTCGCCGGCACAATCAATCTCCGGCGTCCTGTTAAGAAGTAGCATACGGGGATTGACAGGGGAGCGAAGAAAACCAGCCTCAAAACCCCAGCTAAATGCTTCTTTTTCGGACTTATGCATTGATGCTCCAAACAGCCAAAATTTAAAACGCGATAAAAGTCATATTACGCGGCTGTTTGCGGTTGTTCAATGGAGTCAAGCGAAAAGGGTTAAAACCAGGGAGGCCGTTATGTCCGATCGCATCGAGCTCAACGAAGGAAACATTGATGTATGCGAGCGCGAGGTTATCGCTCTTCGCGAGATTATCGCCGCCGCCATGGGTCGCTTGCATCAGATGCGCAGGCAGTGCGAGCGCGGCTATGTGTCTTCGGAGGATTTCGAGAATGCGTTGGATGCGTACGGAGTAATCAGTGAGCGAGTCGATGAGCTTGACCAGCTTGGTTTCGAGTTCAGATGGTCGTCAGTCCCCGATGCCGGAATCGATGAGAACGACGGGCTCGAATGGATCGAGGACGACAACCCTCCGCGTGAGCGCGGTTTTGATATTGCTTGTTAATGTGACCGAACGGTTGATTGGAGACAAAATGTATCCGTACTACGAATGTGACAACTATCCCATGAGCATTACAGATGATGACGGCCCGTTTCTGATCATGGAGGCGAGGCTGTCTGGCGACGACGAGCTCAATGATGATTTTAGGAAAGGCGCCAGTTATAGATGCTCGTGTGCGACTGTTTCTGCGGCGATTGATCTTTGCGGGTCGATGACGGACGGCGATGCCGATCCTTGGTATGAAAGTTGGGAGAAGGCGGTTGAGCGTTATCCGCTCGAGAAATGCGAGGATGCGACAACGCTGTATTGGATCGAGCCGACCGATCCGCACAAGTCGCTGTGCGCCCTCCAACCCCATTGCGATCTTGAGCCATACGTGGCTGAGGCAATTGGCGCAGTTGACACGTATCTACTGGAGTGCGCGGACTATCCCTTTACGGTCGATCATTTAGATCTAAAGGACGTTGACGTCCTGCTCAGCGCTGCTTGGGGATTGGCTCGAGTCCTCGAAGAAACTTGGGGCACTTGCGACCCTGATGATGTTTTGGAAAAGATCGAGGATGCTACGTACAGTGCGTATATAACGGTTAAGGACCTGATCGCGGGCGAAGAGGCGGCCAAAGCCAGTTCGAAGTCTGTTGAGGATCTCTAGCTGCTGCGCTGAACGGCGTGCCTGATCGGCAGACTGTCGGCAAAAGTCCGGACAGTCTGCCGGCCTCGGTCGCTACATCGTTCCCTTGCTCGCAGCGTAATGTTCCGCCTGCTTAAGGGCGTCCTCGTAGGCGCGCTGCTTTGCTTCGTACTCTAGCGCGTAGCGCTCCTGCTCCGCTCGCCCGGGAACAGGCACGGTCATGCTTCGCAGGTCCATTGGGGCAAGTTGCACAAGCGCGTCTCCGTGCGAGGTGTCCGCCAGTTTCTTCTGCCCCTCATCGGACGACAGGTATGCCAGGACAAACTGGGCAAGCAGCTCGTCCTCAAAGGTAGCGCAGAACATGGCGTCGCAGGGGACAATGCTCTCAAACAAAAGACCGCGCTCCACGGGGCGCTCAGAACCGACAGAAAAGTGGCCTGGCGTGATGAGGGCAAGCTTGAATGGAGGCCCGACGCGTGATATGAGAAGGCTCGCCTCGCGGGCGTCGATCGGTTTGGCCTTCCGAAAATCTTCGTAGTCTACACGGCTTACATCGTAGATATCTGTATCGGGGACACGCTCAAGTACATCTTCTGCGGCAATGATTGCGCCATCATGAAGATGCTTTAGCGACAGGTAGTAGCAGTCGTGCTGTTGGTAACTGTCTGTCGGATCTGATTCGGGCAGTTTGGTTACAACGCTGCGGGCGGTGCCGCGGTAGATTGGCGCTAGCGACCCAAGGGGGATGAACATTCTCTCGTCGAACGATCCGCTCTTTGTATTGGGTAATAGGGGATAGATGCCGTTGCCCTGATCCTCGAGCCGATGCCAATAGACTGGATTCTTTTGATCGCCGTAGGCTCGGTCGACGGAATCGAGGAGCTGGTGCAGAATCTCATCGGTCATTTGCTTGTCGTCAAAGCTCCTGCCGTCAAAAAGGAAATACGGATCATTGGGCTCGCCGTCGCCAATAAAGAGCAGCGCGCGACCCTCGGCCTTTTTGGCAATGGTGTTGGGAAGAAGCACAATGCTCTTTAGCAGGCCGAGGTCACAAAGAAGGCGACGTCCATCTACGGCTCGCGCCAGATTGAACAGACGGTCCGAAATCTGAATGACGGCCGTGGCATGGGACTGAGAGCAGGCAATGGATGCCGCAAGAAAGATGTAGTACCACTCAGTGACCGAAAGCAGATCGGGGATGCCTGCGCTGCGTTGCAGCTGCTTCGAGCGCGTTCTGAGGAAATCCAGGACTCGCGCATTTGCCGCATCGATAGATGCCGGGAATTGGGATAGCGGTCGTAGCTCGGGGGGCCTGCAGTAAATGAGTGCTGATTCGTACGTGTGAGAGGCTGCGTCCTGCTCGTAGTCGTATAAAAAGATATTCTCTTCGATGGCAGTAAACGTCGACGTCGGGACTTTGACTCGGTTTTTGCAAACGCAAGCGGGCACATAATCCCATTCGTCGGTTGCTTCGTTGTAAACGCGGTCCTCAAACTCAAACGAGGCGGCCGAAGGTCGCTTGAGGTCAATCCCCAAAACAGACCACGAGGGGCCATCGACGTGCTCGCTCGAAAACTCAAAATCGCGACAGCACAGTTCAATGAGCCTTTTCGTTCTCGACGAAGGCTGATATTTCTCGACCATATGAGACACAAGATCCGATAGATATCGGCTCATATATGGCTTGAGATCTTCGTTTAAGCGAAGAGTTGCAAATTCTGCTTTAGTTTTGAGCATGCGCACCTCCTGCATATTCCCTATATTGCGCGGTTCGCTGACTGGCCCGTCGCGGCTCAATTGCCTTCAGTCTACAAGAAGAGCAGTTGCGGCGTTTTTCAGACGGGGCACTCAAATGAAAAAGAAAAAAATCGAATGGTGCGTATGAGGCCGTACGCATTGGGTAATATTTCGCTAGATACTAACACTAAGAGATTTGCATATCTCCTAGTTGTATCAAGCTACAGTGGATAAACCAACTAGTTGTTTCAGCAACGAAAGGACAGCTAATGAACGGATACGACACGTATAGGATCGAGCCAGACGCTCTCAAGAAGCCAACAACAGTGAATATTTTCGGCATGATTCTGCAAACCCTCTTTGCGGTTGTGCTGTACGTTGTCGCCGTCGACATGATGTGCTTGCTGACGACGTGGCTCGGCGGCTTTATGTTCGAGATTGGCGAGGGCAACACGGTGATTCCGCTCCATTCGTGGCGCCTGGTGGCGTTTAGGGCGTACTGGGTTGTGCTGGGCGTGGCGGTCGTTGCGGCGCTTGCCCACAAATGGATTGTGCTGTTAACGGGAGAGCGCGAATCCGACATGTGCGAGCTGCTCGGTGCAATTGAGGGTGCGGGCGCATTTGCATCCGTCGTCTGCGCGATCGTCTGTTTGCTGGGCTGTGCCGCCGCATTTGATTGGTGGGCTGGCGTTACCGGAAAGATGGCTTCGGATTCCCGCGCCAATGATTATCTGCTTTGGGCTGTTGTCTTAACAGTCGGAACGATTGTCGAGTGGCGAATTGTCGAAGGAGTTCTCAAGGCTTTATTCCCTCATGAGTGCTTGTTCCACGGGCTTCGCTTTGCATCTGCCTGCGTGGTTACTCCTCTGCTCGCGCTTGTGCCCACAGCACTGGTCATCGTCGTGTGCGCGGTGGTGGTAGGCCTTTTTGCCGGGATTGTGTTCGCATCGCTTGCGATCCCCGTGGTTATCACGGTTATTGGCATTGCCATCGCTATGAGTCGCTAACCCACAACGCAATCCAAATATCTCGCATAAAGAAAGGAACGACCATGTCGGTATTCTCTAACGCTCAAAAGCTTCTGCTGCTTGCCGTACTTACCGCTCTTATGGCTGGTGCCCTGATGTACGAAGTGTTGCATCCCACACTGTTTCCGCTGCTCAAGCAGGGCATTTTGCAGCTGCTCTACCACATTCCGGTCTTTACCCAGCCGGGCAACGTGATCTATCTGGAGTCGGCGACATCGCTGGCACTGTAGTGGTTTAAGGGCTCGGCCCACATCGAAGGAAAGAAAACCAATATGGAAAGGAAGGCGCCCATGACTCAGAAGCAGTATCGAAACATCGATCGCTACCAGGACTTGCTCAATCGAATTGCGCCTACGCGTCTGGTGGAGCAGACGCGTCAGAGTGTTATTGGCCACGAAGGAAGCTTGGAGGCCTTTGTGACGGCGCTGAGCTTTGAGGTCAACCGCTGCGTGATGTTGGCACGCGGCGCCGACCCGCGCGACGCTCTTTCGCCCGCTGCCATTTTGGTGATGGGTTCCACCGGCACGGGAAAAACCCACACCATCAAGGCCGTGGCAGATGCCGCGGGGCTCAAACTGTTCGTGTTCGATGTCTCCACCATGACGGGCGAGGGCTGGCGCGGTGCCAGCATGAGCAACTGCCTGTCGCAGGTCGCGGACTATCAGGCTGCCAATCCCGGCGAAATTTGCTTGGTGCTCTTTGACGAGTTTGACAAGGCGGTTCGTGCCGAGCCCGATGGGGGCGAAGTTGCATCGAGCTTTAGTCCATCGCAGTCGTTCCTTAAGCTCTTGGAAGGCGGGGAGATGCCGTTTGAATGTGATACCTCCAAGAGTGCGGCTATTAAGACGCTCAACCTCGATCAGGTTGTTTGCATTTTGGGCGGCGCCTTTATGGGCTTGGATGCTCTGGTGCGCAAGCGCCTGAGTGACAAGTCTGGCACCACGGTCGGCTTCGGATCCTCGTATGCCGCCGTGCGCACCGCCGCAAAATCGGCAAACGAGCTGCGAGACAGTGCGACCATCGAGGATGTTGAGACTTGGGGTATTATGTCCGAGCTGTGCGGGCGCATTGGCTCGGTGATTAACTTTAACGCCTTGAGCGTGGACGATCTGGTCCAGATTGCGTATGAACAGTACCTGCCCAAGTACAACAACATGATGGGAAATGGCGCCAAGATGGAGCTGATGGCAGATGCTGCTCGCCTTGCGGCGAAGCGCGCGGTTAAGGAAGGTGCCGGCGCGCGCGGCATGCTCCGTCAGCTGCGTTCCCTTATGATGTACGCCTGGAGGGACATGCGGGAAGATACCTATATTTCCCGTGCGACCTTGGTCGTGAGCGACGGGGAACTTGCGGTTGCGTACGAGCGCTCTCATGAGCCGCGGGGCTTTTTGCAGGAAGAGATGGGGGAGAATTCGCCCTTTCTGAACGGGAGGGAGATTGAAGCCCTGACGCTGGTGAACAACTGGATGGAGCATGAGGACGAGGACGAGCATAAGCCGTATCAGCCTGAGTTTGCTTGGCTGGCGGATTTGGTGGACGGCTCGGCGCTCGACAAGATCGTGCAGGGCGGCAAGGCATTCGATCTTGCTGGGGTGTTGTTGCGCGGCGTTCCGTTTGATGGGCCGGAGCGCATTGCCGCCCACGAGCTGCTTAAGGCGTGCGCCTGCTACAACGACGTGCTCTATGCCGATCAGGACAAGTATCGCAACCTTGCCCAGGTGCTTATGCTCACCAAATTGGTGTACAAAAAATCGCCCGATTGCTTGCTGAGCCCGCTCGATGTGGTTATGAACGGCACGACTACGGGCAACGGTTTTCAGGGTCTTGGCGAGTGGGTCGATGCCGTGAGCAGGTCCGAAAAGCCTTCGTTGGAAAAGTGGCAGTACCTGACGGCCGGGGAGGCCCTGCGGATTTACGACCACTTTAGCAAGCGCCCCGACCAGGTTAAGGAGCTTGCCGCCAAGGTGTCCCTGATGCGTGTCGCCCTTGCAGTGATGGACGTTGAGGAGCGTGAAGCATTGGAGTGCGATCTTGAGAAGCTGCTCGCTTCGTGCGAGTAATCGCCGACTGCCTCTCTTCCCTTTCTTTCCTTTTCTCAAGCGGCATGGATGCCGCTCAACCGCCCTGCGTGAGTTTTTGTCCGCACGGGATGGTATTCAACACATGCAACAACTAAATCGGAGGATTGACCATGGCTACGTGGGAACTGAGCTGTCAATCGAATCCGTCGTCTGCGAGCGACAAGGAACTTGTCCCCTATCTTGCGCGCCAAAAGGCGATGCGCGAGTTTTTTGAGCGTGCGCTGTTTGTCCCACAGGACCAGGACGGCGCCAAGGACCAGGACAACAACGGCCTGTACTTTTTGGGCGCCACGACGGGCTCGGGTAAAAACTACACGGCCGAGCAGGTCACGGCAGACCTGATTGCCGGCGGCTGGGATGAGTCGGGCTGTTTTAATAAATGTCGCGGTCGCCGTACCTTGGTGTTTGTGGTTCCGGGCAAGGACAACCGCGACAACTTTGTTGCAAGCGTGCGCGAATTGCTGGCTGGCCAGGGCATGGATCCCAAAGATGCGGCGCGCATGGTGTTCGATCTTCCGCGAGCGGGCGAGAACATTACAAACTGGATCGATGCCAGGTTTGACAAGGGCAGCATAAAGCCGCGCGATATTTCTTGCCCCTTTGGAGCGAAGGACGAGGCCGTTCTTCGCGACATTACGCACGCGTGGAACAGCGCAATGGAGATCGCCGATGATCTTTTGGGCATTTTGGACAAGAAGGAGCGTCTGGGAAGTGTTGTCGACTGCCTGACTCCGGGGCTGTGGGATAAGCTGGCGTTGGCAGACGCGAGCTTGCGCCGAGCGGTGGGTCGTGGACGTCAGAGCATCATACGTGGCTTTGAGGTGATTCCCCAGATTTGGCCCTCGGCATTGCTCAACGATAAACGCACGCCGCATGTGATCGCGTGCACGCCGCAAAAGCTCGTCAATAGAATCGATACGGTGACAGGCGCGGGTGTCGTGTTCTTTAATGCATCGGTTGCCGATGAGTGTCTGTTTGTCTTTGACGAGATCGACCATGCGAAGGCCGACATGCTGTCGATGCTAGCGGCGGACCATATGAAATTCCAGCCCGATGAGATGCTGCGCATCCTTGACCGTCATTTTAATGGTGGCGTGGTGGATCCTTTGCTGCTGGGAAATCGAGGCCAGTGGATGGCGGTCTATACGCACGCCTCGACCTCGGGCGAGCACGAGGGGTCAAACGCGGCAATGGGCAAGGTTTCGCGAGCGAGCGTCGAGGAGACTGCCGAAGAGATTGCCAAGGGTGCCCAGCGTATTCAAAAGATGATCACTGCGTGTATTCAGGATATGGAGCTGCAGCAGCCTTTTGCCCTGTCTGACGAGGCGAAAGACGAGCAGCTTGCCGGTCGTCGTCTGTTTGGCAACGACGATGTCTCGGTGGGCGATGGCCTGTCGAAACCTTTGCGCTATGAGCTCGATGCTCGCCGCAACCGCAATGTGATTACGTCATGTGGGACGGACGAGCAGCAGACCGTCAACAAGGCGGTGCGCCGTGCGCGCGGCCTCGTTAGGATGGTAGTGGGCCATCTTGCCCGCTGCGCCACGCTTATGGACAGGCTGTACTACGGCAGCATTTCGTACAAGGACGATCTTTCGCGCAAGAATATCATCGATGCCCTGGGCATTAGGAACGACCAGACCAACGAGAAATACTTCTGGAATTCGCTGATGCTGGCGCTGTTCTTTAAGGATCGCAAGAACGACGAGATCGATGCCGTTGACGATTCGATGTACGCGCGCGGTGTTAACTACCTGGTGATGGAAACGACCATCGACCATATGTTAACCACGTACCTGACCAATCATGGCATTGAGCGCATGCCCGAGGCGTATCTTGCGTCCATTGCCGCCAAGGCTCCCTGCGTGTGCATGAGCGCTACCTGGAATGCGCCGACCATTAAGAACTTTGACCTTGATTACCTGGACGAAGTGCACGGCGTGGTTCGTAAGGATGCTTGGATCGACGAGCTGAACCAAGAGATCGTGCGACAGACCAAGCTATTCAACAAACAGGCGGCAACGGTGTATGACGTCGACGTCGTTTGGGTTGACGAGTCCAAGAAGCTTGCCGGCATGGCGGCCGTGGCCGGCGGCGCCTATGGAGGCGGTATCGTGTCGCCCGACGAGGTGTACGAGCGTGCGATGGAATTCTTTGACCAGATTGGCGTGAGCGAAGGGCTTGCGGTGTGCCTTCGCCGAAAGATTGCCGACAGGGTGACCACGAGCGATGCCGAAAGCATCGAGTTTGAACTCAAGCGTCTGAGCAAGACGCTCGTTGCCGTGAGCGCCTGGGCGCGTGGCGTGGCGCGCAGTGAGCAGCAGGCGGGAGCCATCTTTACGACACGACACATGGGAAACCATGGCGACTTTAATAGTTTGGCACTGGATCTTGCCCGAGAAATCGTTGCCGAACTGGTGATTAGGAACGTTAAGCACCCCGAGGCGTCGTACGAGAAGTCGCTCGAGGAGGCCAAGGATATGGTTCCGTGCTTTAATGCCTCCGGCTGGGAGGAGGGCTGGCGCGCCGCTCAGGAACGTCTGAAGAATGGCGAGCCGACCCTGATGTTTATCAACCTTGCCGCTGGTGGCTTTTCCAAGAATCTTAAATACGAGGTGCCGGAGAGCCTGCGCGACGCGGTGCGCCAGGTCGATTGTGGTTTTGACAACGCTGAGCGACACCCCAAGATGGACCTCGATTTTTTGTACGTGGAGTCGCCTACGAGCCGTTTGACCTGGGGAGTCGATATGAGCTCAAAGAAGTTTGACCAGCAGGTACTGCTTGGCGTGGTCGAACAGGAGGAGCTCGTGGCGCGCGGCGAGATTCCGTTTATCCAGAAGCGCCATCGCGTGCGCACGGTACTGGCGGGCGTCGGTGGAAAACTGCCGGTGCGCGACACCCTCTCTTACCAGGTCGAAGGCGCTCGCATCGTGACGCAGGCCGTGGGTCGCTTGATGCGTACGAGCGTAAAGATGCCGCACGTGCAGGTGATGCTCGATCGCGAAATCGCCGCCGATTGCGATTTTTCGTTCTTGCACGATTTGCCGATGGGCTACGAGCTGGAGCAGGTGGTTGGCGCCTGCGCGGCCGTCAACAATCACATGGCGGACAAGAAGCAACACGCTGCCAGCAAGCAGCAGAACCTCGCTGCCTTTAGGAACAACCTGGCAAAAGAGAAGCACGAAAAGCTGGCGTGGAAGGTCACCTCGCTCGATGCGCGCGAGGAAGACCTGGCCGCCTTCGATGACGAACGCGACTTTTATCTGCATCATTTTTGCCTGCCGTGGGAGGATCTCGCTAGCTATCCTGCGCGCAAAAGCACCGCACTGCACATGCCGTTCGCCGCGAGTGGCTATGCGTATGCGCAGGGCGGAGCGTGTAAAGTGCCGCATTTTGAGTTTCCCAGCTATGAGGGTGAACCTGTCGAGCAGATTGCTGCCCGCCTGGAGGAGCGCTGCCACTACGACGAGGGATTAAAGGGCGCGAAGGTTCGCCAGGTAAGCCAGGCGGCGGCCTGCGTGCCCGAGCTGCTGTCGATTCAGGAAGTGCGCGAGCGTTGGTCGCACGACGGGGTGCCTGCGATGCCGCAGCCGGCGGCGACGGCACACATGACGCCCTATATGTTCCAGGCGGTGTACCTGGGAGAACTGGGAGAGTCTGCCGGTAGGGCTATCTTCGAGGCGTATTACGATGGCCGGTATTCGCTTGCTCGTGGTGATGCGGCTCATGCCGAGACAGGCGGCGATTTTGAGGTGCTCGATGCCGCCGGTAACAAGACCGGCGTGTGGATCGATTTTAAGCACTATCGCATCGGCGCCTACGAGGCCTACAGGCGCTCCGGCGGCGAGACTACGGATGCCGAGCGCTTTAAGGCAAAGGCTCAAAAAGTTGGGGCGAAGCGCCTGTTGATCGTCAATGTTTTGGCCGATGAAGCGGCGCTGGAGCTCCGTCAAAAGCCGATCGATGGCGAGGGGATGGTGTTCTCCTTCCCCTATATGGCAGCTGATGGAGCAATCAGTTTGGAGATGATGGAGGCGATCGGTCGTGCAATCGAAGCATAGCCAGCCGTGTGGCTTGGGAGACATCGCTGTGTCCGAGCTCGTATTGCAGCTCGATGCCGCGGCTGCCGAGAAGCGCTACTCGGTCTTTTGGTGCAACGTCGGCGATGCGGACAAGCATGCCGTGGCAAACTTTATGGCCGATGTGTGCCAGACAGGTAAGGTCGTCGCGCTTACGCAGCTCGAGGACAACCGCGTCTTTCTGATGGTCAAGGCGGGCGCGCAGACGGGTGACCTGAGCGCTTCGCTCGACCATGAGCAAATGGTTCCGATTAAAACTCATTGGAACGAGCTGGATGATTACATCGCATTGCGTCTGCTGTTCAACTCGTGCTCGCAATTTGAGGGGATCGAGGACGAGATTCCCAATGATACGGGGCACTTGTATGTTGTAAGCGCCAAGGGTGCTCGCCGCGACGCCATTGAGGAAGCTGGAACGGGCCCTGCCAAGATTGAGACGGTCGAGACCGTTATCAACGAGGATTGCACCTTCGAACTTAAGATCCGAACGTTTACCAAGCGACGGGTGCTGATCGGTCGTGCGGCAGGCGACAAGAAGGAGCTCGAGAAGATTAACAGCCAGGTTGGTTACAGGCTGTCGCCCGTGGCTTCGGTGGTGCTGGCTCACGGACAACGTGACGAGTACATCCTGCGCCGCGCCAAGGGCGATAAGCCGTCCAAGCGCCGTGATCTTACGTTTTCGGCCCAAGCGGAAAAGGTCGCCTATACCAAGAAGGGCATCCTGTACCGAGAGCTGCAGATTCTTGAGCGTCGGTACAGCGATTTTGCCCAGGTGTCGCTCAGAGAGTATCCGCGTAAGAGCTTCTACGAGGTTTTGAAAAGCGAGCAATATGCCCGCGTGGTTGCGGAACGTTCGGTGGGGCAGCGGGTCGTGGTGTCGTTTGCGCGCAAAGGGCTTGCCGGGGTCGCGCGCAAACTCGCCGATCGACTCAGCGATACCTCCTGGGATGTGCGCGCGTCGTATGACGGCGGAGTTGTTGATCCGTTGGCTTGGAATCTGGTTGTTGTGCCTAACGAGGTTGCCGAGAACGATGGCTATGCCCTGCACGCTGGGGTGGTGGAACAGCATGTGACGCCGGATGTGTGCGAGCCGCTGTTTAAGGCGGCGTCGAATGCAAAGGTGCGCGGCGCACAGGAGGGGATCCTGGGGGCCATGCTCAAAGAGCTGCTGGTTAAGCAAGATGTTGCCGACGGACGGGTGAGGGCGTTTGACCTTGGCTCTTTTGGCGTTGGGTCGGTGACGGTCTGCGGCGTGGCCAATGTTGCGCGCAAGGAGAAGGATAAGGTTGAGCTGGATGAGCGCCTTGCGACGTTGACGATCGGTGCGGACGGGGCCATGGACTACGCCTCACATCCGATCGAGGACGGTCCCGTGGACGAGATGGAGCTTGAGCTGCTGACGGCCGAGGGTAAGCTCGACAAGGACGCCTATATCTTTGACGTGCGGGCGGGCGGACGCGCTATGCTCGCACGCGTGCGGGATGCGGGCTTGACGACCTTCTCTAGCGACTTCGTGAACTTGGTGCGCGATTACCAGCTTACGGGTAAGGCGGGTCGTAAGAAGGAGTTTTTCGAGAGTTACAACTCGCCCTATTACGGCATTGGAACGTTCGAACGCGCAGGGATGACCTGCTACTTTGTCGGCGTCAACAACGGCACCAAAGAGGATGTGGCAACGGCGATCCATGTACGCTCGATTGAGGTGCTCGAAGGTGATGATCTGTCCGAGCTGCTGGTTCAGCTGGTCAATGTGGGGCTTTCGCGCTACGGAGCTCCCTCCAGGTGGCCGATTCCGGTCAAGTATCTCAACGAGTGCGCTGCGCGTGAGGGCGCGGTGGGGGATGTCGGTGGCGGCAAGTGATGGTGTCGCGCAATTATCGCTCCTAGAACTTTTTGAAATTATGCTTGCATTGTAAAAGGGGAGAACATATACTGCAGCCATAGCACATCAGATGGGGTCTCAAAAAGAGACCAAGCAAATGAGTTTTCAGTTTATGTTGAGAGGTACTTGAGCATGACCAGCAGAATTTTCCCCCTTTACAACGACAATACCGACCATATCGATCTCAATACCATCTGCGGTTACAGTATTTGTTCTAAGGCCGAGAACTACATGTTTGCTCAAGATGATTCAGAGCTTAGCTCCGAAGATTATGAGTACATGAATGATATTGAGCGCGAGCGGGAGTATGAGCTCGGCATCCGCTGATGGATGTGGGCTTGTCTCCAACTCCTCCGATTTAATTACCCCGTTATCACCTCTTTTTAGCGGGGCAAGTTAGATCGACTATCTGTGTCAAACAACGGCTCACCGTGGGAAGGAATCGGCAATGAGCAAGAACATGAACAAGGACATGAACGGCAAGGCCTTGGGTAAGGCCAGGGCGGCTGGGCGCGTGGCGACGGTTGCTGCGGCGACGATTGCCATGACGGGCGGCTCGCTGCTGTCGCCTCTGACCGCGGCGGCGCAGGGTGCGGATGGCATTGGCGCCGCGGGCGCAACGGCTGCGGTGATGTCGCCGCTGACGAGCGCTGCGGCCGCCGGTACTGGCGCGGGTGCCGTGTCTGCAGCGCAAAAGGTCGCCGACCTGCAGGCTGCAGTTGATGCGGCGCGCGCTAAAGCTGCTACCGCCAAGGCCGATCTGGAAGCGGCTGCCGCTCCCTACGATGCTGCCGCCGTCAACCAGCAGCAGGCGCGGGGCGCCTATGACGCGGCCCGCGGTGCGAGCGATAGCGCGGCCTCCGCTGCTTCGGCCGAGCTGGAAAAGCAGCTGGGCGCTGCGCAGGACAAGGCCGATCAGGATGTCAAGGCGTTTGAGGACGCTCAGGCTGCGCTCGATGCTGCCAAGAAGGAGCTGGCGGACAAGGATGAAGCCCTGACTGCTGCCCAGAGGGCATCCCGTGATGCCCAGTCTGCGCTTGAGGCCGCACAGGCTGCTGCATCCGATGCTACGCCCGAGGCTGTAGCTGCCGCCCAGGCTGCCGCAGGGCAGGCTGCGAGTGACCTGGAACAGGCGAAGCAGCAGGTCGTTGATGCGCAGGCCAAGCTCTCGGATGCTCAAGACGCTGCCACTGCCGCCGCTGCCAAGCAGCAGGACGCGCAGGGCAAGCTTTCGGCAGCTCAGCAGGCAAAGGCCGCGGCAGATGCGGACGTGGATGCCGCGCAGACGAGCTATGACGCGGCCAAGGCCGATCTGGATCGAGCCGAGCAGGGCGCCGCGGGCCCGGAGTACGAGGCCGCCAAGGCAAAGGTGGCTGCTGCGTCCGAAGCGCTGACGGCCGCCAAGGCCGCGCAGTCGAAGTGCGAGAGCGAGCTTGCTGCCGCTGAGCAGGACGTTGCCGCCGCCGAGGGCGAGGTTCAGACTGCTCAGCAGGCAGTTGCCGATCAGCAGCAGGCCGCTGCCGATGCCCAGTCAAAGCTGGATGCCGCCGCTGCTGCCAAGACCGCTGCCGACGCCGCTCTTGACCAGGCCAAGACCGATCATGCCAGTGCGCTCACGGAGCTGGCCGATGCCCAGGCCAAGCTTTCGGCGGCCAAGGACGAGAAAGACGCTGCCGACAAGGCGCTCGATCAGGCGAAGGCCCAAAAGCAGCAGGCCGACCAGGCTGTGGCTCAGGCCCAGGCAAAGCTCGATGCCGCTCAGGCAACGGCGAATGCATCGGCGGAGAACTACCGCCAGGGTGCCATCGCATTCTTTAAGAGTGTGGGTGCCGACGATGCGGCGGATATCATCCTCAACTGCAAACTCGCTGGCTACAACAAGGTGGGCGAGGAAGTCGACGCGACGAGCCTGACCAATATGAAGCAGGCGGTTGTGTGGCTCAAAGCGTGCAACGAGTATCGCGCAAGCGTTGGCCTAGGCGAGCTCAAGGTGACATATGCCATGATGGCGACCGCCATCGCCGACGCGAACTTCTCCGATACGAAGGTCGCGCACGCTCAGCAGTTTAACGTGGGCGAGAATGTGGCGTGGAACTACGGAAGCAATCCGTTTAAGCAGTGGGTCGATCAGGAGAAGGCCATCTTTGATGCTGCCGCCGCCTCGCTGGGCGCGTCGGGCCTTACGGGAAAGGCCGCTTACGATTTCTATACAGCGCATAGCTCCCAGATTGATAACTACGCCGCACTGCACGGTGGACCAAACCCTTCGGTCGGACATTACATCAACGTGATCAACCCCGATTACACCGTGACGGGCATGGGCGTTTGCACGCGAGGGACGCTGTACGGGAGTACACAGGCGCAAACATTTGTATATTCTGGTCAATGGTATAAGCCGTATAACCTCAATCCGATGACGGTTGCAGAGTATGAGGCTGCGTTGAATGCGTGGTGTGACTCGTTGGCAAATCCCGAGCAGGGCGTGGATGCGGCACGCAAGGAGCTTGCTGTGGCGCAGGGCGTTGCCGACGATGCCGGCAGCAAGGTGAGTGCAGCATCGCAGGCCGTTGCAGCAAAGCAAACCCAGGTTGAGCGCGCTGCCGCTAACGTTGATGTCGCGGCAACCAAGGCCTCGGAGGCCCAGGCTGCCGTGGCGCAAAAGCAGGCTGCAGCTGACGCCGCCGCGCGTGCCGTCAGCGATGCCCGCGCCGATTTGAGCGCTGCCAACGCCGCTGTTGCGGCAGCGCAGGACGCCGTGGCCGCCAAGTCTGGCGAGCTCGACATTGCCAAGGGCAAGGTGGCTGCTGCCAAGCGCGCACTGGACGCCGCTCGTGCCGGTGTTGGCGACAAACGGGATGCACTTGCCGCGGCCCAGGATGAGCTAGCGGCGTACTCAGCCGATATCGCCGCTGCTCAGCGTGCGTTTGATGCGGCGTCGTCTGCACTCGAAAGCGCGCGTGCCAATCAGCGCGAGGCGGAGGCCGAACTTCTTGCCACCCAAGGCGATGCCGATCAGGCAGGCATCGATGCTGCTGCCACTCAGGTGGAGCTCGATATGGCGCAGCGGGCTGCAAGCGATGCCGACGCCGTCGTGGCAACGGCTCAGGCAAAATCTGATGCAGCTGCCGCCCGCGCCTCTCAGCTTAAGAATGCCGCCGCAGCACTTGCCAAGGCCACTGGGGACAAAGCGACTGCCGATGCCGCGCTCGATGCAGCGGCGATGGCCGTGAGCGATGCCGAGTATGACGTGGTGGAGGCTGACGATGCCGTGGTGGATGCGACTGTCGCGCGCGACGCCTCTGCCGCCGCGGTTGCCCGCCTGCGCAGAATCAATATTGCCGAAGCCATTGTCAACGGCAGCACTGACGATGCGGACGAGGTACTTAACGCCAAGATCGCTGCGGCCCACGATGCCGCCGAGCGTGCCGCGACCGCCAAGGCCGAACTCGATGACGCCGTGGCTGCGACGGATGCCGTGGCGCCGGCATACTTGGAGGCGCTCGCCAACTACACCGCCGCCAAGGTCGAGCTCGACCAGGCTATTGCCGAGCTTAACGCCGAGATCGCTCGCCAAGAGGCCGCCGACCGCGGAAACGGCGAGCAGACCCAGCCCGTCACGCAAGTGACGTACCAGGCCAAGCATGCGGAGGCAAAGACCGAGGCCACGACTTGGCAGACGGCGATGCCCGCCACGGGCGATGCGTCCGAGCTGCTGGGTGAGACCTTCGTGATCGGCGGCACGGTCCTGGTGGCCGCCGGCGTATTCCTGTCCGATAAGCGCCGCCAGCTGATCCGTTAGGGACAGGGAAGCGCGCTGTTTTTGGCGCGCACCGCAGGGGCATGGGCTCTGCGGCGCGCGCCGCCTTTTTCTTCAAGATTGATTAAGGAGGGATATATGCAAATAAGAGGAGAGGCCGCGATCGCCTGCGGATTCATGGCGGGTCTGGCAACGGGGTTGCTGTTCGATGGATGTTTCGACAGCTATATCAATCGATTCTGCGATTTTGGTTTTTCGAGAGGCAAGCCTTGGAAAACAGCGCCAGCTCGTCAAGAGGTGGCTGCGCCCATCGAGCCCCGCAGCGTGGATACCTCAAAAATCAAGGTAATCGTCACTAAGAACGGCAAGATTTACCACCGTTCTACGGGGTGCAAAAGCCTTCCTCAAAACGCCATTAAAACAAGCGTACCATTAGCGGCTGCACTCAAGCGAGGCAAGACGCCCTGCCCAACATGCTGCCCGCCAACAGTGTGCTCGATCTAGTTTTTTGGGTGTTTGATCCGTTTGGATGGAAGAACGAAGGGAAAGCCCTAAGGGATACAGATGCCGGCCCGGCCTGCAATTTCTTCCATTGATTTGTCCAGAGTCGCACAGCACGGAGGTGTTGTTTGATGTCTATTTTCGTTACCGGAGACGTTCACGGTGTTGCCGAGTATGGGGCGAGTCGCTTCTCGTCGCGCGTTTGGCCATTGGGTCGAACGCTGACGCGCGATGACGTTGTCATCGTTGCCGGCGACTTTGGCTTTATATGGAGCGGCTCGAACACCGACAAATACTGGCTCGACTGGTTTGAGTCCAAGCCCTGGACCACGTGTTTTGTCGACGGCAATCACGAGAACCATCATCTGCTGGCGGGGCTGCCAATGCGTGAGTGGAACGGGGGCCTCGTTCACGAGGTTCGCCCGCACGTGCTGCACCTGATGCGCGGCGAGGTGTTCGACATCACGGGGACCACGGTGCTCGCCATGGGTGGCGCCGCGAGCCATGACAAACAGTGGCGTCAGGAGGGAAAGACGTGGTGGCCCGAGGAGATGCCGAGTGAGCGCGAGATCAAACACTGTCGCGCCTCGCTCGATCGCGCGGGCTGGAAGGTCGACTATGTTGTGACGCACGAGGCGCCGGTCGATTTGGCTGACGAGCTGTGCATGGAGTGCAATCGCGAGTTCTACGACGATTCGCTGCAGGCCTTTTTGGGCGAGCTCGACGGGCGGCTCGACTACCGCACCTGGTTCTTTGGCCATTACCATGACGATGAATGGCGCGATGACAAGCATCGCCTTATCTACCAAGATATCGTGCCGATCGAAGCGCGATGTGCCGATGGGCAGGATGAGACGGCGAGTGACTATTTTGAGCAAGAGCGTTAGGAGGTCCCCATGATCTGGTTTACCAGCGATACCCACTTTGGGCACGAGAACATGCTGCGGCTCGCCGACAGGCCTTGGTCGACTGTTGGGCAGATGAACGACGCCATGGTCGCTAGCATTAATAGCAAGGTCGCTGCGGATGACGAGCTTTACATTTTGGGTGACTTCAGCTTTAAGATGACGGTCCAAGATGCCTACGAGTTGCGCAAAAGCATTGCATGCAAGCGCATCCATCTGCTGCCCGGCAACCACGATAAAGACTGGACGCAGCCTGCGGTGGCGGATGCTTTTATCGTCGAGCCGCCCATTTGCGTGCTCAAGATCGACCGTCAGAAAATCGTGCTGAGCCACTATCCCATGGTCGACTGGCAGGGTATGTCGCACGGCGGCTGGCATTTGCACGGGCATATCCACAGCTGTGGCGACGCGTATAACAAGTTCAACCTTCGGCAGGGGCTGCTGCGCTACGACGTGGGCGTGGACGCCAACGGCTACGCCCCGGTGAGCCTGGAGGAGCTCAAGTCGTGGTTTGCACAGGTAGACGAGCCGGTGTGTTGCGTTAAGTGGCCGTGGTGGGTCAACGCCACGGGCGACGAGCAGGTCGAGCGCGATCTCGAAACCTATAAGAGGGAAGTGGTGATCCGATGACGGTCTATGTGACGGGCGACGTCCATGGCGGCGCTGACATGCAAAAGCTGCGCGATTGGGATCTTGGGGAAAGCCTGACGAGCGACGACTATCTCATCATTGCCGGCGACTTTGGCCTTCCGTGGGATTTCTCTGCCGAGGAGTGCGCCGACATCGCTTGGCTGGAGTCGCGCCCCTATACCGTGCTGTTCGTCGACGGCAACCACGAACGTTTCGACCACTGGGCGGAGCGACCCATGGAGTTGTGGCACGGCGGACTGACACAGCGCCTGTCGGACACCTCGCCCATACGGCGCCTGACGCGCGGCGAGGTTTTTGAACTCGACGGCTCAACGGTCTTTACCATGGGCGGCGCCACGAGCGTGGACAAGGAATACCGCATTCCGTATTCCAGCTGGTGGCCGCAGGAGCTGCCGGACGAGCGCAACTTTGAGGAGGCGCGGACAAAGCTCGACGGCGTGGGCTGGAAGGTCGACTACGTGGTCACCCACACCTGCTCTACGCGCATGCTTTCGCCCACGCTTTATCCGGCGCCCGGCTGGAATTGCCCCGCCGTTGATCGGCTTACGGCGTTTTTCGATGAGCTGGAGGACCGCTTGGACTACAAGCGCTGGTACTACGGGCATTTTCATCGGGATGCCAACCCGGCCGAGCGCCATACCGTGCTCTACGACTGCATCGTTCGCCTGGGCGACGAACTCCAGCCCTGGGATGTTGCGTAGGGGTGGGGTGCCTGATTACTCAGCCGTTACGGTAATGTTCTCCCTGTGCTTGCGGATAACATCCCAGCTAAAATGCTCGACCAGCTGCTCGGCAGAGCGCGGCGTGGTGCCCGGCGCGATGCCTGTTTGTCCGGCGAGCCAACCCAGCAGCGCTTCGGGCGTGCCAAAGCGGGCGCGGAGTTCGCCCAGGTCCAGATCGCGGTCTCGTTTGGAAAGGCGGCGACCGTCCGGTGCCATGAGCAGCGGAATATGTGCGTAGTGCGGCGTGGGCAGTCCCAACAGGTGCTGCAGATAGATCTGGCGCGGCGTGGACCCCAGCAGGTCGCATCCGCGCACGACCTCGGTGACGCCCATGGCAGCGTCGTCGACCACCACGGCTAGCTGATAGGCAAACACGCCGTCGCTGCGGCGCACCAAAAAGTCGCCGCACTCGGTGGCGAGCGCCTCGCATTGGGCACCATACGTGCGGTCCACGAATTCGATCACGTCGTCTGCGAGATCATCGACGGTGGGCACGCGCAGACGCGTGGCTGGGGCGCGCAGAGCACTGCGGCGGGCGATTTCTTTGGCAGAAAGGTTTCGGCAGGCGCCGCGGTAGATGGGCGTGCCGTCGCTGGCGTGCGGCGCGCTTGCGGCGTGGAGCTCGGCGCGCGTGCAAAAGCAGGGGTAGGTGAGGCCGGCGTCTTGCAGACGGCGCAGGGCGTCCTCGTACAGATCCAGGCGATCGTGCTGGTAGTAGGGGCCTTCGTCCCAGTCGAGCCCCAGCCAGGTCAGATCGTCAATCAGTTGAGCGGCAAGTTCCGGGCGCTTGCAGCGATCGTCCAGGTCCTCGATGCGCAGCACGATGCTGCCGCCCTGGCTGCGGGCCGAAAGCCACGAGCACAGGCAGCTGAACACGTTGCCCAGGTGCATGCGGCCCGAGGGCGACGGGGCGAAACGGCCCACGACGGGTGCGGGGGCGGAGGCGGGTGGCGTCGCTGGCGCGTCCGCGGCGGGTGTTGCTATGTTGCGTGTTTTGATATCCATGCGGACGAGTATAGCGCGGGGCACGATGGGGAGGCGTCACTGTGGCCCGCAAGTTGTCGAGGCCCCGCATTGCGCATGGCGGCCGCAGACTCGGTGCCTTGATTCCTGTCCATCAACTCGGCACCTTAGACGACAGAAACCCCAGCAGCTCTTCGCAACTGCCGGGGTTTCCGCGGAAAAGGGGGACATAATCCTCGAGCGAACGGCAAAGGGGCAAACCGTTTCGCTCAACTGCTTTATGCCCCTCGGTTGGCGGCTCAATCAGCGCGGGCCGCGCCCACACAAAGCCGCTACACCTGTGACGGAGCTGTGAAGTGGTATCTATTGCCGGGGCGGGCTATGCCAAGGGTGCCCCTAATGACTGGTCATTTAAGAACGTTCCCAATGACTAGCTGCCGGGGTGCGGGCGTGACTTTCGTCCCGTTTGATACTCCGCTGGCCTAGATGTTCGTCATGTGCGCCCGTAAACGTGGGACAATGGCGTTACTGGTATCACAGACAAAGGATGTGCCTATGAACACCCTCGCCGCCAAAGTCAGCCGGCAGCGCCGCCTGTTTGCGCGATTCGCTTCCGTCTGCGCGCTCGTTGCGCTTGCGTTGTTGCTGCTGCCTGCCGCCGCGCACGCCGACGGCTACTCCATGACCCAAACCTATATCGGTGCCACGGTCGAGGCCGATGGATCGCTGGCCGTTGTCGAGGGACGCCAGTTCGATTTCGACGATGACATTAACGGCGTGTATTGGGATATCAATACAGGCTCTAACCAGCAAGGCGGCTCGGTGGTCGTCAATGTGCTGAGCGTCGAGGAAGACGACACTGCGTTTAACAAGGTCGACAGCGCAAATAAAGGCGACGACGGCGTTTACACGGTGGAACAGTCCGACGACGGCGTAAAGATTAAGGTGTTCAGCCCCCACGAGAGCGGCGACAGCGCGATCTATTACGTGAGCTACACCATGACCGGTGCGGTTATGAACTGGGCCGATACCGCCGAGCTTTACTGGAAATTCGTCGGCGACGGCTGGTCGGCGGACTCCGATGACGTCGAGATGGAAGTCTACTTTGCAAATGCCGCTGCCGGGACGGCTGCCGTCAAGGGCGATAACTTCCGCGCATGGGGCCACGGCCCGCTGACGGGCGACGTGTCGCTCGATGCGGACGAGCCCATGGTCACCTATACCATTCCCTGCGTGCATGAGGGCGAATTCGCCGAGGCACGCATCGCCTTCCCCAGCGACTGGGTGCCGCAGCTTGCCGTCTCGGGCGAAAAGCGCATGTCGACGATCCTGAGCGAAGAGAAGGAATGGGCCGACGAGGCCAACGCTCGCCGTGAGCACGCGCGTGCGGTTGCCGGCGCGATTGCCGTGGTGTGTGTTGTCGTGGCGGTTGCCTATACCGGTGTGATCGTGATGCTTAAGTTGCGCAGGCCCAAGCCCAAGCCGCTCTTCCAGGACGAGTACTTCCGCGATGTGCCCTCGGCCGACCATCCCGCGGTGCTTGCAGCTCTCATGAGCTGGAACGACGTGCCCGATCAGGCATATATCGCCACGCTCATGAAGCTCACCGACGACCGCGTGATCAAGCTGGAAGAAGCGACCGAGACCAAGAAGAAGGGTCTGCTCCGTCGCGAAAAAGAGGAGCAGACGTATCGCATCACAGTGACCGACGAGGCCTGGAAGGCTGCCAAGAAGGACGGCATCGATCGCGATGTGCTCAAGGTCTTCTTCGCCGGCGTTAAGCCCGATAAAGACGGCGTCCGTTCACGCACGTTTAGCGAGCTGGAGGAGTATGCCAGCGAGCGCACCACATCTGTTGGCGACAAGCTCGAGGACTATCAGAGCACGGTTAAGGGCAAGCTGGAGGCGCGCGAGTTTATCGCCTCGGACGGCACCATCGCCCTGGTTGCCGGCTTGGTTCTCGGCATCATCATTGTCTTTGGCATTCTGGGCTCTCTGATCTATACCGACTTTGCGGACGCCAACGTCGGCGCCGCTATGATCTCGATTCCCGTCACGATCGTGGGCTTTGTTCTGAGCTGCACCTTCCGTCGCTACACGCCGGAGGGCGCCGAGGTGGCGGCTCGCTGCAAGGCGCTCAAGCATTGGCTCGAGGACTTTACACGCCTGAAGGAGGCCATTCCCAGCGACCTGATCTTGTGGAACAAACTGCTGGTGATGGGCGTTGCCCTGGGCGTTTCGAAAGAAGTGCTGCGACAGCTGGCCGAGGCCGTGCCTGCGGACCTGCGCAACAGCGACGATTTCTACGACAACTACCCCTGCTACTGGTGGTATTACCATCACTACGGCAACGAGTCCCCGCTCGATTCGTTCAACGATGTGTACCACGAGACCATCCGCGAGCTGGCTTCGAGTTCCGATAGTTCGAGCGGCGGCAGCGGCGGCGGCTTTTCCGGTGGCGGCGGTGGCGGCGTCGGCGGAGGCGGCGGCGGAACGTTCTAGCGAGCGCTTGCTTTGGGGTGGATCTTTCTGGGCGGTTGCCAGGGAAGATTCATCCCATTTTTGTGCATCGAAACGGGTCAAACTTTCCGCTGAGGACCTTCGCGCAAGGGGCAGTGGACAAAAAATGCCAAATATGAGTACTGTTGCTGCGTTGGTCACATATGTTTGCACATAATAATGGGCTCCTAATGAGAGTACTTCTCGTTAGGAGCCCATTTTATTGAACATTTGGGGAGTTACGTCAGCTCGTGCAGCTGGTCGTCATGCCTATAAGCATCAAAAATGCCCCGAATCGCTGCTACTAAAAAGGTAACAGTACTCATATTTGATGTATTTTGACCACGGCTATCTACAAACCCCCTAGGCCACTCATTAGGGACAGACTTAAATGACTAGTTGTTGGGGATCAGTCATTGGGGACGTTCTTAAATGACTAGGTGTGGCTGCTTGGGCTAGGCTGTTAGGTCGAGTTCGTAGAGAAAGCTTTCGCGCGGCATGTCGTGACGACGCTCTTCGCGGTTGGCGCGGTGCGTGGCCGTGCGCTTAAAGCCGTGCAACTCGTAGAACTTCCACGAGCAGTTGGAGTCGGTGTACAGGTGCGCCCTTGTCGCCCCGCGCGAGGACAGGTACGAGACCGCGGCATCGAGCAACACTGAGCCTACACCCAGGCCGTGGACATCGGGATCGACGGCGAGCAGCGTGACTTCGTTGTCGTGCGGCAACGGGCTGCTCTCGAGCAGGCGGTTGTTGGTTCGGATGGTTGCGCGCACAAACGAGAGATACTCGGCGCAGACATCGGGCTCCAGCTCGCGCATCTGCGAAAGCAGCGCGCGTTCGGTATCCATCCAATGTTCCTTAACGGTGGCGCCGGAGCTCTGTCCCGCACGCGCGAGCGAAATGCCACGCGCCTGACCGTCGATTACGGCAACCTGCGAAAACGTCGATGACGAAAGGCAATAGGCGAGGTCGCACGCGGCCTCAAGGCGGTTGTACTCATCGTTATCCGAATTGTTATGCCAAAGCTGCTGCAGAATCAGCGCGATGGCGTCAAAGTCTTCAGTATCAAACGGTCGGTAGAGAACCCGCGAGACCATGGTGCCTCTTTCTTTTGCGGATGCATATCGAGCACAGTTCTACCACGCCATTGGCATCTAATTATGGTGCCCCTGTGTTCCATCAACTCACCGTGCTCAGCGGCGCCTCTGCAACCCCCGCTCGCAAACTTTTTCTGCACAGCCGTGCGTTGCGGGGTGCAACGTCGCGCTCGATGCGCTACATTGAATCAGTATTTTCAATGCCGCTGCGCGAGCGCTGCAGATCGACGTATCACCGACTCACAGAGCACGGCGGCGTACCAGACAGGAGGACTGCATGGGATCTGATGTGAAGATCGCACGCGCGTTGATCTCGGTTACCGATAAAACGGGTGTCGTCGATTTCGCACGGACGTTGGTCGATGACTTTGGCGTCGAGATCATCTCTACGGGCGGCACGGCTCGTGCCATCGAGGACGCGGGCGTTCCCGTAACCCCCATCGAGGAGTTCACGGGCTATCCCGAGATGATGGACGGCCGCGTTAAGACCCTGCACCCCAAGGTTCACGGCGCGCTGCTGGCCCGCCGCGATTCCGAGCAGCACATGCAGGAGGCCGCTCAGCACGGCATTAAGCTGATCGACCTGGTCGTCGTCAACCTGTACGAGTTCGAGAAGACCGTTGCCAACCCCGAGGTCACCTTCGCGGATGCCATCGAGCACATCGACATCGGCGGTCCCTCCATGCTGCGCTCTGCTGCCAAGAACGCCACGAGCGTTACCGTCATCTCCGATCCGGCCGACTACGACGCCGTCCTGGCCGAGATGCACGAGACCGGCGGTTGCACCACGCTTTCCACCCGTCGTCGCCTGCAGGTGAAGGTCTACCAGACCACCGCCGCCTACGACACGGCTATCTCCCGTTGGCTTGCCGCCCAGGCAAGTGACGTGGCGGATACCTCTGCCAAGCTCGAGATTTCGCTGGAGAAGGTCGACGACCTGCGCTATGGCGAGAATCCTCAGCAGAAGGCTACGGTCTACCGCTTTGCCGAGGGTTGCGAGAACACCGCGAGCTCGCAGTTTCCGCTCGTGGGCTCCGAGCAGATCCAGGGCAAGCCGCTCAGCTACAATAACTATCTGGATGCCGATGCCGCTTGGAACCTGGTCCGCGAGTTCGACGAGCCTGCCTGCGTGATCCTCAAACACCAGAACCCCTGCGGCTCCGCCGTTGCCGAGGACATTACGTCCGCTTACGACCGCGCCTTCGCCTGCGATCCCAAGAGCGCCTTCGGCGGCATCATCGCCTGCAACCGCGAGGTTCCCTTTGAGCTGGTTGAGCATTTTGCCGATCAGAACAAGCAGTTTGTCGAGGTCATCATCGCCCCGAGCTACACTGCCGAGGCGCTCGAGCGCATGGCCAAGCGCCCCAACCTGCGCGTGCTGGCTACCGGCGGCGTGGACCACGGCGCCCAGGTGGAACTGCGCTCCATCGACGGCGGCATGCTGGTGCAGGAGGTCGACCACGTGACCGAGGACCCCGCGACCTTTACGTTCCCCACCGACCGCAAGCCCACCGATGCCGAGATGGCCGAGCTCGAGTTTGCCTGGAAGGTCTGCAAGGGCGTCAAGTCCAACGCCATCCTGGTCTCCAAGGGCAAGGCCGGCATTGGCATGGGCCCCGGTCAGCCCAACCGCGTTGACTCTGCGCTGCTTGCCTGCGAGCGCGCCGAGGACTTCTGCGAGCGCGAGGGCGTGGAGAAGGGCGGCTTTGCCTGCGCAAGCGACGCGTTCTTCCCGTTCCGCGACAACGTCGACGTGCTTGCCGCACACGGCGTGACCTGCATCATCCAGCCCGGCGGCTCCAAGCGCGATGACGAGAGCATCCAGGCCTGCAACGAGCATGGTATTGCGATGGTCTTCACCGGAGCTAGGCATTTTAGGCACTAGAGGCTTTCCCAAGCACCCGACCTTGCCCCTCAAACCGTCGCTTGCGTACATTTAGTACGCGGCGCTCCTCTTTCGGGGCAATCTCGGGCACTTGGAAAACCCTTAATGGGATGTTTCTCTATCCCATTAAACTGTTCGGTCGCCTGACCATATCGTCAAAATAATCTCTGCAAAAGACGGTCGCTCCGTTTGGAGGGCCGTCTTTTTGGTATAAGAGGACGGAATGACTAACACGAAAGGTATGACCATGCCCCAGATTGATGATGCCGAGCTGTTTGGCAATGCCGAGGATCAGCGTGCGTACGAGGACTTTTGCGCCAATCAGGAGGCGGTCGAGAAGTTTACGCTCGACAAGCCCGCGCTTATCTGCCGTTGGCGCATGTCCAACAAAAAGGTGCCCATGCTCAACCGTCACATTCGCGCGCTGTCCGAGCGCTTGGTGCAGGGCGAGCCGCTTACCCATAACATGCTCAGCTGGGCCAAGCAGCACGTTGAGTGGTCGCTTGCCGAGGGCGATTACACCGCGCACGACGGCGTGCTCATGCTGGTGATCGACGTTAACGGCAATGCCGCCATGACGGTGGGTGAGTACGAGCCGCTGGCCGATACTTCGGCCAAGGCGCTGCGTGCCCGCTCCGCCGAGGCCCGCTCCGAGGCCGACGAAACCGGCGTGGCGCCCGAGCTGCTCGCTGCCGTCAACAACGGCGAGCTGGCCTTTGTGGCGCCGGCGGACGAGTGCCTGTGTGGCACGGCGACGCTCATAGAGCAGCTGGCCCAGACCAAGGGCATCCCGGTCACGCGCGTAGACATTCCCGCACAGCTCAAGGGCGCCTTGTTCCTGGTAAGCGACGAGCACGGCGTGGTGCCTGCCACCGACGCCGACGCCGCCGAGGCCGACGCCGCGACGGTCGCCTTCTTCGCCGAAGGCTACGAAAAGCTCCGTGCCCGCCGCTAAATGATTATTCTGGGACGGGGATTAAAGAATCATTTTGGTTCCCGCCACCGCTGCGAGTGCGAGGCGGACAAAACGCCCCCGCTCGCGAACAGTTCTGTCACCTTGGCGCCGCGCGAGGCGCGTATCTGCGGATCCGCGGTCATAATGGGGCAAGACAACCAAGAGGGGGGGCGGAATCCATGGCGCTAATCTATATCGTTGAGGACGACGAGCCCATTCGTCGTGAACTTATCGACATCCTTGCCCGCGCCGGGTTTGAAATCGAGGCCTGCGAATCGTTTGAGCATGTCTCGCGCGATATTCTCGCCGCCGCGCCCGACCTGGTGCTGCTCGACCTCACGCTTCCCGTCAAGGACGGCCAGCATATCTGCCACGAGGTTCGCCGCGAATCCGAGGTTCCCATCATCGTCCTCACGTCGCGCACGACCGAGATCGACGAGGTCATGGCCATGACGCTCGGCGCGGACGACTTTGTTCCCAAGCCCTACAGCGCCCGTGTGCTCGTGGCGCGCATCAATGCCTTGCTGCGTCGCACCGCGGCGGCGGGCGAGCGCAGCACGCTCGTCCACAAGGGACTGGAGCTCGACCTCGCACGCTCCATGGTCACCAACACGCAAACGGGCACCAGCACCGAGCTCACAAAAAACGAACTGCGTATTCTCTCGCTGCTTCTGAGCCGCGCGGGCAAGATTGTTTCGCGCTCGGCCATCATGCAGGATCTGTGGGACTCCGACGCCTTCGTGGACGACAATACGCTTACCGTCAACATCAACCGCCTGCGCACCACGCTCGAAAAAATCGGCATCAAGGGGTATTTGACGACGCACCGCGGCCAAGGCTATTCGGTCTAGAGGCCGGCTATGTCGTTTGCCAAGTTCTTTAAAGACGCGCTGCTTCCCGTCGCCGTGTGGACGTGCGGCGTGCTGCTGAGCTGCTTTGTGCTGACGGTCGCCGGTGCACCCGTTTCTATCGTGGTCGTGGCGGTTGGCGTGTCCTTTATCTTTGGTATGCTCGGCATCGTGATCGAGTACGCTCGCCGTCGCCGTTTTCTGCGTCAGTTGGAGCGCGCGGCAGAGGAGCTCGAGAGTCCCGCATGGGTGCAAGAGATGGTGCAATGCCCGACCTATGCCGAGGGCGAGCTCGAATACGAGGTCTTGCGCCGGGTGGGCAAAGCCGCCTGCGACGAGGTTGCCGAAGGCAGGCGTCAGACCGATGACTATCGCGACTATATCGAGAGCTGGGTCCACGAGGCCAAGCTGCCCCTGGCGGCGGCTCACCTGATTTTGGAAAACCTGGACAGCAGCGAAGACGACCTGTCGCGCGTGGACGACCTGGCACGCGAACTTGCTCGCGTGGAGCGCTATATCGACCAGGCGCTGTACTACGCGCGCTCGGAAGTCGTGGAGCGCGACTACCTGATTCGCCGCTGGGATCTCAAAACCTTGGTGACGGGCGCGATTAAAGCCAACGCGCGCGAGCTCATTGCGGTGCATGTGGCCCCGGTGTGCGAGAACCTCGACTTCGAGGTCTTTACCGACGAGAAGTGGCTCGAGTTTATTCTGGGCCAGCTCATTCAGAACAGCATTAAATATGCGCGTGAGGACGGCGCAAAGATCGTGTTTTCGGGTGCGTTGCTGGACGAGGGCCTGGCAAGCGAGCGCATCGAGCTTACCGTCGCGGACAATGGCTGCGGCGTGTGTGCGGCAGACCTACCGCGCGTGTTCGAGAAGGGCTTTACCGGCGACAACGGCCGCACCACCAAGCGCGCAACGGGCATCGGTCTCTATCTGGTGGCACGCCTGTGTTCCAAGATGGGCATCGACGTCACCGCAGCATCCGAGCCCGGCGAAGGCTTTGTCGTCACGTTCGCCTTCTCGACGAACAAGTTCCAATACTTTGAGTAGGCGGGCCGTCTTGCGGCACGGACGGCTATGTTCCCGAACGTGAACACAACTATGGGGCTCAAATGAATCCCCCATAAAAAACGTGCCGCCCCAAACGGGGCGGCACACCATTTTTCCATCAGCCAACTCGCTGAAGTACGGTGACGAAGGCGCGAGGCCGGGAGGGGTTATCTAAGCCGACATCCCGCAGCCGCGAAGCGGCGAGGACGTCGGCGTGATAACCCCGCAGGCCTTGCGCCGGCGGGAAGGAACCTACTTCACGACCAAGATGTCGCAGTCCGTATTGCGCAGCAGGAACGTCGAAATCGAGCCCAGCAGCGCATACTTGATCGAGGACAGGCCGCGTGCGCCGCAGAGCACCAGGTCGGGCTTGACTACGTCGAGCATCTCGTCCTTGAGCGTCTCGCGAATACGGCCGGCGCGAATCATGACCTCGACCTCGGGAATGTCGGGATTGGCCTTGGCCTCCTCGAGCTGCTTGGCGATGGAGTTCTTAAATGCCTCCTCTAGGCCGTTGACCAGGTCGACCGGATAGGAGCCGGCGCTCTCGAGTGCCGTGGAATCGATAACGTGGCCGATAATCAGCTTGGCGCCGTTGTTCGCGGCGACCTTGATGGCGCGTGCGAGCACAAAATCCTGCTGCTCAGTACCGTCGAGTGAAACAAATACCTTGGTGTAGCCCTCGTTCATGGTTTCCTCCTTGGTCTATCGCACGGGCGCGGGGCTCGTGCGTCGGGCGGGCGCGGGCGCGTTGGCCGCCGGACACTTTATCTTGTTGCAGTTATACCCAAGGATTTCGGTTTGACCGCTCGCAATTCTGTGAACGGTTGATTTCCGATCTCAGCCGAACACATTGAGCAAATAGGCCATTCCCGCAGTT
>DXLU01000017.1 GCA_019414565.1 Collinsella sp. | reverse complement strand
CTGAGTAACCGAGGGGAGGGCGCACATGGGAATGACTGGTGCATACGAGCGCAATCTCGATGCAAAAGGTCGTCTGTCCCTGCCTGCACCCCTTCGCGAGGAGCTTGGAGAGCATGTTCGCGTGTTCAAAGCCCTGGATGTCGATGCTCTGTACGTGTTCTCTGCCGAGGCCTTCGATAAGTGGGTCGAAGGACTCTTCGCGGGTCGTGAGGGCCACGAGGGTTTTAACCCGCGTGACATTAACGACCAGAAGCTCATGAGGGCGATCAACAAGCGCACCACGTCGATGGACGTGGACAGCGCCGGTCGTATCGGTCTTTCCGAGTCTCTCCGCAAGCAGGCGAACCTCGACCGCGAGGTCACGGTTGTGGGCAACTACGACCACCTTGAGGTTTGGGATCGCGCCGCGGCCGATGAGGACGATGACGATGAGGCCCTGCTGGACCTCTTCTTCTCGTAAGGGCAAGGCACGGGTAACGGATGGAGCGTGGAATCTTGACACAAGAATATCGGCATGAACCTGTCATGCTCGGCGAAGTGCTTGAGTCGCTACGGCTAAAGAGCGGCTCCGTTGTCTGCGATTGCACCCTTGGCGGTGCCGGCCATTCGGTAAAGATGGCCGCGCAGGTGGGGGAGACGGGCCTTTTGCTCGGCGTCGATCAGGACGACATGGCCCTCGAGGCCGCTGGCGCCCGTCTGGACCGCGAGGTTCCCGGCGTTCCGCACCAGCTGCTGAAGGGCAACTTCGGCGACTTGGACGAGCTGCTTTGCTCGGCCGAGGTGCCCGGGGTCGATGGCTTCCTGTTCGATTTGGGTGTTTCGTCGCCGCAACTCGATATCCCTGGCAGGGGCTTTTCGTATAACGAGGACGCCCCATTGGACATGCGGATGGATCCGGGTAATAACACCTTAAACGCAGCTGAGGTCATCAACACCTATAACGAACACGACCTCGCCCGGATTCTACGCGTCTACGGCGAAGAGAAGTTCGCCTCGCAGATCGCGCGCGAGATCGTGCGCCGCCGCGAGCAAGAACCGATCGAAACCACCGGCCAATTTGTCGAGATCATCAAGGCGGGTATCCCGGCTGCCGCTCGTCGGCATGGCGGACACCCGGCCAAGAAAAGTTTCCAGGCCATTCGCATCGAGGTCAATCACGAGCTCGATGTGCTCGAACGAGGGCTTGATGCCGCCACCAGATGGCTCAACCCGGGCGGACGTATCTGCGTCATCTCGTATCACTCGCTTGAGGACCGTATCGTAAAGAACCACTTTAAGGAGATGAGCCAGGGGTGCACGTGTCCGCCGGAGATTCCGGTGTGCGTGTGCGGCAACGTGCCGATACTCAAGGTCATCACCCGCAAACCCTTGGTTGCCCAGCCTGATGAGGTTGAGCGCAACCCTCGGGCGAGATCAGCCAAAATCCGCGTGGCGCAGCGTCTGTAGGCGCGACCGCGCGATATTGGACCTCCCGCTCGCACCATAAACGAAGCTTAAACACACTACCAACGTACTCGGGATGGGAGGCGGCATATCATGGGCTACAACACTTCAAGCGCAGCACTCGCCTATGATATGAACGCCATGCCCGCCTATCGTGAGACGCCGCAGGCTCCCGCTGCTCCCCGTGAGCAGCGCACGCCGCGCTTTGATGTCTACACGGGCGCGGGCCGTCAGGCAAACCAGGCGGTAAGCCCGGTTTTCATGAGCGTTCTTAAAACGTTTTGCATCATTGCGGCTATCTTCATGACGATCGGCGTCGCCCGCGTGGCGCTCGCCGGCGTTACGGCCCAGGTGCTCAACAGCAACGCCGAGCTTACCAACACGCTCGAAAAGGCGACCGATGAGAGCTCCGACCTGGAGGTCATGCATTCGGTCTATGGCGCCGACACGCGCATTCGCGACCTTGCGGGCGCTTATGGCATGGTGGAGCCCAGCGAGAGCGTTACACTTGACTTTTCGCAGGATGCAGCCGCGGGCGCCAACGCGACCGCGACCGCTCAGTAGCAAGACGGTAGCTGAGTATGACAAATGACTATCGCCGCGGTTCCGATGGGGGCCGCGGTTCTGGACGTCCCTCGTCGCGGGGACGTTCTGGTTATCAAGGAACGGGTCGGCAATCTTACAACGCCGGGCGGTCCCGTGGCAACGACCCGGCGTCGCGACTTCGCGGCTCGGGCGGCCCTCAAGTGCATAACACCAGGTCGCGCAAGAGTTCGTCGACCGAATGGCTCACAGGCACGCCTCTGCCTCGCCGCAAAGCCGTCATGGGTTTCATTGGGTTTGGCTTGGGCTTGGGCGTCTTTCGTCTTGCCGACTATCAAATTGTCGAAGCCGATAAACTGCGCGAGCGTGCCGATGCGCGCCGCCTGCTTGCGCAGACCCTCTATGCCAAACGTGGCACCATCTACGACCGCAACGGCAACGTGCTGGCGTCGTCGGTCGAATGTCGCAACATCGCCGTGAACCCGCAGCTTGTCGAGGATGTCGACAAGACGGTGTCGGCGCTGGTCAAGGCAACTGGAATCGATAAAAAGACCTGCCGCAAGCTCGTCGAGTCCGATGGCACCTGGGTGTATATCAAGCGCCAGGTGGACGAAGACGATGCTGCGGCGCTGGAGAAGAAGAATCTGCCCGGCGTGCTTTTTGAGCAGGCCATGAAGCGCGTATATCCATACGGCAATCTGGCATCGCAGGTGCTGGGTGTAGTGAATGTAGACAACGACGGCTTGACGGGTCTCGAAAAGCAATACAACAAGCTTCTGACCGGCACGAACGGTTCTCTCGTGCGCGAGCGCGCGAGGGACGGCAGCTATATCGCGGGCGGTGCCTATAAAAAGGTGGCTGCGGTCGACGGCGTTGATATCGTGACGACGCTCGACGTCAATATCCAGCGAGCGGCCGAGGATGCCCTGGCAGAGGCAGTTGAGAAGACTAAGGCCAAGAACGGCTCGGCGCTGGTCACCGATCCTACGACAGGCGAGATCTTGGCAGCCTGCTCGTATCCGACTTACGACCAGACCGATCTGGAAAACGCCAAGACCGAGGATATGAACTTGCGCCTGGTCACCGACGCCTACGAGCCCGGCTCGGTCTTTAAGACGCTCGTGGCGGGCGCCGGCTTCGACTTGGGTGTCGTGCGATCGAGTACGTCGTTTGAGGTGCCGGCGAGCATCAAGGTGGGCGACGATACCGTTACCGATGCCGACAAGCGCGACTATGGCATGACCATGGATGTGCGCGAGATGATGCGCCGTTCGTCCAATGTGGGCTTTGTCCTGGTGGGGCGCAAGATCGGTGCCGACGACTTTGCCGCCTATGTGGACAAGTGGGGCATCGGTCACAGCTCCGGTGTCGATTTTCCGGGCGAGAGCCTGGGCATCGTCAAGGAGCGTGACCAGTATGACGGCGCCACGCTGGGCTCGATGAGCTTTGGACAGGCGCTGTCCGTCTCGCCGATTGAGATTGCACGTGCCGTGGGCGGCATCGCCAACGGCGGCGTGATGATGACCCCGCACTTCTATAAGTCCAGCAAAGGCGACGAGAAGGACTGGGGCGAAGGCGAACGCGCGATTTCTGAGGACGCCGCATCCCAGGTGACATCGTGCATGCAGACGGTCGTGTCCGAGGGAACGGGCGTTGGCGGCGCGGTTGACGGCTATGACGTGGCGGGTAAGACCGGTACGGCCGAACGTGCCGACGAGAACGGCGGCTACCTCAAGGAGAACTACATGTCGTCCTTTATGGGCTTTGCACCGGCACAATCGCCCAAGGTGCTGTGCTATATCACGCTCGACGGAACGCCGAGCGGCTCAGATGCCGCTGCGGTGCCGTTCCAGTCCATTATGGCCAACGCGCTCGACGTGCTGGGTATCCCGCGCACGAGGTAGGGGGTTACAATCTTTGGGGCGTGGTTTGTTGTCCCATATGAGGGGTGTTCACATGCCCTGCACCACGCATGCGCGGCGCTGGGATACAATACGCCGATAGCATTATTAGGTTTACAGGGGAGCTGCAATGATAGAGATCGCCGTCAACAACCTCGCGGCCGCAACAGGGGCCCGAACCGTGACGGGAGAAGCCGATCGGGTATGCCGCGGGTGCGTTATCGACTCGCGTCAGGTCGAGGAAGGGACGATTTTCGTCGCCTTTCCCGGTGAAAACGTCGACGGCAATGATTTTGCTTCCCGTGCCGTCCAGTCGGGTGCCGGCGCCGTCGTGATGACGCGTGAGCCCGAGGCTGAGCTGGTCTCGCTGGCGCAGGACAAGGGCTGTGCCATCTTGCTGACCGATGATCCCGAGGAGTTTCTGCTGCGTTTGGCGCACGCGTACCGTCTGGAGCTTGGCTGCCTGGTCGTTGGCATTACCGGTTCCATCGGCAAGACGACGACCAAGGACGTGCTCGCCGCCGTGCTCGCCAAGCGCTATCGTGTCTGGGCCACCAAGGGCAATTTCAATAACCTGATCGGCATGCCGCTCACGGTGCTTTCCGCTCCGGCCGATACCGAGGTCCTGGTGCTCGAGATGGGCATGAACCATTTCCACGAGATTGAGCGCCTGTCCCAGTCCGCCAATCCCAACCTTGCCATCGTGAGCAAGATTGGCACCTCTCATATCGGCATTTTGGGTAGCCGCGAGAACATCGCCCGCGCTAAGGCCGAGATTGTCCAGGGTATGTGCGCCGCTGGCGACTTCTTGCCGCTGCTGGTTTTGGGCGGCGAGGACGACTTTACGCCGTTCATTCGCGATACGTTCGCCCAGCCTGCTGGTATCGACGTGATGCTGGCCGGCGTCTCGGACGATGATGAGGTCCGTGCCCGCGACGTTCGTGTTGATGACGAGGGCCGTCCGGTCTTTACGCTCGATTTTGGCCAGGGTGAGACGATCGATACCATGCTTGCCATCCCCGGCGTGCAGTCCGTTCCTAATGCCGTTAAGGCCGCCGCGGTTGCCTATCGCTTGGGCGTGACGCCCGAGCAGATCGATGCTGCCTTTAGGGGCCTCACGATCACCGGTCACCGCCAGGAGATCAAGCGCGCCAAGAGCGGTGCCCGCGTCATCGACGATTCCTATAACGCCAGTGCCGAATCCATGGCTGCTGGCCTCGATCTGCTGTGCTCGCTTTCGTGCACGGGGTCTCGTATGGCGATCCTGGGCGAGATGGGCGAGATGGGCGATGAGGCTCCTCGCATGCATGAGCTCGTGGGCGCCTATGCCGCCGCCAAGAAGCTCGACATGCTGGCGTGCGTGGGTGGTGAGCTGGCCCAGCTTATGGCCGATGCCGCGCGCATGATGGGCATGGACGAGGACCGCATCCAGGTGTTCTCCGATTATCAGCAGGTGCTCGACCGCATGGGCGGCGCGCTTGAAAAACATGATGTTGTACTGGTCAAGGGTTCCCGCTTTGTTGAGCTCGACCGCTTTGTGGAAGGTGTGTGCTAGCCCATGTTCGGCAATCCCTCGTATCCAACGTATCAGGCTTTTTTGGGGCTTGGCATCGCCGCTGCCATTGCGCTGCTGCTCATGCCGTGGTGGATCAAGCTGCTCAAGGTCGAGGGTATCGGCCAGCAGGTTCGTGCCGACGGCCCCAAGCGTCATTTGGTTAAGCAGGGAACGCCCACCATGGGTGGCGTTGTCATTCTCGTCGCGATTTCGCTGACCTGCCTGCTGATGGGCAAGCTCACCACCGAGCTCGTGCTTGTGCTGCTCGCCACGCTGGCGACCGGCGTGCTGGGCCTGATCGACGACCTGACCTCCGTTACGCATGGGCGCTCGCTCGGTCTGACGCCTCATGCCAAGATGATCGGCCTAACCATTATCTGTGTCACCTTTACGGTACTTGCCGTCAACTGGTGCGGCGTCGCCCCCGAGATTCGTTTTCCCGGCGGCCTGACGATTGACCTTGGCGTGCTTTCGACCACCATCTGCGGCCTTTCGTTCCCGTGGCTCTACATTGTCTTTTGCTGGCTGATGATCGCCGGTCTTTCTAATGCCGTGAACCTGACCGATGGCCTTGACGGTCTTGCCGGCGGCACCTCCATGATTGCCATGCTCGCCATGGCTGCCATGGCGTTTTTGCACGGAGACGTGAACCTGTCCATCTTCTGCACCGCGTGTGCCGGTGCCTGCTTGGGCTTTCTGTGGTTCAACTGCTATCCGGCGAGCATCTTTATGGGCGATACCGGCTCGCTTGCCCTGGGCGCCGCGTTTGCCTGCACTTCCATCATGACCAACACCGAGGTCGTCTCCCTCATCATCGGCGGCCTGTTTATCGTTGAGACCCTGTCGGTCATGATTCAGGTTGTCTACTTCCACTTTACGCACAAGCGCGTCTTCCTTATGGCGCCCATCCATCATCATTTCGAAAAGAAGGGCTGGGCCGAGACCAAGGTCGTCATCCGTTTTTGGATTATCGCTGCTGCCTTTGGTGCCGTTGGCCTTGCTCTGTTCTTCCAGTTGGGATAGTGGTCTTTCATGCCTCTTGCTGATGTCTTTAGCCTGCTCGTTTTGGGCCAGGGCAAATCCGGTCTCGATGTTGCCCGCTGGGCGCTGGCGCATCCCGAGCGCGTAAGTGCCGTTACCGTGTATGGCGGCGGCACCTCTGAGCCCAATGACGCCACGCGTGCGCTCGAGGCTGCTGGTGCGTCGTTTGTCTATGGCACCGAACAGGTCGAGGGCGCCTATGACGTATGTGTGACGTGCCCGGGCATCTCGGAGTTCTCGGGCTTCTTTAAGTCCGGGCGCGAGCATGCCGCCCAGATTATGGGCGAGCCCGAGTTTGCCTATCGCCTGTCGCCCGATAACTGGATTGCCATCACGGGTACCAACGGCAAGACGACCACCACGTCGCTGACTGATTATCTGCTCAAGGCTGCCGGCGAGGCCAGCGTAGCTGTCGGCAACATCGGCGAGCCGCCGGTCAACGAGATTGACGGCCGAGCCCATAACGAGTGGTTTGTGGCTGAGCTCTCGAGCTATCAGATTGCTACGACCGCCGAGCTTCATCCTCGCGTGGCGGTGCTGCTCAACATCACGCCCGACCACCTGGGCTGGCATAAGAGCCATAAGAACTATGCGCTTGCCAAGATCAAACTGTTTGAGAATATGGTCGATGACGATCTGGTGGTTGTCGACGTCGAAGACGCCGGCATTCACGAGTTCGATGAGTACATCTACATACCGGGTCGTCGCATCTGCAAGGTCGCTTTTGACGAGCCCGAGGGCGAGGACGCCGCCTTTGTGCGCGACGGCAAGTTGGTCGTGCGCCTGAAGGGCGTCGAGACTCAGCTTGTCGCCACGTCCGAGCTCAAGATCTCGGGCCATCACAATGTTATCAATGCCCTGTGCGCTGCCACGGCTGCCCTGGCAGTCGGTGCCGATGTCGATGGTGTCTGCCGCGGTCTGGCCTCGTTCCAGCCGCTCGAGCACCGCGTGGAGTCGTGTGGCGAGATTGACGGCGTGCGCTACGTCAACGATTCCAAGGCGACCAACACCGATGCGGTCGAGAAGGCGCTGACGGCATTTCCCGATGACGACGTGATCTTGCTGCTCGGCGGCCACGATAAGGGCACGCCGCTCACGGACTTCGCGCGCGTCGTTATGGATAACGTACGCTCGGTCGTCTGCTTTGGCGATGCACGCGAGCGCTTCACCGCCGCTATGGACGAGGCCGATGTCGATGGCGATGTGGATATCGCCCAGGCGGATGACCTACGCGACGCCGTGGACGTTGCCCGTTCGCTGTCGAGCCGTGGCGACGTGATCTTACTTTCTCCTGCCTGCTCTTCGTTCGATGAGTTCTCGGGCTATGAGGAGCGCGGCCGCGTGTTTAAGGACTATGTGGCTCAGCTTGCCGCTGCGGCGAAATCGCAAATGGAATAGGGGCTGCCGGTGAGAGAGGAGAGCCCCCGACAAGGTATGAGGAGGCCCGACTCGGACCGTGCTTCCTCGCGGCGCAGCGCACCGCGTTCCGGTCGCGGCGGGCAGACGTTTAGCGAACGCTATATTGCCGGCGTTCCCGCCCGTATAATGCGCCCCCGTTTGATATTCATGGCCTGCCTGTTTACCTTGGTGTGCTTTGGCCTGCTGATGGTGTACTCGGCATCTTCGGTCGAGGCGCTGCACGAGAATGGCTCGGCGACGTTTTTTTTGGGGCGACAGGCCGCGTTTACCGTGGTCGGTGTTTTGGCGCTGATTGCCATCGTGCGCGTTTTGCCGGACAGCTGGTTTGGGGAGGATGTGCTCAGGATCTTCCTTATCGGCATGATAGGGCTACTGCTTCTGGTGTTCTTGGTGGGCAGCGGTAGCCGTGGCGCCACGCGCTGGCTCAACATCGCCGGTATTCAGTTCCAGCCTTCCGAGTTTTTAAAGCCATTTGCCATTGCGTATTCGGCCATCATGCTCGATCGCTTCTTTTCGCCCGGTGGCAACATCAACGAATTCCTTCGCAAGATGGGCATCTACCTGGGCATTTCGCTCTTTCTGATCTTTATCCAGCCCGATTTCGGTACTGTCCTGATCATCCTGTTGACCCTCATGTGCATGGCGTTGTTTGCGGGTCTCGACCCCAGATTTATCATCGGCGTGCTAATCTTCGGCATTCTCGTGATCGTGATTGCGCTTGTCGCAGAGCCGTACCGTATGGTGCGTATTCAGGTTGCCTTGAACCCTTGGGCCGACGAGTATGGTGATGGCTATCAGGCCACGCTTGCCATCATGGCCTTTGCCTCGGGCGGTCTGTTCGGCCGTGGCATCGGCAACTCAACCATGAAGTACTCGTATCTGCCCGAGGCACACAACGACTACATCCTGGCCATCATTGGCGAGGAAGTCGGTTTTGTCGGAACCGTGCTGTTCTTCTTGGTGTTTGCGATGCTGATCTACTCGGCGTTTCGCATTGCCGAGCAGGCGACCGACCGTCGGGGCGCGCTTATGGCGTCTGGCTCCGCGGTTATTCTCGCGGTGCAGTTTATGATTAACGCGCTGGGCATTCTCAACGTGTTTCCCATGACGGGCAAACCGTTGCCGTTTATTAGCTACGGCGGTTCGTCGATTATTGTGTCGCTTATGCTTGCCGGGTTGATCCTGCGCGTTTCGTACGAGAGCGCCCGCCGCGATGAGTATGACCGCCGCCGTGAGAGCTTTGCCGTTATGGACGATAGCACCGCCGGCGTGGCCCATGTGCGCGGTGAACGACCTTCGCGTAGCGGCTTTACCGTTCTGGATGGTTCTGCATCCGAGCCGGCAGCTCGTCCACGCCCGCGAACGGCTCCGCAAGGTCGTCCGCAGCGCCCCAGCGCTCGCAACGCGGGCGGCGGATATAATCGAATCGATTTGAACTCGGACCCGTCGGCACGTCTGCGCACCGACGACCAGGGACCGCGTGTACGAAGGGACTACCATGACCGATAAGATGACCGTTGCTATTGCAGCCGGCGGCACGGCAGGACACATCAACCCCGCGCTCGCCTTGGCCGAAGAGCTGCGTGACCGTGGCCACCACGTTGTGTTCGTGGGCCAGTCGCGCAAACTCGAGGGTCGTCTGGTCCCCGAGGCTGGGTTTGATTTTGTGCCCATTACGGTCACGGGCTTCGACCGCTCCCGTCCTTGGACGGCGCTGACCTCGCTGTGGCGTGTCAACAAGGCCAAGCGTGCGCTCGCCAGTCATTTCTCAAAGGTCGGCAAGCCCGATGCCGCCATCGGTTTTGGTGCCTATGTCGAGGTTCCACTGCTGCGGTGGTGCAAGGGCGCGGGCGTTCCGTATCTGCTGCATGAGCAGAACTCTGTTCCGGGCCTGGCCAACAAGATGATGAACTCCCACGCCGCCCGCGTGTGCATCTCGGTGCCGGCAGCGCGCGCGGTCTTTGAGCGCGAAGGTGACCCTGACCACGTGCTCATGACCGGTAACCCCGTACGTCGCTCGGTGATCGAGGGCGATCGCGCTCGCGGCCGCAAGGCACTTGGCGTTCCCGAGGACGCTACGCTGCTGCTCGTCTTTGGCGGTTCACTTGGCGCCCAGCACCTCAACGAGCGCGTGGTTTCGCTCAAAAACGAGCTGCTTTCGCGCAAGAACCTCTATGTGTTGCATTCGACGGGTGCCGACGGCTTTGAGGAGACCGAGCGCGCTTTGGCGCTGACGCCCGAGGAGGCGAAGCGTTACCGCGTCCTGCCTTACATCGACAACATGGGCGATATGCTGGCTGCTGCCGATTTGGTGCTCTCGCGTTCGGGCGCATCGAGCGTGGCCGAGATCGCTGCGCTCGCCGTGCCCTCGGTGCTCGTGCCGTATCCGCATGCGACGGCCGACCACCAAACCACCAATGCCCGTTATCTGGTCGACGCCGGGGCCGGTGTGCTCTGCGCCGATGCCGATATCGACGGTTCTGCCTTTGCCGATGAGCTGCTGTACCTGGTCGATGACGCGGCGGCGCGCGATGCCATGCGTCAGGCGGCGCGTGGTCTGGCTCAGGATAGAGCCGCCGCTCTTCTGGCGGATGCGGTAGAGGGTTTGCGTTAGTTAGACGGGATATCGTCGGTCGCCCTCGCGCTGATGCGGTAGGTGCGGTACAGTTAACGGGTTACAGGCAGTGTTTACGCAAGGAGTACACGAGCACATGGCTGATTCCCAGACTGCAACCTCCGCGCCCGAGTTTAAGAGCGCCCACTTTATCGGTATCGGCGGCGCCGGCATGAGCGGCATCGCCCTCGTTCTGCACGAGCGCGGTTATGCCGTTACCGGCTCCGACCTTAAGACGTCACGTTATATCCGCCAGCTTACCCGCGCTGGTGTGAAGGTACATGTGGGCCATGAGGCCGCCACGATCGACGAGGTCAAGCCCGACGTGGTTGTTGTCTCCACCGCTATTCCGGAGTCCAACCCTGAACTCGTGCGCGCTCGCGAGCTTGGTATTCCCGTGTGGCCCCGTGCCAAGATGCTCTCTGCTTTGGGCCACGGCTACACCACCGTCGCTGTTGCCGGCACACATGGCAAGACCACCACGTCTTCGATGTGCGCCACCATGCTCGACCGCATGGGCCTGGATCCGAGCTTCTTGATCGGCGGCATCGTCGAGGGCTATGACACGAACGGCAAGAACGGCTCGGGCGACTACTTTGTCGCCGAGGCCGACGAGTCCGACAGCTCCTTCCTGTTCCTGAACCCCAACGTGGTCATTGTGACCAACGTCGAGGCCGACCACCTCGATCACTACTCGGGTATCGAGGAGATCGAGGCAACTTTCGCCAAATTCATGAGCCTGGTGGGCGAGGACGGCACCGTCATCGTCTGCGGTGAGGATCCGCATCTGGTCGAGCTCGCCAAGTCGACGGGCCGTCACGTGCTTTCCTACGGCTTTGCCGAGAGCAACGACATCGTCTGCGTGCACCCGGATGTCAAGGGCATCCAGAGTGACTTTATCGTTCGCTTTGAGGACGGCACTGAGCACGCTGTGGAGATCAAGAGCAATCCCGGTCGCCACAACATGCTCAACGCCACGGCGGTGCTCACCGTCGCCCATGTCCTGGGCCTTGACGTCGACGCCGCCGCCAAGGCGCTCTCGAGCTTTGAGGGCGTCCGCCGTCGCTTTACCCACGTGGGCGATATCGATGGCATCACCGTGGTCGATGATTACGGCCATCATCCCACCGAGATCAAGGCGACGCTTGCTGCCGCTTCGTCGCTGGGCTACAAGCACGTCGACGTCGTGTTCCAGCCGCACCGCTATTCGCGCCTGCAGGCCCTGTGCGACGACTTTGCCGATGCATTTGCCAATGCCGATAAACTGCTGCTGATCGATGTGTTCTCGGCTGGCGAGATGCCCATTCCGGGTGTCACCTCTAAGATGCTCGCCGATACCGTGCGCGCCAAGCATCCTGGCAAGGAGGTCGTGTACTGCTCCAGCCGTCTTGAGCTCAATCAGGAGCTCGAGCAGATGGTGGGCGAGGGCGACCTGCTGCTCACCATGGGTGCCGGAGACGTTACGACCGTCGGTCCCGAGTTCATCGAGTATCTGACTGCCAAGAAAGACGCTTAAGTCTAATGGGTCTGTTTAACGCCGTCATGGCGCTCTCGGGCATGATCGACACGGATGTGATCGAGGACGAGCGCCTTGCGCGTCATACGAGCTATCGTATCGGCGGCAAGGCCGACCTCTTTGTGACGTGCCATAGCTATCATGCCCTCCGCCGCGCCGTGGCGGTGCTCGATCGCGAGCAGGTGCCGTGGGTCATCATTGGCAAGGGCTCCAATCTGCTGGTTGCCGATGGCGGCTATCGCGGTGCCGTCATTTCGCTGGGGCGTGAGTTTCAGCGCACGGTTGTTGCCGATGACGGTTGTACGCTGACGGTCGGTGCGGGCGTGATGTTTGCGCGCCTGGTCAACGATGCCCTGTCGCGTAGCCTCTCGGGCCTTGAGTTTGCCGTTGGCATCCCTGGTTCGGTCGGCGGCGCGATATCTATGAATGCCGGCACACGGACCGAGTGGATTGGCTCGCTGGTTGAGGATGTCGTAACGTTTGACCCGGCATCCGGCATCAAGCATTATGCGGGGTCCGAGATCACTTGGGGCTACCGCGAATGTAGCCTTCCCCGCAATGAGATCATTCTCGAGTGCGTGCTCAAGCTTAAACCGGCGCTCAAGGCCGACATTCGCGAGCGCATGGAGCGGTACCTGACGAGGCGCAAGCGCACGCAGCCCATGGGTCGCGCATCCTGCGGGTCGGTCTTTCGCAACCCGCCCGATGCGAGTGTGGGCAAGCTTATCGAGGATTGTGGATTAAAGGGTTTTTCGATTGGCGGCGCGGAAGTTTCGCCCGTTCACGCTAATTTTATCGTTAATAACGGAACTGCCTCGGCCGATGACGTTGCCGCGGTTATCAGACATGTGCACGGAAAGGTGAGGGAGGCGTATGGCATCGAGCTCAGACCGGAAGTTAAATTCCTCGGCTTCTAGAGCATCGAAACCCACCTTCCGCCGCGCCGGAGGGCGTTCCGGCGCGCCTGCCAAACCTCAACGCAATACCGTCGTGCACTCTAAGTCTGTCGGGCATGCTCGACAGACCAGTCGTCCGGTCGTCGGCTCGCAGCTCGGTAATCGTCCGGCCGCAAAAAAGTCCTCGCGTCCCTCGGTGACGTCAAAGCCTGTTATGGGCGCCAAGCCTGCCCGTCCCATGGCAACTCCTAAGCCCTCGACGGGAACTAAAGCGGCGCGTCCGGGTCGCATGCTGGGCGCATCGAAACCGCGCTCGCTGACATCGGTGTCGGCTACCGCCGAGAAGCCTTCGGGTAAAAAAGGCGTCAACCCGTTGTCTTCACTTGGGGCGATGGCAAATAAAACATCAGACGCCGCTTCTGTCGTTGCAGGCAAAGGCAAAATCGTGGGCGGCGTTCTGGCCGTCTTGGCCGTGCTCGTCGTCGTTGCCATCGTGGTGATCAACTCTGGATTGTTTACCGCCACTGATATTCAGATTCAAGGCAGCGAGCATGTGACGAAGCACGATGCTATCCAGCTGATCGATTTGCCCGAGGGAACGTCGCTTTTTAACGTTGATCCCGACCAGATTACCGAGGACCTCAAGCAGAACCCGTGGGTCTCGGGCGTGGATGTCCAGCGTCAGTTCCCGCATACGCTCATCATTACGCCTATGGAGCGCAAGGTCATCGCAATTGCTTATATCAGCTCCGATGACCTTGCCTGGGCCATCGGGGATGATGACACCTGGATCGCCCCGCTGTCGACGTCGGTCGAAGTGGACGACCAGGGCAACGTCATCACGACAGGGCAGGGCTCAAATACCCTGACCGGCATTGATGCCGCACTGGCGCTCGCTAAGCACTATGGCGCGGTGTTGCTGACTGATGTCTCGGCGGATGTCGCTCCGGTTTCCGGCCAGGCGGTGAGCTCCAAGGCCGTTAAGGCTGGCTTGGATTATGTGCGTGGTTTTTCGAGCGAGTTCTTGGGACAAGTCAAGGATATTTCCACGCCTTCGGTCGAAGCCATCTCGGCAAACCTCAATAACGGCATTGAGGTGTCGCTGGGCGATTCGGACGATATCGCCAAGAAAGAACGCGTAGTCACTAAGTTGCTTTCGCAGGTAGAGGGCGTAACGTATATCAATGTGCGCTCTCCGGGCAACTACACATTTAGGAATGCTCCGACCTCGTAGCGATGGTTGATGCTTTGTTGAGGGGCCATACCACGCCGTTTATCTGGTTTGTTTGGTTTTCACGGTCAATTATTTGACTGATACGTTCATAATGTGCAAACATAATACGGTTTACCTTTGCATTTACTTTCAACCTGAAGGTTAATGTGCGCAGGGGTCGACCCATGCTATGGCTATAACCTTTGTTCGGAGGACCGACATGCACGAGACAGAGATCAACAACTACCTTGCCGTCATTAAGGTGGTCGGCGTCGGCGGCGGCGGTACCAACGCGGTCAATCGAATGATCGAAGAGGGCATCCGCGGCGTCGAGTTTGTTGCCATCAACACCGATGCTCAGGCACTCGCGATCTCTGATGCCGATATCAAGGTGCACATCGGCACCGACCTTACCCGTGGCCTGGGCGCCGGCGCCAACCCCGAGGTTGGCCGCAAGGCTGCCGATGAGTCCCGCGACGACATTGCCGAGGCGCTCGCTGGCGCCGACATGGTGTTCATCACCTGCGGCGAGGGCGGTGGCACCGGTACCGGTGCTGCTCCCATCGTTGCCGATATCGCGATGAACGAGGTCGGCGCACTGACCGTCGCCGTCGTGACCAAGCCCTTCACCTTCGAGGGCCGCAAGCGCAAGAAGAGCGCCGAAGAGGGCATCAAGACCCTCTCCGATTGCGTCGACACCATGATCGTCATCCCTAACGATAAACTGCTCGACATCGCCGAGAAGAAGACCACCATGCTCGAGGCCTTCGCGATTGCCGATGGCGTCCTTTCCCAGGGCACCCAGGGCATCACCGACCTCATCACCGTCCCCGGTATCATTAACCTTGACTTCGCCGATGTTAAGACCATCATGAAGCAGGCCGGTACCGCCATGATGGGTATCGGTACCTCTTCTGGGGATACCCGTGCCGTCGACGCTGCCCAGCAGGCCATCTCCAGCCCGCTGCTCGAGAGCTCCATCGATGGCGCCACGCGCGTGCTGCTCTCCATCGCCGGTTCCAAGGACCTGGGCATCCAGGAGATCAGTGACGCCGCCGACGTTGTCGCCAACGCCGTCGACCCCGAGGCCAACATCATCTTCGGTACCGTTGTCGACGAGTCCCTGGGCGATCAGGTGCGTATCACCGTCATCGCTACGGGTTTCTCCGACTCCAACGTCAACCGTCAGGACGAGCTCTTTGCTGCTCAGCAGTCTCAGAGCAAGGCCGCTGCCTCCGCTGAGCCGCAGCGCACCGCTCCGGCTGCCAGCCCGGCTCAGGCCGCTCCGACCCGCAACGTCGGCGGCACCGAGCTTCCTAACTTCGGTAACGATCAGTTCGAGCTTCCCGACTTCCTGAAGCGCGGTAGCTTCTAGTTCGTTTTTCTCAACGACCTGCACGGGGTGTGTCCATTTGGATGCACCCCGTTTTGTTTCTCGTTTGTAAACGAAAGCCTCCAATCTCCTTACGTTCCCTTTACGTTTGGTCCCTACCGCTGCGGGTATCCTTTTAAGGAAGTATGACAGCCGTATAAACGCGGACTGCGCGGCGACGCCGCGGTACTTGTGTTATTAGGAGGCTTTAGTATGGCAGCACGTGCGGACAACGTTTCGCGTGTCGACCATGATGGAGTTACGTTGGTGGAGGGCGCGACATCCGATGTCTGCTTTGCCTTTACCGAGCGCACCGGTGGTGTTTCCGAAGATGCGTACTCCTCACTCAACTTGGGCTCGCATGTTGGCGATGATCCCTTTGCCGTTCAAGAAAATCGTCGTCGCGCGCTCGAGGCTATGGGTGCCGCCGAGTGCGAGCACAACCTGCTCGTTCCCAATCAGATCCATGGTGACCATATCGTTGCGGTGACCTCGAACGGCGCCGATGACCTTGAGGACGTTCGCGAGCAGATTGCCGAGGGCTGCGATGCCATCGTCTGCACGGCACATGAGGTGCCCGTGATGCTCTGCTTCGCCGACTGCGTTCCCGTGGTGTTGGTGGCTCCCGGCGGTTTTGCCGTGGTGCATTCCGGCTGGAAAGGCACGATTGCGCGCATTTCCGCCAAGGCGTGCCAGGCGCTCTGCGAGGCGGCTGGCTGCAAGCCGGGCGACGTCTCGGCCTATATCGGCCCCCATATCTTGGGTGACGAATATGAGGTATCCCAGGAACTCATGGATCGCTTTGCCGCCGAGTTCTCGTGCATCGATGCGAGCGCCTCTCGCATGCTCGATCTTTCCGCTGCCATTTGCGAGGCGCTGGTAGATGTCGGTGTCGACGCGGATAATATCGTGGATACCCAGCTCTCGACTGTGCGTCAGAACGACTGCTTTTATTCCTACCGTAACGAGAACGGCACCTGTGGGCGCCATGCTGCGATCGGCGTGATGCTATGAGAAAGATCGTATCGGTCCTGAGCGCCGCCGTGCTTACGCTTACGCTGTGCGCCTGTTCTTCGGGAACTTCTACCTCTTCCATTACCGTCGCCGGCTCCACGACCTGCCTTCCTATCGCTGAGATTGCGGCCGAGGGCTTTAAGGAGGAGACCGGCATCGACGTGCTCGTTTCCGGTTTGGGTTCTTCCGCTGGCATCGAGGCCGTCAGCGCCGGCACGGCCGATATCGCCAGCTCCTCCCGTGGACTCAATGCCGACGAACAAGATCTGGGCCTGACTCCCATCGTCATTGCCCACGACGGTATCGCGGTCATCGTGAACGACGATAACCCGGTCGATAACCTCTCGACCGAGCAGCTCCGCGATATTTACGCCGGCAAGATCACCAACTGGAAGGAAGTCGGCGGAGAGGACCTGAAGATCCAGGTTATCAACCGAGATGAGGCGTCTGGCACGCGTGAAGCCTTCCGCACCATCGTGATGGACGGCACCCCGTTCGATCGCCGCTCCGCCGTTCTTTCGGGCACGGGCCAGGTGCGCGACGTGGTATCTCGTTCGCGCGGGGCTATCGGCTACATTTCGCTGGGCTTCGTCGATAGCCTCAACGCCAAGACCTCGGTCAAGGCCGTCTCGGTCAACCATGTCGAGGCGTCCGAGAAGACGGTCGCGAGTGGCGGCTATCCCATCTCGCGCGACCTTTACTTCTTTGTGAAGGGTGCGCCTTCGCAGCAGGCACAGGATTACATCGACTACGTGACGTCCGAAAAGATGGACAAGCAGATTCGCGAGGCGGGCTTTATTCCCGTCACCAACGACGAGAAGGGGAGTGAGTAGCATGGAAGCACAGGAAAACTCCCAGACTGAGCAGAATGCTCAGGCGCCCAAGAAGCGCGAGCTGGCGCTCGTATCGCGCAGCACCTATATCAAGGAGAAGGCGCTGCAGTGGATTTTCTTTGCCTGCGCGTTCTTGGCGGTTGTTACCGTCATCCTGATTTTTGTCTTTACCACGTACTCGGCGCTGCCCGTCTTTACCGACATCGGTCTGGCGGACTTCTTTAGCTTTACGTGGGCGCCCTCTGAGGGCCACTACGGCATCGTGTCGCTGCTTGCCGGCTCGGGTCTGGTGACCGTCGGTGCGCTCGCCATGGGTGTGCCCCTAGGCGTGGGCACGGCCGTGTATCTGGTCGAGATCGCCAGCAAGCGCGTGCGCAAGCTCATCAGCCCTGCCGTTGACCTGTTGGCCGGCATCCCTTCTATCATCTATGGCTTCTTTGGCATGATCATCATCCGTCCGTTTATCGCGCAACTGACCGGTGGTCTTGGTTTTGGTGCGCTGACGGCGTGGTTCGTGCTTGCCATCATGATCGTCCCTACCATCACCACGCTCACCATCGATGCCCTCAATTCCATTCCCATGGGTATTCGCGAGGCATCGTATGCCATGGGTGCTACTAAGTGGCAGACCATCTATAAGGTCGTGCTACCTGCCGCCAAGCTGGGTATCGTGGATGCCATCGTGCTGGGTATGGGCCGTGCCATCGGCGAGACCATGGCCGTGCTCATGGTCGTGGGTAACGCCCCGGTTATTCCCGACAGCATTGCGAGCCCCATCTCGACGCTCACGAGCCAGATCGCGCTCGACATGAGCTATTCCTCGGGTCTGCACCGCTCGGCGCTGTTCGGCATGGGCGTGGTCCTGTTTATCATCTCCGCCACGCTGGTGGGCATCGTCCGTCTGATTTCCAAGAAGAAGAGGGGGTAGGCTATGTCCGATTCCGTTGACACGACGGTCGATACGACCTCGTCGCGCGAGCGCATCAAGCGTGCCCTTTCCCATGGCAAGAAGGGCCGCATCAACAAGGACTTGTCCAACAAGATCATGCTCGGCGTATTCCGCGCGGCTGCCTACATCACCACGCTGGTGCTGGTTGCTATCATCGCCTATGTGGTCATCAACGGCCTGCCTCATATCTCGCTCGACTTTATCTTCGGTTGGCCCCAGGGCGTCAACGCCGAGGGCGGAATTTGGCCCACGATCGTCTCGACCGTCTATGTGACGGCGCTCGCCATGCTTATCTGCACGCCGATTGCTGTGCTGGCAGCCGTCTATCTGGCCGAGTACGCCAAGCAGGGCAAGGTCGTCGAGCTCATTCGCTACGCTGCTGACGCTTTGGCCTCGGTGCCCTCCATCGTTATGGGCCTGTTTGGCTACGCCTTGTTTGTCGAGGCCATGGGCCTGGGTCTTTCGATGGTCTCGGCCGCTCTGGCACTCGCGCTCTTGATGCTTCCCATCGTCATGCGCACCACTGAAGAGGCCATTCGCGCCGTTCCGCGCTATATCCGTTGGGGTGCGTACGGCCTGGGAGCCACCAAGTGGCAGGTGGTCTCCAAGATCGTGCTTCCTTCTGCCTTTGGCCGTATTGCCACGGGCATCGTCCTCGCCATCGGCCGCGCCATTGGCGAGACCGCGGTGGTGCTCTACACCATGGGTCAGGCCATCAATCTACCTATTTCGCCGCTCGATTCCGGCCGCCCCATGACGGTTCACCTGTATCTGCTTGCCAACGACGGCATCAACATGAACGCAGCCTACGGCACCGCGCTCTTGCTGATGGTGATCATTTTGGCCTTCAACCTGTTTGCGCGCTTCCTGTCGCGCAGGCGTCGCTAGTTAAGGAGTCCCATGTCCGTTTATCAGTCCGCTCCTACGCTGGAGCAAGCGGCCATCACGGCCAAGGATTTCAACTTTTGGTACGGTGACTTTCATGCGCTGACGGGGCTCGACCTCAACATCGCCAAAAACGCCATCACCTCGTTTATCGGCCCTTCGGGCTGCGGTAAATCGACGTTTTTGCGCTGCATCAACCGTATGAATGACCTGATCGAGGGTACCCGCGTCGAGGGCACCATGACGCTCGACGGCAACGATATCTATGCCGAGGGCGTCGACCCGGTCGATCTTCGTCGTCGCGTGGGCATGATTTTTCAGCAGCCCAACCCGTTTCCCAAATCCATCTACGAGAATGTCGCCTTTGGCCCTCGTCTGCAGGGCGTGACTAGCAAAAGCGACCTCGATGACATCGTGGAAGAATCGCTCAAGCGCGCCAACCTCTGGAAAGAGGTATCCAATCAGCTCAACAAGGATGGTTTGGCGCTCTCGGGCGGTCAGCAGCAGCGTCTGTGCATCGCCCGCGTGCTTGCGGTGCAACCCGATGTCCTCCTGATGGACGAGCCCTGCTCCGCCATCGACCCCACGTCCGTCTCTAAGGTCGAGGATCTGATGGCCGAGCTGGCGCCCGAGATGACGATCATCATCGTCACGCATTCAATGCAGCAGGCAGCTCGTATCAGCGACTACACCGCATTCTTCTTGCAGGAAGTTGCCGGCGAGCCCGCCACGCTCATCGAGTATGGTCAAACCGACGCGATCTTCACCAGCCCGGTGGACTCGCGGACGGAAGACTATATCACCGGCCGCTTTGGCTGATCGGTGCGACTAGTCCCAAGCCGATCGGACCTAGTCCGGTGCGTATTCACTGTGCGGGCGGCATGACCGCACCCAACTGATTGGAGTGAACCATGCGCAAACTGTTTTCCCGTCAGCTCGTCGAGGCCCGTCACGAGATGCTGAGCATCTATGAGGCCGTCGATCTGGCCCTCCACGATGCCGTGAAGGCCTATGTGACCGACGACCGCAAGCTCGCCACCAAGACCAAGAAGCGCACGCTTTCGATTGACGCGCGCTGCGCCAACCTGGAGGCCGTCTGCTACAACCTGATCGCCACGCAGTCACCGGTCGCCTCCGACTTCCGCCTGCTTCAGACGATCATCTACGTCGACTTTAACCTGCAGCGCATGACCGATAAGGTCCGTCAGATCTGCCGTGCCACGCGTCATATGATCAAGGCCGACATCTCGCTGCCCCAGGAGCTTGTCGGCACGGTTGAGGCCGAGGCTGAGGCCGTCTACCAGGTGCTAGGCTCGTCGCTTTCTGCGCTCGTCACCAACGACATGTCCATCATTTGCAACCTGGCCGTCGAGGACGAGCCGGTGCACGCCGCCTACGAGAAGTTCTTCCGCACCTTTAACCGTATGGATACGGGCGACTTTATGGACGACGACAGCAACTATGACGACCTGCGCCGCGCCATCATGGTTTCGCGCTACCTCGATCGCATCGCTTCCATTTCCATCGATGCCGCTTGCCGTCTGACCTTCCTGTTGACTGGTCAGCGTATGAACGCCGGCGATATCGCCCGTGTGGACGAGGATGAGCTCGAGAGCATGCGCGTGCCTTCGGGCGAGGGTGTTATCATGAGGCCCGCCGTCGACGCGCGTTACGTTGCCAAGGTGCCCGCCAACGAGGTCAGCGAGGGTCTTCGCTACCTGCTCGATCATCTTGAGGACGAGGACGATGGCGAGGACGACGAGGAGTAAGTAGCCCCGTTCGTCGAAAGATTGTAAATACCTAAGTGAGCGCGGCCTTGCACATGCGGGGCCGCGCTCTTGCGTTAGCATGGGACTACTTGTTTGGCTGTCAGCGGAGGCGATTGGCAATGGATAACTATTTGGATTTGATGCGCGCTCGCCGCGAGCAGATTCTGGAACGTTTTTATGCGGCGCTCGATCGCGCGGGCCGCCCCCACGACGCCGCGCGCCTCATTGCCGTGTCCAAGACCGTTGGTGTCGATGAGACTGTTGCTGCCATCCAGGCGGGGTATCGCCATTTTGCCGAGAACCGCCCGCAGGAGCTGGTTCGCAAGCTCACGGGTCTGGCGGAGCATCAGGAGCTGCCCGAGGTGCGCTTCGATATGATCGGCAACCTGCAGACCAATAAGATCAATGCGGTGCTGGGCTCAGCCGAGCTGATTCACTCGGTGGGTTCGCTGCATCTGGCACAGGCGATCTCGAGCCGTGCTGTCCGCAAGATTGAGGCAGGCGAGCTCGCCGGCCCCCAGCGTGTGCTCATCGAGGTCAATGTGAGTGGTGAGGAGTCGAAGGGAGGCTTTTCGCCCGATGAGATTCGCGCCGCCGCGGGTGAGCTTGCGGAACTTGAGGGAATTTGCGTACAGGGGCTTATGACTATGGCGCCCCGGGGGAATAAGGATGTGGCACGCCGCACCTTTGCGGGGCTTCGTGAGCTGAGGGATGAGCTGGAGGCGGCGCATCCCGATTTGAACCTGCCTGAGCTTTCCTGCGGCATGAGCGAGGACTTTGAGCCTGCCCTTGAGGAGGGCTCTACGCTCGTTCGCCTGGGCAGGGTAGTATTTAGCCCGGAGTTTGCAGTAAAATAAGGCTCTGAAGTGCGCACTGATTATCGGGGCGCCTGCACTAAACCGCGAGAGGACACAACCATGGGCTTCCTTGACGAGATTAAAAATAAGATGCACCTGGGCGGCCAGCAGGGTTACGACCAGGGTTATGGCCAGGACGACGACTACGGCTACGATGACGGCTATGACGATAGTTATCAGGGCAACGGCTACAGCGGTGCTTCGGGCGAGGGCTTCTACACCCAAGACGAGCCGAGCAACGGCCTGCTTGGTCAGACGCGCCGCGGTGAAGCTGAGTCGGTTGCCGTGTATACGCGCTCCGGTCAGCTGGTCGGCGATGACTCCCGCCATGCCACGACGTATAACCCGCCTTCGCGCTCGCAGGACAGCGTTGCGAGCGGTTATCGTCCTGGTGCCTATGACACGCCGTCGAGCTACGCCGAGAACACCCGCGCCCGTGCCGCCGCTGCACCCGCGCCTGCACCGAGCGATGCCTCGGCCTATGCGAGCAATATCATCAACGCCACGCCGCAGCTGCCGGCCTATGTCCTGCGCCCCGAGAGCTATGACGACGTGGAGACCGTGGTGCGCCGCGTTCGCACCAAGCAGCCTGTCGCACTGATTTTTGTTGGCGTTCGCACCGAGGTCGCCAAGCGCGTCCTGGACTTTAGCTATGGCTTTGCCTGTGGCCTGGGCGCCACGGTCAAAGAAGTGGGCGATCGCGTATTCATGGTGCTGCCCGCCGGCTGCGAGGTTAAGGATTCGGACCTCAAGAAGCTTCGTGCCGACGGCTACCTTAAGTAAACCCAAGACGAGGAGATTCTCATCAACATCTACACCATTGTCCAGCTGGTCAACACGCTGTTCAACTTCTACTCCACGCTCATCGTGGTCTATTGCTTTATGACGTGGATTCCCATGAAGCAGGGCGGCCTGCTGCAGGATATCGCTGCAGTGCTCGATAGCGTCTGCGGCCCGTGGCTCAACCTCTTTCGTCGGTTTATCCCGCCGATGGGCGGCGTTGATTTTTCGCCGGTCGTTGCGATTATTGCGTTGCAGTTGGTGCAGAGGCTGATTCTGCAGCTTCTTATAGGTATACTCGTATAGAACTGACTTAGTAACTTACGTCGGGCGTGTAGCGCCGAGGCGATGAAAAAGGAGACTTGTTATGGCTATTACCCCTGCAGACATCCAGGCTCAGACTTTCTCTGAGGCCAAGCGTGGCTACGATCCTGCCGAGGTCGACGTCTTCTTGGAGACGCTGTCCTCCGAGGTTGACGCTATGCTTGCCAAGATCGTTGATCTTAAGGGTCGCCTGACCGCCACCGAGCAGCAGCTTGCCGACGCGCAGGCTCAGCTTGCCCAGGCTCAGGATGCCACCGCCCAGGCCGTTCCTGCCGCCCCCGTGGCTGCTCCCGCCCCTGACTTCTCCGCTCAGGAGCGTCAGATTTCCGCTGCTCTGATCGCTGCCCAGCAGACCGCTGAGACCATCGTCAACGATGCCAACGAGAATGCTGAGCGTATCCGCAACGAGGCTGACGCCAAGGCCCGCGAGGTTATCCGCCAGGCCCTGACCGAAAAACAGGCCGAGCTCGAGGAAATCGATCGTCTTAAGGCTTCCCGCGAGGAGTTCAAGGCCGAGTACCTCAAGCTCATCCAGCACTTCATGGATGATGCCCAGAACTCCTTCCCGGCCGACCTCATGGCCTCCACGCCGGTCGGTTCTGCCGCTTCTCCTGCGGTGACTGTTCCCGCCGAGCCGCTGCCCGTCGCTGACCCGGTTGTCCCCGTGGCCGATCCTTTCGCCCCGATCGACAACTTTGCCGCCGACGACCTGGACTAACATTCGGCCTACAATTTAGTGCCTAGAAAGGACCCGCAGCTTGCGGGTCCTTTTTTATGACTGTGCCGGGGTGCGTAACATAAAAAACCGGGCCCTGCACATAGTGGCGCAGAACTCGGCGAACGGGTGAGCGGTCAAGGGTAGGTTTTAAGGCATGTCCCAAAAATCTACTTGAGGAGGAAGTTGGAGAGGGGAATGGTGCGGGCCTCGCGATGCTCGGGATCGGCGATGTGGTCGGCGGGATAGCCACAGACGAGCATGTGATAGGGATAGACGCCCTCGGGCAGGTTGAACTGCTCGCGGGCTAGCTCGGGCTTAAAATGGCATACCCAGCACGTTCCCAGACCTTGCTCCTCGGCCTCCATCATCATCTGATCGCAAACAATCGAGGTGTCGATGGCACTCGAGTTCATCTGGTCATAGGGGCGAACCCAAGCGTCGCCGGTAACGCTGCAAATAAGGAAGACAAGCGGAGCCCCAAAGATGGACCCATCACGAGCAAACCGAGGCTGACAAGCAGCAGCCTTCTCCAACAGCTCAGGCGTATCCAGCACCATCACACGGGCTGGATGATTATTACAAGCAGAAGGAGCAATACGCCCAGCCTCAACAATGGCATCCACAACAGTTTGCTCAACAGAACGATTCTCAAACTCGCGACAAGAATACCGAGACCGAGCCAGATCCAAATAAGACATACAAGCCCTCCAACAATTAAAAATCAAACAAACCCAAAGTAACCCAAACAGTACCCAAAGCAGCAATCAGCCAAACGCTCATCAAGGGCCAAAGTGTCCGAACGGGTACCAAAGGTCCCTTCAGCCAAACCCCCATCGCGCTACAACTATCAGCCAAAGTTCCCAATGGTGGTACGTAAGGCGAAGGGCCGGCCACGGTTTACTTTCGAACGACTCTGCAAAGCAGCCGGAGTGAGAAAGCAAACCGTGGCCGGCCCTTCGCCGCCGGGACACGTACCCCCAATTAACTGTTCTTCATGACGATCGAATCCACGACATCGGCCACATTCTCGCAGCAGTCGGCGCAGTACTCCAGAAAGGCGTACACGTCACGCCAAGCGATGACCTCGAGCGGGTCCTTGCCGTTAACGTGCAGGTTACGCATGGCGTTGATGTAGAGTTCGTCTGCCTCGGACTCGATGGTGTTGATCTGGATGACGAGCTCGCGCAGCGTTTTGGACTTGCGGTAGTTGGGAAGCTCGACCATAAGGTCCTTCATGGCGCGGCAGGCATCGGTTACCTTGTGGGCGATGACGATGGCGTCGGGATGGATGCTCTGAATGTTGGTGAAGTAGACGCGCTGCACGACGCCCTCGATGCGGTCGAGCACGGTGTCGAGTGAGCAGCTCATCAGATCCAGATCCTCGCGTTCGAGCGGGGTGATAAAGGCGGTGAGCAAGGCGTCTTCGAGCTCATGGTGCTTCTTGTCTGCCGCATGCTCAATCGCGTGCATCTCCTCGAGCATGTCGTGGATCTGCGCGGGGTCAAAGTTCTCAAAAATCTTGGTGAGCAGCTCGGCGGCCTGGACGGCAAGGTCGGCGCAGGCGACGTAGTTGTCAAAGTAGAACGAATCGGGTTTCTTTGCCATGAGTGGGTCCTTTCGAGGCGAAGACGGGTGGGCGAAGTTTTGCGGTCCGGATGGACGCTCGGTGTGGCTAGAGGAACATCATGAACAGCTTGGCCATGACAAAGCTGATGAGTCCGCAGGCGGGGAAGGTGAAGAACCAGGTGAACATCATGTCCTTGACCACGCCGAAGTTGATAGCCGAAAGGCGCTTGACGGCACCGACGCCCATGATGGCGCAGGTCTTGATGTGGGTGGAGGACACGGGGATGCCGGTAAGGGTGGCAAGCAGCAGATTCGCGGCGCCTGCGAGGTCGGCGGAGAAGCCCTGATACTTCTCGAGCTTGACCATGCTCTGGCCGACGGACTTGATGATGCGCTCGCCGCCCACACTGGTGCCGATGCCCATGGTGGCCGAGCACAGCAGCATGATCCAGATGGGGATGCCGGCGTCGCTGACGCTAGTCTGGCCGTTGGCGAAGGCGACACCTAAAAAGAGCACGCCGATGAACTTCTGTCCATCCTGCGCGCCGTGCATAAAGCTCATGGCCGCAGCACTCGCGATCTGAGCGTATTTAAAGAAGACATTGGCACGTCGCCTGTTGGCGGCGGCGAAAAGAATCGAGACGAGTTTGCACAGGATCCAGCCCATGACAAAGCCCAGACCGATGGAGAGCGCCAGGCCGTAGATGACCTTCATCCACTCGTGGACGTTGACGCTGTTCGCGCCGCCGAGGGCGATGGCAGCACCGGTCAGGCCGGCGATAAGGCTGTGGCTTTGCGAGGTGGGGATGCCAAAACGCGACGCTGTGGCGCCGTAGACGACGATGGAGAAGAGCGCCGCGCAGAGGCACGCGAGTGCCATGGTGCTGTTTCCGCCAAAGTCGACGATATGTGAGATGGTGTTGGCGACGCTCGCGTTAAAGTGCGTCATGATGAGCACGCCCAAGAAGTTGAATGCGGCGCTCATGAGGATGGCGGCGCGGGCGGGCATGCAGCGCGTGGTGACGCAGGTCGCGATGGCGTTGGGCGCGTCGGTCCATCCGTTGACGAAGATGGCGCCGAGCGCGAGGATCACGGTGACGGCAAGGACTGGGTTCGACACAAGCTGGCCGAGGAAGGTTGAGAACGTTACGTCCATATATGGGCTTTCTCGATATTTGCAGACTCGTTACAAAAACATGATAAATCGTATCACCTCCTGCGGGTTTCTTTACGGAGTTCTGATGGGAGAAGTGAATTTTTTGGTACTAACATTGAATATTAGCCCTGTTGACCGTGGTCGTTCTTTTTGCTAACACGCCATACGGACGCGTGCGTTCGCTCCGACACTCCAAAACCACAGTCTGTTCGCTTTACAACATGCAAACATGAGTTCGATAATAGGGCCATGGAATATCGACAGACAGACGGCAAAACTCGGCGCGTGCACAAGCAGTATGTGGACGTCGTGGCTCGCATTCTCGCGGGCGGACAGGTTGTGCCGGTTACCGTCTGCTGGGTTGACGGTCGCTGCTTTACGATTGACGAGATTGTCTCGTCCACCGGTTTTGGCCTGACGGTTCACGGCATTCGTACGGCAACCTATAAGGTACGTTTTGGCGGACATGCGACCGAGTTGTATCTAGAGGACCAAACGCGTGAGCGGGCGGACGGCTCGCAGGCGCACGTGATGCGTTGGTGGGTCTGGGCTTTTGATCGTACGCTCGAGGGCGAGCGCCGCAGGTAAGAGCGCGCGGCATTCGGGTACAATGGCAGGAATCTTGTCACCTACGGCGCTGTTGTGGCGCTTTTTGAAAGGACGAAGTATGAACGATATCCAGGGCTATCAGAACGGCCCCGTCGAGACCGGCGCAAGTCGCGCCAAGGAGATGTCGCCGCGCGCGTACAATCTCGCCATATCTGCCCTGATCTTCTTGGGCTTTTGCGCCATGGGTGCCGGCGCCTACTTTACGAGCACCATGTCGTTTGCGCGCATGATGATGAGCGGCGCCGCCCTGCCACTGGTCTTTGGCTCGTTTATTTTAACCATCGTCGGCATGGTCATGATGTCGGCTGCTGCGGGCAAGCAGTCCGTGGGTCTGTCCCTTGTGGGCTACGTAATCTTTGCGAGTACCTTTGGCCTGACGGCGTCGTTTGGTCTTGCCAACTACGACCTGCCTACCATTAACACCGCCTTTATCGCCACGGCCGCCATCACCTTTGTCTTTGGTGCGCTGGGCGTGACGTTCCCCAAGTTTTTCCAGCGCGTATATGGCATCGGCTTTGGCGTTCTGCTCGCCACTATTCTGGTTGAGATCGTGCTGATATTCATGGGCGTCTCGCAGACCATCACCGACCTGATCGTGATCGTGGTGTTCGCCGGCTTCATCGGCTACGACACCTATGTGGCAACGACGGTGCCGCCCACGCTGCCCAACGCCGTGCTCATGGCATCCAACCTGTTCGTGGACATCATCAACGTGTTCCTGCGCATTCTGAACATCCTCGGCCGTCGCGATTAAAGCGCGGCATTGCGATGCTTCCTGCTGGACACGGTAAAACGATGCGAAAGGCGGTCCTTCGGGGCCGTCTTTTTTGTGCGCGGCGGGGTATCATGGATGGGAAAAGCCGATAGCGGCAGCGACAGGAAAGGTGGCCACGTATGGCAGACGTCGACAACAGGAACCGTAACCGCAGGTCCAACCGAGCGGGTCAGCCCAATCCCAAGCGCGAGGCCCGTGCCAAGGCCGCCGAGCGTCACGTGGCAACTGTGTCCGAAGCGTGCGCCAAGGATATCGAGCGTTCGCTTGCCGGTGTTCGCGAGTTTGACGGTATGCCTGCCGGCTTTGTCGCGGCGATGAAGGCCAAGGTTCAGAGTGCTGTGGCCCCCGAAGAGCAGGTCGCCGAGGACGTCGAGAACGCGGAGACTGCCGAGGTCGAGGCGGCGCCCGAGACCGAGGCGGCGCCCGAGCCCGTCGAGGAGCCTGCCGAGGAAATCGCCGAAGCTGAGTCCGCGCCTGCTGAGGAGCCCGCTCCGGTCCTGCCCGAGGTCACTGTGCTTGATGCCTCCGCCACGCAGGCAATCCTCGATAACGGTCGCGGCTATGCGCAGTTCTGCGACATGGCCGTGCTCGCCTTTGCCTCGTTTACCAATCCGGGCGGTGGATATATTCAGGGTTATCTGGGCCAGGAGGCCACGCTGTGCGCCGATTCGTATCTGTACAACGTTCTCGATAGGCAGCGTAAGTGGTACGGCGAGAACCGTCGCCGCAACATCAACTGCGAGCTCTATCGTAACCGTGCCCTAGTGGTGCCTGCGGTGCGCTTCGACCGCAACCACGTGCATGCATACGCCGACGTGATCGTGGCCGCCGCGCCCAACGTTAAGCGCGCCCGCCAGGAGTATCGCGTGAGCGACGATGCTCTGCTGGATGCCCTGCGCGACCGCATTCGCTTTGTGCTCGCCATCTGCGACGAGTTGGGTCGCGAGAAGCTCGTGCTGGGCGCATGGGGCTGCGACAACAACGGCTTTGATGCCGAGGCCGTGGCCGAGCTCTTCCGCAAGGAGCTCGCATCGGGCGACTTCAAGGTCAAGCAGGTCTTCTTTGCCGTGCCCTCTACGCGCTGGGACGAGGACTTCGCCAAATTCGAGCACGTGCTGGCAAACTTCCCCGAGCGAAACGAGGAGTCCTATGCTCAGGTTGCCGCCCGCGCCGCAGCCGCCCGTGCCGCCGAGCAGGCTCAGGCCGCTGCCGAGGATGACGAGGATGACGACGACTGGCGCAAGTACCTGTAAACGGTGCTCGTGATGCGATATACCGAGCCGACGGGAGAGGCTGCTCCTGTCGGCTTTTTATTGAGTGGGGAGCTTACGATGAAAAACGTTCTGTGCTTTGGTGACAGCAACACCTATGGTTACGATCCGACGGGCATGCGCGACGGTACCGCGGTGCGCTATGCGCAGGATGTGCGCTGGTGTGGCGTGGTCCAACGTGACTTAGGCGAGGGCTGGCATGTAATTGAAGAAGGCCTCAACGGCCGCACGACGGTACGCGACGACATGTGCCATCTGGACACTAACCTCAACGGCATTCGCGCGCTTCCGATGCTGCTCGAGGCTCATAAGCCGCTGGACGCCATTGTGATCATGCTGGGCACCAACGACTGTAAGACGGTCTTTAACGTGACGGCTTCCGATATCGCCCGTGGCGCCATGGCGCTGATTCGCGCCGTCCGCGCGTTTCCGTGGACCGACGCTGCGCCTTGCCCGCGCATCCTGCTGATGGCTCCTATCAAGATCAAGCCGCAGATCGCCGATGTATATATGACCGATTTTGACGAGCGTTCCGTCGAGGCATCTGAACATTTTGGCGAGTACTATGCGCACGTGGCCGAGCAGTTTGGCTGCGACTTTTTGAATGCCGCCGAGTTTGCCGAGCCGGGCGATATCGACTATCTGCATATGATGCCCGAAAGCCACGAGAGCTTGGGACATGCCGTGGCAGCCAAGCTCAAAGAGATGCTCGGTGAGTAGCACGGCCCCAAACCACCACAGAGTTCCCCTTGCGGGGGCTTGTTTCGTTTGTTTGTCTTGATCTGTAACAGTTCCAAGGCCGAAAACGGGCTAGATGTTACAGATTAAGATTATTTAGGTCGATATCGATTGTTTGTCTTGATCTGTAACATCTAGGGTCGATTTTGCCGAGTTACTGTTACAGATCGAGATGTTTGTGGGAGCTACCGCAAAGGTGCCTGTCCCCTTTGCGGCGGTTTTGGGCTGCGAATCTTAATATTGCCACATGTGGTTGACGGGGCCGGAGCCTTTGCCCATGTTCAGGCCGGCGGCCAGAGCGCCTGTCAGGTATGCCTTGCCGGCGTTGACGGCATCGGCAAGATCCATGCCCTGGGCCAGCGCGCAGGCGATGGCGGACGAAAGCGTGCAGCCGGTGCCGTGTGTGTTGTCGGTCTCGATGCGCTTGTGGCGGAACCGCGTGGTGAGCGGATCGCCCAGATGGTTGCCCTCGTCATCGAGTGGCGCGGGTTCGGCCAATACATCGTTGGCCTCGTTGACAAGATGCCCACCCTTAACGAGGGATGCGCAACCAAAGCGGCGGGTGAGGAGCATGGCAGCATTTTGCTGTGTGCGCTCGGAGTCGACCTCGTAGTCAAGCAGGGCCATGGCCTCGGGAATATTGGGCGTGATGACGGTTGCTAGTGGGAACAGGCGGCGGGTGAGCGCCTCGGCGGCATCTTCGGCAATCAGCCGTGCGCCCGAGGTGGCTACCATGACGGGGTCGACGACCACGTTTGTCGCGTTCCAGGCGCTCAGGCGGTCGGCGATAACCTCGATAATCTCGGCAGAGGAAACCATGCCGATCTTGACGGCGCTGGGGCGGATATCGTCAAATACGGCGTCGATCTGCGCAGCGACGATATCAGGGGAGATATTCTGCACGGCGGTGACACCGAGCGTGTTTTGTGCGGTGATGGCGGTGATGGCCGTCTCGGCATACAGGCGGTGCGCCGTGATGGTCTTGATGTCGGCCTGAATGCCGGCGCCGCCGCTGGAATCGGATCCTGCGATGGATAGAACGGCAGGTACCTTACTGCGATCCATGTTCGCTCCCTTGTTCGGTCGGAATCAAATGGGTCTTTAAGCCAGCATTATAAAGATGCCCGGGCCGGCTCTATGACGAACCCGGGCGAGCGATGCAATCTTTACGCAAATGTAAGCAAATGTTCACACGTCAACAATTGACGAACACCATGTTACCGATTGTGGCTCCGGTGACGAGTTAGTCCTCCATGCCGAGGTCGATCGTCGTGCCTTCGAACACCTTGTTAACGGTGCGGACGGCGCACATCTTGCCGCACATGGTGCAGGTGCCCTCGGTGGCGGCGGGGGATTCTTCGTAGCGTTTCTTGCCGGTGACCGGGTCGAGAGCACACTTCCACATGGCATCCCAGTCGAGCTTGCGGCGTGCCTGGCCCATCTTGTCGTCCATGTCGCGGGCGTGCGGCACCTTCTTGGCGATATCGGCGGCGTGCGCGGCGATCTTGGTGGCCATGAGGCCGTCGAGCACGTCCTTGGCGTCGGGCAGGCACAGGTGCTCGGCGGGCGTCACGTAGCACAGGAAGTCGGCACCGGAGCTGGCGGAGATGGCGCCGCCGATGGCGGCGGTGATGTGGTCGTAACCCACGCCGATATCGGTCACCAGCGGCCCGAGCACATAGAACGGGGCATTGTGGCACAGGCGCTTCTGCAGTTTCATGTTGGCGGCGATCTCGTCGAGCGCCATGTGACCCGGGCCCTCGACCATGACCTGGACGCCGGCGGCCCAAGCGCGCTTGCACAGCTTGCCCAGCTCGATCATCTCGGCGGTCTCGGTGGCATCGTTGGAGTCGTAGAGGCAGCCCGGGCGGCAGGAGTCGCCGAGCGAAATCGTCACGTCGTACTCGTGGCAAATCTCGAGCAGCTCGTCAAAGTACTCGTAGAAGGGGTTTTCGTTGCCGGTGACCTCCATCCAGCCAAACAGCAGCGAGCCGCCGCGGCTCACGATGTTCATCAAGCGGCCGGTCTCCTTAAAGGTCTTGGTGACCGACTTGTTGATGCCGCAGTGGATGGTCATAAAGTCCACGCCGTCCTCGGCGTGCGCGCGCACGACCTCGAACAGGTCATCCTTGGTCAGCTTGACCAGCGGCTTTTCCATATAGCCGATGGCGTCGTACATGGGGACGGTGCCCACCATGAGCGGTGTCTCGTCGATGAGCTGCTGGCGGAACTGGCGCGTCTTGCCCGAGTTGGAAAGGTCCATGATGGCGTCGGCGCCAAAGTCCTCGGCGATCTTGACCTTCTTCCATTCCTCGGCGGCATCGGCCTTGTCGCCCGAGATGCCCAGGTTGACGTTGACCTTGGTGGACAGACCCTCGCCGACACCAAAGGCGCGCATGCCCTTTTTGATATGCACGATGTTGGCGGGAATGGCGATGCGGCCGTCGGCCACGCGCTCGCGGATGTACTCGGGGTCGCGATGCTCGCGCTCGGCAACCTCCTTCATCTGCGGTGTGATCTGCCCGGCGCGGGCGAAGTCGATTTGCGTGACGAGCTTGGGCTCGGTCTGTGTGCTCATTGGCACGGCTCCCTTCGTTGGCATTACCCATATCAGGTTTGCGGGTCAGGGCGGGCGCGCCCAATCTCAGCCTGCCGTCTTGTCCTGCAAGCTCCCCGTTTATGTAATGGGCTCAAGTATAGCTCGAATGGGTACGATTGGCCTAACGAGCGTGCCTGTGGGGAGGCGAACATGGAAGACAAGCATCTATATCGAGAGACGCAATGGGATGTATCGGCCGAGGAAAGCCGTGCGCACCATGGCCTTGTCGCGATTGGTTTTGCGGTGCTTGCCGTGCTGGTGATTGCCTTTTGTATCTGGACGTTTGGCGGTCACGGCGGCGCTGCATGGGAGTTCGAGGCCGACGATGCCCTGCCGATCATGACAGTGAAGGTTACGGGCGGCAATACCGTTGCCGCGCCGGGCGACTATTGGTATTCGCGCGATGGATTTGTCCAGCTTCAGCTGAGCGGTGGGTCTATTCCTGGTGAGGAAATCGAACGCGTGACGTATGATGCGGCGCTCAAAACGCTGACGGTGAAGCTCAAGAATCAGGGCGACGTGCCTACGACTATGGATATCGCGCTGACGGAATGGCGCTTGGAGCCCCCATCGGGTGTTGCGGTGTCCGAGGTAGAGCACGTTAAGATTACCTACCAAGATGGCTCGACAAACGAAGTTGCCAAAGCCGACGGCTTGGCGGAATAGACGCCGTGCCTAGGCAGCACATTCAAAAGTAGCGGTGGTCCTACAAGGTCTGTTCGTTCAGGAAGACCAAAGTGTTCTTATTTGAAAGCTCGGGAAAGTGACGATAACCAACGTCAAACGCGGTGAGCCCGCTTACATCCTCGAGCTTGTTTTCTGCCATCCAACGCACCATGGAACCACGTGCCTTTTTGCTGGCGGTCGAGCGCTGGATGGGCTTGCCGTTGCGGATGCCTTCGCCAAAGAGGCACGTGACGACCGTGGCGTCGCCCGCGAGATGGGGCAGAACGGCTTTGGCGTACTCTACGCTGGCGAGGTTGACGATCGTGGTGTTTGAGCCTGCCGGGGCGATAGCCCGCGCGAGCTTGTCGCTCCAAAACGCATAGAGGTCTCGGGCATCGTCAACGGCGAGCTTCGCGCCCATCTCCAGCCGATATGGTTCGACGGCATGAAAGGGGCGAACGCACCCGTAGAGGCCAGAGAGGATCCACAGGTGGCTTTGCAGCCATGCGAGCTGCGCGGAATCCATCACCTCGGGCGCCATGCTCTGGTATTGAATGCCGTGGTAGGACATGACGGCAGGGGAGAGGTGACAGGCGAGTGCGGGATTGTCGAGATCGCCGTTTTTCAGGATGGGCCCGAACTCATGCAGGGTGTTGAGGCAAGGCCCCAGCAGTTTGTCACTCACGTTCCATAGCGCCTGCAGGCTGTCGCTGCCTTCATTCCGCTCGATATCTAGCAGTGCGCGGTGGAGGCGAGCCGTCTCGCGCGCAAAGGGTGGAATGCCCAGGACTTCAAAAGCATCTTGGGCCGCGCGCATCTGCTTGGCGGGCGAAATGACGACCTGCAGCATGGACTCTCCTCTGCCAAAAAGGAAGTTGCGGTGGAATACGGTCTGTTTTGGCCGTTTATGGGCCAGTTTAGTCTGTATTTCACCGCAACTGATGAAGGGTTGGTTACGCGCGCTCGATGAAGGCCTTGTAGCCGCGATAGGCCTCGTAGATATCGGCCTTGTTAGCGACCTCCCACAGGGCGTGCATGGACAGGACGGCAACGCCAGAGTCGATGACGTTCATGCCGTACTTAGCCATGATGTATGCGATGGTGCCGCCGCCGCCCGCGTTGACGCGACCAAGCTCGCAGGTCTGGAAGTCCACGCCGGCCTCGTCCATGATGTCGCGGATGAGGGCCACATACTCGGCGTCGGCGTCGTTAGAGCCGCCCTTGCCGCGGCTGCCCGTGTACTTGTTAAAGCACAGGCCGCGACCCATAAAGGCTGCGTTCTTGGTTTCGAACTTGCCGGCGTAGCCCGGGTCGAAGCCGGCGGACACGTCGGAGGAGAGCATGCGGCTGCGGGCGAGCGCGCGGCGCAGGGCCAGCGGGCTATCCTCGCCGGCGAGCGTCATGATCTCGGCGACGGTGTTCTCGAAGAAGCGGCTCGTCATGCCGGTGGCACCTACGGAACCGATCTCCTCCTTGTCGACGATGAGTGTGATGCTCGTGCGCTCCACGTTGGCGACGTTGATCTGGGCGAGCATGGACGGATAGGCGCAGACACGGTCGTCGTGGCCATAGCCCAGAATCATGGAGCGGTCGAGGCCCATGTCACGGGCGGGGCCGGCGGGCACGACCTCGATCTCGGCGGAGAGGAAGTCCTCCTCCTCGACGTCGTACTGCTCCTTGAGGATATCCAGGAACATCTGCTTGACGGGCTCCTTGGGGGCATCCTTGTCGTCCTCGTCAAACTTGACGGGGCGGCCGCCCACGATCACGTCGAGGATCTCGGCGTCGACGGCGTCCTTGGCGGGCTTGGCCATCTGCTCGCTCGAGAGGTGGATCAGCAGGTCGGAGATGGTAAAGACCGGGTCGTCGGCCTTGTCACCGATGTTGATGTCGACGGTGGTGCCGTCCTTTTTGCAGATGACGCCCACGAGTGCGAGCGGGGAAGCGACCCAGTGGTAGCTCTTGACGCCGCCATAGTAGTGCGTGTCGAGATAAGCCATGTCGCCGGCCTCGAAGGCGGGGTTCTGCTTGAGGTCCAGGCGCGGCGAGTCCACGTGGGCGCCCAGGATGTTAAAGCCCTGCTCGAGCGGGGCGGTGCCCAGGTTGACGAGCATGAGGTCCTTGCCGTGGTTGGCGGCGTACACCTTGTCGCCGGCCTTGAGCGCGCGGCCCTCGGCGATCACGGTCTCCAGGTTGACGTAGCCCGCCTCCTCGGCCATCTTGATACCGGCCTTGACGCACAGGCGCTCGGTCTTGTTCTCACTCAAAAACTGCTTATAGCCGCGGCAAAGCTCCTCGAGCTCCTCGATCTGCTGTGGCGTGTACTTTTTCCATGCGCTGGGACGCTCCATGACGCAGGCTCCTTTCGGATCGATCGTGCTGGTTGATGTACCGTGAGCCATCGTATCACGCGCGGGCCCGCGGCGGCAGGGAAGCCTGATGTGCGGTGGCCGCGGGGCGGGGAGCGTGTAAACTGGTGTGAGCAAACCGTGCCCAGCCCAAAGCGAGGTATTCAATATGTCTGAAAAGCGCCGTACCTTTGCCGTCATCGACGGCAACTCGCTCATGCATCGCGCCTTCCACGCCGTGCCGCCGACCATGAACGCGCCGGACGGTCGCCCCACCAACGCGATCTTTGGTTTTCTGAACATGTTCCTCAAGATGATCGATGCCTTTAATCCCGACGGCGTTGTCGTGGCGTTTGACAAGGGCAAGCCGCGCGTGCGTATGGAGATGCTGCCGCAGTACAAGGCGCAGCGCCCGCCCATGGACCCCGACCTGCACGCGCAGTTCCCCATGATCAAGGAGCTGCTCGCCGCGCTCAACGTGCCCATTTTGCAGTCCGAGGGCTGGGAAGGCGACGATATCCTGGGAACCATGGCGCGCCTGGGCGAGGAGGCCGGCTGCGACATGCTGCTGGTGACCGGCGACCGCGACATGTATCAGCTCGTGACCGAGCACGTCAACGTGGTCTCGACTCGCAAGGGCCTGTCCGACGTGGCGATCATGACGCCCGAGAGCGTGGACGACCTGTATCACGGCATCACGCCGGCGCTCGTGCCCGATTTTTACGGTCTGAAGGGCGATACGTCGGACAACATTCCCGGCGTACCGGGCATCGGCCCCAAAAAGGCGAGTGCGCTCATCGCGCAGTACGGCAGCCTTGACGAGGTCATCGCGCATGCTGACGAGGTCAAGGGCAAGATGGGAGAAAACCTGCGCGCACACATCGACGACGCGCTGCTGAGCCGTAAGGTGGCGACCATCCGCACCGATGCGCCCGTCGAGCTCGACTTTGACGAAACATCCTTCCCAGCGTTTTCTGCCGATGAGGTTTCCGCGGCGCTGGGTACGCTTGGTATCACCGCCATGCAGAACCGTTTCTTGGCGCTGATCGGCGGCGAGGGTGGCGCTGCTGCCAGCACGTTTGAGATTCCCGCCGTTTTGCGCGCAGCCGCCGGCGATGCTGGCGCGCTTGGTGCCGTTGCGGCTGAGGTCTCCCGCGTGATTGATGCCGGCGAGTGGGTCGCCGCCGTGGTGGACGATGACAAGGAAGAGGGCGCGCTCTTTGGGCTGACGCGCACGCTGTGGTTGGCGACGTCCAAGGGCCTGTTTGCGCTCGAGGAGGGCGACAGCGGTGCGGCGGCTGAGGTTGAGGGCTTCAACTTCGCCCACGGCGTGATTGCCGGCGTGCTCGCGCGTCTGTTTATGGAAGGCCGTGTGGCGAGCCCGGATATGAAGGCGCTTTTGCATGAGCTTTCGCCCATCGATTCTTCTGAGCTCGAGCTCATGGATCCGCTGGCAGTCGATTCCACGCGCATCTTCGATACCGTTGTTGCCGCCTACCTGTTGGATTCCGACCGCTCCGAGTTTGACGAGGTGTATCTGGCCGATACGTATCTGCAGATGGCGCTGCCTGCGGCGCGCGGCGCAGAGGGTGCTGGCGAGGACGCTCCTGCGCCCGCCGCTCGCACGGCGGCCTTGACGCTGGCGCTGGTTGCACCGCTGCGTGACCGCATGGCCTGCGAGAACGCCGCCAACGTGTTCGATGGGATCGAGATGCCGCTCGTGCCGGTGCTTGCCAAGATGGAGCGCGCGGGCATGCTCGTGGACCCCGACCGCCTGCACAGTCTGTCCGAGGGCCTGGCGACCCAGATTGCCGATGTCGAGCGCAGCATTCGCGACCTGGCCGGCGACGAGACCTTTAACATCGGCAGCCCCATGCAACTCTCGCACGTGCTGTTTGATGTTATGGGACTTCCGACCAAGGGCCTCAAAAAGACCAAGCGCGGCTACTATTCGACCAACGCCAAGGTGCTGAGCGACCTTGCCCGCGACCACGAGATCGTGTGCCTGATTTTGGACTGGCGTGAGAAGTCCAAGATTAAGTCGACCTATCTGGACACGCTGGGCCCGCTGCGCCGTGGTGACGGGCGTGTGCACACCACGTACAACCAGACCATCACCGCGACGGGGCGTTTGTCTTCGAGCGACCCCAATCTGCAAAACATTCCGACGCGCTCGGAGCTGGGGCGTACCGTCAAGACGGCGTTCTCGGCGGGCGAGGGCAGCGTCTTTTTGGCGGTGGACTACTCGCAGATCGAGCTGCGCCTGCTCGCGCATCTTTCGGGTGACGAGCACCTGGTGCGCGCCTTCAACGAGGGCGAGGACTTCCATGCCGAGACGGCCGCGCGCGTATTTGGCGTGCCGGTGTCCGAGGTGACACCCGACCTGCGTAGCCGCGCCAAGGCCGTGAACTTTGGCATCGTGTACGGTCAGCAGGCCTATGGTCTGTCGCAGTCGCTGCACATCTCGATGGCCGAGGCGCGCGATATGATCGATCGCTACTACGAGGCCTACCCGGGCGTGCGCACGTTCCTCGACAATGTGGTGGCGCGAGCCAAGCGGACGGGCTATGCCGAGACCATGTATGGCCGCAGACGCCATATTCCCGAGCTCAAGGCCAAAAACCCACAGCTCCGCGGCTTTGGTGAGCGCACGGCCATGAACCACCCCATGCAGGGCACCGCCGCCGACATCATCAAGATCGCAATGGCCCGCGTGAGCCGCCGTCTGGAAGAAGAGGGCTTTGCTGCCCACATGATTCTGCAGGTACACGACGAACTGGACTTTGAGTGCCCCGTCGACGAAGTCGAGCGCCTCACCGCCATGGTCCGCGACGTCATGGAGCATGTGGTGGAGCTCCGCGTACCGTTAATCGCCGAAGCCAGCACCGGCATAACCTGGGCCGACGCCAAATAGGAAAGCGCTCCGTAAGGCAAGCTCGCCCAAGACGCAAGCCCCCACATACTTAAGATTTGGGACAAACACTACTGATCAATTTGTCCCACAGTAACCAAAACAGAGGGGAGCCCCTTCCAACAAGGGGCTCCCCTCTGCTCAAATCATTTCAGCTAAGTATCTAGACACTCAAGACGCCATCTCGGCGGCAAGTAAGTAAACCTAGGACCTGGCCCGGCCGGGTCCGACGAGCAACGTTAACGAGCCGCCAAGATGGCATCGATGAGCGTCAGTACGCCCCCGTCGTTGTTGCTCGGAATGCGCCACTTGGCGTGCGCGTTCATATGCTCTTCGGCATTGTCCACGATATAGCTATGCCCGACGCGCTCCAACATGGGGATGTCGTTGTAGGTATCGCCCACGGCGGCGGCATCGGCGATATCGATGCCGAGTTGCTCGCACAGGTGCGCGACGCCCGAACCCTTGTCGACGCCCAGGTTCATAAAGTCGATCCACTCGCGGCCGGCATTGGTGACGTAGAGCTGGTCCGAGAAAGCGGGGTTATAGTCCTCGCGAAATGCGGGCTCGGCATCGTAGGCGGGGAAGAAGATCGAGATCTTGTTGGAGTCGACGTCGAGGCCCTCAAAGGTATCGACGTAGTTGATCGTGTTGTAGTAAACGCTGAGCTCGTCGTGGTATTGATGGTCGCGAGCAAGCACGTAAAACTCGTCGAAGCAGCACAGGACGGGGACAGCGCGCGGATCCTCCGAGGCGCGGCTCAAGACCTGCTGATACAGCGCCACATCGATAGTGCTCTTATAGATATAGTTGCCGCGATAGATCACGCAGGCTCCGTTGTCGGGACAAAAAGCAAGGCGGTTTTTGATGCCCTCGAACATCTCCTCGAGCTTGGGGGCGGGACGTCCGCTGGCGGGGCAGAACACGATGCCAGCCTCGGCGAGCTTTTCCAGGCGCTCATCGAGGCCCTGGGGCAGTACGCGCTCGTCGGTCAGCAATGTTTTGTCCATATCGACGGCAAGGATCTTGATGTTGCCGATAGCGGCGTCCGATTCGTAAGTTTGCATAAAAGCGCCTTTCCGTTTCTAAATTGTTTCGGGCGGAATAACCCTCCGGTTGGTAATCGAGCGTATTTTCGCAGGAACGAAGCCTGTTTGCATCATGATTCACAAAGTAATGAAAAAACTTTTCAGAAATTTGAATTTGTCGCTTGTACTGCGGGCACTTTAGCGTAATATAGCGACCATCAAAAACGGAGACGGAAAAACAACCGCTTACCGAGGAAAAGGTACCGTTTGCGATATTTGAATTGCGCCCGGCGATATGTGAAAGGAGAGGCAGATGCAGTTCGTAAAGATCATCACCACTGCAGACAATGCCATCCGACGCCAGCGCGCAATTTCCCGACGACGATAACAATCGTCTCTGTCCGCATGGGGCGAATTGCCTCAACAGAGTCATTTTGAGGTCGTTGGGTTTTAGCACGACATTGCTGCATGTTTCTAGGGCATGTATGTGCTGATTTTTGCTATTTAACCTGATATTGCACGGTATTTGACCTTGAAATGACTTGCAACTGACCGATGTTCTAACTAGCTACCAAGGGCGAAAGGAAACAGCCATGAGCAAGGAAAAAGTCGTTCTCGCATATTCCGGTGGTCTTGATACATCTGTATGTGTCAAGTGGCTCCAAGACGAGAAGAATCTCGATGTCGTTTGCGTCTGCGGCAACGTGGGCCAGGAGGAGACCGGCCTGGACGCCAAGAAGCAGAAGGCGCTCGACCTGGGCGTTCTCGATTGCCAGGTGCTCGACCTGCGCGACGAATTCTCCGATGAGTTCCTGACTAAGGCCATCGCCGCCAACTCCATGTATGAGAACAAGTACCCGCTGCTCTCCGCCCTGTCTCGTCCGCTGCTCGCCAAGAAGCTCGTCGAGGTCGCTCACGAGTTTGGTGCGACCTACGTTGCCCATGGCTGCACCGGCAAGGGTAACGACCAGGTTCGTTTTGAGGCTGCCGTCAAGGCCCTCGATCCCGAGCTTAAGGTTATCGCTCCGGTTCGTGAGTGGGATCTGAAGTGCCGCCCCGACGAGGTCGCCTATGCCCACGCCCACAACGTGCCGGTTCCCGAGGGTGCCAACGACAACCCCTATTCCATCGACGACAACCTGTGGGGTCGCGCCATTGAGTGCGGCCATCTGGAGGATCCCTGGAACGAGCCGCTCGACGACGCTTGGGTTATGACCAAGAATCCCGAGGACACGCCCGACACCCCGACCTACACCGAGATTGAGTTTGAGGCCGGCAAGCCCGTCGCCGTCGACGGCAAGAAGATGAAGCTCTCCGAGATCGTCATCGCCCTCAACAAGATTTCGGGCGACAATGGCTTTGGCCGTCTCGACCTGGTCGAGGACCGTCTGGTGGGCCTCAAGAGCCGCGAGTGCTACGAGGTTCCCGGCGCCCTGACGCTTATCACCGCCCATAAGGCGCTCGAGGACATTTGCGTTGAGGGCGATCTGCTCAAGACCAAGATCAAGCTCGAGCAGGATTGGGCTACCGCCGTGTACAACGGCCAGTGGTATAGCCCGCTCAAAAACGCGCTCGACGCCTTTATGGCTGACACCCAGAAGTTCGTGACCGGCACCGTCCGTCTGAAGTTCTTTAAGGGCAACTGCCACGTTGTCGGCCGCAAGAGCCCCTTTAGCCTCTACGACTACGGTCTGGCCACCTACGACCGCGACACTACGTTTGACGAGAAGGCCAGCGCCGGCTTTATCGAGATCGACACGCTGTCGCTCAAGACGTGGGCTAAGGTCCAGGGTCCCAGCTCCGCTGCCGCCCAGGCCTAAGGCTTTTCCTTCCCTTGGTATCCGCGCGGCCCATCCGCGTGATACAAAACGGGCGCACGGGGTCCCTACCTTTCGTTATGCTTGCTGACACTTCTTAACATCGGTGGCCCCTACGTTCCGCCCGCATATATGATGCCGCATCTGCGGCTGAGTCCGAGCCCCGCCGGGGTTGTCCGGCGGGGCTCTTTCTATCAATTTGAGGGCTTTACACCTTTATTTATTCGAGGAGTATCCATTATGTTCAATGCGGTTGGCGGGAGTCGAAGGGCGCCAAGTGACAGGTGCGTCACTTCTTTGCAAATTAGCTGCATGGACCCGCGCACGGTGGGGGATGTGCAAAACTAGCGGTTGATAAATCGCTTTAGGGACAGGGTGCCTTGCTTTGGGCGCTTGTTTAGGTATTTGATGAAAGGAGACGGTTCCATGGCTCTTTGGGGCGGTCGTTTTGAGGCGGGCGTGGCCGAGGTCACGCAGGAGTTTGGCGCGTCGCTGCCGGTCGACAAACATCTTTATAAGCAGGATATCGCCGGCTCTAAGGCACATGCCAAGATGCTGGCCGCCCAGGGCATCATCAGTGCCGAGGACGAGCAGGCGATCTCCGAGGGCCTGCTCGGAATTGAGCAGGATATCGATGCGGGCAACTTTACCTTCGACATCAACGACGAGGACATTCATATGTCCATCGAGAGCGAGCTGACGCGTCGCATCGGCGAGGCGGGCAAGCGCTTGCATACCGGACGTTCGCGCAACGACCAGGTTGCGACCGATACGCGCCTGGGCGTCAAGGCGCTCGCCAAGGAGCTCATGGAGGCCAATCTTTCGTTTCGCCATGTGCTGGTGGATGCCGCTAAGAAGTACGACAAAGTGATTCTACCTGGCTATACGCACATGCAGCATGCTCAGCCCGTGCTGCTGTCGCATCATTTGCTGGCGTATTCCTGGATGTTCGCGCGCGACTTTACGCGCCTGAAGGCCGCCTTTGATGCCGCCGACAACTGCCCGCTGGGTGCTGCCGCGCTTGCCGGCACGAGCTATCCGCTCGATCGCCAGATGACGGCTGCCGAACTTGGCTTTGCGGGTGTGATCCCTAACTCGCTCGACGCTGTTTCCGATCGCGATTTCCTGCTCGATCTGCATTACGCTGGCTCCGTTATGGCCATGCATCTGTCGCGTCTTTCCGAGGAGATCGTGCTGTGGTCGAGCTCCGAATTTGGCTTTATCACGCTTTCCGACTCTTACTCCACCGGCTCGTCCATCATGCCGCAGAAGAAAAATCCCGACTTTGCCGAGCTGATCCGCGGCAAGAGCGGCCGCGTCTACGGCAACCTGGTGCAGCTGCTTGTAACCATGAAGGGCCTGCCGCTTGCTTATAACAAGGACTTGCAGGAGGACAAGGAGGGTGCGCTCGATACCGCTCACACGCTCATGCAGTGCCTGTCCGTTATGGCCGGCATGATTTCGACTTGGACCGTCAACGAGGATGCCATGGCGCGCGAGTGCGGCGTGGGGCACCTTGCCGCCACCGACGTTGCCGACTACCTGGCTAAGCGCGGCTTGCCATTCCGCGAGGCGCACGCTGTGGTGGGGCACCTGGTCCTGATGTGTGAGAAGCGCGGCTGCAATCTTGAGGACCTGCCGTTTGAGGTGTTCCAGGAGGCGAGCCCGCTTTTTGAGCGCGATATTACCGAGGCGCTCGATATCCCGTCGATTGTTGCTGCGCGCACGACCGAGGGCGGTACCGCTCCTGCCGCCGTTGCCGTCCAGCTGGAGCGTGCCGAGGTACAGCTCGTGGCCGACGAGGGCGTGTTTGGGTCGCTGACCAAGGTCGTCGAGATGGGCCACGGGGCAAAGTAAGGGTTTGCTTGAGGCTTATTGGCCATTTATTGATAAATCGTTTTTGCTTCTTACGGGCGTCTGCTGATGTGGGCGTCTGTATTTTGTTGTAATGGGGAAGGGGCTTGTCGAGAACTTCTGTAGGACCTTTGGGCAGGTTGTGAAAGGGGGTACGTTCACAGGCGGCAACCGACCGTCCGCTCGGTTCGGTGCGGTTGATGGGCAGTCGGATGGTACTCTAGTCGGGCTTCGAAACAGAAGTGACACATATGGAACGCTTCAATTAATTGCAGCGATTCAATAAACATCTTTTTGTTTAACTGCAGCTAAAACTCTGTTACGATGCAGTCCAGGCGAGTGCCGGAATGGGACTTGGGCACGCGCGAACCTACTTGAAAGGCTACCTTATGGCTATCGAGAAGACCTTCATCATGATTAAGCCCGACGCCGTGCGCGATCGCAAGATCGGCGAGATCGTTGCTCGCATTGAGCGCAGCGGCCTTGTCATCGAGCGCATGGAGATGACCACGCTCGAGCGCGCTACCGTCGAGGAGCACTACGCTCATCTGGCCGACAAGCCTTTCTTTGGCGGTCTCTGCGACTTTATGACGAGCGGTCCGGTCGTCAAGATGGTCGTTTCCGGTCTTTCTGCTGTCTCCAAGATGCGCACTCTTATGGGCGCTACCAACCCGCTTGATGCCGCCCCCGGCACCATCCGCGGCGACTTCGCTGTCGATGTCAACGCCAACGTGATTCACGGCTCCGACTGCCTGGAGAACGCCGAGATTGAGATCAAGCGCTTCTTTGGCTAAACCAGCTTTGACTCCTTAAAGCTGTTAGCGTGTGGCTTAGGCGCCGCGGAACTCCATCCGCGGCGCCCTTTTTATCCCAGTAGATTTTTGGGACATGGCTAGAAATCTACCTTTTGTCGCACATGGACTGCGAAAGGTAGATTTCTAGGCATGCCCCAAAAATCTAATAAAGAGCCCCCGCCCGGATTTGCGTTCCGGACGGGGGTTTTCGTTGGCGTATGGCGTTGTAGGTCTTTAAGCTTCGTCGACGACCTTGAGGCCGCGGGTCTGGTCGATCTCGTTGAGGAGATTGACGCGACGCTCGTGACGGCCGCCCTCGAACTCGGCATCGAGCCACTCGTCGACGATCATCTTGGCGAGCTCGGAGCCCACGACGCGGGCGCCAAAGGCGAGCACGTTGGTGTTGTTGTGCATGCGCGAGAGCTTGGCGCTGAAGGGCTCGGAGCACACGACGGCACGAACGCCCTCGACCTTGTTGGCGGCCAAGCTAATCCCGACACCGGTGCCGCAGATCAGGATGCCCAGATCGACGTCGCCGTTGGCTACGGCTTTGCCCACCTTGTAGCCGGCGATGGGGTAATCAAAGCTCTCGGAGGTGTCGGTGCCAAAGTTCACGACCTCGCAGCCGCGCTCCTTCAGGTGCTCGGAAATGATGTTCTTGAGCTCGACGGCGGCGTGGTCGTTGCCGATACCGATCTTCATGAGTGGTTCCTCTCTGGTCCGTGCGGCGGAATTGCTAAAGGTTTTACCGCGTTCGACTGCATGATAGCGCGTCTTTTGCCTAAACACTCGGGCGTTTTTTGGTCAAACGCTTTAGCGGACGCGAACATCAGCCCATCACGAAAAATGCCGCCAATTTGCTTCTGGCGGCCGTCTGCCGGAACTCGACTTGCGGTTTTTGGTGCCTTGTTATCAAATGGAGAAGTTGATACTTGCGAGAGCAACCCGTTATACATGTAGGAGATACCTATGCCTACCGATTCCATCCGTGATACCGCGTTTTGTGATGTTTTGAACCGCGAGCTTGTCTGTGCGCTCGGCTGCACCGAGCCCATTGCCGTTGCCTATGCGGCGGCGCTGGCGAGCCAGACGCTCGGTTGCGAACCCGAACATATGGTTGTTGCCTGCTCGGGCAACATCATCAAGAACGTAAAGAGCGTGACCGTGCCCAACTCGGGCGGTATGCACGGTATTGAGGCCGCGGCCGTGCTGGGTGCTGTGGGCGGTGACGCCAAGAGCGCGCTCGAGGTGCTCGAGAGTGTTGGCGATGCAGACCGTGCTCGCGTGACCGAGCTGCTCTCCGATGCCGACTACTGCGATGTGTCGCTTGTCGAGGGTGTGCCCAACCTCTACATTAAGGTGACTGCCACGGCCGGAGGTCATACTGCGGTCGTCGAGATCACCGACCATCACACCAATGTTACGTGCCATACACTCGATGGCATTCCGATATGTGGCAAGTCGGCGGGGGAGTGTGCCGCCTGCGCCGAGCGCGTCGTGGCCGAGCGTGCCGCCGATAACGCCGATACGCCCATGTCGATTGAGTCTATCATTGACTTTATCGAGGACGGCGACATCGAGGGCGCCCGTGCTGCCGTTGAGCGTCAGATTGAGCTGAACGGCGCTATTAGCGCCGAGGGCTTGGCGAACGCTTGGGGCGCCGAGGTGGGCCGTACGCTGCTGGGCGCTCGCGCCGACGACGTCGCCTGCCGTGCGCGTGCGCGTGCGGCCGCCGGGTCTGACGCCCGTATGAACGGCTGTGCGCTACCGGTCGCCATTGTGTGCGGCTCGGGCAACCAGGGTATTACCTGTGCGTTGCCCGTTATGGAATATGCCGACTACCTGCGCTGCGACCACGAGCGCCTGGTGCGCGCCGTGATGCTTTCTGATCTTATTGCCGTGCATATCAAGAGCTATATTGGTGCGCTCTCGGCGTTTTGCGGTGCTATTTGCGCTGCGTGCGGTGCCGGCGCGGCGATTACCTGGCTGTGCGGTGGCACGCGCGAGCAGATCGGCGCGACGGTTTCCAATACGCTCGGTAACGTGAGCGGCATCGTGTGCGATGGCGCCAAGGCAAGCTGCGCCGCTAAGATTTCCGCTGCCGTTGATGCGGCGATTCTGGGCCACGATATGGCCATGCAGGGCCGCGGCTTCCGTGCCGGCGAGGGCCTGATTCAGGATACGGTGGAAGAGACGATCGCCAGCATGGGCTATGTGGGCCGCGTTGGCATGAAGGATACCGACGTCGAGATCCTCAACATCATGATCGGCAAGACCATCGTCGACTGCTAGGGGCTCTGGGGCACTGCATCTTGTTGTTGAAACTATCGCGCTTGTGGCTGTAAAGCACCTGTCTGCATTGCGGACAGCGAGGATCTCGCGGTATGTCACCAGGTCGTTCTCGCGCTTGATGCGCTCGAGGACGGTTGCGACAACAAGCGCCGCTATCGCCGGCAGGAACGTCGCAGCCGCGGCGACGCCGGCGCCCCAGGTGCCCTCCATCCAGTTAAACGCCGGCGACAGTATCAGCGCGAACGCCACCGCCAGCAACGCGAGCATCAGCACGGCCAGCCATAGCATCCGCGTTCCCATGCGCTTGCGATCTCTTTCGACTGCCTCTTCCATAACGGTCACGTCTCCCTTCACGAGCGTGTCTATGGAGGTGTCGAACAGGATGCTCAGCATGAGCAGACTCTGGACGTCCGGATACGTCTTGTCCCGCTCCCAGTTGCTGATCGTCTGACGCGATACATAGAGCTTCTCGGCAAGTTGCTCTTGCGAGAGCCCCATCGCCTCGCGCCTCGTCTTTGCTCACCGGCACGTCGAGCGTCTCACCGAGGGCGACGAGTATCTCCGCGTCGGGCACCGAGAGCCCGCGTTCCCATTTGGAAACCGTCTGCCTCACCACGTTCAGCTTGAGCGCGAGCTCCTCCTGCGATAGCCCTTTCGATTTCCTGAGGACCTGGATGTTCTCGTTCAGCATGGCGGATCCTTTCTCTCGCCCGGTTCCTACGTTACCGCAATGCTGCCCGCAGATGGCCCGTTGCCGCAAGCAACGGGTCGTAACATCGGCGGGGACCGTTTGAGTTCACAGGTGATGCAAGCTCCTAATAATTTGACGTCCATTCAATCTACCTGCGGTTTGCAACCATAGGGTGCCTGCAGGTTGCGTAAAATGAAGCCTCAAGTTGGTGGTTTCCGCCATGTGGCTACCGTAGTGTGTAAGTCGCCGGCAGGAAAGCACCGAACGCTGGGATGCCGCGCCCGCGCCGTCGCCGTGAGCCAAGATCACGACGCCCGCGTGCCCGCTTCCAGCCAACGAGAGGACCTACTATGAGCTTCCGTACCAACCTTCAGTATCTGCGCGCCGAGCGCCACATGACCCAGGAGCAGCTCGCCATGCTGCTTGGGGTATCCCGCCAGTCCGTCACCAAGTGGGAGGCCGAGAAGTCCTACCCGGAGATGGATAAGCTCATCAAAATGTGCCAGATCTTCGAGTGCTCGCTCGATGACCTGGTGCAGGGTGACGTGTCGCGCCGCGCGGCCGTGAGCCAGAGCGCCGCGGATGGCGTGCAAAACGATGGGAACGCCGTCGTCCGCGTCGAGGCTCCGCACGGGCGGAACTCGTTGTCCGACATCGGATCCGCCTTTGTGCCCGCGATCCCCGTCGGTCCCAACACGGATGTATGCGGCTATGACGAGCACATGGTCGCATTTGCCCGCAAGGTCGCACTCGGTGTGGCGCTCATCATCCTGGGGGTCGCCGCCGCGGTCTTCACCGATGAGGTCCTGCACTCAGACGGAATCGTCCTCATGGCGTTGTTCGCGCTCGTTGCCGCTGGCTTGGGATTCCTTATTCCATCCGGCATGGAGCACGCGGCTTTTGTGGAAGCCCATCCGTATGTTGCGGACTTTTACACCGCAGAGCAAAAGGCGGCAGAGCGTCGTCGTGCTTCGATCGCGATCGTTTCGGGTATCGCGATCATCCTTCTTGGCATCGCCGTATCGGCGCTGTTTGAGGTGGAGGCGAACGTCCAGGTATATGGCGACACGCTGATGATGGTCCTGGTCGCCGTCGGTGTTGGGGTGATTGTCCACTGGGGCATGCTGTGGGGCCGCATGGATGTCGCGGAGTACAACAAGGAGTGGCTCGAGACGGTCGAATTGAGTGCGGAGGAGCTGTCGCAGCTGGATCCCCAGAGCCGCGAGGCGTATCTGCGCGCGTGCAATCCCAAGTATCGCCGTACAGCGGCGCGCAAGAAGAGGGCTTGCGTCGTGATCATGCTCGCCTCCACCATCATCGCGCTCATCTGGCTGTTCGTCGGTGCTGCCATGGATGCGTCCGAGGGGATCGGCGGCCTGTTCTGGCTCCCGTGGGTCGTCGGTAGCTTGGGCTCCGCTATCGCCCTTATCGTTATCGACGATGACGATGAGAATGATGCGGCTGCATGCGGCGATAGGGAGTAGAGGCGTTCGAAGACATCCGTCTGAATGAAGCGGGCGGCCTCGGGTGTGCCGGGGCCGCCCGCATTTTGCTGGGTGGTGCTGTATTGCCGGCGTGGAGCGGGCCTCAAGCTAGTGCTTGCCGTCAATTTGAAGTCTTCGGCTGCGGGCACCTTCGAGTCCGCATCACGAGCGCAACGCTGGCGCCCAAAAGCGCCGATTCTTGACGCGCGTGATGCGGACTTCGGCAGATGCTGCCTCTAGTTCAGCAGCCCCCACACGGCAAAGCCGAGTGCTCCGCCGATGGCGGCCGCGGCGAAGAAGGTCAGCAAGTCGTACGCCAGTCGATGCTTCGTCGGCCACGCGCGGCGGGGGAGTACCCGCGGATCGCGCTCGATGTTCGCCTCGCCGTTCATGAAGGCGAGGATCTCGCGGTATGTCACCAGGTCGTTCTCGCGCTTGATGCGCTCGAGGACGGTTGCGACAACAAGCGCCGCTATCGCCGGCAGGAACGTCGCAGCCGCGGCGACGCCGGCGCCCCAGGTGCCCTCCATCCAGTTAAACGCCGGCGACAGTATCAGCGCGAACGCCACCGCCAGCAACGCGAGCATCAGCACGGCCAGCCATAGCATCCGCGTTCCCATGCGCTTGCGATCTCTTTCGACTGCCTCTTCCATAACGGTCACGTCTCCCTTCACGAGCGTGTCTATGGAGGTGTCGAACAGGATGCTCAGCATGAGCAGACTCTGGACGTCCGGATACGTCTTGTCCCGCTCCCAGTTGCTGATCGTCTGACGCGACACGTAGAGTTTCTCGGCGAGCTGTTCTTGGGAGAGCCCCATCGCCTCGCGCCTCGTCTTGATCTGGTTGCTGATGTCCATCGTCACCTCCCGGTCGTGAAGGAGCGTCCCGCGAACACGCCGGGTGCGCTATCGAATCTGTTGTACATCATATGCGGCAAGGCTTGCCGGGCGCTGCAAAAACTGTTTTGCACGGGGTTTACCTGCATGATTGTTGCTGCGATGGCTTAGCGATGTTGTCGAGCAGTCATCCAAGTGTACAGGCCCATGGCGGCGTAGCCGATTGCGGTATAGGCAACCCCATGGAACGCAAGGTCCTGGCTGCCCTCGACCTTGAGGGGAAACAGGACCGCGGGTCCGATTCCGAGCGCCGCGGGTACCCAGAAGAGCGTCCTCGCGGAGTTTGCGGCGAGCAGGCCGAGGGCGATCGCAGTTACGGGGAGCACGAGGTAGATCAGCGCCATCATGGCGATCATACCGGCATCGGATGGGACGAAGCTCACCAGGAGGCGGGGATTGCCCAGCAGGCGCCAACGATTGCGATCAATGCGATGAGGGATGCGCGTGCGGTGACGTTCATGGGGCCTCCTCAATGAGAATCGCCCCCATTCTGCCACGAGGGGCGGGAATGGGGGCGATCGTACCGGCGAAAGGTTATCCGGTCTGCAGGTCTACCTAGCTCAGCATCTTGGCGAGCATGCCGATGCCAACACCCACGAGGCCGCCGGCGATGGCGCCGATGATGATCTGCACGCCGTTGCGGGCGCCCTTGACCCAAGGGTTCATCTCGCGTTCGCGACGTCCCTCGAGCGTGTCGCGCTCGACCTGCTCACCCCGGCTAAACGCCAACACCTCGCGGTAGGTGACGAGGTCGTGCTGCTTCTTCATACGCTCCAGATACACGAACGCCACGAGCATCACGACAAGCGCCACGGCGGCGAACGCCGCGGTGGGCGCGATGTGGGCGCCCCAGCCCCATTCGAACTGGAAAGCCGCCCACGCGCTCAGCGCCAAAAACACGACCGCGCTCACGACCGTGATCGTGGAGAGGGTGTTGTACTTCTTGACCGCTTCGTTCATTACCTGTGCCATGGTTTCCACATCTCCTTTGATGAGGGAGTCCACGGTCACCCCGAACACGTTGGAGAGCAAGAGTAGGCTCTGGACATCCGGATACGTACGGCCGCACTCCCAGTTGCTGATGGTCTGGCGCGACACGTAGATGCGCTCCGCCAGGTCGTCCTGGGACAGTCCGAGTTCCGTGCGATGCTCCTTGATGTGAGAGCCCAGCTCCATGCGCTTGCTCCTTGCGGATCGGGGTGACCCTTGTCGAGAGTCACCATGGCATTGACGGGCAAATCGTACCATCAAAGGTCTTTATACCGCGTCCCCGAGGGGTCAGATCGCGCTGCCAAAAGGCTTTATACACGCTTCTGATCTGCAGGTTTTACAGTCCACATTGTTCATCGGCTTTGGTGGCTTCGGAGCTCGATGGTGAGGCGGCCGCCATCCGCCTTCGCCTCGAGGGACATCCCCATGGCCTCGGCCAACTTCGCCGACGTCGCCAGGCCGAGCCCCGACCCCCCGCCGCGCCGTGCGGAGTCTGCCCTGTAGAACCGATCGAAGAGATGCTCCACATCCAGCTCATCGGGACGTTCGATGGGGTTCGAGATGGAGAGGATGGTCTGTTCGGGCGCCGCCGCGATGCGGAGCTCGGGTGCGCCGCTTCCATGTCTCAGCGCGTTCGCGACGAGGTTCTCCACGATGCGCCCCAGCGCCTGCCGGTCGGCCTCTGTGATGCGCGGAGCTCCGGTCCCCGTTACGACCGGCTCCCATCCGAGCCGTTCGAAATCCGGATAGTGGCCGAGCAGGCATTGCTCGACGATTTCGCGCACGTCGATGGGCTCGGCACTGAGAACGAGGTCGGGGTCGCTCGCCTTGGTGTAGGAGAAGAGCGCGTCAAGAAGCTCGGAGGTCCGGTCGATGCGCTCGACCGCGGCGTCGATGCGCTGCCGCTTGAGCGCGGGGTCCGCCTCGTTTGCGGCGAGCTGCAGGTAGCCCTTTGCCCCGGTGAGCGGGGTCCGTATGTCGTGCGAGAGCGCGGAGAGGTCGCGTTGGAAGTCCCGCTGGGCTCTCATGCCATCTATATGCGAGCGCATGGCGCAATCAAGCTCTCGGTTGATCGCCTCGGCGAGCTCGGCGACTCCTGGGGCGCGCGAGCCGATGGTGACGCGCGCGTTGGCGGACGCGCTGCCGTCCCGACGCGCGTCGAGCAGCCGCGAGATTCGGCGGAGCTCGGGTGCATATGCCGCAGTCGTGATGAGCGCGCCCGCGAGAACGCCGATGATGAGCATGAGTACGGCGAGTGCGCCTGGGGACACGGTGCCTCCTTGATGTCGTGCCGCCCCCCTGACGAGCAGGTGGGCGGCGGGGAGCTTAAAGATAGGATAGTCGGGTTTCGTCGCCGTCTCGGTGCGGACTCGAGGGCGGGCCTGAGCGGCGACTCATCGAGCACCCGCGGATCACAGGTCTCGCCTGCTTGCGGTGAGGAGAAGCGCGCCGCCGCCGATGGCGGTCCACATGAGGCCCGCCAACGCACCCCACAGCCACGTGGGGACGGCGCCGATGAGCGGCAAGGTCTGCGCTGGATCGAACATGGCTCCCGCCCCGAGCTTGAAGGCGGCGATGACCATGCTTGGCATCCAGTTCGCGATGCCGGTGAGGGCGGAGAACAGCGGCTCAAACACGGGAGCGGCCTGCACCCCCATATTGGCCGCGAACATGAGCGCGACGGGGACGACGCCCATGATCAGGATGAACGTGAGGGTGTAGGCGGGCAGCTTCTTGCGGAAGAGCAGGACGACGGAAAGCGGGATCACCGTGAGCGCCCACACGGCGAGCCAGCCTCCGAGCAGCCACAGCGCGAACTCGGCCGTCCCGTCGAACGAGGTGAAGGAGAGGCCCAGGGGAAGGGTGAGGAGCAGCTGCATGCAGATGAGGTGGCACACGATGCCCGCGATGAGCATCATGACCGCCCAGATGCCCGAGAACACGACCTTCTCCGTGAAATATGACAGGCGCCCGGCGAGCGATGAGACGAGCGATTTGACATAGCCGTCATTCAGATCGGCGAATATCCACTCGACCATGCCGTAGGCGCTCGCCAAGGCCACGACGGAGACGGAGCCGAACATGGACCAGCCCAAAAACACTGAGGGCGTGGCGAGGGATTCGTGTACGCTGATCGCTTCGAGTTCACCGAGTCCCTGAGAGATGGTGAGGGCGTTAAGCCCGACCTCGAGGATCGCGACGCCGAGGACGACGGAGAGATACTGCCACAGGGGTCCGCGTAACCCACGGAAGCGCGTGCAGCGATAGAGGTCCGAGCGAAGGAGATTCAACATGGTTTACCTGCCTTTCCGGGCGGCGACGAGGATGTAGACGAGGAACGCGACGAGCGCGATGTCGATGAGGAGGTTGATGGCTGGTGCGAGCCGACCAAGTGTCGGCGGCCATGCGGGCATGAGCGTGGACGGCGCAAAGGCGCTCGGGAGGGGCGTTGGACTAAGCATCCGGCCCGCCCATCAGCTCGACGAAGTACTCCTCGATGTCGCGTTCGACGTGACTGAGCTCGAGGATGAGCAGGCCATGCTCACTGAGGGCCCTTGCCACGTCCTCCGCGGAGGGCGCCATGGGGGCGACAGCGGCGCCCCCGAAGCTCATGGCGGCGTGGCGTACGGCTGCGCTCGCGAGAATCGACCCGTCCGGCTCCGCGCGCAGTGCCGTCCCCGGCAGCGCCTCCTCCAGCATCGCGAGCGTTCGTGCGGGGTCATTCGTCCTAATGCGGATGGAGTTGCCGCACTCCCGATGCAGGTCGTCCATGGAGAGCTCGCGCACCATGCGGCCCGACCTGATCACGCCGAAACTCGTCGCCATGCGGTCGAGTTGGTCGAGGACGTGGCTTGAGATAACGATGGTCACGCCCCGTTCCCGGTTGAGACGTACAAGGGCGCCGCGCATGGCCCTCGTCGATTCGGGGTCCAGCCCGTTGAATGGCTCGTCGAGCAGGAGCAGGTCCGGTCCGCCCACGAGCGCGAGTGCGAGTCCCAGGCGCTGCTTCATGCCCAGGGAGAATTTCTTGACGCGCAGGCTTCCCGTGTCGGCAAGGCCGACAAGCTCCAGTAGTTCGCGACAGTGCGCATTGGGGCGGACGACGCCGAGGGCGAGCGCCTTGCACATGAGGTTCTCGAGTGCGGAGAACGTCGGCAGGATGCCGGGGTCCTCGATGAGTGCGCCGACGCGGGAGAACCCCTCGCGCGCTCGTCTCTGCGCTCCGAAGAGTTCTACGGAGCCCGAGGTCGGGCGCACGAGCCCCGCGATCATCTTCATCGCGGTCGACTTGCCTGCGCCGTTCTTGCCCACGAATCCGTATATTTCGCCGGCAGCGACGCACATGTCGAGGCTGTCGACGGCGCGCCTCTTGCCGTAGACGCGCGAGAGCGCATGGGTTTCGATGATGTTCATGGTGCCTCCTTGCAGTTCAGCATCAACTTGATTACAAGGATGCGGTCCATCTCTTGATAAAGTCCGAAGCAACTCTAAAGAAAGGGTAAAGTTCAGCGTGGTGGGTTAGCGCTCATCCTCGTCGAGCCTGAAGCCGATGCCCCAGACGGTTTTTATGTACGCGTCGGTGCCCGACGGCTTGAGCTTGGCGCGGATGTTGGATATATGGACCGTGACCGTGCTGTCATCGCCGGCATAGGGTTCACCCCAGGCCGCCTCAAAGAGATTCTGCTTCGAGAAGGCGCGCCTGGGCTGGCGCATCATGGCCTCGAGGAGGTTGAACTCGATGCGGGTGAGTTGAAGCGGGGAGCCCGCCACCAAGAAGGTACGTGAAGAGGGTTCGAGCATCCAGTCGCGAAAGACGAGCGTGCCGCTGGCTTTCTCGTGCGGCATTCTGCTCTCGTTCGTGCGTGGTCCGCGTTGCTTCGACCTATGCCGGAGTTGCACCTCGACGCGTGCTGCGAGCTCATCAAGGTCGAATGGCTTGGTGAGGTAGTCGTCTGCACCGAGCTTGAGCAGCTCCACCCGGTCGGCGGTCGAGGTCCTCGCCGAGATGACGATCACGGGCAGCGCGGAATCAGCCCCCCGCACGCTGTCGATGATCTGCTCGCCCGTGGCCCCGGGGAGCATGAGGTCGCATATGACGAGGTCGTAGGGGAGCAGGCCGCCATTGGGGTCGAGTCGCATGAGCGCCTCGGTCCCGGAGAACGCCTGCGTGCAGGTGTGCCCATTTCGTGAGAGCTGGGTGGAGATGATCTCGTTGATGTCGGCGTCGTCTTCGACGACCAGGATGTTCGCGGTCATGTTGGTCTCCTCGTCCGCGTCTGCCTTGGGTGCGTCCATTATTGTTCAGAGACGTAAATAATCCCCCTTGAAAGCGATGTGCTTTCGAGGGGGGTGTACATCGATTGGCGGGTTGCGGCTACAGGCTGTCTACCTGCCCATCGGATGCATTGTGTGGTTTCTCCTTCTTTGGCAGTCTTCCCGCACGCTTGAGAGCGTCGCGTAAGATCCACTCCACCTGGCCGTTGGCGCTGCGCATCTCATCGTCCGCCCAGCGTTGGACGGCCTCCCATATGGCGGGGTCTATGCGAAGGGGGTATTGCTTGCGTGCCATGACGTGCTTTCTTATCGAGCTGAGATGCGTGTAACTGGAACGATTCCAAGCGTATCAAAACCTCAGTTTAGGGACTGTCCCTAAACTGAGGTTGGGTGGTTAGTACAGAGAACCTGCGTTCAGGACCGGGTGCGCCTCGGATTCACCGCAGAGCACCACCATGAGGTTGCTGGCCATCTGCGCCTTGCGCTCGTCGTCCAGCTCGATGGTGCCACCCGCGGCCATCTCCTTAACGGCCATGTCGACCATGGAGACGGCGCCCTCGACGATCTTCTTGCGCGCGGCGATGACGGCCTCGGCCTGCTGGCGGCGCAGCATCGCCTGGGCGATCTCGGGGGAGTAGGCGAGGTGCGTGAGGCGTGCGTCGTCGACCTCGACGCCGGCGGGCGCCAGGCGCATCGTCAGCTCGCGGCGCAGGGCCTCGGAGACCTCCTCGACGTTGGCGCGCAGGGTGATGGCGCCGGATGCGTCGGATTCGTCCTCAAGATGGTCGTAGGCGTACACGCTCGCCACATGGCGCAGCGCGGTTTCGGCCTGCATGGAGACGTAGCTCTGGTAGTCGTCCACGTCGAAGAGCGCCTTGGCGGTATCGGCGACGTGCCACACCACGACGGTTGCGATCTCGATGGGGTTGCCCATCTTGTCGTTGACCTTCAGGCGCTCGCCGTTCAGGGTGCGCACGCGGGTGGAGATGGTGGTGGGGTTGCCCTTGGCGGCCTTCTGCGCCGCGGCCTTGGCGGCCTTGGAATCGCTCATCTCGAGCTCGATCATATCGCCGATCCCGGCCGATCCGCCCATGCTCTTGCTAAAGAACGGGTTGGCCCAGAAGAAGCCCTCGTCGCGGACGGTGCCCACGTACTTGCCGAACAGGATGCACACGCGCGCCTGGCCGGGCTGCAGCGAGAAGAATCCGTTGAGCGGGATGAACCACAGGCAAAACGCGAGGATGCTGAGGCCGAGCCCCCATCCGTAGGCTGCGGGCGCGTCGACGCCGTCGGGTGTGCTCGCGAGCCCGATGGTGCTCCAGATAAAGAGGCCGATGATGGCGATGAGCGCCACCGCCACGGCGACGAGCATGCCGTAGCCCGACTTGGCCTTGAGTTGCTTTTCCACGCTCATTGTGAGTTCCTTTCATGACTGCGCCGGCGTTTGCGTGACGGCCCCGGCGCCGCCTCCAGATTGCGATGGGGAGGAGGCGAATCCCCGAGCAGTCCGTGCGGCTGCTGATTGCATTGTGATATCACATTGAGACCAAGTCAAGGAGAATCGGATGCCGTCTCTCATGGCATAAGTGGTTCGGGGCGCCCGGCATCTACGCTCCGTAGAGGTCTTCCTGTTGCATCTTGGCTCGCAAGTCCCTATAATAGCCCCACTCACGGCTGAAGGTTTACCTCGAGATTTGGAAAGGGGAGCTGCACCATGCTTGCTTCCATGAGGATTTGGCTCTAGCCACGGTCGCGTGAGCGACCGGTACTTCGCTGCATACCACCGATCGCATCAAAGGATTATTCCATGACACAACCGAATCCCTGCGCTTCTTGGAAGCGCTCGCTCGCCATCGTCTGGATCGGCGAGTTCTTCTCCGTGCTCACGAGCTCCATTCTGCAGATGGGTCTCATCTGGCACGTCACCCTCACCACCGGCTCCGCGAGCGCCCTGTCGTTCGTGAGCCTGGCGGCCTTCTTGCCCATGGCGCTCCTCGGCGCCTTCGCGGGCACCATCGTGGACCGCACGTCCATCAAGCGTCTCATGATCGGCGCCGATCTCTTCATCGCGGCCGTGAGCCTCACGCTTGTCTTCGGCTCGCTTCGGGGCGACCTTTCTGTCGCCGTTGTGGCGGCGGTGCTGTTCGTCCGTGCGCTGGGCAGCACGCTCCATACGCCCGCCTTCAACGCGCTCACACCGCTCATCGCCCCGCCCGAGGTGCTCGGCAAGCTGGCGGGCATGCTGCAGTTCATGCAGTCGGGTAGCTATATCATCGGCAACGCCATCGCCGCGGCGGTCTACCCGGCGTTTGGTCTGACTTTCATGATCGCGCTCGATGTCGCCGGGGCGGTGCTCGCGAGCATCGCGGTGGCGACCTCCGGCATCAAGACGCCGGCGCCCGAGCGCCATACGCCCGAGGAGAACGCCGAGGCGTCGCACCGCGCGGTGCGGGCCTTCCTATTGGAGACGGCCAACGGGTACCGCGAGCTCAAACGCCATCACGGTCTGTTCGCCATGCTCTGGATCGGCTTCGCCTTCTCGGTCCTGTTCTCGCCCATATCCGCGCTGTTCCCGCTCATGGTGTTCGACCATTTTGGGGGCACCACTACGCAGTCGGCTATCGCGGAGATCGCGTTCTCGGTCGGCATGATCGCGGCGAGCGGCTGGATCGGGGCGACGGGTGGCCTTAAGAACCGCGCTCTTTCGTGCACGCTGGCCATCGGCCTCTTCGGAGCGGGCACGCTCGCGGGCGGCCTCGTGCCCCCTTCCGCGCTCGTTGTGTTTCTGGGGCTTACGTTCGCGATGGGGGTCTCGAGTCCGCTGTACAGCGCGCCGCAGATGGCGCTCATGCAGGAGCGCGTCGATCCCGAGTGCATGGGCCGCGTCTTCGGCCTGTACGGAGCGGTCTGCAGCTGGGCCATGCCCGTGGGGCTCGTCGCATCGACCTTGTTCGCGGACGCCATCGGCGTAAGCGCGTGTTTCGTGCTCATCGGTGCTGCAATGGTGATCCTAGCAGGCATCACCTGGGCGATCCCGAGCATCCGCAAGATTGGGTAGCGCTCTGGCGGAGTGCGTTTCGTTTCGGACGGCTCGTAGGGTCGCTGCGACGTGAAGGGTGGTCGACGGTGCGCCTGCGAGGGCGCCGTCGACCACCCTTTTGTTTAATTCGTCTGGCCCGGCGCCGATCATCATCTGTTCGCCGGGCGATTGCGATGCCGCCGCTTGCCGATACGCGGCTCCTTACGTTGTGCGCATCCCATCGTTCTGGCAGCGTTTCCTGCAGTTAATCTCCAGAGCCCGAGGCGGTGGCCCCTATGAGTAATCTGCTCGAATCCATTCTGCGCGTCGGTATGACCGTGTTCATCGTCGGCCCGCTCACTGCATGGGTCGCCCGCCGCGGCGCGCGCGAGCGCAGCGAGGCAACGGACAGCCTCGATTGCTTCACGGTGCGCATGCCCGCAGCCATCCGCACGATCATCGCCTGCTGCGCCGTCGCGTTCGAACTGCTCATGCTGGGTGTCT
>DXLU01000016.1:90430-111189 GCA_019414565.1 Collinsella sp. | reverse complement strand
GGCGCTGACCTTCTGGTCGCGCCCTTGAAATTGAACGTCAGATTGCCGCTTAGGGACGTTTGCAGCGTCGAGCCGTTACGCGGTTTGGTAAAACCGCGTAACTAAATAAGCTTTGTTGACTCCAGCTTTTCGATAATCCAGTCGTTGGCTTTGATGACCGGGCGGCGGAAGACGACGCCCAGTGCCAGCGACGGAATCAGATAGCTCGCCAGAATGCCAAGTTCAACCCAGTACTCCATATGGTAGGCGCCAGCCATGGCGGCATGCATGGCGTTGATGCCGTGGGTGAACGGCAGGAACGGATAGATCGCCTGGAACACAGGGCCGGTCATCTCGATGGGGAACGTACCGCCCGAACCGCCGACCTGCATAACCAACAGCACGACGGCGAGCGCCTTACCGATATCACCAAACGACACGGTGAGCGTGTAGACGATATTGGAGAACACGAGACTCGCGACCCAGCCGGCAAGTACAAACTGCAGCGGGTTGTCGCACTGAATGCCAAAGAACAGGATGTCGCCCGCGCACACGAGTGTCGCCTGCAGCAGGGCCAGACCTCCAAAGAACAGGTAGCGGCCCAGGTAGATCTCGTGCAGGCGCACGGGGATCAGCTCGTTGATGAGCTCATCGTCAACCGAGACCTTCATCATGGCCGCCAGTACAATCGAGCCCACCCACAGCGACAGAATCGTGTAGAACGGTGCCATGGCCGAACCGTAGTTGCGGATCGGATAGACCGGTTTGCGGTCGAGCGCGACGGGGCCGGAAAGCGACACGGCGAGGCCCTCGGGGTCGTTGCCAATCATTGTCTTAATCATGGCCAGGTCACCCGACATCAGAGCGCTATCAAGCTCGTCCTTAAAAGCGCTGATCTTGTCCGACGCCTCGCCCAACTGATCAGAAGCCTTGTTGACCAGCGTCGCAGCCTTGGAGAGGCCCTTTGCGAGCGAGCCAGAGGCGTCGGTCAGACCGCTCACAGCGCCATCCAAGTCACCCGAGATACCGTTCAGGGAATCCAGAACGCCCGAAATGGTCTTCTTGAGCTCCTTGGCCTTAACCGAGAACGTGGAATCGTAGTCGGACTTGGCTCCCGAGATACCCGCCTTGGCATCGGCGATGGCCTGGTCGACCTCGGCACGCGAGTTGTTGACCTCCGCCATGCCGTCCGAAAGGGACTTTGCGGTCGCCGTCAGGTCCTTCGCATTGTTGCGGTACTCCACGGCAATTCTGCCCAGCGACGTCGCAGCGGACTCGAGACCGTCTTTGAGCTTGTCATCACTCACCTGGTCGGCAAGGTTGCGGAGCTGATCGGCCATCGCATCGATATCGTCAGCACGCGTATTGAGCGCCGCTGCGGCTTCGTTGAGCTGAGACACCGTAAGGTCAACATGCTGATTCGCGGCATCGAATGCCTTCGCAAGCTCGGCGGACACGTTGTCGAACGAGCCCGCGCTTCCGTCAATCGCCGCGTCAACGGCATCGTTGGCGGCCTTGAGCGCTTCCTTGGAATCATTGATGCCGCTCTTGGCGTGCTCCATCAGCTGCTTCGTCGACTCATCAACGGTGCCCGTCTGCTTGAGCATGCCGCCCGCCGATGTCAGTGAATCGGACGTGGAGCTCAAAATGCCCGCGAGCGACGTCGCACTCGCCTGAACGTCCTGCAGGTCCTCGACCGAATCGCCCAGCGTCGAGGACAGATTGGCGATAAAGTTGCTCACCTGGTCGGTACTCATATAGTCGAGCAGGCTGGACACGGTCTTAAGGCCGATGGTCGTGATGGTCTTGGTAAAGGTCTCGTTGACCTGACTCTGGACGGCGCTCGAGCCCTTTTCAGTCACGATCTGTGCGATGGCGTTAGCCTTCTGGTTCTCGTAGAACTCGATATCGGCGTGCTTCACCTCGGTCGAGAAAAGCGTCATCATGTCGGCGCTAAACGTTTTAGGGATAACGACGGCAGCGTAGTACGCGCCCGACTTGACGCCATCGATGGCCTTATCGCGATCGTTGAGCACAACCCAGTCGAAGTTCTCGTTGCCGCGCAGGGTGGCGGTTACGTTTTCGCCCACGTTGACCTCGACGGGAATCAGATCGCTCTCGTAACCCTCATCAGTGTTGACCACGGCGATCTTAAGGTTGCCGGTGTTGCCGTACGGATCCCAGCTTCCGGCGATGTTAAACCATGCATAGAGACATGGCACGATGATCAGGCCCATCACGACGACCATGCCGATCACGGAGCGAGACACGTTTTGGACATCGCGCTTAAACAGGTGCAGGATGTTTTTCATTTATGCCTCACCTCCTTTAGAGTGCTTGCCAAGCGGGGTGGTGTCCCCGTCGTTTCCGTTTACGTTGTCAGCGCCGTCGGCATCTTGAGCCTTACGATGCGCACCGATATGCGGCAGACGGCTCGTAGGCTGTTCGCCTCCCTTGGCGCCACGCTCGCTGGCGTTGAGACCAAACATGCGACGGGCGGCAGGGATCGCCGCCGTGTGCTCGCGCATCTCGCGGCGAAGGTCCTCGTCCGAAAGCGCCGAGATACGCATCTGGGTATTGAGGCTCGCACGGATGTATTCGATGTTGATGAGCCAGCCGCAGATGGCGATAACCGAAATGATCCAGATAACGAGCAGGATGATCTTGCCGTTATTGTCGATATCGAGCACCGTCGAAAGCACAAAGAGCAGAACCTGCACGCCTACCACGGCGGCAAAACCGCCCTTGATGTAGTACGGGTAGCGATGCTCAAACGCCACGGCATGATCGAGCAGCTCGCGACGGTACGAATCCGAATCGAGCATGACGCGCATGGCCGTGCGCAGCGAATAGCGCTGGCGCGGTAGGTCGTTGGACTCGCAGATCATTAGGCCCGTCGTGGAAAGCTGCTTATCAAAGAGCAGATTGAGGTTGAGCAGCAACGGGCGCAGCTGCAGACCGATAAAGAGCGCGATGGCAAGGAACACGCCCAGGACGCACAGGTTGAACAGGTAGTTGAACGAATACATGCCACCGACGGTCTCGCGCAGCAGGTTGATGCCATAAGTGAAGGGCAGCAGCGGATGCAGCCATTGGAAGAAGCCGGGCATCATCTCGATGGGATACATGCCCGACGAGCCGGGGATCTGCACAATGACGAGGATGACGCCAATGGCTTTACCGATATGCTTAAACGTGGTGGACAGCGCATAGATGATGTTGACGTAGGTGAACGAAATAGCGATGCCGCCCAGTACAAAGAGCAGCGGATTGACGCACTGAACGCCAATGACCAGGTCGCCCACCGTAACGATGATGGCCTGCAACGCACCCAGGATCACCAGCAGCAGCCAGCGGCCAAAGTAGCCCTGACGCGCCGTAAAGCTACCGATGCCCTCGCGGTCGACCTCGAGTTTATAGATAGCGATGAGCACATAGCCGCCTACCCACAGCGCCAGATTGGTGTAGAAGGGCGCGATGCCCGAGCCAAAGCTCTTGACCGGATAGATTGACTTGGACGTCAGCTCAACCGGAGATGCCATGAAATCTGCCACGTCATTGACGTCGACGTCCATGAGGTCGGCTAACTCGCCCATAGACTCAGAGGTCTGCAGCGCCGCAATGTCATTGGCGGCGGTCGCGAGCTTGTCCTGAACCTTGGCAAGGGAGGCGTCGGTTTGGGACAGCGTGGTCTTTGCCTGCTTGAGCGTGGCGTCGAGCTGCGCCAGCGTGCCGCGCGCGCTCGCTATCGTGGGGGTCATACCCGACACAATGCCGGTCAAATCGCCCGAAACGGCGGTAAAGGAGTCAAGCGCGCTCGAAGCCTTCGGAAGTGCGTTCTGACCCAGATCGGTCTGAGCCTGACCGAGGTTAGCCGTACCGGTCTGAATTGCCGCGTTGAGTGCGTTGCTCGCGTTCGAGATTGCCGTAGCGTCGTTTGCCATGGCGCTCGACTGTGCAGAAAGGCCATCCTTGATGCTCTGCAGCTTCTGGTTTTGCTCGCGAAGCGAATCGATGGTCGATACAATGCGCGCGTCAATTTCCTCGGAACCTGTCGACGTGTCATTAACGAGAATCTCCAAGTGCCCGATAACGGCCTTATTGTGATCGATCGTCGCCTGGAGAGACTCGAGCGAGTTGTCGATGCGGGTGGTCGTAGATGTGACCGTACCCGTTAGCTTGCCAATCGCAGCGTTCGCGGAGGCTGACGTCTTGGTGAGTGCAAGGCTACCTTCCGAGAGTGCCTTGGAGAGCGAGGTGATAGAGTTGCCCGCCGTGGCGCGAGCCTCGCCCAGCAGGTCGTTGCCCTGGGAGATTGCCTGCGTCAGCGACGGTGCCTGACCTTGCAAGCCGGCAAGCGCCGCATCAGCCGGGGCGATAGCGCCACTCGTCTTATCGATGGCGGCATTCATATCGCCAATCGAATCGCGCACCTCACCCAAGGTGTCGGATGCCTCGGACACCGAACTTGTCAGCGAGTCCTGAGTCTGGGTTGCCTTGTCCTTTAAATCGACACCGGCATCCTTGGCGATACTGGCAACAGTCTCGCCCACCGTGGAGACAAACTCCGAGTTGATCTGCTCCTCGATGGTGTTGGCACCGGTATCGGTGACCTTGGGCGCAATGGCGCTCTTCTTCTCATTGACGTAATAGGTGAGCTTCGGCTGATGGTAATTGCCATCGAGCATCGAGACAAGATTGTCGGAGAAGTTCTTGGGGATTACGATCGCCGCGTAGTATTCCCCGCTCTCGACGCCCTCTTTGGCATCGGCAGCCGAGTCGACGAAGGTCCAGCCCAGCTGATCGTTTTCCTTGAGCTGGTCGACCACCTTATCGCCTGCATTGAGCTCGCCCACCAAGTCATTCTGGGTGCCCTGATCGTTGTTGGCGATGGCGATTTTAATGCCCTGGGTATTTCCGTACGGATCCCAGTTGGCAACGATGTTGTACCAGGCATACAGCGAGGGAATGACGCACACGCCCAAGGTAACCACCAGGGCGACGGGGTTCATAAGCAGTCGCTTAATGTCGCGCTTAAATATCGCAAAGGAGACCTTTGCGTTGGATAGTTTGCTGCCGAGACTCACGCTTGGACCATCCATCCTGTCGTTGAATCAAATCGTACTATCAAAAACCATTGTACGTAGGCGCTTTAGCGTCTCGAAGCACAATGGTATTGAGTTTTGCGGGTAGCAATATACTACGAAGATTAGTTAACGTACAGTTGTACAGTATCTCAAATTTCAGCAGGTCACAAAACCACAACCCGCACAAATTAACAATCCGAATAGTCATCGGGGGCGTTCTTAAACGACTAGTCAAACAAGAACGTCCCCGATGACTACTTAGGGCCACGAAAGCGTCGCAGGTTGAGCATAAGTCAGCGAAAACGCCCCTGAGCGAGCAAGGTGACGTGAAAGAGGAGGGAAGCGTACTTTGGTACGCGACCGACGATTGAACGTCAGATTGCCGCTTAGGGGCGTTTGCAGCGTCGACCGGTCCGTCGTTCGTTAGAACGACGGAACCAATAGGTTCGTTAGAACGGCGGAACGAAGGGCAGCGTCGAGTGGTTACGCGGTTCGTAGAACCGCGTAACCCCCTAGTTACATCAGCTCGCAGACAGCCGCCGCGAAGGCAACGGGGTCCTCGGGGAGGATACCCTCGACCAGCAGGGCCTGATCGTAGAGCAGGCCGGAGTACTGCTTGATCTTGTCGGCGTCACCTGCCTTCTGGGCAGCGACAAGCTTGTCAAAGACCGGGTGCTTGGCGTTGAGCTCGAGCACGCGCTGGCTCTTGGGCATGCCGTCGGGCGCGCCCTCGGGTCCCTTCTGGAGCACCTTCTCCATCTCGAGCGAAAGCGGACCCTCGGTGGTGATGCAAGCGGGGGCATCGGTCAGGCGCGCGGAGACGGCAACTTTCTCGACCTTGTCACCGAGCGCCTCCTTCATAGCGCTAAAGAGGTCCTCGTTTTCCTTGGTGGCGTCCTCGGCCTCCTTCTTCTCGTCCTCGGTCGCCAGATCAAGATCGCCAGTCGCGACGTTCTTGAGCTCCAGGTGACGATCCTCGACCTCGGGCTCGGCACCGTCGGCAACGGCCTTCTCGGCAGCCTCGCGGGCGGCGTCGTCCTCGTAGATCTTAGGCATATCGGCGGCAACGTACTCACGCATAGCCTGGAACGTGAACTCATCCACATCCTGCGTCAGCAACAGCACGTCATAGCCGCGGTCGAGCACACCCTTTACCACGGGCATCTTGGCCAAGCGCTCACGCGAGTCGCCGGCGGCGTAGTAGATGGCCTTCTGATCCCCGGGCATGCCCTTGGCATACTCGGCCAGGGTAATCATCTTCTGCTCCTTGGCAGACCAGAACAGTAGCAGGTCGGCGAGCTCATCGGCCTTCATGCCATAGCTCGAGTAGATGCCGTACTTAAGACCGCGGCCAAAGTTCTCAAAGAACTTCTCGTAGGCCTCGCGGTCGTTGTCGCGCATATCCTCAAGATCGGCGGTAATCTTCTTCTCCACGCGCTTGGCGATGGCCTTGAGCTGACGGTTCTGCTGCAGCGTCTCACGCGAGATGTTGAGCGATACGTCGGCAGAATCCACGACGCCGCGGACAAAGTTGTAGTAGTCGGGCAGCAGGTCGTCGCACTTCTCCATAATCAGCACGTTGGAGCTGTAGAGCGCCAGGCCCTTCTCGTAGTCCTTGCTGTACAGATCGAACGGGGCGCGGCCCGGCACAAACAGCAGCGCATCGTACTCAAGCGTACCCTCGGCATGGAAGCTGATAGTGCGCGCGGGATCGTCAAAGTCGTGGAACGTGGACTTGTAGAACTCGTTGTAATCCTTCTGCTCAACGTCGGAGATGCGCTTTTTCCAAATCGGCGTCATGGAGTTGATGGTCTCGAGCTCCTGGTAGTCCTCGTACTCGGGCTTGTAGTCGTCGCCGGCGTCCTCGGGCTTGGGCTTCTGGCGGCTCTTGGACACCATCATCTGTATCGGGTAGCGCACATAGTTGCTGTACTGCTGAATCAGGCTCTTGAGGCCCCACTCGGTCAGGAAGCGATCGTAGGTCTCGGCCTCGCCGTCGGCGTCGAGCTTCTCGTTTTCGCGCAGCGTCAGGATGACATCGGTGCCGTGCTCGGCGCGCTCGCCATCCTCGATGGTGTAGCCCTCAAGACCGTCGGACTCCCAAACGTGGGCGGTATCCTCGCCATAAGCGCGGCTGACAACCTTCACGTGGCTGGCGACCATAAAGGCGGAGTAGAAACCCACGCCAAACTGACCGATGATGTCGACATCGGAACCCTGCTGCTCGGCGTTCTCGGTCTTAAACTCCTCGGAGCCGGAATGGGCGATGGTGCCCAGATTGCGCTCGAGCTCCTCGGCGGTCATGCCAATGCCGTTATCCGAGATGGTAATGGTGCGGGCGTCTTTATCAAAGGAGACGCGAATAGCCAAGTCGCCCTGGTCGAGCTTGACGCTCGGGTCCTGCAGGCTCTTAAAGTTGAGCTTGTCGACGGCGTCACTCGCGTTAGAGATAAGCTCGCGCAGGAAGATTTCCTTATTGGTGTAGATGGAGTTGATCATGAGGTCGAGCAGTTTTTTGCTCTCGGTCTTAAATTGACGCATGTGCAGTCCTTTCGCGCTACCCCCGTCCGCAAAAACGGCCCGGTTGCCCGAGCCGCATCGCAGACCTGCTATGTTCAGACTTAGATTTTATAACCCATTAGCGCGCATATATACATACGGAATCGAAAAACTGTATGTCCAAACGCTCTGATGCGCCAATTGCCAAGGAGTGTCCCCGACTGCCGGCAGGAAAGGAACGTCCCTATCTGCCATCTACGCGCTTGGCCATCCAAGCATGGGGCTGGCCCTCGTCTTCGTAGTCCACCGGGGCAATCTGCGTGTAACCCGCCTTGGCATAGAGCGGCAGCACGTATTCCTGCGCGTGCAGCTTAATGAGCTTGGCGCCGGCATCACGCGCGCACGTATCACTGGCCTCGACGATCTTGCTCGCCAGACCGCGACGGCGCATGCTCGGCAGCACAGCCACGCGCCCCATAATGTAGGTCTCCCCCGCCGCGACGCCTTCGTCCAAGTCGCACGCCGGCGACACCGGAGCCTCTGCGTCAGCCGCGCGCTCAAGCTCTTCGGGAAACACGCGCGAGCAACCGGCAAGCTCGCCGTCTACATAGAGCGTCACATGAATGCAGTTCGGATCCTCGTCGATAGCGTCGAACTCATTCTCGTAGCCCTGCTCGTCCATAAAAACGACGCGGCGCACCAACGCCGCGTCATCAAAGCATCCCGTCTTAAGTTGGATATCCATGGCTGCCCTTTCATTCAATGCGAACGTTAGGGACAGATTTTAGCGAAAATGAGCTCCGCGCACGCTAAACTTCGCGCGAGCCTTCGCCAGGCAGTCGTAATGACCCACGTTATGGGCATCGCTCGCGATGAAGCTGTACAGGTTCTGATCGAACAGGCGCTGTGCCGGCTTTTTCTCGCGACCAAAGCGACCGCCGGCAATAAAGTCCGCCGAAGCTTGCAGCTTGCAGCCCATATCGACCAGGCGCTCCGCCACGCTTACATCCTTTTGAACCGCACGATAGCGCTCAGGATGAGCGATGATCACCTGGTAGCCACGGCACTGCAAATCGTAAATCGTGTTCTCGTACTCTCTAAACGCATACGCATCGGCATGCGTCGAAAGCTCGAGCAGAAACTCGTTGGTCCCATCGAAATGCAGGTGCTCCGCGGCATCGATACCAAGCTCAACGAGCTTTCGATGGTTGACCTCGAAGCCCATCTGGAGCGGAAAACCGTCAGCGTTATCGCGCAGCAGCTCAAAGGCATCCCACATCTTGTCGTAATCAAAATAGGGATCACGGCAGTGAGGAGTGCAAACGATTCTGGTTACACCGGCCCGCTTGGCAGCCTCGAGCATCGCCAAGCTCTCTTCGAGATCGGCGGCGCCGTCGTCTACACCCGGCAAGATATGGCAATGAATGTCACGCATAGGTCAGCCTTAATCAACTAAACGTTTGCTCGGTTGGTGAAGATGCCCTTTTTGGAAGTGCCCTGATCGTCGGAGCCCTTCTTAACCTTCTTACCGTCCTTGGTGTAGTAAGAATAGTAGTACTCGCTGGTCTCGGTCTCACAGTAATTCATGACGGTACCGATGAGCTTGACCTTCTCGGACTTCTTAAGCTGGGCGATAGCGTTGAGCGCCTCTTCGCGCTTGGTAAAGTCCTCGCGCACCACGAACAGCGCGCCGTCGGTCAAGCTGGCAATCTCGGCAGCATCGATGAAGGTGCCGACCGGAGGAGCATCGAAGATGACGTACTGGAACTTGGCGGACAGTGCCTTTACCAGCTTGGCAAAGCGATGGGAGACGATGATGTCGGCAGGATTGGGAATGTGCGGCTCGGCATCGAGGAAGTAGAAGTTCTTCTGACCCGTCTCGACAATTGCCTGGTCAATGGAGATCTGCTCGGAAAGGACCGCATAGAGTCCGCCGCGCGAACGAACGCCGAGCATATCGGAAAGGGACCTGCGGCGCATATCGGCCTCGACCAGGAGCACGGACTTGCCGCTCGTGGCGATTGCCTGAGCAAGATTAATGGAAACCGTAGACTTGCCCTCGTTGGGAATCGAGGAGGTAACGGTGATGGTGCGAATGGGGTCGTCCACGCTCGCAAAGCGGATGTTGGCCAGAAGGGTCTTGGCGGCATTCTGCACAACGAGCTTATCGGTGTTCTTTGCCTTAGCCATGCCTATTTACCACCTTTCATAGCCGGAATTCGGCCAACAACGGGAATACCCAGGAGCTCTTCTGCCTCTTCGGCACCGCGGATGCGGGTATTGAGCATGTCCGCCAAAACGACATAGGCAACTGCGATAAAGATACCGGCGAGGAACGCGACGGCAATATACAGCGTGCGCTTGGGGCCGCTGGGGGCTTCGGGGGTCTTAGCCTCGTCGATAACGTTGATGCTCTGGGCAGCGCCGACGTTCTGAGCGACCGTACTCACCGAGCTGGCAATGGCCTTTGCGACCTCAGCCGTCTCCTTGGCATCGGTGCCGGTAACCGAAAGCGTAATGACACGCGTGGTGGTCTCGGAGGAAACAGACACCTTGTAGTCATCCAAATCGGTGAGGCCCAGTTCTTTGGCGGCGCCGCTCTTAACGCTATCGCTATCCAGCAGCGTGGCGATATCGTTGGAAAGCATCTGGCTCGCCGAGAGATCGTTGTAGCTCATCTGACCGCTATCGTCGGTCTTGGCGAGAATGTACATGCTCGTCGTCGCGGTATAGGTGTTGTCCATCGCAACGAAGGACACGATGCCCATGGCGATCGCGCAGACCACCGGAAGGGTGATGACCAGCTTGAGGTGCTTCTTCAGCAGCTGGAACAGTTCGAGAAGGGTCATGCAGCTTGCCTTTCATTTCCCCAGTTCGGATTGACAAAACTGTCCGTATGTTATCGCATCTTTTTACCGAGACCAAACTCTATACATAAGAAACAGGCTCTCCTGTAAAAATGTCGGAAGCAATCGTAAAATTGCACAACAACGCCGCACCCGAAAGTCAAATGCGGCGTCTACATCAATATCTGTGTTGTATCGCTATGCGAATGGCTCGTCCTGCTGTATGGGAAACGTCACCGTAATGGTGGTTCCCACGCCCAACTCGCTCGACAGATCAAGCGTGGCGTGATGATACAGGGCCGCATGCTTGACAATGGCAAGCCCCAGGCCGGTTCCGCCGCGTGCCTTGGACCTACTCTTGTCCACGCGATAGAACCGCTCAAATACCTTGCCCTGTTCTTCAGGCGCGATACCGATTCCCGTGTCGGCGACAGCGAGGAACGGATGGCCTTCGTCGTTGGTGCCGCACTGCAGCGTAACCGTACCGCCGGGCCGATTGTAGCGGATGGCGTTGCTTGCCAGATTATAGATGAGCTCGTCGACCAAGCGCGACACGCCTTCGATGACCACAGGCTTGGTCTCATGACTTATCGTCACATTCGCTTGACGGGCGACCTGTTCAAGACGCTGCTCAACCGCGTAGATCGCACGCGAGAGCTCAATAGGCTCCGTGGACCCAATGGGCACTGCCTCGCCTTCAGTTGCACGTTCGGCCTCGTCCAAGTTAGACAGCGTAAGGATGTCGTTGACAAGCGCTGCCAAGCGGCCCGCCTCACGATAGATGCGACCGCCAAAGTTGCGCAGGTCGTCCTCGCCCTCGACCATGCCATTTGCGATGAGCTCGGCATAGCCCGAAATCGCCGTAAGCGGCGTCTTGAGCTCATGGGTGATATTCGCCGTGAACTCGCGGCGCATACGGTCGTTGTCCGCTAGCACCGCCATTTGGCGCTTGAGTTCCTGGCGCTGCGACTCGATGCGCTCAAGCATGGGGACCATCTCGGCATAGGCGTGCTCATAGCTACGGCGTGGGTGATCCAAATCCACCTCTTGCAACGGCGCGATGATGGCACAGGACTCACGGCGCGCCATAAAAAACGAGAGTACCGCACCCGCTGCTGCGATAAGCAGCATCGGCGCCAGCATCGACAGCAAAATCGCCGCAACACCAGGCTGGGCCTGCGCCAAGCGGACGACCTGGCCGTTATCAAGGGTGACGGCGCGATACAGCATAATCTCGTCGAGTGTAGAGCTTGCGCGCTCCGCGGAACCCGAACCACTCTCAAAGGCCTCGATGACCTCGGGGCGATCGCCATGGTTGGGCAGTGTGGAAGGCGACGCCTCGTTGTCGTAGGCAACAGATCCGTCCTTATTGATCAGCGTGATACGAAGATCCTCGCGATCGAGGCTTCGCAAGAACGGAATGGGCTCCTGCTGCTCGTCGAGAGCGGCAGCAATGAGTTCGGTTTCCTGCGCCAGATTGGCACTCGTGGCATCCGCCAAAGTGTTTTGCACAAAGAACGCACCCAGCACCGTAAACGCCACGATAACCGCCATGGCGCAGACAAAGATCGTCACAAAAACGCGGTGCGACAGCGTATGTTTTCCCTGGGGGGCGAAGACCACGGGTTACTCCTCCGATGCGGTGGCCGCGGTGTCGTCGCCTTCGGCACCATCACCGGCAGAAGGCTCGGCCAAGCGGTAACCCACGCCGCGCACGGTCTCGATGGCGCTGGCATGCTCGCCCAGTTTTTGGCGAAGCGTCTGCACATGCACGTCGACGGTGCGCGAACCGCCGTCGAAGTCCCAGCCCCACACGCTCTGCAGCAACGACTCGCGGGTAAAGACCACGCCGGGCTTGCGCATGAGGTACTCGATCAGGTCGAACTCGCGCAGGGTGAGCTTAAGCGGCTCGCCGGCAACGGTCACCTCGCGATGGCTGGGCGAGAGCACGATGTCGCCCACGCTGAGCACATCGCTCGCCTGCTTGACCATGCCGCCGCGACGCAGCAGTGCGCGGCAGCGGCTCGCAAGCTCCATGAGCGAAAACGGCTTAGTCAGGTAATCGTCGGCACCGCCATCGAGCGCCATCACCTTGTCGAGTTCGGTGTCCTTGGCGGTAAGCATCATGATGGGCACCGTCGCCGTCAGGCGATCGGCACGCAGGCGACGCATAATCGCCAAGCCATCGGTGTCGGGCAGCATGATATCGAGCAGCACAGCATCGGGCACCCGTCGTGCCACGGCAGCTTTAAACTCGCCATCACACGAAAAGCCCTCGGCCTCGATTCCCTGCTTGCGCAGCGCGTAGACTGTCAAATCCCTGATGTTGTCATCGTCCTCGACGTAATAGATCATGTTGAACCCCTTTGCGGCCGGCATGACCGCATCTTAACCCTAAAGGTACCTTTACTAGATGGTATCAGCCAAAACGCCCCGTCAAATAATCCGCCGTGCGCGGATCGGTCGGATTCTTGAAGAGTTGCGCGGTGGGCGCGTGCTCCACCAGCTCACCCAGCAAAAAGAATGCGACCGAATCGGAGATACGCGCCGCCTGCTGCATATTGTGCGTAACGACCACGAGCGTGCAGGTCTCTTTGAGCTCACAGGCCAGCTGCTCCACCACCAGCGTCGACACAGGGTCGAGTGCCGAGGTCGGCTCGTCCATCAGCAGAATGTCGGGCTGCACGGCCAGCGCGCGGGCGATGCACAGACGCTGCTGCTGGCCGCCCGAAAGACCCAGACCCGACTCTTTGAGCTTGTCCTTGGCCTCGTCCCACAGGGCGGCGCGTCGCAGGGAGTCCTCGACCAGCTCGTCGAGCACGACGCGATCGCGCACTCCCATTCCGCGAGGACCGTAGGCGACGTTGTCGTAGATGCTCATGGGAAACGGGTTGGGGCGCTGGAACACCATGCCCACGCGCTGGCGCAAACGGCAGATGTCGTAATCGCCCAGGATATCTTGACCATCGAGCGCAATCTTGCCCTCGATACGGCAATCCTTGATGCCGTCGTTCATGCGGTTAAAGCAGCGCAGCAACGTGGACTTTCCGCAGCCCGAAGGCCCGATAAATGAGGTGATCTGCTTGTCGCGGATCTTGATATTCACGTCCTTGAGCGCATGATGGTCGCCATAGAACAGGTCGAGGCCCTCGACGTCGATGCGCGTCGGCGAGGCGGCAAGATCCTCTGCCGTGGGGCGAGTCGCATCCCCAACCTCGCGCTCGTGCGCGGCCTCGGCCTGCGCTTCCATGAGTTCTTCAAGCTCCGTGGGCTCCACAGCCGCAGCAGCCGTCATACCGCATACCTCCACATCGATATCAATTCAGCAGTATCGATAGTAGAAATCGCGGCTCATATGCACGTGAGCGCATTGTCAAGTGTTTGTAAGGGCACGCTGGCTATGCGGCGGGCAGCTCGATGGTGAATATCGTGTGTTCGGGCGTCGATTCACATGCAACGGTACCGCCGTGTGCCGCGATGATCTCCTTGGCAATAGCAAGGCCCAGACCGGCACCACCGCGATTGGTCGCACGCGCCGCATCCAGGCGATAGAACTTCTCAAAGATCACCTTGAGCTTAGCCGCAGGGATAGGATCGCCCTGATTGATAAAGCGAACGCGCACGCCGCCATCGTCTTGGCGCCCGGCCTCAATCGTGATAGTCGAGCCCTCATAGCTATAGGCGACGGCGTTTTTCATGATGTTGTTGAACACGCGAGCCATCTTGTCGCCATCCACGAGCACCGTCAGGTCCTCGTGGATATCAACTTGGGCTTCCTTATGCTGCTCGTTGAGGATGGGATAGAACTCGTCAGCCACCTGAGCCAGCAGCAACCCAAGATCACCATAGCCGCGCGTGAGCACGATATCGTGGAAGTCAAAGCGTGTGATATCGAAGAACTCTTCGATGAGTGCATCGAGCCGGTGCGCCTTGTCGAGAGCCACGCCCGTAAAGTGCGCACGTTGCTCAACCGGCAGCTCAGGAGCCTCTTGCAGCAGCGAAAGATAGCCCACCACACTGGCAAGCGGGGTGCGTAGGTCATGTGCCAAGTACGTGACCAGATCGTCCTTGCGATGCGACTCGTCACGCAAGGCCTGTTGCACCTTGCGCTCACGGTCACGCACGCGGTTAAGGGCGCCCTCGACCTCCAAGAAGTCGCCGTCGATGTTGTCCCAGGTGTCGGGGTGATCGATCAGGCGATCTTGAATACGAGCGGCCAGCACACAATCGGCATGCTGCTCGCCCTGTTCGTAGCCCTGGTAGTACAGGGCGCGGCCACACAAGAACAGCACGCACGCGGCAAGCGCCAGCACAAAGCCAAGCATGTTGAATACAAAGCCGGCATCGAACAGCACCGGCCCTTCGATGCCGCCGAGCGCCATGGCACCAATCGCCAACGTCATGGCCCACGCGGCGCCGCCAATCACCATGCAGCGGCGCACGATCTCAAATCGATCGATCAGCAAAAAGCCGGCAAGCAGCACCGTCAAGATTCCGGCGATGTTGTCGATGCCAATCAGCAGCAGGCTCAGCAAAAAGAGCAGCACCGTTGCAAGCGCGCGGTTGTCGACGACCGACCTCACGTATTCAAAGAGCCGATCGGGTACCTCGAATGCCTGCCTATCGTCTTTTGTCATATCCACTTCCCCACCATCAAAGGCGCTATTCGATGATGTAGCCGACGCCCCAGACGTTTTTGATAAAGCGTGGCTTTTGTGCGTCGTCGCCGATTTTTTCGCGCAAGTGGCGAATGTGCACCATCACCGTATTGCTGGAGCCGGGCATAAAATCCTCGCTCCACACCGCGCGGAACAGGTCCTCCACGGCCACCACGCTGCCGCGATGCTCGACCAGATACAGCAAGATTGAATACTCGGTGGGTGTGAGGCGTACCGGTGCACCGTCCACCGTCACGGAACGAGCGTCGCGGTTGATCTCCAAGCCGTCGAGCTGAATGGTCGGCGACTCGGCCGCCTGTGCACGGCTACCGTAGCTGGTGTAGCGGCGAAGCTGAGCGTGCACGCGCGCGATGAGCTCCAGCGGACGGAACGGCTTAACCACGTAATCGTCCGCGCCAAGCGAAAGGCCCCCGATCTTGTCTTGCTGGGCATCGCGCGCCGTCAGCATGATCACGGGATAGGTATGGCTGGAACGGATCGTACGCAGCAGCTCAAACCCATCGATATCGGGCAGCATGACATCTAGCAGCGCCAAATCGAACTCCTGCTCCAAAATCGCCTTGGCAGCATCGGCCCCGCTATAGGCAATCTGGACATCAAAGCCCTCTTTTGTAAGGTAGATGCCAACCAAGTCGGCGATGGCCTTTTCGTCATCAACTACCAGTATGCGCTCGTTCATGCGTGCTCCTCTCGCGCTCCATTATGCCTGAGGCGACGCACGCCACACACAACAAGCGTGGGTGATTAAGTCGGTCTTAAGCACCCTTGTGCCCGTTCGAACGCGGATGTGGGCCACGCACGCACGCGATGATCGCCGACGCCGGCAAACGATATACTCTAGTTTCAGAAGAGACCATCCCGTCGAAAGCGAAATCTGTGAAGTCCCTCACCTCTTTTGCAAAGCGCTCAGCCCAGCTTGCCGCCGGCTTTGTCTGCGCTATCGCCCTTGCCGCTGGCGCGCCCACCGTCGCCGGCGACCAAGTGCTCACGACCGACAATGTTTGCGGCAAAACCGCCGATGCGCGCGGCATCACGGCCGAAAACCTGCCCGATATCGATGCGACCAATGCCCTCGTCATGGGCAAAGACGGTACCGTCTACTATGGGCGCGGCGCCGATGAGCAGGTCAAAATCGCCTCGATCACCAAGGTCATGACCGCAATCCTAACCGTCGAGAATTGCAAGATGGACGAGAAGGTCACGGTGAGCAACGCCGCAGCCACCGTGGGTAATTCGACCGCCGGCTTGCTCGAAGGCGACGAGCTTACCGTGGAGCAGGCACTACGCGGTCTGATGATTCCCTCGGGCAACGACGCCGCCATCGTGCTCGCCGAATATGTGGGCAAGAAGATCGACCCCAAGACCAAAGACGCCGAGGCCACATTTGTGAAGGCCATGAACGAGCGCGCTAAGAAGCTCGGCTGTACCGGTACGCTTTTTGAAAACCCGCATGGTCTGGACTTTGATGAGTGGGCTGGCAATATGCACTCAACCGCACACGACGTAGCGCTGATGATGCAGGAGGCCATGAAAAACGACACGATCCGCGAGGTCGTAGCGAGCGAGGATTCCTGGATCGAGGTCACGGGCGCCGACGGCACCGACCATTCGCATTCCATGGACACGCATAACTATTTGCTGGGCCAAGATGGCAACATCGGCGGCAAGACCGGCACCACCGACGACGCGGGCTATTGCTTTACGAGCGCCTACAACCGCGACGGCGACGAGATCTACACCGTTATTTTGAACTCCACCACCACCGATCAGCGCTTTACCGATACCGCCACCCTTGCCAACTGGTACTACGGTCACAAGGTGACGGTCGCAATCGCCAACACGCAAGAAAAGACCGCCAACGGCAACCCGCTTATGGCGCGCATTAGTCAAACCGACTGGACGGATAAGACAATCGACGCCACGCTCGCCGATCCCACGGCGCAAGCGACCGTGTTTTCTCTTGCCGGCGAGGTGACCGAAAAGGTTAGCTACGACGATCTTTCGGGCACGGTGCATGTGGGCGACAAGGTGGGCAGCGTTACACTCAAGCAGGACGGCACCAAAATCGCCGTTATGGACCTGGTTGCCGACGAGGAAGGCGCAGGGCCGAATCCCATTGAGTGGCTCCTTGTGAAGCTCGACCGCCTGGGCCGCCGCATCGACAACCGCCCGCTCACAGCCGAGAGCGAGACCGTAGCCAAGGCGCCCGAGATGTAAGATCGAAGAACAATACACTCGCTGAAAGGAGGTGTCCGAAAGGATGCCTCCTTTTTTTGAGGGTTCGAATCCCCAGCCGCCATTCTTGATAATAAAAAAGGGCCCCAAATGGGACCCTTCTTCAAATTCATACTGGCGGAGAGCTGGGGATGTCCGGGCATGCTGCGCATGCCCTCCGGCTTCAAAGCCTGGCGGCTTTTCGCCCACGGGCTACAAACGCTTTCGCGTTTGCTTAACGCCCGTGCCCTCTCGGGTTCGAATCCCCAGCCTCCTTTCTCCGCACTAAAAAGGGTCCCAAATGGGACCCTTCTTCAAATTCATACTGGCGGAGAGCTGGGGATTCGAACCCCAGATGCCCTTTTGGGGCATACTCGCTTAGCAGGCGAGCACCTTCGGCCTCTCGGTCAGCTCTCCGTAACAGCCGTTCTATAGTAACCAAACAGCCAAGGATGGGCAAGAGGAAATTTTCTAATTGCCTAGCATCCTTTCCTCCTTGGAGGCTTCGCCTACCCCAGCGAGCGGTTGAGGGAGCCGAGCTCGTCGTTGCCCATGGTGCGCCACATTTGGAAGATGCAACCGCGTGCCAGGAAAAAGAAGCCGTTATCGACCAGCTGCACGGCGGCATCCGCAAGCTGGTTGGCCACCGCGGGCACGGGCGGCAATTCGAGTCCAGCCCTGCGGATGGTCTCGACCGCTTCCTCGAACGTCGGAGGCTCGCTGACACCCATCTCGTTCATAAGGCCCTGCATTTCTTCCAGCGCGCTGCTGCCCGACTCCTCGCCGCGCGGCACCAGACGGTAACAAGCCAGCGCCAGGTCGAGCTGATCGCAATTCCAATAGGCAAACGCCAAGCGATAGAACAGGTAGCCGATTGCAGAACGATCGCTGGCAATACGTAGGCCGTGGCGCGCCACCTCGATAATCTCGTCAAAGCGCTCCAGACGCGCAAGCACGTTGATGAGCGCAAAGTGCGACTGCATGGACGAGCGCGCCAGATCGTAAAGATGGCGCACCTCGGGCAGTGCTCGTTCAAAGTCCTCTTGCTCGGCGTAAAAGCTGCAGATCTCGTGCTGGGCAAAGTACAGCGCATCGGGCGCACGAAGGATTCGCACAGAGCGGTCTTCTTCCAACACCGGTAGCACCATGCGCACCAGCTGGTTATCGCAAAACTGCGTTTGAACCGGACCTGTCGCCAAAAGCTCGGCGACGGCGCACTTAGCCTCCAACTCCTCAACAAGACGGGAAAAGCCTTCAAAAGCACCTGTACGGTCGACTTTTGCCTGCTCGCGCAATTCAACAACACGGGCCACGTATGGGTCGTCGTCCTCTTCCATGACCTCCAGCTCGTCAGCCGTATCGGCAAGCAGCAGATCGCGCAGCGCCGGCGGCAGCATGCGATGGTCATCACGCGGACGAGCATGAACCTCCGCAGGTTCAATCGTCTCCGGAGCGGTTGACTCATATGCCTCAAGCACACGCTTGCACGGCATATCGTCCATGTCCATGCTCTCAAGATCCTTGGCGACAGGCACGCAATCGGCCAGATAGACCGCGCGCCCAAAGAAATACGTTGCGACAACGCACTCGCCCTGCTCGCTGTCGGGAGCAGCAATCTGCACATAGCAGCGCGTGATGCAGGTGCCCGCGGCAAAACACGCTGCCGCAAGCGTGAGCGCCACGCGCGCATCGTGCTCCGCGGCCCAGATCGCGCGCGTGTCCTCGTCCAACTCGCGCCAGGCGTCATCTTGAGCGTCGTATTCACGTTGTGGCATAGCATCAACGACAGACTGCCCAAACCGAACGAGCATGATCCCCTCGGCAACGTTTGCCCGATAGGTATAGTCGAGCCGCGTGACCACGTTAAGTGCCTCGACAATACGCGCGAAGCGGGTACGCACATCCCACTCACCGCCCGGCTGGCAAGCCACCGTACCCGGTTTGCCCCACGGGTTATCGCTCGAGGCCGTATCGAGCAGTCGGGGAACATCGTTGGTCGTCTTGGCGATATGCCACGCATCAAAGAGCGCGCAGCCCTCAAGGCTCGGCGAGGATGCCGCAGGGACCAATCCGGCCCCGATGTGCTCAAGGATGGCGGAGAGACGGTTAAGACGGCACTCGATGGCAAGCAGCATGTCAATCTCGTCCTGGTCCAGCAGACTACGATCAAAATTGAGATAGAAAAGCTTTGAGCGATCGATGCGAGCCAGGCTCATCTCGGACTTAGCGGCGATGGTGCGCAAGCGGGGCAAGTCAATTTCACTCATAAGGGCGGCGGCATAGCGCTCGATACCGCTCGGATTCTCGGCATGGTCAACGCGGTAAAGCAGCGTCTCGATAGCATCAGGGAGCGGTGCCGTGTTAAAGCCCAAAAACACCTCGACCGGCTCGGGCAACTTTACGAGCTTGATCTTGTCGATAACATTTTGCATACCCTCGTCGAGTCCGCCGGCGTCCGCCGTGCTCGCAATGGCATTTTCGGAGTCAGCGAATATCACGTAGCGCAGGAACATCGATGCCATGAACTCGCCGTAAGGAAGGGAGCGGGTCGAATTCCATGTCTCGTGGTCGGACTGCTCGCGCATGGGGCCTTCGGGAGAGCCGACGGTTCGCGCGCACGCGCGCATTGTGCCGTTGGCTCCCCGTACCACAATCTCACCAATACCGGAGTCCGACTCGTCAAGGACCAGTTCCATGTCGGGATCGTTGGGCAGCGGAGTCTCGCTAACGGGGCGGTCCACCTTGCACACCTCGCCCGAAACGCTTACGTAACCCAAAAGCGACACATGACTTTTGCCAACGAATTCGACGACATAGCAAGATTCATGCTGATCCTCGCCAAAGAGTTTCCAGACCACGCCATATGAGCGTCCCGCAGGCTGCTCGGGCATCGCCGGAAAGCGCTTCTTGGGATCGAGAAACCTGAGCTTGTATGTCGGACGCTCTGCCACGAAGTATCACCCTGATCGGTCGTTGAGAGAAGGAGTGGTCGCGAATAAGTCGCGACATCTACTCGGAATCTTACACGAGTCGACAGGAAATCGTCCGCTTTACGCCCGCGCCTCGACCGAGGTTCGAATCCATGCGGTGTTTACGTAAAAGAAAAGCCCCCGTTGCCGGGAGCTTTAATCTCAAATGGTGCGGCGTATAGGATTCGAACCTATGACGTTCTGATTCGTAGTCAGACCCTCTATCCAGCTGAGGTAACGCCGCGACTTGTTGATTATTATGCACATGGACTGAATAATCGTCAAGCGTTTTTCAAAAAAAGTTATCGAATTTGATTTTTAATCATTTGATGCAGTCGATCGACTCGATACTTTCAAACACGGCGAAAGAAACTCCTCAAGTATGTCGATATATAAGAAAAGCCTCCGTTACCGGAGGCTTTAAAGTTCAGTTGGTGCGGCGTATAGGATTCGAACCTATGACGTTCTGATTCGTAGTCAGACCCT
>DXLU01000016.1:0-90330 GCA_019414565.1 Collinsella sp. | reverse complement strand
CTTCGCCCGCCTGCCGGCGCGCTCGCCCGCGGGCTAAAACGCTCCGCGTTTTCTTGACGCCCGCGCCTCGACCGAGGTTCGAATCCATGCGGTGGCAGCATAAAAGAAAAGCCCCCGTTGCCGGAGGCTTTCAATTTCAATTGGTGCGGCGTATAGGATTCGAACCTATGACGTTCTGATTCGTAGTCAGACCCTCTATCCAGCTGAGGTAACGCCGCAGCGCAAAACATATAAAACCACTTTAGCTTATTGGAGTCAAGCGCAATCTCAAACTTTTTTGTGGAACGCAGTTTTGTCATGCTGCTCCGCATATACCGTCGTTCCCCGTACGATCGATTGGCTTTTCGATCACGTCAAACTTAGCATCAAGTTCCCTCAGGAGCGATCTCACCCGCTGGGCACAATCATAATCGGCAAACGAGATACTCAACATGCGAGCAACCTGGTTAGATGTCCGGACCCCATAGAAATGCTCCAGGGCCACAAGCCCCTCGTGCGCCACAAACGTCTCAACCACATGCGGCGACTCCTCGTAGCACCATTGGGTCAACGGACCCTCGCTCGTCTGTCGAACCACCAGGCCACCCATGCCAGACGGCTCACACGTCACAAGCAGGTACTCCCCGCCCTCGTCGCTCTCAAACAAAACCACCCGATCATCAAACAGCTCCATCGCGTCCCCTTTCTCTCGCTCTTATTTAGCAAAAGCATAACAGGTAGATGGCTGTATACAGAACAGTTGTTCGTGTGTTTTCTATTGAGCTGTCCGCACAGCATGGTATGGCCGCACACAAAAAGGGCACCCCAAAAAGGAGTGCCCTAGCAAATCGCTTATGCAGCCAATCTACGCGACCGGCTCGATCTTCTCGAGGCCGCCCATGTAGGGGCGCAGAACCTCGGGGATCGTGATGGTGCCGTCAGCGTTCTGGTAGTTCTCCAGAATGGCTGCCATGGTACGGCCAGCCGGCAGACCGGAACCGTTGAGGGTGTGCAGATAGCGCGAACCCTTGAAGTTCTCGGGGTCGCGATACTTGATGTTGGCGCGACGGGCCTGGAAGTCACCGCAGTTGGAGCAGGAGCTGATCTCCTTGTAGGCGTTGTAGCTCGGCAGCCAGACCTCGACGTCGTAGGTCTGACGGGCAGAGAAGCCCAGGTCGCCGGTGCACAGGCTAATCACGCGATACGGAAGACCCAGCTGCTGCAGCAGGAACTCGGCCTCGGCGGTCATGCTCTCGAGCTCCTCGTCGGACTCCTCCGGCTTGGCAAACTTGACCATCTCGACCTTGTCGAACTCGTGCTGGCGAATGATGCCGCGGGTATCGCGACCAGCGGAGCCGGCCTCCTCGCGGAAGCAGGGGGTGAAGGCGGTGTAGCGGCGCGGCAGGGTATCGGCGTCGAGGACCTCACCGGCGTGCAGGTTGGTGAGCACGACCTCGGCGGTGGGGATCAGGAAGTTGTCGCCCGAGACGTGATAGGCGTCGTCCTCGAACTTGGGCAGCTGGCCCGTGCCGAACATGGTCTGACGCTTGACGACGATGGGCGGCCACCACTCCTTAAAACCACGGCTGGTGTGCGTATCGAGGAAGAAGTTGATGAGGGCGCGCTCAAGACGGGCGCCGGCGCCACCGAGAACGGTGAAGCGGCTGCCGGAGAGCTTGTTGCCGCGCTCGAAGTCAAGGATGTCGAGGTCGGTGCCCAGATCCCAGTGCGGCTTAAAGTCGAAGTCGAACTCGCGCGGGGTGCCCCAACGACGGCGCTCGATGTTCTCGTCCTCGTCCTTGCCGTACGGCGTGGCCTCGCAAGGAATGTTGGGCAGGTGAGCCATGAAGTCGTACTGCTCCTGCTCGAGGGCGGTGCGGCGCTCGGCCAGACCGTCAATCTTCTCGTTGACGGCGCGCACGGCCTCTTTGGCGGCCTCGGCCTCGTCCTTCTTGCCCTCCTTCATCAGGGCGCCGATCTTCTTGGACTCGGCATTGCGCGTGGCTTGAAGTTCCTCGACCTCGGTGATGACGGCACGACGCTCGTCGTCGAGCTCAAAGAACTTCTCGCGATCCCAAGACGTCTGGCGGTTAGCCATGGCGACATCGATGGCATCGGGGTTCTCGCGAACAAACTTGATATCAAGCATTAGATCCTCCGGCGATATACATTCCATTTAGGTTGCAACCTTGTACATGTATGGGCAAGTATATACTTATGAGCGTTTACGACCCAACTCAACTACGCAAGAAGGCACCCAATGGACCCAGTTTTTTCCTTTTTGTTTGGCACCCGCACCGGTTTTGCCATCCTTTTCGCCGGCGGCATCCTGCTGTTTGCGATTATTGCCTTTGTAATGGAGAAGCGCACCCATAAGATGTATGTCGACCGCGGCCCCAAGTCCGAGGACAAAGAAGACAGCTTCTGGGACTAACCTGCCAAAAAGGGACAGGTTTATTTTGGTCGGTTTTATCTGGGCAAACGCAAGTGCCCCGCAACTGGAATTGAGCCAGTTGCGGGGCACTTTTCGCTAAAAGGACAAAACCGCAGGAAAAACCTGCCAAAATAAACTGTCCTTTTTTGGTCGGTTTTACTGGAGGGTTGCGTCGATTGCCTTGACCAGGGCGCTGCGCATGCCGGCGTCCTCGAGTGCAACGACGCCCTTGATGGTGGCACCGCCGGGCGAGCATACGGCATCCTTCATCGCCGCAGGATGCTGGCCAGTTGCAAGCTGCAGCTTTGCCGTACCCAGCACCATCTGGCTCACAATGCGATAAGCATCCGCACGCGGGATACCGTGCTTGACCGCCGCATCGCCCAGGGCCTCGATTGCCATGGCGACAAACGCCGGAGCGCAACCACCCACCGTGCCGCCCACAAACAGCAGGCTTGTGTCGAGCTCGACGACAGCGCCAAGCTTACCGAGCAGGTCGAGCACCACAGCACGCTGCTCGTCGTTAAGCGTCGAAGCCTTCTCGCAGGCGATGACGCCCTCGCCCACCGAAACCGGCGTGTTGGGCACCGTCGAGATATGCGCGACGCCCGGCAGGACCTGCTCCCACTTGGCACTGTCCCAGGTCCAGGCAACCGACAGAACGACCTTTTTGGCAAGAGCATCCTTGAGCGGGGCGAATACCTTCTCGATCATGTACGGTTTGACCGCAGCGACCACGATATCGGATGCGGCGACAACCTCGGCGGCATCGTGGCAGGCGACCATGCCGCGCACCTCGCAACGCTCGACCAAAGCATCGTAGCGGCCTGCGCAGGCGCACATGTCGCCCGCGGCCACGCCGGCGGCAATCCAGCCATCGGCCATAGCACTCGCCATATTGCCAAAACCGACAAATCCGATCTTCATATCACACAGTCCTCTCAGATGCGTTCCTCAAAAACGAAAGTCATTGTCCCACGCTATTGTTTCGTATTGCCGACCTACTTGTGATACGGCTCGCCACGACTGATCTTGCAGGCACGGTAAATCTGCTCCAGCAGCACCACACGCGCCAGGTTATGCGGCAAGGTAATGCGTCCAAAGCTGAGCATCTCGTCGGCTCGTGCGCGCACGTCATCGCTCACGCCGTCCGAACCGCCGATTACAAAGGCAATGTCGCTGCTGCCTCGCAGCATAAGATCGTCGAGCCTCGCCGAAAACTCCTCGCTCGAGCGCTCCTTGCCCTCGATAGCCAGCAGGATCACATGCGCTCGAGATGGCAAGGCGGCAAGAATCGCCGCCCCCTCCTTGTCGCGCGCGGCATCCACGCCGCCCGCCTTAGCCGGGTCGATATCGGCCACCTCGCGGATATCCACCTTGGCATAGGCACCTAGGCGCTTGGTGTACTCAGCGCACGCGTCCTTCCAAAAGCGCTCTTTGAGCTTACCGACGCAAACGACGGTGTATTTCACGCGCGTCTACTCCTTCGAATCGTTTTGAACTTTGCCGGCGGCCAGCATCTGCTCGAACATCGAGGCCGACTGCGAAAAGTCGCTCGGCAGCACGACCGTCGAGGTTTTACCCGTGCGAGCGAACTCCGTCATCATCTCGGACCACTGCGTAAACATGAACAGTTGGTTGGCCTCGTCATTGCCGACACCCGTCTCCTGGATGATCTCGAGCGAATCTTTGATACCCAGCGCGATGGCCTTGCGCTGGTTGGCGATGCCCTCGCCCGCCTTTTCCATAGCCTCGGCCTCGGCGGTCGCCTCGGTGACGCGCTTGATGCGATCGGCCTCGGCGAGCTCCTGTGCCGCAGCGCGCTTGCGCTGGGCGGCGTTGATGTCGTTCATGGAGTTCTCAACCTCGGTCGGCAGTGCGATTTTGGTGATGAGCGTCGACACGAGGGTGAAGCCGTAGGCGGCCATCTGCTCGGAAACGGTAGCGTTGACATCCTTGGCGATGTCATCCTTCTTGGCAAAGACCTCATCGAGTGTGTAGACGGGGATGGAGGAGCGCAGGGCGTCGGTGATGAAGTCGCGCATCTGGTCGACGGGCTCCTGCAGCATATAGTAGCTCTTGTAGATGCCCGAATCTGCCGGGCCGGCGCCCATGTCATAGCTCACGTGGTACTGAGCGGAGACCTCAAGGCCAATGGTCACGTTGTCCTGGGTCTTAACGTCGATGCCAAAACCATTTTTCATGGTGCGCAGACTCACCGTGGCGGCCTTGCGGTCGATCACGGGCACCTTCACGTGGAAGCCCGCGTTGACGATACGATTGAACTTACCCAAGCGCTCGATGATCACAGCGTGCTGCTGCTCAACGACGTAGCAGGCGTTGGGGAGCAGCAACAACAGGATGATGATGGGAATCAAAAGGCTGGTAAGGGCGGCGATGATACCGGAAAACAGCATGGTCTCTCCTCTGATAGGCACACGTTGGCATTAGGATACCCGTCCAAGGAGATCGTGCATAACAAAAAAGCTCCCATTGCTGGGAGCTCTTTCAATCCATGGTGCGGGCGAAAGGACGTCCGCGTATCCGCTTCGCGGATCCGCACCGGCCTCGGCCGCCTGCCGGCGTCCTCGCCAGCTCGCTAAAAACGCTCCGCGTTTTCTTTACGCTCGCTCCTTCACAGGTTCAAGTCCCTGCGATGAGCACATAACAAAAAAGCTCCCATTGCTGGGAGCTCTTTCATTTAATGGTGCGGGCGAAAGGACTTGAACCTTCATGGGGTTGCCCCCATACGGACCTGAACCGTACGCGTCTGCCAATTCCGCCACGCCCGCGTGCAGGAATTAGAATAACGGAGCGTCACCGCGAACGCAAGAACTATTTTTGAAAAAGTTTGCAGGCATTTTCCCAAGCGGCATGCGCGATTGTTTCGGCGTCCTCACCAGTGCGATCGACACGGTCGTTAACCAGCGCGTTTGCCGTAATGGAGATCATTGCGGGCTCGCATTCAAGACCGCGGATGGGCTCCGGAGCCATATACGGGCAATCCGTCTCGAACAAAATTCGATCGAGTGGGGTTGCCGCAAATGCCTCGCGCACGTCGTCGTTGCGCTTAAAGGTGGCCGCACCACCATAGGCGATATAGCAGCCCAGCTCCACAAAGCGCTCCATCGTGGCGCGGTCCTCGCCAAAGCAGTGCAGCACACAACCGACCTGGGGCACGCCCACCTCACGAAGCACGTTGTACGCATCCATATGCGAGGTGCGCTCCCCATCCGAGTCCTCGTGCCGCAGGTGCAACTCCACCGGCACATTGCAGCGCATGGCGACTTCGAGCTGACGTGCCATGCAATCAATCTGCACGCTGTGGGGCGCCGGCGCGATATCGTCGTCATAGTCCATGTGGTAGTCCAGACCGATTTCGCCAATACCGGCGCACAAAGGGTCATCAAGCGCAGCAACAACCTGTGCGTGAACGTCGTCGGTATAGTCCGGCGCGCCATACGGATGCACGCCGGCAAGATACTTGATCTGCGGGATATCCTGCATCGGCAGAATCTCGCGCACGAGCCAGTCGCTATAGTCCGTCACGCTGCGCTTATCGGCAATGGGATCGAAGACCGTCACCAACAGGTCGATGCCTGCCGCCTTGGCACGCACGAGTGTCTCGGGCACATCCTTGCCCCAGAACGAAAGCAGATGCGCATGTGTGTCGGCAAGCGGTGCCAAGGGCACGGGACAAGCAACCGTCTTCTTTTTTTTGGTAAACGTCACGCGTTCGGCATTAAGCGTCATGGGAAAGCTCCCGGGCCAGACGGACAAAGTCGGCAACATCGAGCGTCTCGGCGCGCGTGGTGGGTGCGATACCGCAAGCCTCAAAGGCGGCATCGAGCACGTCCTTGGCAAAGCCGTTGGCGCTCATGGAATTGCGGATGGTCTTGCGACGCTGAGCAAATGCAGCATCAATCACGCGGGCCACAAATTCGCGATCGAGTCCTTCGGGCACCACACCGTCAACACGGTCGATACGCACGACGGCCGAGTCCACGTGTGGCGCCGGCATAAAGCAACGCGGCGGCACCTCAAAGCGACCCGTTACCTGCGCATACAGGCCAAGCTTTGCCGTATAGCCGCCATAGGTCTTGTTGCCCGGCACTGCGGCAATGCGATCGGCAACCTCCTTTTGCACCATGACGACGGCGCGCTTGAGCGCCGGCATCGTCTGGAAAAAATGCAAAATGATCGTCGCCGCCACGTTATAGGGCAAGTTCGCGACAAATACCGTCGGCTCACCGCCCGCAGCCTGCTCAATCTGCTCCGGGCCCACCTTAAGCGCGTCGCCCATGATAAAGCGGAAGTTGGCATAGTCGGCGGCGTGGGCGTCGAGCACCGGTTCGAGCTCAGGATCGGCCTCAATGGACGTAACGCACGCCGCTTCCTGCAGCAACGCAAGTGTCAACGTACCGCAACCCGGACCCACCTCGAGTACGCGCTCGTCACCTGCAAGCTCGGCAAGCTCGCAGATACGCTCGATCACATGATTGTCGATTAGAAAGTTCTGGCCCAGGCGATGCTTGGTCGCAAGGCCAAACTCCTCCAGCAGCTCCCTTGTTGCCGTGGGGTTTGCCAAAGGCGAAGTTGTCATAGTTGCCTCCTTAGCATGATGGCGGCGTCTTGAAACGAAAGGGCATGGACCGTTGCGGCCATGCCCTTACATCTAAACAGCAAATTGCCGATATGGCGCTCGCGCGGTCTCTACGCCAGACGCGGGAACAGCGGATCGCCCTTCTCGACGGGCTGACCACCAGCAAGCAGGCCCCAAGCGCAAATGCCCTTGAGGTCGTCGGTCGCGGCCTCGTTCTCGCAGGACAGGCGGCGCAGGGCCTCGGCAGAGGTCTGAGGCATGAGCGGCATCAGCAGGTGAGCGGCAATGCGGATGGCCTCGAGCAGGTTGTAGATCACAAACGCCAGCTCGTCAGCCTTGGCCTCGTCCTTGGCAAGTGCCCAGGGCTCGGAGTCCTCGATGTAGTGGTTGGCGGCGTGGATGAGCTCCATGACCTCATCCTTGGCTCCGCCGTAATCGAGCACGTCCATCTTGGCCATGTAGCGGTCGACCAGGCCATCGGCGATCTTTGCCAGCGGGTTGTCGAACGCATCGAACGATGCGGGCTTGGCGGGCGCGCAACCGTCAAAGTACTTGCCGCTCATGTTGAGCGAACGCGAGATAAGGTTGCCCCAGCTGTTGGCCAGGTCGGCGTTGTAGACCTGCTCCATGCGATCGAAGCTGATGGCGCCGTCGGTACCGGGAACGACATCGGTCATAAAGTAGTAGCGATAGCCCTCGACGCCCAGCATGTCGATAACATCCTGCGGAGCGATGGCGTTACCGCGGCTCTTGGACATCTTCTCGGCCTTGCCGGTCTCGGCATTGCGCACGGTCAGGAAGCCGTGGGCAAAGACGTGCTCGGGCAGGGCCTCGCCGATGGCCATGAGCATGGCGGGCCAAATGACGCAGTGGAAGCGGATGATGTCCTTACCCACGATGTGGAACTGCGCGGGCCAGCGATAGGCCAGCTCGGCACGCGCCTCGTCGGTGTCGACACCGTAGCCGACGGCCGTCATATAGTTGAGCAGCGCGTCAAACCATACATAGGTCACATGGCCCTCGTCAAACGGAACCTGGATGCCCCAGTCAAAGCTCGTGCGACTCACGGAAAGGTCGTTGAGGCCGCCCTCGACAAAGCTGCGAACCTCGTTCATGCGGAACGCAGGCTCGACAAAGTCGGGGTGCTCGTCATAGAGCTTGAGAAGCTTGTCCTGGAAGGCGGAAAGCTTAAAGAAGTAGGACTCCTCCTGGACGCGCTCAAGCGGACGGTGGCAGTCGGGGCATAGATGCTGGCCGACGCTGCCGTACTCCTCGTCGCCCTTCTGGACCTGCGTATCGGTGAAGTAGGTCTCGTCAGGCACGCAATACCAACCGTCGTAGCTGCCCTTATACAGATAGCCGGACTCCTTCATGCGCTCCCACAGGTACTGCACGGCATGATGCTGGCGCGGCTCGGTGGTGCGGATGAAGTCGTCGTTGGAGATCTCGAGCTTGCTCCAAAGCTCCTTGAAGTGCGGAGCCTGGCTGTCGGTCCACTCCTGCGGCGTCATGCCATGCTTGGCTGCGGCCTCGGCGACCTTCTCGCCGTGCTCGTCCATGCCGGTCAGGAACTTGACGTTATAGCCGGCGGAGCGGCGATAGCGAGCCTGAACGTCGGCGATGATGGTGGAATAAGCCGTGCCCAGGTGCGGATCGGCGTTGACGTAGTAGATGGGCGTCGTGATAAAGAACGAAGGCTTGCTTTGATCCATGGGGTTTGTCCTCCAGAAAAACGTTGCATACAGGGGATGATTCTAGCGCAAGGGCTGGATATCCTCCATCTATTGCATATCGAGCACCATGGCATAGACATCGCGCTTGCGGCGCGAATACTTCTGAGACAGGCGCTTGGCCACCGCAGAGGCGGGCTCCCCCTCCTCGAGCGCGGTGCGGATATCCTCGCGCAGGGCATCGTCGGGATCCGCTACCGCAGCGCCAACCGGCGCGATGCCGGCCTCCTCGTCCTCGCTCGGCGGCGCGATGACCAGCGCAATCTCGCCCTTTACCTCGCCGCGAGCACGCAGCTCCTCGGCAAGCTGGTCAGCGAGCCCGCGCAAGACCTCCTCGTGCAGCTTGGTGAGTTCGCGGCAGACGGCAAGCTCACGCTGGGGAAAGACCTCCGCCACGGCCTCGAGCGTCGCCACGATGCGATGTGGAGACTCGTAGAAGATGAGTGCGCCGGGCACCACGGCAAGGCGCTGCAAACGGCGCACACGGTCGCCGTGCTTTCGGCCCAAAAAGCCCTCGAAGAAAAAATGCTCGCAGGGAATGCCGGACGAAACGAGTGCCGTGACGCAAGCAGAGGGTCCGGGAATAACTTCGACAGGCACATCGGCCTCACGCGCCGCCTCGACCAGCGCCTGGCCGGGATCGGACACGCTCGGCATGCCGGCGTCCGAGGCAAAGGCGAGGGTCTCCCCCGCCAGCAGACGGTCGACCAGGCCGGCAGCACGGCTAGCGATCACATTCTCGTCGCAACGGACAAGCGGCTTGGAAATACCCAGGTGCATCAGCAGCTTTGACGTCACACGCGTGTCTTCGCAGCAAATGGCATCGGCGGCGGCAAAAGCCTCGCCAACGCGCGGGGACAGGTCGCCTAGGTTGCCGATGGGCGTGCCGACCACATAGAGTTTGCCCGTATGGGCGCTGTTTTGCGTCATATCAACCTATTCAATCATGCCGCGCTCGAGCGTACCGAGCGCCGCGCGGGCGTCCCATGCTGCAATGCGCTTCTCGGTCTTCCACGTTTGGAAGAACCAACCGGCAGCCGGCGCAAACGAAGCCAGCTGGTTGGCGATAAACACGCGCTCGTAGGCATTGCGGCCCTCGGGCGTAACCGACGAGTTAGCAAAGATCGCCGCGCCCGACCATTCGCCCACCAGCACGGGGAACCCAGTCGAAATCGCCTCTTTAAGCTCGCGCTTGTTACGCGAAATCGCCGTCGTCAGCCCGCGGGGGCTCGTGATGTCGAGCGCATACTCGTCGCGGTAATGGTACAGGTGAAGGTCCATGTAGACGTTCTTGTACTTGGCGCCGCGCATAAAATGCTTCCACTCGCTGGGATGCCCCGACGACGAGAAGACGACGATCTTATCCTCGGGCATATACGAACGGACGAGCTCGTAGGCATCGCGATAGAAATTGCGCAGGTAGTGAGCGGGAATGCCATCCGTCATGGTGAAGAGGCTCTTGCGAACGCTCATCTGCGGCGTGTCCAGCAGCTCAATGCCCAGCAGGCTCTCGGCCTCGCCATAGCGATCGGCCAAGCGCTCGAGCACGTCGAGTGCGACATGACGGCCGTTGGTGGACGAATGCCACTCGGCAACAGCCTCCGGCGTGGTGGGCGAATCGTTGGAATCGCCCTGGCCACCGGGCACGGTTGCCAGATCGAGCAGCACGCGGATGTCGTATTTGGCAGCCCACTCAATTGCGCGGTCGATGTAATCGACAACCGATATGTAGGAGGCATCGGACTCCTGTGAGCCAAAGGCATACCAGGGCACCGGCAGACGCACGGCATTGAGACCGATCTGCGCCATGCGACGAAAATCGTCCTCGCTCACAAACGTCTCGTAATGACGACGCATGCGCTCGTTGTAAGCGGCGGTACCCATGGCCTCCTGTAGCTCGGCCGCGTTGGATGCACCGGTCGCCGCGTACAGCGACGGGGTCACCCAAGGCTCGGGAATAAACCAGCCAGAGAGATTAACGCCGAGTATCCTCTCCATCACTGCCCCCTTCGGATCATGCAGGTCGAACCCGCATCGTATTGCATAGGATAAGTATCGTTTTGAGTATACCCGCGTGTGCGGACAGGCGACCGAACGGTCTGTAAAGTGACGCGAAAGTGGGAGGAATGTCTGGGGCGGGCGGGCTCGGAATGGTGCGACGAGGTGTGTACGCGCGCCGGAGGCAGGCACCGGAAAGTGTGTCCCGTTCTGAGCCCTTATTCTGGGACGCAGTTTCCGCAGAACCCTACATAAAAGAAAAGGACCCCTTTGCAGAGGTCCTAGTCAATTCAAGGTGGCGGGGAAGGGAATCGAACCCCTGACACGAGGATTTTCAGTCCTCTGCTCTACCAACTGAGCTACCCAGCCATTTGAGGTGTGCCTTGTTTCAAGGCTTGATTAGTATAACCAAGGACGCGTTCCGGTCAACCGAGAATTTTAAAAAAGTTTTTGAGCACAGCCTCGGTTCTTTAAATCGGCACGTCAGAGGCATCAGCCGGCAGCAAGAAGTTTTTCGCTCAGAGCCGCACGGGCAAACTCACTTGGAGTCATCCCCTCGGCAGCCGCCCGTCGACGAATGGCCTCCTTCATTCCCAGAGGAATCTTGACCGACAGCGTTGCCGTCCCCTCACCTGAGAGTGGGGGCCGTCCATGCACGATCCCACCAACGGTGTGTTCGCCATCCGGAAACTCTCCGCGCTCGTACGACTCGCACCACGCGTCAATCATTTCATCCGTTACAACCTGACCATTAGCGGCCGTATACGTCTTGCCCATCATCGACCCCTTTGCCGAGCCCGTTCAATCTCCTGCCAAAATTTCTTCTGGACTGGAGACAAGGCATGAATGATAAGCCCCCACGGACAAGCTCGACCGCGACAAGCTCCACGCTTCGTCCGTCTGGGAGCCATCCAATCGCAAGCCATCTCAGCGGCTCGCCCTTCGGCTCGCGACGAATGCACTCAGTAACCGCAAGCCAAGCGCTAAGCACCTGCTTTTCCGTCAGGTGCTTTTTAGCGTTGGGATGGATCTCAACATCCATGCATCTTCTCCTCCATCTTACCCAATTTCGTATGACGAAAGTCCGCTGTCGCCAATTCTTAAGCCGGCACGCGTTGGAGAGCAGGGGTCGAAACAATGATTGAAGGACGCTCTAGTACGGCCCAGGCGCCGGGGCAGGAGCACATACGCCAGGGACGTACGTTTTCGTAGCATACGAGGACATAGCCACGTGCATCGATAAAGGCGATATCGATGGGATAGGCCATAAAACACGTATGGACCGAAGAGCAGCGTGGAAACGCCATGACGAGCGGCAAGCCGTTGGCGGCAACCGGATGCCGTCCCAGCATGCCGCGCAGGCGCACGACAAACGACTCCGCCACCACAAACTCCGCCGGCGTCCAACCCAGCCTATTGAGTGCCCGCGCGTAGGCGATGTAGGACGAGACCGCGGTCACATGACCACCCCCGGGCGCCATGGATCGACCGTCACCGCGCGCTCGTGCGACAACGTTGTCGGCGCCCCCAGCGGAACGCCAGCGATGCTGAGAGAAGTCGGCCACGGCTCATAGTGCATGGTGCAGGTGTAGGTCCTAAACGTGCCGGAAAGCGAAAGCAAACCGCCATCCGATGTCGTCGCACCCTGTTCGCTCGAGACCTCGATCAGCAAGTCATAGCCTTCCATGGCATGTTGGATCTGAGCCTGAACGGTCGCGGAAGCATCGATGGAGCTGCCATCGCCCTCCCCGCTCGGCGCCACGGCATGTGCTAGCACGATATCGGGCACCACGCGATCGAAGCGTGCGACCGCACCGGCAAAGACCATGACGTTGTACACGATAAGCGCCAGAACCAGCAGGACGGGCGTGACCACGGCCATCTCGACCGTCGCCTGGGCGCACTCCTCGCACAGGCGCGTGCGGATGCCCATTACGACCCACCGCCCAGGGCACCCGCCAGTGTGGTGACATCGACGGTAAGTGGGATGGAACCGCCGCCGGGCAGCGGAATCTCCGCAAGCGTGAACGTCGTGCCGCTGATGGTGCGCTCGACTTGATATTCCAGCGCTTCGCAAAGCGCCTTGGGATCGGTCACGCCCAACGGAATACTTCGCAGCTTGTCTTGCGCTTGAGAGAGACCGGCAATGTCAGACCCCGGGCTCTTAATGACGTTGGCGGAATCAGTCAGCACCGGCTTTCGCAGGCGCAAGTCGCACGGCTCCAGATCCAACGCCGCCACGGACGCCGAAACGGTATCGCCGAGCCACGATGCGATGGAGCCCAACGCGCCGCTGCCCCCTCCTAGGCCTTTAATCATCTCGTCCATAAGTTCGTCGGCCGAACCTTGGATGTCTCCGTATCCCACAAGCAGCCGTCCCCAGACATCCATGACGCCATCGAGTACGCCGGCAACGCCACCCGAGCGTTCCTTCAATGTCGAGAAAAATCGCGAAAGCACGTTGTTTTGCGCCGTCGCCTCATCGGGCGCCAGCACCGCGGCAGAGATGGCACCGCGATCGCCAAGCCTGACTGCCGTGTTAAACGAAGAGTTGAGCTCATCGGGGCTCGAGATGGCACCCGAAACCGCAAAGGCAACCACGCCGTTGCGACCGGGAGGAGCGATACGCGGACGCTCGCCCGAAAGCGCTTTGATGGCCTGGTCAAACGCATTGCTCGCACGGTCGGTCTCGTCTTCGGTCTGACGTTCGAGCTCGAGCTCTTTGTTGCGGCATTCGACGTAGCCTTCCAGGGCGTCTTTAAACTTGTCAAAGTGATACTCGAAGCCGTTTTCGATAGAGGTTGAAGGCGCCGCAACAGCACCAAGCGACGAAACGCCAAAATGGCATTTGCTGCATTTATCCTGTCCATCGTAATCGGCAACCGAAGCAAATCCGCTCGGCGTCCCTTTCTTATAGTTAGGGCAGGTCGTCCCGTAATGCAGATACGCCTTGTCATCGTTCACGCTCGTCGGCCACACCGCATCGGTATAGAGCTCCGTCGCCCGAACCTCATCAGAGTTGCGCGGCAGCAGCGGAATATAGGAGGAAACCCTGTCTCCGTTCTCGGTTATATGTGCCCGATCGACCTCCGCGCTCGCATAGGTATAAAACGCCTTACGCGCCGCAGACTCTGCCTTCATCTCGACACTCGAGCCGTGGGGCTTCTCATTTGTCAGACGCCAATGGTAGTAGTCCTTCGCGCGATCAAGGGCAACTTGGGGCTCCCACGTAACGCTCGATGAGTAATGCGGATTTTGAACACCGGAGAGATCCGTTAGGCTTTTCGCACGCTCCCACATGCAAGAACAGCTGCCGACCGAGCCCTTGTCAGACCCACCACAATCCGCCAGCCAAGCACGCTCTTTAGCCTTCGCCGTGTCCTCAGAAGCCTTCCGCAGCTCCTCGGCCGCACCCTCTAAATCATCTGATGTGTCTTTAATGGTATCGGTCGAGATCTCTGACCCTTTGAGCGCAGCGAAGTCAGACTCGGATGTCCTGGGCACGGCAAGCGCCGTACCGGTATAGGTCACACTATCGGTATCCTGCGCCGACACCGCCTGCGTGGCACGCGCGGCGATCAGATACGGCAGGGCCGTCTCGATTTTCTGTAAGCCTTCCGATGCGCTTTTGGCAAACTTGTTGCGCGTTTTAATGATCTCGATCCCGGTGTCGACCATATTGCCGGCAACCGGCTCGGCACCCGGGATGAGGATGGCGACCAGGCCCGTCCCGATCGTGGCAAACCCCGCCAGCCCCAGACTCAAGATGCTCGCATCAACCACCGTGGCAGCCGTGTGATAGGACGACACTACGTTGGCACCCGCCAGCGCGCCACTATCAGCCGCCACCTGGGTATCCCCGGCACGCGACATGCTCCATATCGCCGCGGTCGACGAAAACAACAATGTGAGCACCACTAGGATGACCACGGCAGAAGAAAGCGTGGTATAGGCGCCGTCTTCGATAAACAGATCGACACCGGCTCGACCCATAAAGCCGCCTCGCTTGCGATGGCAGCTCGGACGGTGCGTCAAAACGCGTCTAGACCAGAAACGCTTAATCCCATGCAGCAATCCACGAATCATAATCTCCCTCCAGCCATTCGGGACGCGATTGATACGAGACATCGACCTTGAGCTCAACGTAGCCGCCCTCGGCGGTACCACCCATAGCCTGCGCAAACGCACCGATCACAGGCAACGGCTTGACCTCGCCGGAAACGGACACGGACGAGACGCCACCCGCACCGGCCCGGCCAAGCTCGATATCCCACGACAACGGCCCGCCGGCATGAAAGATCGAAACGTTGGGCACTGCGGCAAGTCGGCGGCGGGCGAACTCCTTAAGATCGTCGTCCTCCGCCGTCGTCGTGGTCATGAGCCGCGCGGTCTCGGCGGCGGCAGACTCCATGACCGCGCGCGTATAGAGCAGGCACACCGGTTGCAGCGCGAGAAGGATGAGTGTCAGAAACGTCGGCAGCAAAAAAGCGGCCTCGACCGTAGACTGCGCCCGGTCCTCGCGCGCGGCATCAATACAACGCGATGTCCTTAGCGGCCGCAGCGGCGTCGATAACCGACGTCGAGGCAACGCCATGAGATGCCGCCCGCTCAACCAGCGCCGCCAAGCGCCCATCGGTGCCGGCACGCCAAAGTCCCGCGATCGCCAGCACGATCGATAACAGCGCCACCGTGACGATGGCGTATTCGACCGTCGCCTGGGCAGATTCCTCACGCAGGACATCATGCATTTCACGATCCCTCCTTTGAGTCCGTTGCCTGCGGGCTCAGGCGCACGGCGCGCAGACGACACGAAGCATCGCCAGCATCCGCGGCAATTGTCACCATATCGACCCAGCCGCGTCCGTCGCGCACGATGGCGCCCCACACGTTTCCCTTGATGTCGAGATAGCCGCTCAGAGCAAGTTGCGCCGTGGGTACCTCGCGATAGGCACGCAGCATATCCGCCGCCGCTTCGGTCATCGGTCGGTCCTCGGACCATGCAAGCCGGACCGCAATCGCGTTGCCCTCAGGCGAATCCGTCGCAGTGCCAGACCGCTTGTCGAGCGTCCGCAGAAAGGTTTGCGCCGTGACAGCGACATCCGAATCGTCCGCATCTCGCATCTCATCTTTTTGAGACGCCACCGCCGAATCTGAGCCCAAATCGGAGGCGGTCCCAGGACGCTGCTGCCGCGCGGCGTTAAGCCCCCAAAGCACCGCCGCTATCGCCACGGTCAGGCAAGCAAACACCAGCAGCACCCCGATGGGGCGCTCGCCCTCTACAGGCTGTTGATGCCCTCGCTGATCGCATCCCATAGCTCTTTAACCTTGCCTTTAAATGCAACGATGGCAATAATCGCGATCACCACAAGTACGCCCACTAAAATGGCGTACTCGGTGGTACCCTGCGCGCTCTCCTCCTGCAACAGCTCCTTGGCATGCTGGCGAGTGTGAATCGCCCGGCAAAAAGCCCAGCTCCAAGCCTTGTCAGCAACTTCGACCATCGTGTTCATGTATTCCTCCCTACATCATCCCGCCTGCTCCCAGCAGCGGGCCCAATATGGACAGAAGCAACGCCGGCAAGATGAGCGTGCCGGTGGGAATCAACAGCTTGACGGGCGCACGCTCGATCTCGCGCTCGACCGCGGCGCGATGAGCCGCACGGATCTCGCGACTTTGAGCGGCCAGCGTCTCGGCAAGTGGGGCACCCAGGGCGAGCGCCTGCCCCACCGTGATGGCAAAGGTCTCGAGCGCTCGCACGTCCAGGTCGCGCGCGGCGGCCAACAACTCGTCCTCACGCGTGCCCACGCCCACCTGCCACGCCATGCAGGCGCGCTCAAGGCGAAGAGCCAGCACTGACCGGCGGTTGGCGCAGAAAATCTCAAGCGCCGCATCAAACGAAAGACCGGCCGAAAGACCCAAGCGCACAACATCGATCATCTCGGACACTTCGCCGAGCGACACTCGCGCCGGGCCGCCCGCTCCAACCGCGCCCTTCACTCGCGCGGTCAGAGCATCGACCACCGAGCGACCCGCGGCAGCGACCAGCACCGCCTCGCGCTTGCAGGCCCCTGCGATCTTGCGTGCATCCGCCCGATCAAAACCAGTCGCGACAAATACACTCAGGGCGCACAGGCAAGCCGCAACTGCAACCGAGGCGCTCATAGCTCCACCCGCATAATGCGCCGGATAACCACCAGGGCAACGGCGTTGAGGGCAAGACCCAGCACCACAGCGCCCGCGCCGGCAGGCGTCGCAAGACCGCGACGAAAATCTGCCGAAAGCAGCGCCAACACCGCGCACATGCCCGCCGGCATCGCCGCGACCATATGCGCAGACATGCGAGCCTGCGACGTCTTAACATCCAGGCGGCGCTTGAGCTCAATGCGCTCCCCCACCATGCTCGACGCCTCGGACAGTAAGTCGGCAAGCGGAGCGCCGGTGCGCTGAGACACCTTAAGCGCCAAGGTCACAAGCGAAAGACCGGGGGCGTCGATACGTACGAGCAAGTCATCGAGCGCGTCGGTCGCCGAGATGCCGCAATCGATCGCCGCCGCCACCCGCAAAAACTCGGTATGCACTGGCTCTTGCGCATGAGCGCCCACAAAGCGCATGCCCTGGGCCAGCGAATGTCCCGAGGCAAGCGACATGGAAAGTGCGGTAAACGCCTCGGGCATCGCCTCTTCTGCATCGTGTTGCTCGCGCCGGCTCTCAAAGCCATCCCGGGCGGCACCAACGGCAAACGGAGCAACAAGTCCCAAGGCAAATCCGAGGGGCGATAACGACACCATCGTTAGTAAAACGCAGCAGACACCGCTCGATAGCAGCAGAAACGCCAAACGTCCCGAAGCATCTTCGATCACGAGGCCAAGGCGATGCGCCGGAGCCAGCGATGCCCACGAACGGGCGATCTTTTTCAGCAGATCGTTTTCCACCAGCTCACGCGGCAGCTTCTCTGCCACCGTCTCGAGCGCCTGACGTGCCAGCTCCGCCGGCGGTACCTGCGGCACACGAGGTTCCGCCCCGCACGCCGTCGCGACAGAAAGCCCTGCCAAGCCCCCTACGACGAGGGGCACAGTGATCTCCATTCGTCCACCTCCTCTTGTGTGAGCGTCCCCGACCGCAGGCCTTCTGCGATAAACGGCGGCTCGCGGTCAAGCGTCCAGGTGCGCTCGGCGGCATCGAACGTCACATAGCGCTCGAGCTCTACGCCGCCCGATGCGGCGCGTCGCACCCCCGAATACGAGGAGACGAAGCGCCTGCCATCGGCGTGGCGCTCGGACATCACGATACCGTCGAGTGCCATGGCAATCTGCTCCTCGATGAGCTCGCTCGGCAGATCGATGCCATAACGTGCAAGCAACGTCAGACGCACCACGGTCTCCTGTTCTGAACCCGCATGAAGCGTGGTGAGCGACCCGTCGTGGCCCGTGTTCATGGCCTGCAACATGTCGCAGCACTCGGCACCGCGCACCTCGCCCACCACGATGCGGTCGGGGCGCATGCGCAGGGCATTAGTCACCAGGTCGCGGATCGTCACCGCGCCCTCGCCCTCAATTGAAGCCTCGCGCGCCTCTAGGCGCACCACGTGCGGATGATGCGCAAACTTGAGCTCGGCAGAGTCCTCGATCGTCACGATGCGCTCGCCGGTGGAAATCTCACATGACAACGCGTTGAGCAGGGTGGTCTTACCAGATCCCGTGCCTCCCGCAACCGCCAAGTCCTGTCGCAGCGACACCGCACACGACAGCAGCTGCGCATACCAAAGCGGCAGCGATCCCAACCCCACGAGCTCGTCCAGCGAGCAGATACGGTCCGAGAACTTTCGGATGGTGAGAATCGGTCCGTCAATCGCCACAGGCGGAATCACCGCGTTGACGCGATAGCCCGTTTTAAGGCGGGCGTTGACGATGGGGCTGCGCTCGTCGATACGGCGGCCAAGTGGCGAGATAATGCGGTCGATAAGCACACGGATCTGCTCATCATCCTCAAACGCATGCTCGATGGGGTACAAGACGCCGCCGCGTTCAAAGAAAGCCGAGCGGCAGCCGTTGATCATGATCTCGGTAACGGTGTCGTCCTCGATGAGCGGCTGCAACGGCCCCAAGCCCACCACGTCATCCAAAATCTCGTCGATGATGGCCTCGCGCTCGGGCGTCGCGAGATCGGTCGGCTCCTCAACATTGAGCGCCGCCTCCACCGCAGGACGCAATTCCGAGCGGGCAAGTGCCGGGTCGATATAGGCGCTGATACGCGCCACTTCGTCGTAACCCATGCGGTCCATCACGGCGCGCTTGGTGCGTCGTTTCACGGCGCGGCGACGCCCCGCATCTACAGGCGCTGCCGCCGCCGCAGCGCCGGCAGCCTTAATCCTCGTTTGCAGGCTCATCGCTGATCACCCTCGTGCGACCAGGGAAGGCGGATACGCGGGCGTTCGGTGCGCATTGCACGGTCGGCGACCATATCGCTCCAAGGGCCGACGGCGCACCCCAGTTCCACGAGCATCTCGCGCGTGGCCTCGCGCACGCTGGTCGCAAAAGCGCTGGTCTGCCCCACTGCCTCGTCAGCACGCCCAAACGCCATGAGCGCGGCGAGATCCTGCCCGCCATCGGCGATACGAATCTTGGAGCTCAACGCACAGGCAATCTCAAAGCGCATAGCGACGTCCTCGTCTGCCCCGCGCGCACCGAACCGGTTGAACACGGCGCTCATACGCGTGCGCGGCACACCTACTCGACTTGCCAGTTCAATGACGCGCGACGCCGATGCCGCGGACGACACCGCCGCATCGCCAACGACCAGGCAACGGTCGCTCGCCGCCACCGCAGCCGCCACGGCGTCGCCCCAAAAGACCGAGGTATCGATAAAGACCACGTCGGATTCGCGACGCAGGACATCAAGCAGTAGCTCCACCGGACGTGCCATGAGCTCGGCTTGCTCGGGCGCCGCGACGGGACCCCAGAGCGTAACGCCCGGCGCCACGCGCATCGATGTGGCTACGATATCCGGCTCGGTGAGCGCGCCCGCCGCCGATGGCTCGATAAGTGCCGCCATATCGCGCGGAGCATCGACGCCTAACAAGTCGTAAAGGTTTCCAAACATCAGGTCCAAGTCGAGCACGGCGGCACGCAAGCCCAACAGCGACGATGTGTGTGCCATGGCGGCAACGATCGTCGACTTGCCGCAACCGCCCGAACCCGAAATAGCGCAGATGACTGGAGCTCGATGCGGCGGAGCGGTAGCGTCTGCCGGCGGCATCGGAGGCGGCGGGGCGGGCGTCGGTGACAGCGTCCCCGTCTCCCCCGCCGCAACCACGTGCTGCGTCCAAGCCGGCATGGCTGCTTGTTCGGTCTGCGAGGCAGGCTCGTTCTGCGCAATCTGCTCATGCTGCATCAGCGACAACTCGCCGCACCCGGCAAGGCCCTCAACTTCGTCGAGTTCATCCGCCAGATTCACGCCGTGCACGTATCCCATATCTACTGCCGGGGAGTCGCCAGCATGCTGCGCCGGCCCTCCAGCGTCATCGTATACAAGGGGGTTCCGGGGGCGCCGACCATGCTCGGCTTCCGCTTTTCCATAATCATCAACACGCGGGCCTCTTGTAGCGCGAGGCGCCCCGGGTTCCCTATCAACAAAAGCATCGGGCTCAATCGTCATGCGCCGATCGGAATCAACCGCTCCCTCGCCCGCGCGCCCGTTGCCGCATATACTGTGTGCAGCGATGACCTCGGTCGCCCCCGCGCGAAACAGCCCCTCGATATCCGACGGATCGAGCGCTTCTATCAACACGACCACGCGACTCACGCGGCCTTCGGCCGTCAGGCGCGCAACAGTCTTGCGCACATCTTCGGTATCAAACAGAGACGCCGCGATGATGGCAGCCCCGCGGCGCGACGGAAACGCCCGCGCCATGGAAACCAGCCCGTCCAGGTCACCCACGCGAAGCACCTGTGCACCCGCATCACGGCCCTCGACTTCCCGCTGCAACAGCCCGTAATCGCCGCACGCGCAGCACGCAAGCCAGATCGCCTTCATCACTCGTCGCCTCCGCTCTTTTTGCCGCGCGCCGTGGCGGGAATCGTCAAGCTGACCGTTCCCTTGCCCGAGGCTCCCAGCAGTTCCTTGACGTCTTCGGGGTCAGCCGCCAGCGTCACCCATTCGATCTTGCCCTCGCGCGTGGCACCGGAATCCTCACTGGTATCGATCACGTACGCGCCGCACAGCCGATCGGTCACGCCGTCTTTTTGCACATACACATCCACGTAGCTGCCCACGCCCGTAGCACCGCCGACCGAGTGCTCGGCATCGACCGCCACCGAAACGGCGACCTTGCCCTTAGGCACCTCGAGCTTGCGGCTCTCGGCCTTGGTGTAGACATTGCAGATCACGGCGTTTTTGGGAATACGCGAAGTCGTCACGTCGCCGCGCACCTGGCGCAGCTCGGTCGCTGCGTCACGCGGCAGCAGGCTCGTCAGCCATTCCTGGGTTATGACATTGGTCTCATCGAGGGTCTCGCCCACATCGATATCGCGCGCCGCGACGCAAACTTCGACGCGATCGCCACCGTACTTGGCCAAGGTCTCAGCCTGGACCTGTTCGGCTTGCGAGCGGATCGACGAGCCGTAAACCATGCAGAGCAGAGCAGCGAGCACGCCCGCGACCAGACTGATGGCGATGCGCTTGCTCTTGTTCACGGCCGCTCCTCTCATGGCAGTGCCGGGCGAATGCCCGTACCACCATTGTCTGGGCGGTCAGAGTGCAAAGCGGCGCAATCGCAATCTTGGTTTTCGATGTCAAACCAATCGCTGACCAAAAGCTGACCAGCCCGTCAAGCTCGTGGCAAGGTTTTGGTCAGCACGTCAGCAAACTGCATGTTTCGAGGCTTTTCCACAGCAAAAAAGCCGTCTCCCGAACAGTTGGGAGACGGCTGTCATAGGAAAAATCAATTACAGATGGACATCGGGATCGAGCATTTGAGCACTCACGCGCATGGATGACGCCAGGTTTTGGAACGTTTCCAGACGCAGGCTATCGATCTGCCCGGCGTCCTCGGCCTCGCGAACGGCGCAGCCCGGCTCATGGACATGCGTGCAATCGCCAAACCGGCACGCGCGCGATGCCTCGACAATCTCGGGGAAAGCGCGCGCCAGACCCCGCTCGTGACCCACGAGCGGCAGGCTACGCAGGCCCGGGGCATCGGCGATCACGCCGGCGTCGCCCGGCAGTGCCACCATCACGCGCGCGACGGTAGTGTGACGGCCCTGATCGTCGCGTTCGCGCACACCGCCGGTCGCCAACGTATCGTGGCCCAGCAGCGCATTGAGCAGCGTCGACTTGCCGGCACCCGACTCGCCCAGAATCATGGCGCAGCTCCCGGCGGGCACGCAGGCACGGACCTCGTCCAGGCCGCGGCCCTCGGCAGAGGACGTCACGATCACGCGCACGTCCGGACCCACCAGGCGGCGCACGCGGTCCAGATCGCGCTCGAGTTCCTCGGCATCGCAGCGGTCAGCTTTGGTGAGTACCACCACCGGTTCGGCATCGCAGTCGAGCGCCAACACCAGCGAGCGCGCCACGCGGTCGAGCAGCACCTCGCCGGCACCGAGCGCCTGCACGATTAGCACGCTATCCACGTTGGAGCAGAGCACCTGACGCTCCCCGCGGGCACGGCCGCGCCAACGCTCAAAGCTCGTACGGCGCGGCAGCACGCACTCAATCACGCCCATATCGTGCCCGGGAGCGCGGCGCACCGCCACACGATCGCCCACGGCAGGCAGCAGGACCTCGTCCTCGCCGCGTGACTTGGCAAACCCCACAGCATGCTCGGCACGAAACGTGTCATCGGCAGTCGCCACCAGTGGAAACCCGCGATCCAAGCGCACCACGGCGCCAAGCTGCATCTGCTCGGGCTCCTCGGCATGTGCGCAGAAATCATCAAAGGCAGCCTGCTGGGCTTCATCGACCGGCAGGTCATCGAACGCCGGAACGTCCTGCAGCGCGTCGAGTCCCGGCACGCTCGCCAGCAGCTCCTCGGCAGACGCGGGAGCCTCGGTCGCGAGCTTCCGACGACGATCGCGCTTAGCCCGCGCCCCCGTCGTCTTTTTCTTCGCCTTAGCCCTAGCCTTGCCCACAAGCGCCTCCCAGCACCATAAATCACAACTGAGCAGGTATTTTCCCACAAAAAAGAGTCGGTCGAGCAAATGCTCGACCGACTCACACACTTTCCCTCAGCCTTTATCATCCACACGGGAGAAAAGTCAGCAACGTCACCGCAGGGCCCGCCCGCCGGGAGGGGTTTCTTCTGAGCGATCCCGCAGCGCGAAGCGCGAGGACCAGCGAAGAAGAAACCCCGCAGGCGGTCGGGCCGGTGGGAAGGATGGCCTTTCGACCTACTCCTTCTCGACCGCGCGCATGATCGCCTTGTAGATCTCCATCAGCGGGATGATCAGGAAGGCAAGGCCCAGCGCGGCAAGAACGCCCTTGAGCTCAAGCGTCACGGGGCCAAAGAACATCTCGGCAAGCGTCGGCTGCACGGTCACGATCACCGTCAGCACCAGTGCCAGCGCGGCGGAAGCCCACAGCCACTTGTTCTGCTTCTTCATGGTGAACAGCGACGCACGACGGCTGCGCATATTGAAGCAGTGGAAAATCTCGACCATGTTGAGCGTGATGAACGCCATCATCACGCCTTCCTCGTCGGCATTGCCGGCGATCATATCGGCAATGTGGATGTAGCCCATGTCAAAGTACACGCCCACAAAGAAGCTCGCCAGCACCAGCACGGTGATGATTAGGCCCTGGACCACGCAGTCCAGACCCATATGTCCGGCAAAGACACCATCCTTGGCGTTGCGCGGCTTGCGCTTCATGATGTCGCCCTCGGCGTCCTCCATGCCCAGCGCGAGCGCAGGGAAGCAGTCGGTAACCAGGTTCACCCACAGCAGCTGCACCGGCTGGAAGATGGTAAAGCCGATGAGCGTGGCGATAAACACCGAGAAGACCTCGGCAAGGTTGGCCGAAAGCAGGAACTGGATGACCTTGCGGATGTTGTCGTAGATGCGACGGCCCTCTTCGCAGGCACCGATGATGGTGGCGAAATTGTCGTCGGCAAGTACCATGTCGGCGACGTTCTTGGTGACATCGGTACCGGTGATGCCCATGCCCACGCCGATGTCGGCGCGCTTGATGGACGGGGCGTCGTTGACGCCATCGCCCGTCATGGCCACGATCTGGTCACGCGACTTCCAGGCCTCGACGATGCGGGTCTTGTGCTCGGGCTGGACGCGGGCGTACACGCCGTAGTCCTCGATGTGCGCGTCGAGCTCCTCGTCGCTCATGCGATCGAGGTCGGCACCGGTGATGGCATGGCTGCGATCGGTGACGATGCCCAGCTGCTTGGCGATGGCCACGGCGGTGTCGATGTGGTCGCCCGTGATCATGACGGTGCGAATGCCAGCGTCGTGGGCCTCGCGGATGGCTTCGGCGACCTCGGGGCGGACCGGGTCGATCATGCCGGACAGGCCGCAGAAGACCAAGTCGTGCTCGAGCGCAGCGGGGCTGCAGTCGCTCGGGACCTCGGTGTAGGTGTGGCTTGCCAGCGCCAGCACGCGCAGGGCCTCGTCGGCCATGGCCTTGTTGGCGGCCACGAGCTCGGCGCGACGCTCCTCGGTCAGGGGGACGACCTTATCGCCCTCGTAGATGTGGGTGCACAGGCCGATCACCACGTCGGGCGCGCCCTTGGTGTACTGCTCATACTCGCCGTCAAGGGTCTCGACGACCACGGACATCATCTTGCGGCCCGAGTCAAACGGGGCCTCGCCCACGCGCGGGTGCTCGGCAGTCAGGCCAGTGAGGCCCGCCTTGCCGGCATCGTTGACGAGCGCGCACTCGGTCGGCTCGCCCACGGCCTCGCCCAGCTCCTCGTCCCACTGGGCATCGGAGCACAACGCCATACCGGCCAGGAACTTCTCCTTAGGCGCAGCGAGCTCGTGCTTGACGACGGTCATCTTGTTTTGGGTAAGGGTACCGGTCTTGTCGGAGCAGATGGTCTGCGTGCAGCCGAGAGTCTCGACGGCAGAGAGCTTGCGGATGATTGCCTGGCGCTTAGCCATCTTGGTCACGCCAAGCGATAGCACGATGGTCACGACGGCGACCAGGCCCTCGGGGATGGCAGCGACGGCGAGCGAGACGGCGACCATAAAGGTATCGAGCAGGGCGGTCGGGTCGGTAAGAACGTTGCCCACGCCGTGGCGGATGATATCAACGCCAAAGATGACGACGCAGATGACGATAACCATAATGGTAAGGATGCGGCTGAGCTCGGCGAGCTTCACTTGCAACGGCGTGAGCTCTTCCTTGGCCTCGGCCAGGGCGCCGGCGATCTTGCCCATCTCGGTGTTCATGCCGGTGCCGACCACGACGGCGCGACCACGGCCGTACACGACGGTGGAGCCCATATAGCACATGTTCTTACGGTCGCCGAGCGGCACGTCATCGGTGCCCGCAGCGAGCTCGATCACGTTGGCGTGCTTCTCTACGGGCACGGACTCGCCGGTGAGCGCGGCCTCTTCGATCTTCATCGTGGCGCTCTCGAGCACGCGGCAGTCGGCCGGGACGGAGTCGCCCGCCTCGAGCATGATCACGTCGCCGGGCACGAGCTCGGCGCTCGGCAGGTGCACGAGCTTGCCGTCGCGCAGCACCTTGGACTGCGCCGCACTCATCTCCTGCAGGGCCTCGAGGGCCTCCTCGCTCTTGGCTTCCTGGACCACGCCCAGCACCGAGTTGACAATAACGACGAACATGATGATGGCAACATCGGCAAAGTCGGGCTCGCCCTTGACCATGCCCGTGAGCGCACTGATGACGGCGGCAACGATCAGCATGATGACCATGGGGTCGGCCATCTGCTCAAAGAAACGCTTCCACAGCGGCGTCTTCTCGGCTTCCTCGAGCTTGTTAGGGCCTGTCTTGGCGAGGCGCGAAGACGCCTCGCCGTTGCTCAGGCCGAGGTTCTCATCGACACCTTGGTCGCTGAGCACCTCCGCCGCGGCGGACAGGTATTCCTTTTGCATATAGAGTCCCCTCCTGGGATTCGGGCCACTCAGCAGATTGATGCCCGATCATAATTCCCAGGAGAAGGGCAAGGGCTCATCAAGGCTGCCGTGCTGAGCGGCAGTTGATAGTGGAGCTATGGTACCCCAAAGCGACGCGTCTAGCCAAAACAATCGGTTTGGAAATATGGTCCGCACGCAACGGTGCAGACCGTGTGATGCTCAACATTGGTAAAACGTTTTTTCTTCGGCACATCGTCAAACTGAAATATCGCCCAGATAGCAGCGGTTAGAGCGGTTGGTAAAGATTTTTCATATACCGTTTTTCTCGCAAAAAATGAACTTCCATTTCGGCATACGGTCGATTTTTTGGGGTATTCGGTCGGCATTTCGTTATAATCATTTCGGTTTTATTTCTTATGGTTTATCTATCAGCGCAAGACGATGTCAGATGGAGGTCTGAATGTACAAGCGCACCAAGATTGTATGCACCATGGGTCCCGCCTGCGATAGCGACGAGACCATCCGCGAGATGATCAAGGCGGGCATGAACGTCGCCCGTTTTAACTTCTCGCACGGATCCTACGACGAGCACCACGGTCGCATCGAGCGCGTCCGTCGTATTTCCAAGGAGCTCGGTCTGCCCGTCGGCATCCTGCTCGACACCAAGGGCCCCGAGGTCCGCACCGGCCTTCTGGTCGATGGCAAGAAGGTTGCCGTCAAGACCGGCGACAAGATTGTCGTCACCGCTCAGCCCACGTCCGAGGATTTCCACGGCACCGCTGAGCACATCTCCCTCGACTACCTGGCTCTGCCCTCCGAGGTCGAGAAGGGCTCCCTCATCCTGATCGATGACGGCCTGGTTGCCCTCGAGGTCGAGTCCGTCAGCGGCCAGGACATGACCTGCGTCGTTAAGAACGACGGCCTGATTGGCGAGCGCAAGGGCGTCAACATGCCCAACGTCAACATTTCGCTGCCCGCCATCACCGAGCGCGATCGTCAGGACATCCTCTTTGGCCTGACCGAGAACATCGACTACATCGCCGCTTCCTTCATCCGTGACGGCGAGTCCGTCCGTGGCATCCGCAAGCTTTGCCGCGAGAACGGCGGCGAGCACGTGACGATCTTCCCGAAGATCGAGTGCGCCCTGGGCGTCGAGAACTTCGACGAGATCCTCGAGGCTTCCGACGGCATCATGGTCGCCCGTGGCGACCTGGGCATCGAGATCAAGCCCGAGCTCGTTCCCCACATCCAGAAAGAGATCATCGCCAAGTGCAACGCGGCCTACAAGCCCGTCATCACTGCTACGCAGATGCTCGACTCCATGCAGCAGAACCCGCGCCCGACGCGCGCCGAGGTTGCCGACGTTGCTAACGCCATTTATGACGGCACCGACGCCGTCATGCTGTCCGGCGAGTCCGCAGCCGGTAAGTACCCGGTCGAGGCCGTTAAGATGCAGGCCAGCATTGCTCTCGAGACCGAGAAGTACCTCCCGGCCCACGCTCCGCTCGAGGTTCCGGCCGACGCTCACGGCACCCGCGTCGTCAACAACGTTGTGGGTATGTCCGCTGTGAACATGGCCACCACCGTTGGCGCCAAGTGCATCACCGTGCCGACGACCACCGGTCGTACCGCACGCCTGATCTCGCACTTCCGTCCCAACATGCCGATCTGCGCGTTCTCCCGCCACGAGTGGGCCGTCCAGCAGATGATCATGTACTGGGGCGTTATCCCGCACCAGGCCGAGATTACCCAGGGCACCGTCAACGGCACGATCGTCAAGGCGATCGAGACCGCTAAGGAGCTCGGCTACGTCGAGGCCGGCGATCTGACCGTCGCTACCGCCGGCGATCCCCGCATGAGTGTTCAGCTCGAGGACAAGGTCTCCTCGACCAACGTCGCTTACGTCGCTCAGGTGCGCTAAATCGCACTTGCAAGCACGCTTGCATTGCAAAAGGGCCCGGAAGGCTTTGCCTTCCGGGCCCTTTTTCTGTGCCAATGTCGGCGCACGGCAAAAAACGCACTCATTTCTTTACCAAAAGCGCGAAATCCACCCTTCGAGGCCCAAAAAATAAAGTCCCAAGCGCTGAAAGTGTTCGCCCGGTGGCAAACCCACACCTTAACCGACGCTGCTAAATCGTTTTAGCAAGAGCCAGATCGACCTAGTTTTCGGAAGTATGCGGCAAATTCTAAGACCTCCGAACACACCCCGTTTTTTTACAACAAAATGCCTGATAAACTAGCCTCAAAAGCCAGGTCTGCTCACAGGGTTCAAATTTTGCCGCATACTTCCGAATTGACGCTGGCATCGCACGGTCCAAAAGCACATTTCGACCTGGAGGACGTCATGGACCTGACGCTATGCGGTCAATCCGCTTTTTACTATTACCGTATCCCGCCGCAGGTATTAGGCCTTTACCCCGCCATTAGCCTTGGCAATATGGATCGCAGATGTTGCAGCCTCGGAAGTCATTCAGTTGTAAAAGACCTGCTTCACGCACCGCTTCACAGGCTTGTATTCACTCGGGCACAATCGGGGTCGCGAAGCCTGTTTAAATCGCACCTCCTGACCCAAGAGCCGCCTCCTGGGTCGTTTAGGCAGACTGAACATGGATTTGATGTCACTTCGCCGGAGTTCACGATGCTCAGCCTTGCTACGCAGGTCTCCCGCAACCAGCTACTCATGGCTTGCTACGAGATGTGCAGCTCATTTGCAGTGTTTACGCCCTGCGAACGTACGCAACAGCAACTTGATGAGGCAATATCTCTTAAGTTCATTCCGCCCGACTGTGGTTGGAAGCGCGTTGTCGACACCAAGGGCAATGGCACCAACTTGTGGAAACGCGCGCCGCTCCTCAGCGCGGCGGATATCGCCGCGTTCGCCAAGCAGGCCGCAGGCCTGCGCGGTGTTAAGCAACTCCGCTGGGCCGCCGAACGCATGGCAGGGCAGACCGCCTCGCCCTTCGAGGTCCAGACGTCCATGCTCGTCTCACTCCCCCGCGACGAAGGCGGTCTGGGTATAGGCATCACCAATAACGCACGCATCCCGCTCAGCGAAGCCGCACGTTCGCTGTATGACAAAACCTGCTGTTATGCCGATATCCTCATCGAAAGCGCCACCGACAGCATGGGCGTCATTCTGGAATGCCAAGGCCGCTCCGCTCATGACAGCGAAGCCGCAAGTCTCTCCGACGCCGAGCGAGCCACCGCACTCACAAGCATGGGCTACGACGTCATCCAAATTACCTATGACCAGATCAAAGACAAAAGGAGCTTTGGCAACCTTGCCGAACTCATCCATAAAAAGGCCGGGCTTCCCTACACCCCAAAGACCAAACAGGAGTGCGACGCCGAAGACGCTCTGCGACAAGAGCTGCTTGTCGATTGGGATGAACTATTCGCTGCCAGGCAGACCAGCTAGCAGCTAGCGATCAGAGGCAGCGCGGGCGCGCTGGGCAATGCGACGCGGGCGGCAAAGCCCGCTTCGGTTAACTCGACGACCTCGGTAAACGTTGCGTCAAAGAACGCCTCGGTCAGCAGACGGTACGGCGGGTGATCCGGCTCGCCGGGGTTTTCGCGCACAATCTCGTGCATGACGCCAATGGTTTTGAGCACATACTCTTGCGGGATCGAATACTGGCCAAACTGGGCCGCCGCGGTATAGAGACGATCGGTCGCACGCGGGATGGAAACGATGCCGAGGGTTTTGCCAAACCAGTCAAAGTCGCCCTGCTTCTTGATGCGGAACTCCTCACACGGCTTGCCGCCATGCGCCTCGAGGTACTGGTTTACGCGGGTGTTCCACACGGCGTCGGCCACCAGATGCGACCAAACACCCAACGTCAAATCGAGTAACGACTGTGCCACGTTCTCGGGCGCGAGCGAAAGCTCGTCAGCAGCGGGACCAGCGATCGGCTCCGCATCCCTATATCGCTGCGGATAATGCACCCGATTGAGTCGCTCGCGTTCCTCGATAATCGACGTCGCCGCAGCCGGCGCACCTATCGGCATGCCCTTGAGCAGCGGCGCCACATAAGTGTCCCAAAACTCCTGCTCACGCGGCTTGGGGATAGGCTCGGGCTTGGCAAAATGCGTAATACGATACGGGATGGGATCGGCAATGCCGGGAACCATATAGCCCACAAAAATGTCCGGAACCACGCTGCCAAACAAAAAGGCATTGCGGTCACGCACCTTATCGGCAAGCGTGCCAGCACGCGCCAGCAGTCGTTCCGTCTGAGCGATATGAATATTCCAACTTGGCATAGCTACCCCCGTAAAAACCCGGATAACTATACCATTCACAGCGGGCCACGCACGCGGCCGCACCCCTACTATCCGGCAACTATTCCGCGGCGGCGCTCTCGGTTCCACACGATGGCATGGGCGCCTCGGCCACGTGATGATATCGGTCGATATAGATGGCGCGGGCACCCAGGCGTCGTACCAAATCCTGATGGTGTGTGCTCATTAAGACCGTCTTGCCGGCAGCAACATAAGCCAGCAAAAAGCTGACCACGATGTCGCACGAATCCTCATCGAGTCCGTTGGTAGGCTCGTCGAGCACCAGGATATCGGGGTTCATCGACACGACGGCCGCCAGCGCCACACGCTTTTTTTGCCCGCCCGAAAGCTGATAGGGCGAGGCATCGACCAGATCGGAAACCTGGAACAGCTCCATGGCATCGCGAACGCGGCACTTGAGCTCGTCTGTCGACAGCCCCATTTGAGCCGGACCAAACGCGACCTCCTCGCCTACCGTGGCGCAAAACAGCTGGGCATCGGCATTTTGAAACACGAAGCCTACGCGCTGGTGAAAGCGCTGGGAAGCCACGGAATCCTTTAGAAATGTTGCATCGATCACGTGCCCGTCAAACAGGTATGCCCCTGCGTCCGCGAGTTCAAGACCGTTAATAAGGCGCATGATCGTCGTCTTGCCGCAGCCATTCGGGCCAAGCAGGGCAACGAGCTCGCCACGATCGACCTGCAGCGACACACCATCGACAACCGTATGCCCCGCATAGGAAAACACCACGTCGCGTAGCTCGATGAGCGGCGCGACCTCGGCGCCCGCACCGTTCGTGCCCGCAGCACTATTCATATCGATCGTCAAAACGTCGCCCTTCCCTATTTGCATCCCCAGCCGGAACCAGCAGCGCCTACAGCACGGCGCACAACACTGTCAGCAGCGCCACGCCGGCCGCATAGACCGCATCGCGCCAGCCAAACCCGGCGCGTGCAGGCGCCGGATACACGCCGACGAAGCCGCGGCACAGCATGGCCTCGTCCATCGCGCGGCTGCATTCCATCGCCTTGATAAACGTCATGCCCATGATACCCGCCAGCGAGTCGGTGCGCGAAAAACCCGCAGACGCTGATCCGACGCTGCGCAGCATGACCGATTCGCACAGATCGTGCGCCGTGCGTCCCAGCACCTCGATATGCTTGAGCGCCATATCAAACGTAAAGATAACTTCGTCGGGCAGATGCAGCATCTTAAGCGCCGCCGACATGCGGCTCCAGGTAAGTGTCCACGAAACGCCCAGCACCAGCGATACATTAATAAACGTTTTGAGCGCGATCTTGAGCATGGCGCCCGCGGCAGAAGCGCCCAGCAGCAGGGCTGGCAACGTCAGAACCGCAGCAAATCCCGCGGCGCCAAGTGCCGGTATAAAGGTCGCGCGCAACCCGCGTGCGGGGCGCATCGCGACCAGCACCAACGCGATCGCCGCCATCAACATCAGGTACAGCGGGCTTTGCGTCAGACACACGCACAGAACGCAGATGAACATCCCCACCAGGCGCACCGGCGCCGAAACGGAAGAAAGGGCGCGGTCGACCATCGACCCGCCCTTGTGTGCGCCGCCACCCAGGCGAACCCGTTCAAGCAGGCTCGCCAGGTGCAGGACGTTCTTTTGCATTACGCGATGACGAGCGCCCGTGGGCTCGTAACGCTGCTCGGCCGCAAGCCAACTAGGCAGTTCGACCGTCGCCATGCGCTCCGCTTTCCTTAACCGTCAGCGATATCAGGCGAAAGACGATGGTAAGCACCGCCACGCCAATGACACCCGAGAGGATATACATGGCAGCCTGGCCGGCAAAATCAAGACCCTGCTCCTCGGAATAGGCCTGCAGATAATCGCCCGTGGGCAGCGTGTCTGCAAAGGTCGGGGCATCGAGGCCGACCGAAGCCTGCAGGCTGTCGTCGCCGGCCTCCTGAACGGCGGTCGCGGCGCCCTCGGCATCCCACTCGCCCCAGGCGTCACCGGTGGCCAGAAGGCCCAGCGGCGTAGCCACCACAAGCACAACGACCAGGATAAGCGTAGGAACCAGCGAGGTCTTCTTGGCGGTTGTGCCCTCGGCAGAAAGCAAGCCATCGACAGCCTCGGGACCGACGATGAAGCTGGGAGCCGTCTTCTTGATGAAGCCGTAGATAGCGGCCGTCGCGACGCCCTCAACCACACCGGCAACCAGCATGTGCGGAATCAGCATAGCGGGAATGGAAACCGACAGCGGGAAGGGGCAGTACAGCGGAGCGCCCGAGGCGTTCGTGAAGAGCATCGGCTGAATACCAAACTCAGTCGCCGCGCACAGGGCCGCCACGCACAGGCCGACCCAGCCACCCACCGCAGCGGAGACCGCGGTGCCCCAACTTTTGTCGTGCAGGCGGCTGTTGAGCGCGCGGAACACGACAGCTGCGACAAACGGCAGCACAAAGGCCATGTTAAAGCAGTTGGCGCCAAAGGACAGGATGCCGCCGTCGCCAAACAGCAGCGCCTGCAGCGCCAGCGCGACCGAAACCGCGATGGTGGCAGCCTCCGGGCCAAGCAGCAGCGCGATGAGCGCGCCGCCGACGGCGTGGCCTGTGGTGCCGCCGGGCAGCGGAACGTTGAACATCATGAGCAAGAAGGAGAACGCGGCGCAGATGCCCAGGAAGGCCATGTGCTCGCGATCGAGCGTGGCGCGCGCCTTCTTGATGCAGTGGACCCAAATGGGCACCATCGCCACCGCCATGACGGCATCGGTCTGCGGGGACAGGTAATTATCTGGAATGTGCATGTACGCCTCCCGGTTGTCGGCGCACGGAATTGCAGCGCCGCTTGAATAACCTTGCCAGTGTTACGTATTGTTAGATTCGTAACACGCCGCCGGGTATCATAGCAAAACGGCACACTGCCAACAAAGCAGTGCGCCGTTTTGTAATACATTCGTCACAGACACAAGATGCCGAGGACGACTATGCGGTCACGTCGCGAGCACGCCGGGGTAACGCCGCGGGCACATGCCCTCATAGCCGCGCTTTGGCGCCAGCCACACGCGACAACCCAGAGCGCAGGGAGCGCAGGCAATCCTAGCCGCGAACCTCGCCGTTTACGCCCTTGCACACCTTGGTGACAATCTTCTGGTGCGCCTTCTCGACCTCTTCGCTGGTGAGCGTGTGGTCGTCGGAGCGATACGTAAGCGCGAAGGCCATGGACTTTTTGCCCACACCCACGCGGACCGGATCGCGGTAGACGTCGAACAGGCGCACGCCCTCGAGCAGCTTGCCGCCGGCGCTGGTAATACGGCGCTCAAGATCCTCGCAGGTCACAGCGTTGTCGACCACGATAGCAAGGTCGTGCTCAACAGCCGGGTACTGAGAGAACTCACGGTAGTTCTCCTGATTGCGAGCGCCCTTGATGAGCTTGTCCAGATCGAGCTCAAAGGCAACGACGACCTCATCGATGCCCATCGCCTCACGCGCCTCGGGATGAATCTCGCCGACCCAGCCCAGCACGGTGCCGCCCGAGAGCACCTCGGCAGCACGACCCGGCTGCAGGAAGGCATAGCTCTCGCCCTCGGCGGGACGGAAGCGGACCTTCTCGATGCGCAGCTGGGCGAGCAGCTCCTCGACAATGCCCTTGCCAAAGAAGAAGCGCAGCTTGCGGTACTTCATGTTCCAGGACTGCTCGCTCCACTGGCCCGAGAGCACGCCCGCCACGGACTTGGTCTCCTTGGGCAGGCTGGCGTTCTCGCGGCCGTGGAACAGGCTGCCGACCTCGTACAGGTGCACGTTGGGCGTGCCGTGGGCCTCGTTGTAGGCCACGGACTGCAGCAGACCCGTCAGCAGCGAGCGGCGCATCTCGGTCTGCTCGGCAACCAACGGGTTCATGAGCACCACGGAGCAGCCGCGGCCCTCGGTGGACATACCGATCTTCTCCAGGTCGCCCGGGGCGGCAAAGCCAAAGGTCGTGGTCTCGTTGAGGCCGCAGGCGCGCAGGATCTCGCCGACCTTGCGGGTGAGCTTCTGCTCGCGGGTCAGACCGCCAATGTGGTTCTTGGCAGCCGGAATGGTCGCCGTCACACGGCCCATGCCCCACAGGCGCAGGACCTCCTCGATCAGATCGATCTCGCGCGGCAGGTCGGGGCGGAAGCTCGGCGGGGTAACCACAAAGTCCTCGCCGTCGCGCTCGACGGTGCAGCCCAGGCGGGTGAGCGAACGCTCGATAAAGTCGGGCTCGATGTCGGCACCGCAAATGGCGCGCACGCGGGCAAGGCGCAGCTTGATGCTGTCGATGGTCTTGGGCGCGGGGAACACGTCGATGTAGCCGGGAGCGACCTCGCCGCCGGCGATCTCCTCGATGAGCGCGCAGGTAACGTTGGCGACATCCACGCAGCCGGTCTCGTCGACCTGGCGCTCAAAGCGAATGGAGGCATCGGAGATCAGTGACAGGTCGCGACTGGTGTGCGAGGTGCGGCCGGCGTTGAAGCAGGCACTCTCGACCATCACATCGACGGTGTCGTCCTCGATCTCGGAATCCATGCCGCCCATTACGCCGGCCAGCGCCACGGGGCGCTCGCCATCGGTGATAAGGCCCATGCCGGCGTCGAGTGTGCGCTCCTCGCCGTCGAGGGTCGTAAACTTCTCGTCCTGCTGGGCGGCGCGAACCACCACGCGACGCCTGCCCTCGCGCTCGGCAAAGGTGGACAGGTCAAAGGCATGCAGCGGCTGACCGGTGAGCATCATCACATAGTTGGTGATGTCGACGATGTTGTTGTGCGGGCGCACGCCCAGGGCGTTGAGGCGCTTGACCATCCAGTCGGGCGAGGGTCCGACCTTCACGTTACGCACAATGCGGGCGACATAGCGGTCGCACAGGCCCTCGTCGGCGATCTCGACGGAAAGCTCGTCGTCGGTCGCGCGGCCGGTCTCGGCCTTGATGGCGGGCAGCTCAACGTGGAAATCGCGGTCGAAGATGGCGCCGGTCTCGCGGGCCATGCCGATCATAGACAGGCAGTCGGGGCGGTTGGGCGTAATCTCGCAGTCGAGCACAGTGTCGCTCGAGCCCACATACTCGGCAAACGGCATGCCGCAGGGCGTATCCTCGGGCAGGATCATAATGCCGGAGTGGTCGCCGCCCAGGCCGAGCTCGCGTGCGGAGCAGTTCATGCCCATGGACACGACGCCGCGAAGCTTGCTCTTCTTGATCTTGACGTCGCCGGGCAGAACCGCGCCGATCATGGCCGTGACGATGTGGTCGCCGGCCTCGAAGTTCTGCGCGCCGCAGACGATCTGCAGCGGGGCGGGGTTGCCGTCGGCGTCGAGGTTCTTGTCGCCCACGTCGACCGAGCACACATACATGTGGTCGCTATCGGGGTGCGGGGTCTTGGTGAGCACCTTGGCGGTCACCACGTGGTCGAAGGACTCGCCCACGGTGTCGATCGCCTCGACCTCGGTGCCGGTACGGATATATTCGTCCGAAAGGGTCTTGGGATCCTCCGGAATATCGATCATGGTCTTGAGCCAGTCGTAAGAAACTCTCACTTGATTACTCCTTATGAGAAAGAAATGCTTGCTAGAACGGGTGATTTAGAACTGATTCAGGAATCTCATATCGCCCGTCATGAGAGTTCGCAGGTCGGGCAGGTCGTAGCGCAGGGCCGCGACGCGCTCGGCGCCAATGCCAAAGGCGAAGCCGGTGTACTTCTCGGGGTCGATGCCGCAGTTGATCAGGACGTTGGGGTCGACCATGCCGCAGCCCAGGATCTCGATCCAGCCGCTGTGCTTGCAGAAGTTGCAGCCCTTGCCGCCGCACACGTGGCAGCTCACGTCCACCTCGCAGCTGGGCTCGGTGAAGGGGAAGAAGTGTGGGCGATAGCGCGTCTTGCGGTCCTCGCCAAACATGCACTTAACAAAGTAGTCGAGCGTGCCCTTAAGGTCGCCAAAGGTAATGCCCTCGTCGACGACCAGGCCCTCGATCTGGTTGAACTGCGGCAGGTGACAGGCATCGGCCGTGTCGGGACGGTAGACGGTGCCCGGGCAGATCATGTAGATGGGCGGCTTCTGCGACTCCATAGTGTGGATCTGCACGCCCGAGGTCTGGGTGCGCAGCAGCACGTCGGACTCGCCGTGGGCGTGGGCCTCGGGGTGCGCGACGCTGCCGGGGTTATTGTCGACCACGTAGAAGGTATCGCGGGCCGAGCGGCTCGGGTGATCCATGGGGGCGTTGAGCGCGGTGAAGTTGTAGTAGGAGGTGTCGACCATGGGACCGGACTCGACGGTGTAGCCGATGCCGCAGAAGATGTCCTCGGCCTCCTCGATGATCTGCTTGATCAGGTGCTGGTGGCCGATCTGCGGACGGATGCCCGGCAGCGTGATGTCGACGGCGTCGTGCTCGAGTGCGCGCTTGAGGGCGGCGGCCTTCATCTCGGTGTTGCGCTCGTCGAGCATGCCCTCGATCAGCTGGCGCATCTCGTTGGCGCGCTTGCCCATCACGGGACGATCCTCGGGGGCGAGTTTGCCCATCATGCGCATCAGGCCGGTGATGCGGCCCTTGCGGCCGAGCAGCTCAACGCGCGCAGCCTCGAGCTTGGCTGCGTCGTCGGCGCCGGCGACGAGCTCCTTGGCCTCTTCCTCGAGTTTGACCAGATCATCAATCAGACTCATGTCTTCCCTTTCGTCTCTCGCGCATTCGCTTGCCGGGACGACCGATGCCGCTTGGCGCTGCGAAAACGCGGCCCGGTTCGGTAACAAAAAACCGCCCTCGGGCATGTGCATTGCCCAAGGACGGTTGAATTCCGCGGTACCACCTTGTTTGACCCGGCGGATGTCTAGCCCGCCGCGCCCACTCTGTGCCCCTTGTCGCGAGGCTCACGGCTTCCCTACTGAGGCTTCGCCGCCACTGGCCGCGCGCCCGTTGAGGTCGCTGCTCGGGAGTGAACGCTTGGCCCTTGTCACCGCAGGAAGGCTTGCAGCCCATGACCTTCCCTCTCTTGCCGGCGACGCGGCGGGCAAAACCCTCTCCGTCAACGCATTGGGCTATAGGATAACACATTTCGCGAGCGCATCGCCGCGTTCCGTTTTGTTCGTGCTGGGTACAAGGCAGGTAGCTGTGCAAACTGGCCGTGCACCCGCCTGCGGCGCTCGGCCTGCGAGATTAAGGATACGGTATGGGAAAGAAACTCGATAAGAAGGCCAAGGCCGCCGTGGCAAAGGCTGCCAAGGGCGTCAAGGCCGCTAAAGCCGACAAGGCCGTCAAAAAGTTCCGCAAACTCGAGGGCAAGCTGTGGACTCGCGAGTACCTGCTTAAGATTGCCGAGTTTGACGGCGCGACCATTGCCCCCGCCAACGGCGCCGCAGCGCGCGCCGATGCCATGGGCACCCTTGCCGGTGAACATCACAAGCTGCTGACCGGCAAAAAGTCTGTCGAGCTTGTTCGTTCGCTATCACGCGAGACCGTCGCCGGCGGCAAGATCGACGACCCGCAGCTGCTCGACGAGATCCGCGTGCTCGGCCGCGACCAGCGCGAGGCAAGCGTTATTCCTACCGAGGAGGCCGAAGCCTGGACCAGGCTCACCTGCGAGGCCGACGCCGTGTGGCACAAGGCCAAGACGGCCAATGACTGGGCGAGCTTTGAGCCCTATGTGGACAGAATCGTCGCCCAGCTTAAGCATCAGGCCGAGCTCATGGACCCCAAGCGCGACCCATACGACGTTTGGCTCGACCAGTACGAGCGCGGCCTTTCTGCCGAGAGCTTCGACGCGTTTTGCGAGGAGGTTAAGGCCACGGTCGTGCCGCTCGTGCACGCCATCGGCGAGCGCGGCCAGCAGCCCGCTGCCGACTTTTTGCATGCCCGCGTGCCCGAGGCCGCCCAGCGCGCCATGAGCTTTGACCTTATGAAGCTCGTCGGCCTAGACCTGGACGACACCACGCTTGCCTTTACCGAGCATCCGTTTAGCGAAGGCTTTGCCGTGGGCGATGCACGCATCGCGACGCACATCTACGAGAACGACTGTATCTCCAACGTCTTCAGCATCATCCACGAGGCAGGTCACGCCATGTATGAGCTGGGCGTGAACCCCGCCTATGCGCGCACCTGCCTGGAGGGCGGCACCTCCATGGGTATCCACGAGAGCCAGAGCCGCTTTTTCGAGAACACCGTGGGTCGCAGCCGCGCCTTTATGGGACCGCTGCTCGAGGTGCTGCGCCGCCACGCACCCGAGATCTACGGCGACGTCGACGAGGACACGCTCTACCACGCCGTGAACATCGCGCAGCCTTCGCTGATCCGCACCGAGGCCGACGAGCTCACCTATCCGCTGCACGTTATGGTGCGCTACGAGATCGAGCGCATGCTGTTTGCCGGCGAGGCCACGGCCAAGGACATCCCCGCACTTTGGAATCGCTTTATGAACGAGTACCTGGGCATTCCCGTTCCCGACGACACGCGCGGCTGCCTGCAGGATACGCACTGGAGCGGCGGTTCGTTTGGCTACTTCCCCACCTATGCGCTGGGCAGCGCCTACGACGCCATGTTTGTGCCGGCCATGTGCCGCGACGGCGTCGACCTTACCGGCGCCTGCGCGAGCGGCGACCTGACACCTGTCCGCGCCTGGCTGGGCGAGCACATTTGGCAGTGGGGCCGCGCCAAGGACGCGCCGGAGCTCATCAAGGGCGCCTGCGGCATGGCGTTCGATGCCCGCTACTACTGCAGCTACCTCCAAGACAAGTTCACCACGCTGTACCAGCTGTAAAGCTTAGACAACACACAACGCAAAGGGGCGCCGCAGGATCTATCCCGTGGCGCCCCTTTTCCACCTAGTCATTGGGGACGTTCTTTAATGACTAGTCGTTTAAGAACGTCCCCAATGACTACCAAGCGAGCAAGGTGACGTGAAATCAGAACCACCCTTAAAAAGGGTGGTTTGCTCTTAGGGTATAACCCACGGGCCCCGGGCTCGCGTCTAAAGGCGCGGGCCCGGACTTCGTCCAGGCCTAGTGCATCTTGACCCGTGGCGCGCCGGTCGAACCGGCAGCATCACCCCCTCTTGAAGGGGTCCTCGCACTCCTTCACGCTCAGCTTGTCCAGCGCGATGTCGTGGGACTCCTGCTCCCTGATGTACTTGGCGATCGTCGCCTCGTCCGGGCCGACGGTGGACACGTAGTAGCCCTCCGCCCAGAACTTCCTGTTGCCGAACTTGTACTTGAGGTTGGCGTGCCTGTCGAATATCATCAGCGAGCTCTTCCCCTTCAGGTAGCCCATGACGCTCGCGACGCTGTACTTCGGCGGGATCGCCAGCAGCACGTGCACGTGGTCGGGCATCAGGTGCCCCTCGATTATCTCGATCCCCTTGTACTCGCACAGCTTCCTGAGGATCTCCCCTATGTCGCCCCTGATTTGGTTGTAGATCACTTTGCGCCTATACTTCGGCGTGAACACGATGTGGTACTTGCACATCCACTTCGTGTGGGAAAGGCTGTAGGCCTTCTGGGCCATGGCGACCACCCCTTCGACTCGAATTCTTGACGGCCTGAACAATCGTCAATATCGGTCGGAGGGGTGGCTTTGTAAAGCCGTTTGTCTCCACCCGCGTAGCGGGTGGTTTAAAGCTGGCCGCTGCGCGGCCAGCAGACTAAAGTCTTGAAATGAAAGGGCGCTGACCTTCTGGTCGCGCCCTTGAAATTGAACGTCAGATTGCCGCTTAGGGGCGTTTGCAGCGTCGAGCAGTTACGCGGTTTGGTAAAACCGCGTAACTACAGAGCCTCGAGTGCGTTGGCGATGCGCTTCATGGCGGCATCGGCGGATGCTTGGTCGGGCGCCTCGGCCAGCACGCGGATAACCGACTCGGTTCCGCTCTTGCGTACGAGCACGCGGCCCTCACCTGCCAGCGCAGCCTCGGCCTCGGCGATGGCGTTCTGCACGCCCATGTTCTCGAGCGCGGCGTCCTTGTCCGCCACGCGCACGGCCACCTGCGCCTGCGGTAGCAGCTTGCACGGAGCCGTGAGCTGCGAGAGCGTCTCGCGCTCGGCGCGGATCACTTCCATCACGCGCAGCGAGGTCATAATGCCGTCGCCCGTGCGCTCGATATCGCCAAAGATCGTATGGCCCGTCTGCTCGCCGCCCAGGCTGTAACCGCCCTCGCGCATCTTGGCATACACGTGGCGGTCGCCCACACCGCTGGTCACGGCACTTAGGCCGGCAAGCTCCAACGACTTGATCAGGCCAAAGTTGCTGGCAATCGTCGGAACCACGGTACCGCCCGAAAGGCGACCGTGCTTGTTCAGGTACACGCCGCACACGTACAGGATCTGGTCGCCATCGACCACGCGGCCGCGCTCGTCCACGGCCAGGCAGCGGTCGGCATCGCCGTCATAGGCAAAGCCCACGTCCAAGCCCTGCTCCACCACGTGGCGCTGCAGACGCTCCATATGCGTGGAGCCGCAGTCGACGTTGATGTTAAAACCATCAGGCGCGGCATTGATCACGCGCACGTCGGCGCCCAGCGCGTCGAACACCGGCTTGGCCACCGAGGACGCCGAGCCGTTGGCGCAGTCGATGCCGATCTTGACGCCCTGCAGCGAATAGTTCGCGCTGGCGATGAGCGAGGCAATGTAGCGGTTGCGGCCCTGCATGTAGTCCACCGTGGCGCCGATGTGGTTGCCCGTGGCCAGCGGCACCTCGCTCTTGCCATCGACGTAGTCCTCGATGAGCTCCAGTACGTCCTCGTCCATCTTAAAACCGTCGCTATTGACGAGCTTAATGCCGTTATCGCAAAACGGGTTGTGGCTCGCGCTGATCATGATGCCGCAATCGAAGCAGCCTTCCACGGTCTGATGCGCTACACCCGGCGTGGGGATCACGTGCAGCATATAGGCGTCCGCACCGCTCGCGACCAGGCCACTCACCAGCGCCGCCTCGAACATATAACTCGAGCGACGCGTGTCCTTACCCACGATGACGCGCGCCTTGCGCTCGCGGTTGGCGCCGTAATACCAGCCCACAAAACGGCCAATCTTATAAGCGTGCTCTACCGTCAGCCCAACGTTAGCCTCACCGCGAAAGCCGTCGGTGCCAAAGTACTTCATGCGCTCTCCTTACAAAATAGGGGCGAACAGATTGCCTGTCCGCCCCAAAATGGTACTCGATTATCTGCGCTACCAGAAAAACCCTACGCCGACGCGCTGTCGCGAGCCGCCTGGCATGTAGGAGTCTGACGCAGCGTAAGCGGCTTGTCCCCCGCCTCGGCTGACGTGGTCAGCGTATATGTGATCGTCGTCGTCTCGCCAGCATGCAGGTCAACGGTGCCCGAATAGAAGGGGATTCCATGCCACGTAGCGGCGCCAAGACCAAACTGGGTGCCCTCGACGGTCAGATCAGTAATGTTGCCGCCCGTCGGGGCAAACAACGAGACATTCAGACGCTCGTCGTCGCGCGCGGCATCGGGCGCGCTCGCCGCGACGTAGTCGGGCAGCTTGCCGGCCTCCTCCTGCGTCATGATGTTCGTCAGGGTAACGGTGATGCGATACGAGCATGTGCCGTCACCGTTCTTGATGCCCTGGCCAATCTGCGTATCGGCATTCAGGTACCAGTCGAGCTTGGAGAAGCTCAGGTTGTTAAAGTAGACACCAGCAACGGGATCTTCACTCGGGTCATCCGGATCGGGCAGCGAGGCGTCGATGTTCATCTCCTTGATAGCGTTCTGCTCGTCATCGTTTTTCATCCACGCGATCAGGCGGCCCTCTTCGGCACCGCGCTCAACGGCGCTGACAAGCTTCGTAACATCGACATCGCCGATACCGCCAAGGATCTTGTCGAAGGCAGCGCTGGCGACGGATGCAAAGATGCCGTCCGACTCCTCGACCGGATAGTTCCAGTACACATCGTGCATGAGGACCTTTGCGGCGTTGGTGCCGTCGACAACCGTTCCGTCGGGCAGCGACACGTTACCGACCAGGCCCAGCAGATACTGCAGGAACACCGGGTCGATACCCACGACGCCGTCAACGTCCTGGCCATATTGAGATTTCCACAGGGCTGCGACACGCTGCGAGTTGCGGGGCCAATCAGGCGAATAGGTATTGCCCGAGTTGTACAGGTTACTGTGGTTGCCGAACAGCGCCTCATCCTCTTCGTCGACGCTCTCGACTGCCTCATCCTCGCTGAGTCCAATGCGGGGAACAAACTCGCCAATCGACATCTGGCCGTCGGTGACCGAAATCAGGCCCTGCGAACCGCCAAAGCCGCCGCAGGCACGAATCTCGACGTTGTTCATGGCGTACACAAGGTAGTTGCGCGTCTGGCCGTTGGCGCCGAGCATCTGCGGAAGGACGGGGGCGACCTTCTCCGCCGCGTCAACCGCGCCGTTGAGGGTGGCAAAGCCATCCTTGGCCTTATCGACCAGCTCGGTCACCTGGGAAATATGAGTATCGCCAATGCCCTGGATCTTCTCGTTGGCGCTCTTGAACACCTTCGAGCTGCTGGAAAGCGAATCGGCGACCGCCTGCAGCGCGGACACGTTAATCATGCCGTCCTGAAACAGCTTGCCGGGCGTGGCCTGCGAAAGGTTATCGGCCATGGGAACCAGCGCATTGCTCGAGACATCGGACAGGGCGTCGATCATGGTGCGGGCCGCATTGATGTCGCTGCCATACACCGGGATAAACGAAGCCGCCGTCCACAGCGGGCTCGAGGTCTCCGCCTTCATGCTGTCGCAAAGCTCATCAATCTTCTTCGCGTCGTCAGGCAGCGTCGAAAAATCGCCCGACGTGACCTTGTCCTTAAGGCCACCGACAATCTCGACGGCCTCCTTCGCTTCACTCTTTACGGTCTTTGCCGAGTTAAGCAGCATAAAGCCGCTTGCGCCAAGCGCAACGAGAAGCACCGCGACTACAGCGGCAATAATGGCGCCAGTGTGACGCTTTTTGCGCTCGCCCTTGCGATGGCGATGACGGACCAGACCGTCAGAGGTCGAACTCGACGAAGCGTCGCTACCGTAGTTCAAGCCAAAATCGTAATAATCTTCCTTGGAACCCGAGCCCGCAAACTCGGCACCGCTATCATCCAGGCGGGCGAACGTGCCAGTCTCGGAGGCACCGGTGTAAATCGTACCAAGGTTACCCGTAAGCCCCGCGCCACCGGCAGAGGGAGTATTGTTGGCGGCCTTGCCGGCATTAACGTTGCCGGCGGCATTTGCGGCGTTGGCAGCACCTGCGTTGTTCGCAGGTACCGAAGGAGCCCCGCTCGGCTGCGACGCGGAGGTTGCACCGCCCGCAAAGACATTCCCTCTTGCACGGCCGGTCTTTTTTGCCTTTTGAGACTGCTCGTACAGAGCGGTAAACATCGCCGTCTCGCCCGGGGACACGCGCTTACCGGAACCGCCCTGTCCAGCGCCGCCCGGCGTGCCGGCCTTACCAGCCCCGTTCGGACGCGGCGGAACTGCAGGACGGCCGCTATCGCTGCCCTTAAAGTGATTACCAGCCATAAAGAAATCCTCGCAATTGAGTCGCAATGAAAAAGTCCATAACGTTACTAGTTTATGGCATTTTGAGCATCGACAGCTAAACTCCAGACACGGACATCAATTGGCGAAAATGCGGCACAACACCTTTTCCGTCTTGGCGGCGGCGCCAGCTACACCGTCAAAAACACCATCGCGATAATCATGGCAAAGCCCGCCAGGTCGGTGGGCAAAAACACCGTTCCCAGCATAAGGGCGCTGGTGATGGTGGCCGAAACCGGCTCCATGGTTCCAAGGAGGCTCGCGCGCACCGAGCCGATGTCCTTAACGCCCTGCATATAGAGCATGTAAGCAAAAAACGAGCCGATAACCACGAATACCGCGAGCGCCTCGACGCCGGCAGCGTCGAGTGCCGGCATATGCGCCCAAGGCTGCACGAAGACGCACGAGACCACGCCCGCCGTGAGCATTGCCGAGCCCGTGACGATGGGGCTGCCGTATTCGGGCAGGATCTTGGCGGGAATCACCGCCATACACGTGGCGCTGACCGCACACATAAGGCCTGCGACCAGGCCAAGCGGCGATATGCTCAGACTGGTAGGGTCGCCGCCGGTAGCGATTAAAAAGGTGCCGCCCAGGGCCAACCCAATGCCAACGGCCTCACGCACGCGAGGCATGCGATGGTCGATCACGCAGGTGTAGCCCATAATGATGACCAGTTGCAGGCATTGGAGCACCGTCGCGGTTCCGGCATTGGTCAGGCGCACGGCCGAAAGATAACAAAACTGGTTGAACAGCAGACCAAAGGCGGTAAAGAGCAGCAGCTGCTTGCGATCGGCGGGTGTGGTCCAGAGCTTAACCAGGCGCTCGCGGTCGCGCGTAACAACCACGGCCATAAAGAGTAGACCGGCGAGAATCTGACGCACGCTCATAAGCCACAAGGTGTCGACGTGGTAGGTATCGAACAGAAAGCTCGCGCTGGTGCCCGAGAAGCCCCAAAACGAACCGCCCACCAGCGTAGCCAAGACGCCCGTGATCATCTTGCGCGTCGAAGCGCTGTTCAGGCGCTCGCGCCAAGCGCGGCGGGTGCTACGGCTGAGCTCATCGGTGCCCTCGGGCACATCAATGTTCGATATATCGGTCATCGGCACCGAAGCCCCTGCGCCTTCGACCTGCTCGACACGCTCTTTGCTCATTCCATTCCCTCGAAGCAGCCTGGAAACAATTCGGCTTACCTTACCACGGCGAAGGCAACAGCTGGAGGCTTGTCCGCTTATCGGTAGGACAATTCCGCAGACGTCTTTCCATAGCTCGATACCGCAATGGCCTTGCATTATGCGACAGTCAAATCGCGGCAGCAGGCTCTTTTGAAATGGATATGACAAAGCCCCCGAATTCCACAATGTAAGCGATTTTTAAAAATGTTCTTGCCACCGAGTTCAGGCTCCGTTATATTATCCCTTGCGCGCTTGCGCACCCTTGATCGGGCGTTTAGCTCAGGGGGAGAGCGCTTCCCTGACACGGAAGAGGTCAGAAGTTCAAATCTTCTAACGCCCACCAAATGTTCGCAGCTCAGAGGCTATGTCCTCTGGGCTGTTTTGTTTTTTGTCGCTAAATCCGCTGGCAGTTCCAACCGTCATCGCAACGTAACAACAATTCACCTGACGAATGGCAGCCAAATATATTCAATACCCCAACATCAACAATAGCCAGGCACAAAACTGCGCCGCAAGCTGCTCCAACCGCCCAACTGGTCAAAAGCCGACCATCTACTTGCCAATTTATCTAACGGCGTAACCAAGCAGTCCGCGCCGCAACTTCTCAACAAAACGCCGCGATGTCTGCGCCCTGCGGTATCCTTGAGCCACTCGCACCTGCAGCACCAAGGAGCCGCCATGCGCACCGAGCTCGATGTCCCCTTTTCGCACAAAGAAGACGCCAAAGCGCTGGGCGCCAAATGGGACCGGACCAAGAAGATCTGGTATGTACCCAGCGGCGTCAACCCCGAGCCCTTTGCCGAGTGGCTGCCCGGTGTTGACCGATCCGACCCCTCAGCGCCGTATATATATCTAGTACTGGGCAAGCGCGAGTGCTGGAAGTGTCACAAAGAGACCTCGGTCGCGGCCTTCGGCATTCCCTATCGAACCGATAACGACGAGAGCATCGCCATCGCGCACGCGCCCAACGAAGCCGGGCACATTGCCATCGACACGGCCAACGCCAACGCACTCGCCATCGTGCCCGCTCTTGGCTGCGTGCCGGGCGAGATCCGCGACTACCTTCATAAGCGCTGCGGCTACAAGCCCGTAGGCGCGCGAGCCTCCAAAGCCCCGTCGCTCGGCAACACGTGCACCATTTGCGACGCGCTGCAAGGCAGCCGCTATCTGTTCGAGGAGCCCTCGTCCCCGTTTGCCCTCACTGCCATCAACAAGCTGCCGGCACTGGAGTTTGTACGCGTCGAAGTTGCCGGCGTCTTTGGCGTCCCGGCCACGCGCACCGACTTTGACCAGGCGCTCTTTACCTGGGCACGCGACCATCACGCCAAGTTCCACAAGCAGCTCGGTGAGGGGATTTATTTATAGGGACAGAGATGCCTTCACAGCCAGCTCCTCCGCATCACCTATCCCTCGTCGCCGGCGTCGTACACGATATCGAGGCCACAAACAGGGCATTTCTCCTGATACACCGGCATATGAACGCCTGTCCGTTTTCTCACTTCGTCGCTAAGTCTGTCGCACGCATCGATGAACCGAATGTCGAGGCACGGTATTTGCGAGCCGCAGCAAGGACAGGCGACGACAAACGACCCGCAATCAACTTCTACGCTCGGAAACATTTTGTTGTCTATAAGGGCGCACGGCAGTTTTCCGTACTTCCCCATCGCAATATCGCCTCGCCAGCTCATACACGCTCCCCTCTCGCTATACAAATCAGGAAGAGCATGCACCGGCGGGCGGGCGCGAGATTGCATCGCCACGCGATCCGATCAAACAACACGATCGTAAAAGACCGCCAAAGCCAAATTTCATCGTCGGTCGCACCCTGTCCGGCAAACTCAATATCGACGGGTATGTGCTTCAGATAACTCATGTCGGGCGCAAAACGAGGGTCCGGTCCGCCTTTATGAACAGGACCGTGCAGAACAAACCATCCGTTTTCGGGCTCGAACCGCTCAACAAACGCAAGACCGAGCACCTTATAGCCCACCTCGGTTGCAAATATGACTCCGACTGGGACGCCACATTCCATGCAGTTGAGCATTTTACGGTTGTAATTCTGGTCTCGAAAACCAACGGTACCCGGCGCTTGAACCGAGTACTTAATGACCCACGTACCATCGTCCAAATAGAGCGGAGGCACATTGTTGATGCTCTCGGTTTGCCGCTGGCGCACTTGTACCCCGCTACCCCACTCCCCTGTATACTGATGTAGCACGTGTTTCATCCGGGCTTGTTGGGCCGGATTGTTCATGGGAGGGTCTTATGGCTGCTTCGAATCCGCCTAAGGGGAGCGTTTCTTCTTCGTCCATCAAGCCGGTTACGCGCAAGGCCGTGCGTTGCCAGCGCGAGGTCGCCTGGCTTGTCACACAGGCGGCGGGCAAACTCGTGGCGAACACGGAAGACGTCAATGCGCCCACACCGAGCTTTGTGCTGGCAGCGGCGCTGGATCGAGTACGCCAGCTGGAACTCGCCGCACAAGAAGACGGCGGCCATCTTGGCTACCAAGACGCTATGGCGCCCGACCTGTTGACCTTTTGTCGCATGACCAAGTTGCCCGCCGCACCCAATGCGCTTTCGGACGCAGGCTACATGTTTACGCTTTCGGGCGCGGACCTTATCCGCGATATCTACGCATACTGCAGCGAGCTCGCCGAGCGCCACGTCTTTGGCACGGCTGAAGTCAAACCGGGAAATGTCATCAAGCTGGTTCTCAGGCTGTTCCTGATGGACGGGTTCGGGGCCATGCCGGCGTAAGCCGAGTCTTTAGCATCACCGTCGACTGGGCAACAACCGCTTTACCTTAGTGGGCGCCAATCGAGGGTCGATTATTGGGTCGCCTCGTCCACTAACGCATTTATTCCACGCGCTCTGACAGTCGATATTTGCGGTTGCGGCTTGTCGACGGCGCCGTGGGCTCAAGCTCGCCTTGAGCAATGAGCGCGTTGACGCGCGACCTAACCTGGGAAATTGTAAGCCCCGTGCGTTTTGCCAGCTCACGCGTCCCCAGCTCGCCGTAGTGTTTGAGTGCCGTCACAATTAAGCCTCCGCCATGATCGACCGGCTCGATCTTTGAACGGTAAAGTACGACCTTGAACCGATCGAACCCCGGGCAGAACAGGGGCTCGGCCAGACCATGCGCGCGCATGGCATCGATCATCATCGGGATGCCCGAGCCATTGCCCTCAGCCGGCGAACCTGCGCCATCCGGAAGCGGGACAATCGACATGAGTTTCACGAGCGTCGCGTTACGGCATCGGGAGCTGCCGTCAAACAAGTTCTCTCGAGTCTTTCCCCCGTAAAGGCCGCCGGGATTCGTCACCTCGATACGGTCGTCAAAAACGTCGACGGCGATCGATTGCCCACAGAACCGATCCCCGTATTCCCTGTGGATAACCGCGTTGGCGATTGCCTCACGCAGGACCTCCTCGGGAATCTCCAGCGAGTCGATACGCGAAATGCCTTGGACGGTCGCGGTGCGGCGCAGGTTTTTGGCGACAGCCGCGACAGCATCCGAAATCATCTCGCCCAACGTTCCCTCGCAGATCGTACGGTCCATGAACCTCAACGACCCCGCCGCGCCCTTCTGCGTTCCGGCATAGACCGCCACATCGATAAAGAGCTTGGGATAGAACTGCTGAGGATAGGCACCCGCAGCCAGGAGCCCGGCTTTAGTGACATTGCCCTGGGAGTCGAGGAAATTCAGGCGCTCCAGCTTCGTTTTCTTGTCCGGCGCGTCGCGCATCGCACGGGGTGTCAGTGAGAAAGCACGCTCTATCGTGCGGTCGACCAGGGCCTCGTCAAGATCGCCTGCGACCGCGCCGGGCACTGCATCGCGATCACTGGGGCTCGTCCGTTCATACGATGACAAGGACAGGACCTCGGTCGACGAGAGCGGAACATCTTTGTCGTCGATGCGTTTGTAGCTGCCGCCTTGAGCGCCCCGCTCTATGACATAACAAGGCTTGCTCGACGGGTCGAGCTCCTCAATCGTGATGACCAGAACCACGGTGCCCTGGAGCTCCACGCGTTCAATGGTGTATTTGGGCGGATTGGCCAGTTTTCCGCGACCGCCGGCATCACCCATGCCCGCTACGAATTGGTTGAGTACCTTCTCGGTCTCAAAGTTCTCAACCGGGACAAAGCCCGCGCGCTCGCTCACGCCGAGCACGATAATTCCGCCAGCGGTATTCGCGAATGCGCTAACCGTTTCCCATACGTCGCGAGAAAGCGTCGTGGCGCTCTCCTTTACTTCGACGCTAAAGTCATCCGAACCCATGCGCTTTAAAGACTCGAGCAAACCGGCCAGCTCGTTTTCGTTCATCTGCACGTCCCTTCGCTCGGTCCTGCGGAGAATGCTGCAGACGGATTTCCCTCGTCTCTCAGTTATCTCTCGTAATTATCTCTTATCTTTCTGTTATCTCTCGTATTAGATATGAGTGAAAGATGAGAGATAAGATATCTCTACCTGCTTCATTAAATCATGTTTTTGCTGGTGGAACAATCGATATTGAGACAATATCATGGTTGCTTGTCTCTTTGCTGCTCAGTTATCTCTCATATTTATCTCTCATCTTTCTGTTATCTCTCATATTAGAGATGAGTGAGAGATGAGAAATGCATGAGTGATGGACGGTCGGAAATCGAGAGTGGTTTTTCGGACGGTTTTTGGGCGTTTTGGGGCTGTTTCCGTCCGAAAATCCACTCTCGTTCAATTTGCGTCCGAATTTCCACGCTCGTGTGTCCGAAAATCCACACTCATCCGGCAGATTGGTCGAAGGCCCCATATGGGTATACTCTCGAGGATTCGACTCGATTCGCCCCCGCTGGGGCGTCAAAGGAGACTGCATATGCCCACCATCTCAACCGACCCGCGCGCCGCTGCCGCCGCACTGCTGGTGCCTGGCACCACCTGCCACGGCTTTGCCGTCGAGCGCTGCGAGACCGTGCCCGAGCTCGACTCGGACGCCTACGTGCTGCGCCACACTGCCTCGGGCGCTCGCCTGCTGTACCTGGCGTGCGACGACGAGAATAAGGCCTTTGCCATTGGCTTTAAGACGCCGCCGGCCGATTCCACCGGAGTGTTCCATATTCTTGAGCACTCGGTGCTGTGCGGATCGGCCAAGTTTCCCGTCAAGGAGCCGTTCGTGGACCTGATCAAGAGCTCCATGCAGACGTTCCTCAACGCCATGACCTACCCCGACAAGACTATCTACCCCGTTGCCACCACCAACGAGCAGGATCTGTACAACCTGATGGACGTGTACCTGGACGCGGTGTTCAACCCGGCCATCTATACCAAGCCCACCATTTTTGAGCAGGAGGGTTGGCACTACGAGCTGGACCTGCCGGAGGGCACCGAGGGCGAGGGCGACGGCGGCTCCGCGAGCCTGCGTGAGGGCACGCTGCGCTATAACGGCGTGGTGTTCAACGAGATGAAGGGCGCGCTGTCCGACCCCATGAGCGTGCTTGACGACGCCGTCAACGCCGCGCTCTATCCCGACACAGCCTATGCGCACGAGAGCGGCGGCGACCCGCGCGCGATTCCCGCGCTCACCTACGAGCAGTTCCTGGACACGCACGCGCGCCACTACAATCCTTCCAACTCCTACATCACGCTCTACGGCGACCTGGACGTGGACCGCGCCCTGGCCTTTTTGGACGAGCGCTACCTGTCGCAGCCGAGCGCTGCGAGCCGCCGTATGGACGCAGCCGTTGCCGCCGGCGAGGACCCGTCCACGCTTGCGCCCAATCCGCTGGGCGTGCAGGCGCCCGTGACCTGCGAGTATAAGCGCGTCGAGATGGCCACCACGCCCGAAAACGCCCTGGTGGGCCTGGGCCTTGTGCTGGGCAGCGCGCTCGACCGCAAGCGCACAATCGCCGCGGATATCCTGTTCGAGGCGCTGCTGGGCTCCAACGAAGCGCCGGTTAAGAAGGCCATTCTGGCCGCCGGCCTGGGCGGCAACGTGGTGAGCTACACCGCGGCCGAGAGCCTGCAGCCCTACGAGCTCATCATGTTGCAAAACGCGCAGCCCGGCGTGGCGCGCGAGCTGCGCCGCGTGTTCCAGGACGCCTGCCGCGACCTGTGCGAGCACGGCGTTCCGCGCGAGCGCCTGGAAGCCATCATCAGCAGCAACGAATACGACCTGCGCCAGCGCGACTACGGTATCGCCGACGGCGTGGCCATTGCGTGCGACGCGCTGAGCACCTGGCTCTACGATGACGACGCCGCGACGTTGGCACTCAAGTACGGCCCGGTGTACGAGGAGCTTCGTGGCGAGCTGGACGGCAGCTATTTTGAGGACCTGCTGCGCGAGCTGGTGCTGCAGAACGACCACATGGCACTGGTCGAGCTGGCGCCGGTGGACGCCGCCGAGGGCGCAGAGGGTGCCGAGGCCGCCGAGCTGGCAGCCAAGCGCGATGCCATGACCGATGCCGAGCTGGCCGATGTGGTCGAGCGCACGGCCGCGCTGCGTACCGCGCAGGAGGCAGAAGACACGCCTGAGGCCAAGGCCACGCTGCCGCGCCTGCGTGTATCCGACATTGGCGAGGCGCGCCCTGAGCCGCCGCTGGTCGTGGACACGACCGCGCCCATCCCCTGCCTGCGCCACGGCATCCCCACCAACCGCCTGGTCTACGCCATGCAGTATTTCGACCTGAGCTGCGTCGCGTTTGAGGATCTGCCCTATGTGACGCTGCTCTGCCGCCTGCTCAAACAGCTGCCCACGAGCGAGCACTCGGCCGAGGAGCTCGACAACCTGCTTGCCGGCAAGCTGGGCTTTTTGAGCTTTACGACCGAGGTCATGACCCAGCCCGACGTGGACGGCGTGCGCCCCTACCTGCTGGTGAGCGCCGGCGCCCTGTCCGAGAAGATCGATGCGCTGGCGAGCCTGCCGCGCGAGGTGTGGTCGAGCACGCTTTTGCTCGATGCCGACGCCGACCGCGTGCGCGATGTGCTCACGCAGATTCGCATTGGGCTCGAGCAGGGCTTTATCAACAACGGACACTCGGCGGCGCTCGGTCGCGCGATGAGCTACAGCTCGCCTTCGGCCGTGGTGCGCGAGCAGCTTTCGGGCGTAGACTTCTACCTGTTCCTGCGCGATCTGCTCGACCACTTTGACGAGCGCGTGGACGGGCTGCGTACCAAGCTTGCCGAGCTGGCAGGCCGCATCTTTGTGGCCGATGGCTGCATGGCGAGCTTTACCGGCAGCGACGAGGACTTTGACGCGTACTGGGATGCCGCGGGCGACCTGGGGCTGGGTGCGGGCGATGGTGCCGATGCCGGCCGCGACGCGCTCGTGGTGCCGACGCCGCGCGACCGCCACGAGGCTTTCGTCATCCCCAGCGATATCTGCTTTGCCGCGCGTGCGTGCGATCCGCGTCGCTTGGGGCTCGACGTGACAGGCGCTTGGGCCGTGGCTGCCAACGCACTCTCCTACGACTACCTGTGGAACGAAATCCGCGTGAAGGGCGGTGCGTACGGCTGCGGATTCCGCGCAGCCGGCGAGCGCCAGGCGGCGTTCTACACCTACCGCGACCCGGCGATCGATCCCTCGATTGAACGCGTGGCGCGCGCGGGCGAATGGCTCGGCAGCTTTGAGCCCGACGAGGCCGCCTTTGAGGGCTTTATCGTGAGCTGCGTGAGCGGCATGGACGCGCCGGTGAAGCCGTACGCGCTCACCAAGCGCCGCAACACGACCTACCTGGCCGGGCTCGATCCGCATGCGCGCGAGGAGCGCCGCGCCCAGATGCTCGCCGCCACGCCCGGTGAGCTTCGCTCGCTCGGCGCCGACGTGATACGCATTGCGGCCGTCTCGCCCACCTGCGTCTTTGGCGGACGCGACGTCATCGCCAAGAGCAACGCCAACTTCAACGTAGTCGACCTGATGGGCTAACCACAGCAAGCAAAACCACTACAAAGGGGACAGGCCCCCTTTGTAGTGGTTCGAACACTTGTTCTATACGTACACATGTTCTATAGTATGGGTGATTGCATCGGATTTAAATTGCAACTAGAATATAGTTGCAGAATGTGAGGCGGGATGACTCGAGCCGATAAACTCATCGCCCAACTGTTTAGCTGCCCTTCGACGTATCGGTATGCCGATTTTTTAAAAGTCATGGCCTCATATGGCTTTGAAATGGACAGCAAAGGCAAGACATCCGGATCGCGCGTTCGCTTCTACAGGCCCTCAGATGGCAGGATGTTCGTGATGCACGCGCCTCATCCATCTGACGAATTGACAGCGGGGACAATTCGAAACATCGTTCGATTTCTGCAGGATGTCGGAGGCAGTCATGAGTAACGTTTTGGCATACAAGGGCTATTTCGCCCCAGTCGAGTTCGATGCCGAGCAGCATGTACTAACAGGTATGGTCGCCGGCATTAGGGACGCAATCGTATTTGAAGGCTCCACGGCTGAAGAAGTGGAGCAATGCTTCCACGACGCCGTCGACGATTACCTTGAGTTTTGTGCCGAAAAGGGCAAGGAACCAGAGCGGGCTTTTAAGGGCTCGTTCAATGTGAGAACAGGCTCCGAGCTTCACAAGCAGGCAGCACTGGCGGCGGCAAAGAAGGGCGAGTCACTCAATAAGTTTGTGACCGAAGCAATCGCCGCGGCGTTATAGCGTTAACGCATGGGCCAAAACCACCACAAAGGGGACAGGCACCTTTGTGGTGGTTTCGACATTTGCCCAGATAAAACCTGTCAAAATAAACCTATCCCTTTTTGGTAGGTTTGGGAGAGGAAGCCGGGATGGACAAGACTGAGTTGCGGCGGGCGGTGATTGCTCGGCGCGATGCTCTTGATTTGGACTTGCGGGCGGCGAAGTCTGCTGATATCTGTGCGCGGCTGGTTGAGCTGCTGGGCCGCTTGGATGCCGCGGCGCCGCACACCGTTGCCGTCTATGCCGCGATGGGTTCCGAAGTCGACTCAGCCGCGTTTGCCGCAGCTGCCGCCAAACGTGGCTGGCGCGTGGCCTATCCGTGCATGCTCTCGGCAACAGACGCCGCAGCTTGTGGCCAGCGCATGTGTATGCGGGCAGTTGCTGCCGGCGACGCGGACGCGGCTCCGTTTATCGCCCACCCCACGCGGGCCTTTGCGGCCACGGACATCGACAGCAGCCGCTTCCCTATCGTGCCTGCCGAAGCTCTCGACATGATCGTCGTGCCGCTCGTAGCATTCGACCGCACCGGCACGCGCCTAGGCTACGGCGGCGGCTGCTATGACCGCTACCTGCCCATGCTCTCGCCCGTATGTCAAATCGTCGGCATCGCCTTTGACGAACAGCGCGTCGACCACATCCCCACCGATGCCCACGACCTGCCGCTGCCCAACATCATCAGCGCCTAATCGCCGCCACATCAGCCACGGCTACAGCAGCACCATCGCAGTCTAGTGCTCCTCGCCGGCGCGGGCCAGGTCGTAGGGCGTGGTCTGGTAGACGTAGTAGTTGAGCCAGTTGGTGTAGAGCAGCTGAGCCTGGCTGCGCCAGACGTTGCGCGGCTCGGCGGTGGGATCGTCGCCCGGGAAGTAATGCGCCGGCACCTGAGGGTTGAGGCCGCGCTTCACGTCGCGCTCGTACTCCAGGCGCAACGTGTCGGTATCGTACTCGGGGTGGCCAAATACAAAAAAGCGACGGCTGTCGGTCGACTTGACAATGTACAGGCCAACCTCGTCGGACACGGCCACGACCTCAAGCTGCGGCTCGGCCTCCACGTCCTCGCGGCGCACATCGGTGTTGCGCGAATGCACGGCATAGAAACGGTCATCAAAGCCGCGGACCAGCGGGCTTTGCGGCTTCACCAGATAATGCTCAAATACGCCGCTCGCCTTTGCCGGCAGGTCGTACTTCTGGATACCGTAATGATGGTACAGGCCGGCCTGCGCGCCCCAACAAATGTGCAGCGTAGAGTGCACGTGCGTGGTGGACCAATCCATGATCTGGCAGAGCTCGGGCCAGTAGTCGACCTCCTCGAACGGCATCTGCTCCACCGGCGCGCCCGTGATAATCAGGCCGTCGTAGTGGATGTCGCGGATGTCGTCGAACGTGCGATAGAACGTCTCCAGGTGGCCGGCGCTCACGTGCGTGGCCTCGTGCGTCTTGGTACGCAGCAGGTCCACCTCTACCTGCAGCGGCGTGTTGGAGAGCTTGCGCATGATCTGCGTCTCGGTGGCAATCTTGGTGGGCATGAGGTTGAGGATGAGCACGCGCAGCGGACGAATGTCCTGGTGCAGCGCGCGGTACTCGGTCATGACAAAGATGTTCTCGCTCTCGAGCTGCGCGGCGGCAGGGAGGGCGTCGGGAATACGAATGGGCATGGATGCTCCTTACGAGTCAGTTGCAGCTATGGTACAACGACCGGCCCCATCCGCGCGAGCGCATCGCCCAGCGATGCCGTCAGCGGCCCAAATCACTCCAAAAGTAGAGATTAAGGCATGTCCCAAAATCTACTGCACTTTAGCCTAGCAAAGTAACAGCAGAACGCTACAATGGTTCAACGCGAAAAACTCGGCCGAAAGGATACATTATATGTACCAGACGCGTAAGATCGGTGTGGTCGGCCAGGGCCACGTAGGAGCACATGTCGCCAACAGCCTACTCATGCAGGGTATTGCCGATGAGCTGTACCTGTGCGATATCAACGAGGCCAAGGTGACGTCCGAGGTCCAGGACTTGCGCGACTCCCTTTCGTTTGTCCCGTACAACACCAAGATCGTCAACTGCTACGACCACTACGAGGAGCTGGCCTGCTGCAACGTCATCGTCAACGCTGCCGGTAAGGTCGCACTGGCCGCCGGCAACCGCGACGGCGAGCTGTTCTTTACCACCGACGCCGCCCGCACCTTTGCCAAGCGCATCGTCGACGCCGGCTTTGACGGCATCTTCGTGAGCATCTCCAACCCCTGCGACGTCGTGTGCACCGAGCTGTGGCACCTGACCGGCTACGATCCCAAGAAGATTATCGGCTCGGGCTGCGGTCTGGACTCCGCCCGCCTGCGCACCGAGATCTCCAAGAAGGTCGGCGTAAGCCCCAAGTCCATCGACGCCTACATGATCGGCGAGCACGGCTTTAGCCAGCTGGCCGCCTTTAAGTCCGCGACCATCGCCGGCAAGAGCCTTAACGAGCTTCAGGCCGAGAACCCCGACAAGTACGCCTTCGACCACATGGAGGTCGAGGAGCTTGCACGCAAGGGCGGCTATGTGACCTACCAGGGCAAGCAGTGCACCGAGTACGCCGTCGCCAACTCCGCCGCGCGCGTCTGCGCCGCCGTGCTGCACAACGAGCACGCCGTGCTTTCCGCCTCCACGCTCATGACCGGTCAGTATGGCGAGGAGGGCATCTTTACCTCCCTGCCGTGCGTGATCAGTGCCGAGGGCGTCGAGGAGGTCTACACGCTCGACCTGTCCGAGCACGAGCTCGAGGGCTTCCACAAGAGCTGCCAGCACATCCGCGACAACATCGCCCAGCTCGACTGGTGGAACGCCGAGGCCTACGACGCAAAGTAGGCCGCTGGCTGCCGCAACCTTGCGAATCTAAGCGCGATACTAAGCGGGCCGCGCCGGAAATCCCCGGCGTGGCCCGCTTTTTTGACTCACGCAGTGCCCTTGCGAATCGAAGGTGAATACTTTTCCGCGAAGTGAACGAGCAAAAACGAGCCCCCGAAGCATCGACACTTTTCAGACGCCGTTTCCTGCGGTTTCGTAAGGTTTTTCCTGCAGTTTTGGCGTCAAAAAGTGTGGATGCTTCGGGGTTCCAAAATAGGTCGTTCACTTCGCGGAAAAGTATTCACCTTCGTTTTCGCGCAGACACGAATCCGGCCGCCACAACGCAAAACGGGGCCCGCGCGCAGCGCAGACCCCGTCAAAAAAGATAATTCCCGTTACCTAGTACTGCTCGATGCCCATGTAGCGACGAACCTCGGGGCTGTGGTCGAACACCTTGCCGCGGGCGGCGCGCAGCTCGCAGCTCATGTTGTAGAAGAAGATCGGCTCCAGGTACGAACGCACGCTGGCAGGCACGTCGCCCACGCCGTACTCGAGTGCGTCGAGCACCATGACCGTATCGGTGTGCGTGTTGAGGAACGCCAACGCGCGCTCCTCCATGGGGCGGCACTCGCCCGATCCGAGCTGTACAAAGTAGAACACGCCGGGCTCGGTGGCTTCGAACGGGCCGTGGAAGTACTCGCCGGAGTGGATGTAGCAGCAGTGCTGCCACTGCATCTCCATGAGCGAGCAGATGGCCATGGCGTAGGTCTGGCTAAAGTTGGGGCCGGATCCCAGGATGTAGAAGAACTCGTGCTGCTGGCAGAGCTCGGCAAAGCGATCGCCCAGCTCGGCATTGACCTTCTCGCGGGCAGCGGGCAGCAGCGCATCCATCTGCTTAAGGCCGGCGTACATATCGGCGAGCGCCTCGTAACCCTCCTGCTGGTCGAGCAGCTCGGCAGCCATCAGGACGCCGATGCCTTGCGGAACCTCGGCCTGCGGCACGCCTTCGCCCCACGGATAGACCCAGGTGGTCCACTTGCCGTTATCAATCTTGGAGCCCTCGCAGTCGGTCATGGCCACGACCTCGGCGCCGGCTGCCAGCGCCATCTCGCAACCGTCGACGACCTCCTGCGTATTGCCGCTGTGGCTGCAGGCGACGACGAGCGACTTCGGCCCTAGGCTCTTGGGGGCCATCAGGCAAAACTCGCGCGCTGTGTAGACCGTCGAGGTAAACGTGGTGGCCTCGCGCTTGAGCAGTTCGTTAGCCGGCATGAGGTCGATCATCGAGCCGCCGCAGGCGATCCAAAAGACATTCTCGACCTTGCCCTTGCGCTCGATGATTTCCTGAATCAGATCGTGTGCGTTCACGGTGACGCTCCTCCTTGTGTGGCGGCTTTGAACGACAGCAGCTCGTACCTGCGGTCATTCTATGTTGTCCTATTTATACCACGCAAAGCTTCACCGGTGAAGTCATTTCGGCAAATTTGTTCTATGTTGTTCTATCTATGAACGTTAGATGTCGAACACGTAACGCGAGCCCACGATCTTTTGGCGTCCGAGCAGCAAGGGCCGCTCGTCCTCATCGGTAAAGTACGCCTCCATATAGAAGAGCGGTTCGCCGACCGGCACCTCCAGCAGCGAGGCCACCTGAGCATCGGCAAGCGCAATCTCCACGGTACAAGGATCGGACTTGAGCGGCGCGCGGCCCGAATGCTCGGCAACGAGCGCAAAGATGGAATTGTCCGTGAGGTCCTTGTCGGCAAGCGTCTGCAGATAGGGATGGTCGGCCAGTACAAAGGCATTGTTCTCGAGCATGACGGGCACGCCGTCTGCCGTGCGCACGCGCTCGACAACGATGAGCTCGCAGCCGGGTTCCACCCCAAAAAACGCCGCGTCCTCGCGTGTCGCCGCGACCACCGTGCGCGACACCAGGCGTGCTCCGGCTACCATGTCATTGGCAGCGCAACCCTCAGAAAAGCTCTGGACGTCGCCTTTCTGGACAATCTTGCGTTTGAGCTTGGGCGCGCACACAAACGTGCCCCTCCCCTGCTGGCGGTTGAGATACCCCGCGCGCGACAGCTCCTCGACGGCGCGGCGCACGGTGATGCGTCCCACGCCGTAGTACTTCGCGAGCTCCATCTCGGAAGGAATGCGCGAGCCGGATGCGTACACGCCACGCGCGATCTCGCCTTTTAGGTCGTCCATTACCTGCTGGTACAGCGGCACGGCGGACACCTCAGTGCGCTCGGTTTTATCGTCGGATGCCATCATTACGCTCCATCCCGTGCATGCTCGGACTCAAACTCTTCAATCGCCGCCATAAACTGCTCGCCAAAGGCGTCGGCCTTTTTCTCGCCAATGCCGTTGACCTGGACAAGCTCGTCGCGCGTCTGCGGGCGTAGACGGCACAGACCGCGCAGGGCCTTGTCGGAAAAGACCATGTACGGCGCCATCTCCAGTTCGGTCGAAATCTCCTTGCGCAGGGCACGCAGGCGCTCGAACAACTCGGCATCGTCGCCCACGCGCGGACGCTGATCCAGCTCGGCCTCCTCGCGCAGCAGATCCACCGCACGGCGGGCGCGGGCCGAGGCCTTGCGCTTGGACGCGCGACGCTTAACGGTAAAGGCAAACGCCTCGTCCTCGACCTCGCCGGCACGCGGGCCCAGTCCCACGACCGGGTACTGCCCCTGCGAGGTAGCCAGATAACCGCGGCCGCACAGCTGGCCGATAATATCCTTGATGCGCCCAACCGATTCACTCGACAGCCCTCCGTAGCCGCGATCCTCGTCCAGATGCATCTGGCGGATGCGCTCGGTGTTGCCGCCGTGGAGCACGTCGGCGATGAGCGACTTGCCGAAGCGCATGGGTCGCGTGGCCACATAGCGCACGGCGGCGCGGGCCATAGCGGTGACGTCCTCGACCTCAAACTGCGTGAGGCAGTTGCTGCAGTTGCCGCAGCCCCCGGCGTCGTCCGTGGCGGTGGCGCCCGCACCAGACGCAGCCGCATGCTCGGCCGCGGCCTCGTCGCCAAAGTAGCGCAGCATGTATTCGCGCAGACAGCCGGTGGTATTGCAGTAGCCCTCCATCTGGCTGAGCAGGCGATAACGGTTCTGGAGCGCCCACGCGCGCTGCTCGTCGTCGAGCGCCTCGTCGGCCGCATCGCCGCGGTCGATCAAAAAGCGGCGCATGCGAAAATCGTTGCCGTTCCACAGCAAGTGGCAGCTGGCTGGATCGCCATCGCGGCCGGCGCGGCCTGCCTCTTGGTAGTAGGCCTCGATGCTCTCGGGCACGTTGTTGTGGATCACGTAGCGCACGTTGGGCTTGTCGATGCCCATGCCAAAGGCGTTGGTGGCAACCATCACCTGAATATCGTCGTCGATAAAGGCGCGTTGACTTTGACGACGGGCGTCGTTGCCCATGCCGGCATGGTAGCGGCCAACGCGAATGCCGCTGGGGCCCAGCGCCTCGGCAAGCTCACCTGCCAGCGCATCGACTGTCTTGCGGGTCGAACAATACACGATGCCGCTCTCGCTCGAATGCGCGATCACATAGTCGCGCACCCACGCGGCCTTGGCCTTGTCGCCCATCTCCTCGCAGCCAAAGTAGAGGTTCTTGCGATCGAAGCCCGTCACCACCGTCGCGGGGTTTTGCAGGCCGAGCATCTGCTGAATATCCGCACGCACGCGCTCAGTCGCCGTGGCGGTAAAGGCCGCCACGATAGGGCGCTGCGGCAGGGAATTGATGAACTCGCGAATCTGCAGGTAGGCGGGACGGAAATCCTGGCCCCATTGGCTTACGCAGTGGGCCTCGTCAATGGCCACGAGCGGCACGCCAAGGCCGCCGTCCGCCGCGGCCTCCTGCGCAAAGGCTAAAAAGCGCGGCTCGAGCAGGCGCTCGGGTGCCACGTACATAAGCTGGTAGCGGCCCTCGCGCGCCCGCTTGAGCACGGTGTTTTGCTGGGCCGGAGTAAGGCTGGAGTTGAGATAGCTGGGTCGCGCACCCGCCGCGAGCAACGCGCGGGTCTGATCCTCCATAAGCGACAGCAGCGGACTCACCACAAAGGTGATGCCGGACAGCATGAGCGCGGGTACCTGGTAGCAAATGGACTTGCCGGCGCCCGTGGGCATAACGCCCAGCGCGTCGCGACCGGCAAGGATCGCATCGACCATGCGGTCCTGCCCCGGGCGAAACGAGGTGTAGCCAAAATAGTCGCCGAGCGTGTCGAGCGCCATCTGCTGCATGCTATCGATCATGGTTTCCTAACGTCCAGGTCATCTGCCGCCGATTATACGCCGCCACGCGGACCGGTGCCGCACGGCTGCCGGCCACGCTCATTCTGCGGGTAGCCGTTGGGGACGTTCTTGAATGACTAGTCGTTTAAGAACGTCCCCAACGGCTAAGCTCTTGACAGGCGTGGAAACGTCGCAGGTTGAGCATAAGTCAGCGAAAACGCCCCTAAGCGAGCAAGGTGACGTGAAAGAGGAGGGAAGCGTACTTCGGTACGCGACCGACGATTGAACGTCAGATTGCCGCTTAGGGGCGTTTGCAGCGTCGACCGGTCCGCCGTTCGTTAGAACGGCGGAACCAAGGGCGCAGCGTCGAGCCGTTGCGCGGTTTGGAAAACCGCGCAACTAGAGCTACATCACCATAACGTAGCGCGATCCCACGTAGTACTGCTTACCCATCAGGACCGGCTCGCCATTGGGGCCGGTAAAGCCGGCGCGTAGATTGAGCAGTGGATCGTGCGGAGCAATGCCCAACTCGGCCGCTTGCTCGGCGTTAGCGCGAACGGCCTCGACCGTACGGTAGCCAACCGAGACAATCGGCGTTCCGCCAACACGCTCGACCTCGGCAAAAATCGACTTGTCCTCAAGATCGGCCGTCAACAGCTCACGGTATGTATCAAACGGCACAAAGATGTTTTCCTCAAAGATGGGCTCGCCGTCGGCCGTACGCACGCGCTTAATGTGCAGTAGCAGCGCGTCCTTCTGCAGGCCAAAGAACTCCATCTCGTTTTGACGTGCCGGCACAATCTGGCGATCGACCACGTGTGCACCCGCCTTCATGTCATTGTCGGCACACAGCGCGGTAAACGTCTGCAGCGTCGAGGCGTGGAACTGGCGGTTGATGTGCGGCGTGGAGACAAAGGTGCCGCGGCCCTGCTGCTTAACCAGGTAGCCATCGGAGCACAGCTCCTCAACGGCGCGACGCACCGTAATGCGGCTTACCTCGTACTGCTCGGCAAGCTCAAGCTCGGACGGGATACGCTCCTTGGGTGCATAAACACCTTTCTCGATCGCATCCTTGATTTCGTCGTAAATCTGCTGGTAAAGTGGTGCATTTTTGGGTGCGGGCATATCTGATCACTCTTATCAAAATAGCGAAATAACTAATACGTATATAACGTCTTTTTATATGTTATCTCAGTTTGATAAAACGATACACCACATACAGCAAATCCTTACTTGCCGTCGTCCTGCTGCAGACTGTCCTGCTCGCTGAGGCGCGCCTGCCTGCTGGCCATGCGCGCGGGCTTGTCGGGATCGGGTACGGCCGTGGGCATGGGCTCGTCGACATGACCGCCCCACCAGCCGCCCACGAAGTTGAGCGTGTGGAACACATTGATCACGGCGCCGGGATCAATATCGCACACCAGCTTGATAATGTCCTGGCTCTCGTAGGTCGAGACAACGGCGTGCAGCAGATACATCTTTTCGCGGCTGTATCCGCCAATGACCTCGGCGCAGCTAATGCCATGCTGAAAATGGTCAACATAGGCTGTCATGACCTCGTCTGCCTTGCGTGTCGTGATCTGCAGCGTCACACGGTCGTAGCGTCGGTAGAAACTGTCGATGGTCTTGGTCGAAATAAACTGGAACACGATGGAATACGCCGCATTGTCCCAACCAAACATAAAGCCAAAGATCGCCAGGATAGCGCAGTTAAAGCCAAAGATGACGCCCCAGATGGTCTTGCCTGTATGGTTGGAAACCCACAGCGCGATAAAGTCGGTGCCGCCGGTGGATGCGCCGGACTTAAGCGCGATGGCGGCGCCCAGGCCCGAGACCACGCCGCCAAAGATGATGAGCATGATCTTGTCGCCCAAAAACGGGGCGAAGTGAAAGATGTTGAGGAACAGCGACGAGAGCATGACCTGCATCATCGAGAAGATGACGAAGCGCTTGCTGATGCCGCTCCAGCAAAGGAGCGCCACGGGGATGTTGAGCGCGAGCATGCCGAGCGAGATGTCGATATGAACGCCGCCGAGCGAGGTGACGCGATCGAGCAGGACCGCGACGCCGGTGAGGCCGCTCGGAAGCAGGTCGGCGGGGCGAATGAACGCCTGAATCAGAAATGTCTGGAGAACGGCGGAGATGGTGACCGCCACGGCAGTAATGGCGCGGCGGACGATGGTGAGACGGCCGAGCACGAGCACGCGGTCCGTGAGCTGATCGATGGCGTTCGCCACGTAGGCTCCTTTCGAAGGCAGATGTAATTGTGGGGCATGCCGGCGATTGTAGCATGGAGCGCGAGAGGGCGCTTCAATTCACCCTCTCTCGACAACCAAAACGGGACCGGTAACCCCACAACCAAAGGCCCAAATTCTAAGTGAGTAGACTTTTCGCAACCTGCCGAGCACAGCCAATAACAGCAACCTCTGTGACCTGCGGTTTTACTAAGGCAGAAACGCTTTGTGCTCGGCATGTGCCAAAAAGTCTACTCACTTAGTCCGAGTCGAAGCCAAACGGATCTAAATCGAAGCCAAAATGAGCCAATCCACCGCAAGAGACGTGTGAATCCGCACTTCTTGCGGCGAATTGACGCTACAAAGCGGTCAGAATGTCGGCGAGGTTGTCGATGACGGCGTCGGCTCCCGTTTGGTCCAGGTTAACGCCCTCGTGCGGACGCAGTGCCAGGACGCGCGCGCCGGAGCGCTTGCCGGCCTCGATGCCCAAAGGCGAGTCCTCGATAACCAGGCACTCGGTAGGTTCCACACCCAGCGCCTCCATGGCGCGCAGGTAGATCTCGGGGTCGGGCTTAAATGCACTGCACTCGTGACCGCTGATGGTGTAGTCCAGCACGTCGGTGATACCGGCAATCTCCACCAGCTCGTCAATGAGCTCGCGATAGGACGAGCTCGCGATGGCACACTTGACGCCGCGCTCGTGCAGCTCGCGCATCACCGGCTCCGTCTGCTCGTTGAGCAGCTCGGCATACGGAACAGGGTGAACCGGGCTGTAGACCTGCTTGTACTCAACGCGCAAGCGCTCGCGCAGCTCAACATCGTCAGGCACCAGCGACTTCCAGATGGCAGGCTCGTTAGACCCCGAAAGATCGGGGATCTCGTCAAAGTGGAACCCCTTTTCCTCCATAAACGCCACGCGGCGACGGTTGTAGAACCACTCGGTATCGACCAGCACGCCGTCCATATCAAACAGCACTGCCTTGATCATACGCATCTCCTCCCACCTGCCAAAAAGGGACAGGTTTATTTTGGTAGGTTTTATCTGGGGTTTTGCGGCGCGTGCGCGCACGCCCTCCCCAAAGCAAAAAAGGGGACGGGGCGCAAACCCCATCCCCTCTCAATCAACCCGTAAGGTTTACTTACTTGTGATTAGTAGGAAAGCTTCCACATGTAGCGACGCATGGTCAGCGGGTGCTGACGGGCCTCGGCGATCTGGTTGCCGTACTCGCGCATAACGGCGAGGTGCAGCAGCGGGTTGAAGTAGGTGACAACGCTCGCGGGCACGGCGTCGGCCAGGCCGTAGTCCTTGGAGTCGATCAGAGCGACCTTGGCGCCCATGCGCTTAAGGAAGGTGAGGGCGCGGGCGTCCATCGGACGGGTGGCACCGTCGGACATGAAGAAGACGTAGGGCTTACCCTCGGTGGAAACCTCGAACGGGCCGTGGAAGTACTCGCCGGTGTTGTAGGCGGCGGCGTCGATCCACTGCATCTCGGTGAACAGGAAGGCGGCGTGAGAGTAAGCCATCTTCTCGGAGGCACCGGAGGCCATGAAGTAGATCATCTTGTCGTCCTTGAAGTCCTCGGCGAACTTCTTGGCGAGCTTCTTGCAGTGCTGAGCGGCGTTCTCGCAGAGATCGAAGACGTTGGTGAGGCCGGTGATCATGTCCTCGTAGTGGTCATAGCCCTCGGTCTGCTGAAGGATCTCGAGAGCAAGAGCGATGGCGTAGCCGGGCTTCTCGCACTTGGCAGCGTAGTTGGCGTGGAAGCCGTGAACGATGACGTGGTCGGCGTCGACGGTCAGAGCGGAGCCAGCCTTGTTGGTGAGGGAGACGACCGGGCAGTTGTGCTTCTTGGCGGTCTTGTTGGCCTCGACGGTCTCGGGCGTGGAGCCACCGAGGGAGCAGGTGATCACGAAGGTGTGCTCGTTGACCCAGGAAGGCGTGTCGTAGTTGAACTCGTTAGCGGTGAAGATCTGAACGTTCAGCTTGTCCGTGTTGTTGGCCAGGAAGTACTTGGCAGGGTAAAGGTCGGACATGGAAGCACCGCAGCCGACGAAGGCGACGCTGTGGATCTCGTGGTTGGACAGGACGTCAGCGACGATCTGCTTAGGGAGGTTAAGGTCGATCTCGTACATCTGACACATTCCTTTCGATTTTTGCGGCGCCACATTGCCGGGCGCTCGCAGGGTTACCGTGATTTGGACCGAGTCGCCGGCCCGTTGAGGATGTGACAAAGGAACTGTCCCTTTGACACATTTAGGGATGGAAGCCTGCCTGGGGTATGGGATGCCAGGCAGGCCCCCGGGGGAAAGCGATTAGGCGCTTGGTCGCGACTAGGCCAGGATGCCGGCCGCGGAGAGGGCGATGCCGCCCACGATGGCGATCACGAGAAGCCAACCGGTGTTGACGTTCTTCTTGATGAGCCAGTACATAAGGCCAGTGAGGCCAAGGGAAATCATCTGGGGCATCATGCCGTCCAGGATGTCCTGGATCACGACGGTGCCCTCAGCGAACTGCAGCGGGGTGGTGGCGCCGATCAGCGTAGCGATCATGCCGCCCACGGACATAAGACCCACGATGCCGCAGACATACATGAGCTCCTCCATGAGGTCGCCGCCCTGAAGCTTGCTCAGGTACTCGTGTCCGCCCTGATAGCCCATCTTGGCTGCGAACCAAGTGATCAGCACAGAGGGGACGATGGAGATGAGCATAGCCAGGATCGGGCCCATGATGGAGCCCTGCTGAGCCAGCTGAACGCCCAGGCCAAAGGCGATAACGCGGATGGTGCCCTGGAAGAAGGAGTCACCGATGCCGGAAAGCGGACCCATGAGGGAGGTCTTGACCGCGTTGATCGAATCGGGATCGAAGTTCTCGGGATCCTTGGCGTACTCCTCCTCCATGGAGGCGGAGAGGCCCAGGATGAAAGCGCTCGTCTGCGGGGTGCAGTTGTAGAACGCCATGTGACGGTGGTAAGCCTCTTTCTTAGCAGCGAGCTGCCTGGGGTCGGACTCATCCGGATAGAGGCGATCGAGCGTGGGAACCATGCCGTAGAGGAAGCCCATGTTCATCTGACGCTCGTAGTTCCAAGAGGCCTGGATGGCCCAGGAGCGCCAGAAGAACTGGCTGACCTTCTTGTTCAGGGACACGTCCTTGGTTGCGGTTGCCATAGTGTGTTCCTCCTTAGTCTTCGTCGTCTTCGAGCGGATCGTAGTCGGAATCGACACCGGCGGCTGCATGGGAACCGTTGAACTTGAAGCCCATGAAGACGACAGCCAGGCACACACCGATCAGAGCGACCGCGATGACGGACAGGTTGAGGTAAGCGGCGAGCAGGAAACCGATGAACAGGAACGGAGTCATACCCTTCTTGATCATCATGGTGAGCAGCAGGGCCAAGCCGTAGGCGGTCATGATCTTGGTCGAAACGTTCAGACCAACGGACAGCCACTCGGGAACCATGTTGACGATGGCCTGAACCAGGTCGGTGCCAACAAAGACGGCGAGGAAGATCGGCAGGAAGTACATGACGGCGTACAGACCGGAGCCGGCGCAGATGTGCATACGGTAGGCGGTCTTGAACTTTCCGTTATCGATCGCGTTATCTGCCACATGGGTGAGGGCGGCGATGATGGAACGGAACACGATGCCGAGGAGCTGACCCAGGACGGCGACCGGGATGGCGATCGTCATGGCGGTCTCGGCGGAAGCATCGGTCAGGCATGCGAAGGCAGCGGCCACGATGCCGCCCAGGACCATATCGGGCGGAACGGCGGCGCCGACCTGCACCAGGCCCATGGACACGAGCTCGACGGCGGCACCGACGGCAAGGCCGGTGGGCACATCGCCCAGCAGCAGACCGACGAGCGTAGCGCCAACGAGGGGCTGCTCGAAGTTAAGACGACCGAGCAGGCGGGAGTCCCACATGCAGAACACGCCGACGAGGCCGACGAGCACCGCACTGATGAACGTATTCATACCCTTCTCCTTTCAGTCAGGCAAAAGCCTGGTTGATTACAGCTTGGCGTCGATGTCGACGCTCTGATACGTAGGGGTCTGCTGGACATAGAGCTTGATGCCCATGTCAAGCAGCTGGTTGACGTCGGCCTTCTGGGTGGCGTCGAGGAAGACGGAGCTGTCCTTGCCGCCAATCTGATCGGCACCGTCGTGGTTGGCGGTGGCGCCCAGGTTGATGGCGTCGAGCTTGTAGCCCTGGCAGAACTGCAGCATCTCGGCCGTGTTGCCAAAGACGAACATGACGCGCTCACCGAGGGTGTTGAGCTTGTCCATCTTGGCGAGGGCACGCTCGACGGTGAAGACGTTCAGGCGCACGCCCTGGGGCTTGGCCAGCTTAAGAGCGCCCTTCTTGATGTCATCGTTGGCGGCAGCGTTGTCGACGACGATGATGCGCTCGGCCTGAACCTTGGTGGTCCAGGTAAAGACGACCTGGCCGTGCAGCAGACGGTAGTCAAGACGTGCGAGGACGATCTTGGCGGGACCGGAGCTGTGACGGGATGCCTTGGCCTTCTTGGCGGGAGCCGCGGCGGCCTCGTCCGGTGCGTTGGGGTTGGTCAGACCGGTGCGGGCCTCGTTGATGAGGGCTGCGAGCTCGGCACCCTTGACGGGGGCGGGGCTCATGGCAAGCGTGAGCGCCAGCGGGATGTTGAAACCGCTGACAACCGTGAACTTCGTGCCGTTCTTGGAAAGCTCGACCATGTTGTTGTTGACCGAGCTGCCGAGCATATCGGTCAGCACATAGACGGTGTCGTCCGCGTTGAACGTGGCGATCATGGCGTCCACCTTATTGGTGATGGGCTCCTTGTCGTCACGAGCAAGCGACACGACGTGGACGTTCGACACGTCGCCGAGAACCATCTCGAGCGTGTCTTTGGCGCCTGCGGCCAGGCCGCCATGAGATGCGAGAATGATCTGATTCATCTTGCCTCCTCCTTTTCGTTATGGTCATTATAACGTCTTATACGTTGCGGATATTGATAATTAGTATATAAACCGTTCGCGGGTGAAAAACGACCGTTGGCGGGTTTAACGCAATCGAAACGATGGTCTTGGGTAGGCCGGCGCTGGCTGGATAACCCCAGGTCGGACGCCGCGCGCAACCCCCTATCGCACGAAGTACCAGGGGCTTTCCTGCACGGTGGGCTCCAGCGCAATGCCCGTGCGCTCGCGGAACAGATCCATGTCCTGCGATTTCTCCGTCCACCACGCGTTGGGCTTAAAGGTCATGCTCTCAACGACATGACCGACAAACACACTGTTGCGCAGCTTGGAAAAGTCGGTGTTCATAATCACGATGGACGCGAGCACCAAAACGATGCCCAGAACTTTGATCGCGCCGGCGGGCTCGGCGTAGACACCAATGCCCAGCAGTACGGTGACGACTGTCTCGAATGACATTACGACGGGAACTTTCGACGTCTCGAGCCCCATGGACAGACCCTGCATATATAAGATGTAAGCCACGGCTGTGGGGATGAGTCCAAAGCCAAGGAACAGCAGCAGCAGCTGTGGCGACATTGCCGCGGCGACATCCGGCCACGGAGCCGCGATAGCTGCCATAACCGCACCGCCAAAAACAAAGCCCCAAAACGTGACAGCCAGCGGGTGGACCGTCTTGGTTGCTATCCGGCTAAACACCGCGAGCGACGCACCACAAAGGCCTGCAATCACGCCCGACGTGACGCCCCAAACCGAAAAATGAAAACCGGAAAGGTCGCCATTGGTCACCGCAAGCACACAGCCAATGATGTTAAAGACAATGGCGACGAGCTTGTTGAGGGTCACGTCCTCGCGATAAAGGACGCGGCCGAGCGCGACGCCAAACACCGGCGACGTGTAGAGCAGCACCGATGCCGTGGACATGCCCACCTCGCGCATGCACTCGTAATAGCAGGTGTTGGCGGCAGCCAAACCGACGATACCGACAAGCGCGCAGGAAACAAGCTCTTTAGGGCTTGCCTTGAACAGGGTCAGCGGACCCTGAACCACGGTAGACCCCTCACCCGGACGGCAGCCCATAAACATCAGGACCGGCGCCAAGATAAGCGCTCCGACCAACAAGCGAAAGGCAGCCATGCTCTGGGACGAAACGCCCATGGCTGAGATGCCGTTTACAAAGATTCCGATGCTGCCCCACATAAGCGCGGCGATCAGCACCAGCACATAGCCCAGATTGCTCCTCTTCAACGCAGCCTCCTCAGTATATTTCCAATATGTTTCATGCTACGTTATAGTCGTTATATACATTTTTCAAGGCACAAATCGGCGAACGGGAAATCTCTCGACACAAGGAGTGTCCCCAACTGCCGGCAGAAAGGGAACGTCCCCAAGTGCCGCTCTAGCAGTTGCAGTGAAATAGTTCTCAAACAGAGGCTTCACGCCCCCAAACAGGAACTATTCCACCGCAACTCATGAGGGGTATTGGGCTGTTAGGCCGCTCTATCCCTTAGTAATCCAGCTTCCACATGTAGCGGCGCGTCATGTAGTCCTTGTGGGTGACGGCGGAGAGCGCACGCATGTAGACGTTGTTGAGGATCGGGGCAAAGATCAGGTGGTTGAAGTACTCGCTCACGCTGTCCTTGATGTCGTTGAGGCCGAGCTCCTTGGCGTCGAGCTGGTAGACGCGCTCACCACCGTACTGGTTGACAAAGCGAATGCCGCGCTCGTCGTTGCAGCGGCTGCGGCCGACGCTGATGAGCTGGAACAGCGAGGTACGCTTGTCCAGGATCTCGAAGGGACCGTGGAAGAAGTCGCAGGTGTTGATGGTGCAGGAGTCGATCTGCAGCATCTCCTGCACGTTGCAGATGCTAAAGACGTAGGCGGCACCAAAGAGCGGACCCTGAGCCATCACGTTGATGCAGGGCTTGTCGGCGTTCTGCTCGGCCCACTTGGCTGCGAGCGGACGGGTGTACTCGACGGCCTTGCGATAGATGGGATCGACCAGGTCAAAGGCTGCCATAGCGGTCTCGTACTCGGCATAGCCCTCGGTCTGCTGCGTAAGCTCCATAGCGATCATGGTCACGACGGCGGAGTTGGTGCGGCCCATGCAGGACTCGTCGACAGCCAGGCTGTCGTACTGGATCTTGTAGTCGCAGACCTCGGTGAGGGCGGACTCGTCAACGTAGATGGCGATGGTGCTGGCGCCGTGGTCCTTGGCGACCTGGGCGGCAACGATAGTCTCCTTGGTGCCGCGCATGGACACGACAACGGCCAAGGTGTTCTCGTTGACGTAGGCGGGCGTGGCGTGCACGAACTCGTTGCTGGTGTAGCTGGAGCTCACGACCTGCGTGGCCTCGTGCTCCATAAAGTACTGGGCAGGATAGTTACCGCCGTTAGATCCGCCGGCGCCGATCCACACAACGCGCTTGATGCCGCCCTTGTCTGCCTTGTCAGCCAAAACCTGGGAGACGACATCCTTAACCTGTTCCTGAGTAGTCATCGCGCATCAGCCTTTCTTCTCATTTGATGCTCTTGACGGCATACAAGTTACATACATGTTTTAGCGATGTCGACTAGTTGTATGCTATATTTGTCTTAGATTTTTTGCTGATACGGTTTTCGATAACTCGTTACCAGCAGTTTTGTTGTTGTATTGGATACATGCTTGATTAGGTAAGCATACAGGTTAGATACAGGTTGATCGCATGAGCGCTTCATCGAAAAAGAAACTGACCCAATACGAGCGTCTGGCGACCACACTTCGCGACCGCATCGCTGCCGGCATCTACGCCTGCGGAGACAAGCTGCCGTCCGAAATGGAGCTCATGGACGAATCGGGGCTGTCGCGCAGCACCGTGCGCCATGCCCTTAAGGTGCTTGTTGACGAAGGCCTGATTCGCACCGAGCGCGGACGCGGCGCCTTTGTGGCCGACACGCCGGCGCTCCACGAGAACAACCTGGTGTTTTCGAGCTACACAGCGCAGATCCAGGGTCAGGGCATGAAGCCCACCACGCGCACGGTGGACTCGGGCTTTGCCAAGGCCGCCGGCGACGTGGCCAAGTTTTTCGATGCCGCCGTGGGCAGCAAACTCGTCAAGCTCGTCCGCCTGCGCTATCTGGACGAAGCACCGCTGTGCCTGGAGACCACCTATCTGCCGCCAAGCTTTGAGGCGCTCATCGATCGCGATATCAACGGTTCGCTCTACGCCACGCTGCGCCAGGAGTTCCATCGTGCGCCGGCGCAGGGGCATAAGACCTTTGAGGTGTGCTATGCCTCGCAAAACGAGGCGTTTTTGCTCAACGTTGAGCGCGGACAGGCGCTGATCCTGATCACCGACTACGTCTACGACACCGACGGCCGCCCGCTCCATGTCTCCAAGCGCATCCAACGCACCGACCGCGCCAAATACACCGAACCCATCGGCTAACCACCGCAAAGGGGACAGGCACCTTCGTGGTGGTTTTAGGCGAGGAGGTCGGGGAACCAGGTTGGTTTGGGCTGGTTGGGGGTGCGCTCGGCCAGGACCAGCTCCATCCAGCACATGTCGTACCAGCGGCCGAACTTTTGGGCACAGCGGTCGAAAGCACCCACCAAGCGATATCCCATATGGGCATGGAAGTCCTGGCTGTTGTGCGTTAGATACTCGTCGTCCTTGTCGTGCGGCACGGCGATGAGCGCGCACATGTTGGTGATGCCCATCGCGATCAGGCACTGCTTGAGCGCATCGTGCAGCTTGCGGCCCAGCCCGCCGTGGCGCACGTCGCGTGCCAGGTAAATCGACGTCTCGACCGACCAGTCGTATGCCTCGCGGCTGTTGAGCGGACTCACATAGGCATAACCCACCGGACGCCCGTCCAGCTCCATCACCAGATACGGATAGCGCTTGAGCGTGTGCTCGATGCGCCCGGCGAACTCCTCAACGCTCGGCACCTCGTATTCGCAGGTAATCGCCGTCTGGCGCACATACGGCTCATAGATGGCAAGCAACGCCGGCGCGTCTTCGGGCGTCACCAGGCGAATCGCCGGCTCGGACATCTCGGTCATACAACCCTTCTCTCTCAAAAACAAAGGCCGCCTTGCGCCAAACCCAGCGCAAGGCGGCCCCTCGTCATTACATCAGGCTACAGGACAGCCGCCAGCGCGTCGATGTCCTCCTGCGTCGTGGCCCAGCTGGTGCAAAAGCGCACCACCGTGTGGGTATCGTCGTACTTTTCCCAGTACTCGATCGCCGCATGCTCGCGAATGCGGGCCATGTCCTCGTTGGGCAGAATCACGAACTGCTGGTTTGTGGGCGTCTCCAAAAAGAACTGGTAGCCGCGCTCGTGCAGCACACGACGCAGCGCCTGGGCCGTCTGAATCGCCTGTCGACCAATCTCAAAATACAGGCCATCGGTAAAGAGCGCCTCAAACTGCACGCCCGTCAGGCGGCCCTTGGCCAACAGCGCGCCGTGCTGCTTAATACGCGGAATGGGATGCGCCGGAGCGTGCATGCCGCAGAACACCACAGCCTCGCCGCAAAGCGCGCCGCACTTGGTGCCGCCGATGTAGAACACGTCGCACAGCTGCGCCAGCTCGGGCAGAATGAGGTCGCACTCGTCGGCTGCCAGCGCATAGGCCAGTCGGGCGCCATCCACAAACAGCGGAATCTCGCGCTTCTGGCACACCGCGTGAATCGCCGCGAGCTCGGCCTTGGAGTACAGCGTGCCGTACTCAGTCGACAGGCTCACGTACACCGCGCCCGGAAACACCGTGTGCTCGTAGCTCTCGTTTTCGTAGAACACTTGGATATAATTCTCGAGGTCCTCGGCATGCATCTTGCCCTCGTAGCCAGGGATGGTGAGCACCTTGTGGCCGCCAAACTCGATGGCGCCCGCCTCGTGACAGGCGACGTGGCCAGTCTCGGCAGCAACGACGCCCTCGTACGGCGCGAGCAGCATGTCAATCACCGTCGCGTTGGCCTGCGTGCCGCCCACTAGGAAAAATACGTCGGCATCGGGCGCCTGACAGGCCTCGCGGATAAGCTGCTTGGCACGCTCGGTGTGTGCATCGGTACCGTAGCCGGGTTGCGGCTCCATGTTGGTGTCGACGAGCGCCTGCAGCACTGCCGGATGTGCACCGTGGGAATAATCGTTGTTGAACGCAAGCATGGCAATCCTCTCTAGCCGGGCACGAGCCCGATGATTCAGGTGCCGCTATTGTACGCCGCCCGGATAGGCAATGCGCGCGGCAAGGCACTCAAGCGCCAGCACCAAGGCAAAGCCGCAGCTCACGTCAGTCAAAAAGTGCGCACCGATCACGATACGGCCAAAGGCGACGAGCGCCGCGACCACGGCAGCGAACCAAAAGACCACGCGGCGGCGCGACGGCTTTTCCTTAAAGGCCGCCGCGGGAAGCCCGGCGAGCATAAGGCCGATCGCCGCATGCGCCGTGTGTCCGCTCGCAAACGACTTAAAGCCGTCCTTGATCACGCCGGCGGCGATATAGGCCCACTTGTCGGGGTTACCGATCACCCACCACGGCTGAAAATCGAGTCCCCGCGTCGCCTCGATCACGCGCATGCGCGGGCGCGACCACAGCGGCTTGACAACCACGTTGAGGATGATGGCCTGAGCGACCCACACGGCAAGCACCATCAACGCCCAGCGCGTGAGCTCGTCGGGCTCGGTGTCGCGCGTGAGGCGATAGACGATAAGATTGGCGACGATGGCCAGCGCAAACGTCAGCACCAACTGAGCTGCGATGAGCTTGCCGCCAACCCGCAGGGACGAGACGATCTCGTAGCCGGCCAGGCCGACGTTGACGAGGATACCGAGTACGGCGAGCCATTTACTCCCCCTGGAGTCGGGGCGCACCGCGCGCACGAGCATAACGCCCGCGATGCTCGCCGTCAGCTCGAACGGCAGCTCGCCGGCAGCCTCGATAAAGCGGCCGTACATGCTGCCGATGTTGAACAGCGCGCTCGAGATCTGATAATCGAAAAAGCTGCCCACGCCCAGACAAAGGCACAGGACAACCGCAATGGCAGCGGCGTCTTTCTTGTAGATGTACCCGAACATGCTTTCCTTTCCATCGGGCGAAGGGTCGACCCGCAACGTGGTGGGACAAAGTTATCAGTAGTTTTGTCCCAGGGTCGCTTGCGTTGACAGGCTCGATGTGACTATCGCACCTGGGACAAAAACCACTGATAACTTTGTCCCACCGACTTACTTGTTAGTCATCGTCAGTAGCGCCCAGCTGCTGCAGCAGCATGAGTGTGGCCGCCACGGGGCCGGCGCCGTCGTTGGCGTCGAGGCCGCGACCCAGGCCGCTGCCCGCGCCGGCGCCCGCCTTGTAGGGCACCGACAGCTTGCGGCTCTTGGGGAAGTTCACCGCGCCATAGCGATTCTTGAACTCAAAGGCTACCTTCTTGGGAACGTCAACCCCCAGGAAGGTAATGCGCCCGCCGCTGAGCGTGACGCTCTCGAGCCCCAGGCGCTCGCCGCGAATGCGGATGCGCGCGCGGTTGAACAGATTGAGCCCCGCCAACGGCAGCTCGCCATACGCGGCCTCGGTCTCTTCCTGCACCTCGTCGATGCTCTCCAAGTCCTCGGCCGCCGCGAGTTTGCGGTACACGAGCACGCGCTGGTCCACCGCCGGCAGGTACTCCTCGGACAAGAAGTAATCGGCCGGCAGGTTAATGCCCACGCTCGCCGCCTCCACGCCGGCGTCGTCGTCGCCGCGCGCCTCGGCCACGGCCTGGCCCAGCATCTGCGTAAACAGGTCAAAGCCCACGCTCGACAGGTTGCCGTGCTGCTCGGCGCCCATAAGCGAGCCGGCACCGCGAATCTCCAGGTCGCGCATGGCGATGCGCATGCCGCTGCCCAGGTCCTGGAACTCGGAAAGTGCAGTCAGGCGCGCCGTTGCCTCCTCGGTGAGCGGCAGCTCGCCCGGGAACATAAAGTATGCGTAGGCCTGCGTGGCCGAGCGGCCCACACGGCCCTTGAGCTGGTAGAGCTGTGCTAGACCCAGGCGCTGCGAGTCCTCGATGATGAGCGTATTGGCGCACGCGTTGTCGATACCGCTCTCAACGATGGTCGTAGCAATGAGCACGTCGATCTTTTTGGTCGCGAACTCGATCATCACGTCCTCGACCTCGCGCGGGCTCATCTTGCCGTGCGCCACGCCCACGCGCGCCTCGGGCGCGGCCTCGTGCACGCGCGCCACGGCGTCGTCAATGGTCTTGACGCGGTTGGACACGTAGTACACCTGGCCGCCGCGACCCACCTCCAGGCGAATCGCCGCGCTCACCACGTCGGGGTCGTACTCCCCCACGTGCACAATCACGGGACGGCGCCCGGTCGGCGGCGTGGTGATCAGGCTCATGTCGCGCACGCCGCTCGTTGCCATCTGCATGGTACGCGGGATGGGCGTGGCCGAAAGCGTGAGCACGTCGATCTGCTCGCGCAGGTTCTTGAGCTGCTCCTTGTGCTGCACACCAAAGCGCTGTTCCTCGTCGATGATCACCAGGCCCAGGTTCTTGGGGTTCACGTCGGCCGAAAGCAGACGGTGTGTGCCGATCAGCACATCGATCGTGCCCTCGGCAAACGCCTTGAGCGCGCGCTTTTGCTGCGCCGGGGTGCGGAAGCGGCTGAGCACCTCGACCTCCAGGCCAAACGGGGCAAAGCGCTCAAAGAATGTCTCGTAGTGCTGCTGGGCAAGAATAGTCGTGGGGCAGAGCACCATGACCTGGCGGCCGGAGTCCACACACTTAAACGCCGCGCGCAGGGCGACCTCGGTCTTGCCAAAGCCCACGTCGCCGCACAGCAGGCGGTCCATGGGCTTGGGCGCCTCCATGTCGGCCTTAATATCGGCGATGGCCTCTAGCTGGTCGCGCGTCTCGTCGTAGGGAAAGCTCTCCTCCATCTCGATCTGCTCGGGCGTATCGGGCGGGCAGGCGATACCGGTAATCGACGAGCGGCGCGTATACAGATCGACCAGGTCAAACGCCAGCTTTTTGGCGTTCTTGCGCGCCTTGTTGGTGGCACGCGTCCAGTCGGCAGTGTTGAGCCTAGTCAGGCGCGGCTTGTCGCCGTCGGGGCCAACATAGCGCGTGATGCGGTCGACCTGCTCAAGCGGCACATAGAGCTTGTCGCCGTCGGCATATTCCAGCAAAAAGTAGTCGCGCTCCTTGCCGCCCACTTCCTGGCGCGCGATCTCGCTAAAGAGCGCGATGCCATGCGTTGCATGCACCACGTAGTCGCCTGGCTTAAAGGGGAAGGTGATCTGCGTAATATCGACCTTGCGGCGGCTGCGGGCGCGGTTGGCGTCCATGCGAGCGTTGAGGTCGGCGATCGAGAAAACGGCCAGATTGGCATCGGGCACCACCACGCCCTGCGGCAGGGCGGCGTCCACAAAGGTCACGCGCCCGCGCGAGATGGTGGGCACGGCGGCGCCGGCGGCAGCCTGGGCCGCACCCGCCTCGAGCGAGCGGGCGTTGAGCGCGTCGGCGCGGCGCTCACGAATTGAGGCATGGGCCTGTTGGCGGGCAGCACGGTCGGCAGAATCCGCCGCCGCCACGCGCACGCGGTCGCCGATAACGCCGGCGTTTTCGGGGGCGGCCGTCAGCGACTCCTCAAAGGTGATGCCCTCATCGCCAAAGGTGAGCTCCATCGACTCGCGCGCACCGCGGTCGGGGATGGCAAATACGCAGGCATAGCGCTTGCCCACGACCTCCTGGATGCGCGTCATAAAGCGATTGTCCGAGCCCGCGATGGCCGGCTGCTCAATCTTGAGCTCTGCCGTCACCGCACCGCCGGCACGAATCAAGCTCACGTAGTTAAGGCGCTGCTGGGCACCAAAGTCGAGTTGCTGGGCACGCACGTACAGGCCGTCCAGACGGTCGACCCCCGCCTCGCCGGCACGTGCCTCGATATCCTCGTAGGCACGTAGGCAATCGTCGAACAGCGAGCGCGGCTCGGACAGCACCACGAGCGCCTTGCCGCTCACGTGCGCCAGCGGGCTCACGGTCTGGCCGTACATCACCGGCAAAAAGCGATCGAGCTCGGGCGTGACGATGCGCGCATCCACCATCTCGAGCAGCGCCGCCAGTTTGCTGTCGTCCTGGCTGGCACGATAGAGCGCCACATGCATGTTGTGGACGGCGTCGTCGGTGAGTGCGAGCTCGCGACAGGGGAAAATCTCGATGCTGTCCTCGTTGCCGATGGTCTGGCCCGTGGAACCCACCATGCGGCGGATGCGGTCGATCTCGTCGCCGAAAAATTCAATGCGCACGGGCGCCTTTTCCTGCGCGGGAAACACCTCGACGGTGTCGCCGTGCACACGGAACAGGCCGGGCGCGTCGGCGGCGCCGGCATTGGTGTAGCCCATGCCCACCAGACACTGCGGCACCTCGTCAAAGGGAATCTCCTCGCCCGCCGCAAAAGTAGTGGACTCCCAGTAGCGACTCTCGACCGGCGGCACGCAGCGCAGCAGTGCGCGGGCCGAGGCGACCATAATGCAGTTGTCGCCGCGCACGATGCGCCCGAGCGCCTCGCAGCGCTGCGCCACCACGACGTCGTCGGGCGCCTGCTCGCGCCACGGATAGTCCTTGCGCTCGGGGAAGCGGCACACGTGCGCCAGCCCCACATAGGCGGCAAGGCTGCGGGCGGCACGATCGGCCGCGTCCTCGCCGCTCACAATGTAGACCGTGGGGCGCGGACGGCGCGCAAACTGGGCGGCCGCCATGAGCGTACGGCCCGACTGCGACACGGCCAGCGTCACGTCCTCGCCGGCATCGAGTCCGGCCTCGACGGTCTGCAAGGCCTCGGCAGTGTAGAGCTGCGCGGCTATACGGTGAATGAGCATGCTGTTCCTCCGGCATCGCAACGCCAAAAGCCCGCCGGGGCAAGCTCGGCGGGTCGTACGTCAAATACATTGTCTGTCATGGTAGCGCATGGAGAGGACTCCAGCTCAAGCGTACGCCCAGCCCCGCAACAAAAACGCCAGATAGAACTGGACTCACCGGCTTCGCCAAAATTTCCCCGTCACGTCGAACGCCGCAACCACGGAAGGTGCCCCAAGAAACGGCTATTCCTCAAAAAAGCTCGCAACGTTTAAGCGGCTCGTCCACTCGCCTATGGTGTTGGCAAAACCGACGCGTGTATACACGCCCGCAAAACGGCCGCGATACAGGTACAGGCCTTCCATATTAGAAGCGGGCGCAAAACCAAGATCATCCACAAGTCCTTTGGGCGCCTCTCCTCGATGCGGCCCATCGACAAGCGTTCCGCGCAAGCAGGGAGTCTGATACTGCTGAGCATACTCCTGTACAATCGCCCCAGCGGCCGCAGCGCGAGCTAGCACCTGGGACCATTCCTGTTCCGTGACATCCAAACCAGCGACAACGCCAACCGCATTGTAGCCGCCGCACGGCTTGACGATCCATCGATCCTTTTCGACAAATCTCGACAACTGGGTGCTTTCGTCCAAAATCTCGGTATAGGGCACATGCTCCCGTACAAACGATTGCTCCTCCGAGCTCAACAAGGACTGACCGGCCCGAGACCACAAAAACGCAAATACGGTCTTAGTCGCACACGGCCACGTTCTAAAACCACCGACGATACATGCAAGCCCTTCTTGGGCAGCCTCGATTAAGGCCGAGCGTCCGTCGCACGGCTTATCCCACAGCTCGCCGGTCACCGCGCGCCGCCAAACGCAATCAATGGGACCAGCGGCATCGCACAGGCGCCTAGCACCGCCCTCTTCTTCGGCAATCCGCAGGTCGCGCACGTCCGCAAAGCGTGCGACTACACCCCGCCGCCTCATAAGGTCGGCAAAATGAGCCGCATCTTCCAAGTCGATGCTTTCCGAATAGTCGACGATTGCCACCGAAGCGGGATAGATCTTTGATTGCGGTGCATGGGGTCCCTCGTCAACGCGGACCCCGTCGTCCGATCGTGCACTATCCTCGGTGCGGCGAGGATGGGCCAGCTCCCACTCTGCATAGGTCTCAAACAATGCATCTATCCAGCTACCGCACAAATCGTACTGTCGAAAGCCGGGGTGCTCGGATGCAAACTCCTCAAAGGAAGGCGTCATTCGCACTGCCTGACAGACCGCATCGGTCACTACCATTCCAGCACTGCCGTCGGTATTGAGCTCGCAAAACGTATACGAACCGGTGCCCTCGTCAAGAAAGATATCAACGCGTGCAAGGGGAATCTGGCAATCATAGCCGGCATCCATAGCGCATAGGTCAGCAAAAGCCGGATCCATGCGAAACCACGCACGCACGGACGCATCGGAGCAAAACGCCCGCGTCACCTTGTCCATGATGCCATACATACGCTCGGCGGCCTCTTTAAGAAGCGCCGTCATGTTCTTGTCGAATATCTTTGGCGTCAGAGCCCAGGGCGCAGGATCGCCGTGGTAGAGCGCATGGGTTTGAGACAAGTATTCGTCGCCTTTGCGACGACCAGGTAGGTCACCTTCGCGTGTGCGCACGATGCGCTCAAAGTAATCTTCAAGCTCTCGCGTCTTCAATGTTGCCACGTTGTCCTCCATTGCTTGATTTTTTTGCTCATGCTACGCCAGCACGCCACGACTTCGGCACGCTTGAATAGCCTTCTAAATTAGCAACACATTTTTGCATGAGGCAGCGGGAGGCAACATATACTCCAGCTCAAGCGCACACCCAGCCCCGCAACAAAAACGCCAGACGGCCGAGCCGCCTGGCGTGATGGAGACAAATTCTAATTCCGAAATCTAGTCGTAATTTATGCTTTGCAGGGCGAAGGCAGGAGCACCGTCACCGGCGGCGACCTTTACCACGGCAGTTCCGGACATCGCAGACGTAGAGTCGACTCCAATCGTCGCCTTCAGCTGATCGGCAGGCAGCCCGTAAACGCTCTCGGGGACATCCGAGACCAGCGGGGATGGGCCACCGTTATAGCTCTGCGCAACATATGCCTCAAATGTCAGGCGGTACGTGTTGTTTCCAAGGTCCTCCGCCGCTGTAACGATTGCCGGAACGGCTATTTTCGCAACCCCGTGTTCTTCGTTGAAATACAGGTATCCGTCTTGGACCGTAGCCCTCGTCCCAAGCGCCTGAATAACTTCGTCGTACTTCCCCTCATTGTCATCAAACTGCATTTCGTCATCGGAAAGCGTCATTCCAAAAAGGCGATTCATTTCGCTATGTACGGCATCTATCGCGATTTTAAACCCGTATCTTTTCCCGCCGATGTCGCTTCCCCGCTCTACGCGCTTTGAGCCGTTGTCAAGAAAATGGTTAAAGATGAAAAACGTCATGTCGCGTTGCTCTTCTGCAGACAAGCCATCCGTTACGTCAAACAGCGAACTCGGGTCATTCTTGTTGTAGCCAAAGTCCTCCTCCGTAAAGTTCGACAGGAACAGGTTCGTGGCGGCATAGGTTGCCTGGTCATTGAGGTCGACTTTGACGCTGCTGCCCGTCTGCTCGGGTTCTTCCGGCTCTTCTTGCTCTTCGGCAGGCTTCTCTTTGGCGCTTCCCTTGTCCTTGTGTTCGCCCGAACCCTCGTCGGACCCAAGTACCGTAATCTGCGATGAATTGCCCTGCCCAAGCGGTCCCAACACGCCGGTCAGCGCCAGCGCAGCGCCACCGGCCACCAGCACGCCCGCTACACATATGCCGATAATCACCGCTCGCTTATGCGATTTCTTCTGCACGGGAGGCATTCCTGCCGCCGGAGAAGCGGCGCCCATGCGTGCCCCGCAGTTCGTGCAAAAATCGGTTCCGTCGGGCATCTCGGAGCCACACTTGGTGCAAAACATATTCGGGTATCCCCTCACAACAAACGGCATCTGTCGCCATCATATTGAGCCCTCGCGACCCAAATGTGTTGCGCAACATTGGCCAAAGCCTTCGAACGCTGGCAAAACGTGCCGGGCCCTACCCCGTCACGCGCACGCTGGGGCACAAATCCGCCAGCGGACACTCGTCGCACTTGGGCTTACGGGCATCGCAGATCTCGCGGCCAAAGGTGATCCACTGGTGGTTGACCGACTCCCAATACTCGTGCGGCAAGATCTTGAGCAGATCTTGCTCGGTCTTGAGCGGCTCTTTGGCGTGCGTCTTGGGACTCAGCATCAGGCGGTGCGCGATGCGGTTGACGTGCGTATCCACCGCGATGCCTTCCACGATACCGTACCCCACGTTGAGCACGATGTTCGCCGTCTTGCGCCCCACGCCCGGCAGCTTGACGAGCTCCTTCATGTCGGCCGGCACCTCGCCGCCGTAATCGGCAACGATCATCTGCGCGGCCTCCACGGCATGCTTGGCCTTACTCTTATAAAAGCCGAGCGACTTAATGGTGTCCGCCACGTCGGCCACGCTCGCCCCCGCCATGGCCTCGGGCGTGGGCCACTGGGCAAACAGCCGCGGCGTCACTTTGTTGACCTGCGCGTCAGTCGTCTGCGCCGAGAGCAGTACCGCGATGAGCAGCCTAAAGGGATTCTCGTGGTCCAAGAAGCACTCGACCGGGCCATAGCGACGGTTAAGGCGCTCGCACACCTCGATGGCGCGTTCGCGTTTGGCGGCATTGGTCTCGCGTGGCATAACGACTCCTCGGCTCGGCAGAAACATAACTTCACGGAAACGATTGTCCCACGTACGGGGGCCTTAAGCCTCCAAAAATGCGCCGGTCTGGCGGCTCCACAGGCTTGCGTATTCGCCGCCCGCCTCGACAAGCTGCGCATGCGTGCCGTCCTCGACAATCTCGCCGTCTGCCAGCACCACGATGCGGTCGAGCGCCGCCACAGTGGACAGGCGATGCGCCACCACAATGGAGGTGCGCCCGCGCATCAGGTTCTCGAGCGCCTCCTGCACCAACGCCTCGGACTCGCTGTCCAACGCAGACGTCGCCTCGTCGAGCACCAGAATCGGCGCGTCGGTCAGGATGGCGCGGGCGATGGCCACGCGCTGGCGCTGGCCGCCCGAAAGCTTAACGCCGCGCTCGCCCACCATGGTGTCAAAGCCATGGGGCAAGCGGTCGATAAACTCAGTCGCATTGGCCAGGCGCGCGGCCTCGCGGATCTGCTCGTCGGTGGCATCGGGACGTCCGTAGGCGATATTCTCGCGAATGGAGCGGTGGAACAGCAGCGCCTCCTGCGGCACGTAGGCAACCTGGCGGCGCAGGCTCTGCTGCGTGCAGCGCGAGACGTCCTGGCCGTCCACGAGCACGCGGCCGCCCTGTACGTCGTCCAAGCGCAGCAACAGCTTAGTGAGCGTCGTCTTGCCCGAGCCCGATTTACCCACCAGGCCCACGCGCTGGCCCGCCGCCACATGGAGCGTCAGGTCGTGAAACACGCTCTCGCCCACCGCGGCATCACGGTATGCAAAGCTCAGGTGCTCAAAATCAATTGCGCCCTCGCTCACCTTGAGCTCGGGGGCATTCTCGTCGTCCGCCACCAGGCGAGGCTCGTCCAGCGCGCGCGTCATCTCAGCGGCCTCGCCCAGCGCGCGGTTGATGCGCTGCATCATGGAGCTCACGTAGTTCAGACGCATGGTGAGGTTGTACGTATAGGTAAAGATCATGACGAGCGCGCCGGCCGAAATGCCAAACCACGCGTTGCCGCCCGCCACGAACACGCTCACCACAGCCATGGTGATGACGATAAGGCCCGAAGTCGTAAAGTTGCGCTGCATCATGGCGTGCATCGATACCGTTTCGGCATCGCGCGCGGCACGGTCGGCGGTATCGAACAGGTCGCGCTCAAAGTCCTCGCGCCCGCAGGTCTTGACGGCCAGAATGTTCGTGACCGCGTCGGAAAGCACGCCCGACAGCTTGTTCTGAGCGGCGGACGTCGCGGCCGAAAGCGGCATGATGCGCTTGTACATAAGCCAGACAAACGCGATGTAGACGACCATGATGCCCACCAGGATTACGGTAAATGCAGGCACCACCGGAGCGAGCGCCGCCACCGTGCAGACAACCGAGGTGATAGTGGGGATAAACGAATACACCGTCACGTCCACCAGACCCGTGTAGCCGCTCATAAAACGGCTCGTCTGGCTCACAAGCGATCCTCCAAATCGGCTGGTGTGGAATGTCATGGATTGATTGGAGAGCGTGTCGAAGCACAAGCGCGCCAGGTGGTAGTTACCCGCGATCTCGAGCTTGTAGACGGTGTAGTCTTGCAGTTTGGAGAGGATCTGGCCTACCAGATTAACGAGCACAAGCGCCAGAATGTAAGGACCAAAGACCTCGAATACTTGATTGCCCGCCACGGGGCCCGCTTGGACGCGGTCGACGATGAGGGCCATCACGTAGGTGTTGGCAAACGTGAGCAAAAAGATATAGCCCGCCGACGAGAACACCGAGAGAAAGACGATCAGCGGCTGCGTGCGCGTGACGTCCCAAAAACGCCGCAGCGTGCGGCGCACGGTGGAGCGCTTGAGCGGGCTGGTGCTTCTCTGAGACATGGGCTTCCTTTCGCATCTGATAGGGCGAAACGCCATTGTTGCACATTGAAGCGCACTCCAGGCAAGCACGATGCGAAAAGCAGCGGGGCATCCGCGTTTGCGCCGGCGCCCCGCCGTCTTGTTGCAATTAGTCCTCGTCTTCTTGGTCTGTGAGATGGTCCGCGGGCGTGAGTCCCAAGATCTCGTCGGCCTCCCGCGCGTCTTCCAGCGCGTCGATATCCTTGAGCTTGCGCTCCATAACGTTGGTGCGCGTGGTGATGATGCCCTCGACCGTTTTGCCCGCGGTCTCGATCTGCTGCTGGGCACGACGCAGCGCCGCCTGATAGTGCGGCAGCTCGGCCTTGACGGCGGAAAGCACGCGCAGCACGTCGTCGGTGCGCTTTTGCAGCTTAAACGTCTGGTAGCTCATCTGCAGGCTGTTGAGGATGGCCGCCATGGTGCTGGGGCCGGCAATATTGACGTGATAGTCGCGGCCCAGGGTCTCAATAAGCCCGGGGCGGCTGACGATCTCGGCGTACAGACCCTCAAACGGCACGAACATGATGCCAAAGTTGGTGGTCGCCGGCACGCTCAGGTACTTCTCGCAAATGTCCTTGGCCTCGCGTTTCACCATCGCATCGAGCGTCTTGCGCGCGGCGGCGACGGCCTCCGCGTCGCCCGACTCCTGGGCGTCGAGCAGATGCTCGTACGCATCACCCGGGAATTTGGAGTCAATCGGCAGCAGCACGGGATCGTCCTCGTCCACCGGCAGCTTGACGGCAAACTCAACGCGCTCCGAGGCGCCAGGCTTGGTGGCGACGTTTTCCAGATACTGATCGGGCGTGAGAATATCCGCCAGGATCGCGCCCAGCTGCACCTCGCCCAAAATGCCGCGCGCCTTTACATTGCCCAGCACGCGCTTGAGGTCGCCCACGCCGGTGGCAATGGATTGCATGTCGCCCAAGCCCTTATACACGGCCTCGAGCTGGTCGCTCACCTGCTTAAACGATGCCGACAGGCGATCGTTGAGCGTGCGGGAGAGCTTCTCGTCCACCGTCGCACGCATCTGATCGAGCTGCACGTTGTTGTCCTTGCGGATGGCGCCCAGCTGGGCATCAACCGTCTCGCGCACCTTGTCCAGGCGGTGCTCAATGCCCTCGCGGTTGGCGCCCAGCTGTTGGGCCGTCTCACGGCGCAGGTCGTCCATACGGTCGCCAGCCTGCGAGAACTCGCGCGCAATGGTCAGGTAGCGCTGCTGCTCTACGGCGGCGTCGGTCGTCTGCTGCTGCGCGATGACATTGGCCGTGCGACGGGTTTCGGCTAGCGCAACGTTCAGGGCATCGAGCGCGCTGTTGGCCTGCTCGAGCGCCGCGAGCGTCTCCGCTTCGTTGCCGCCACGCTCTCGCAACTCGGCACGAAGGCCCTTAAGCTGCAGGGCGCAGACCGCAGCAACTCCCACCGCCACCAAGGCAATCACAACAAGCGCAATATCAATAGCAGACATAGACTCCGCCCAACAAACCCAATCGATTATCAATCAAAACCGCGATCAATCTTACCCTGCCACACGCACCGGGCGCCCGGCCCCTTCTTGGGTGCTTCTCTCCTCCGCATATTCCATAATGCGACGCGCTGTCTTCCTGCTCACCTTCGAGTCATCACCGGCTAAGTATGCGTACACGTTTCCCTTATTCAGATTCAAATCGCGGCAGAGACCGTAGCGCGTTACACCCGATTCCTCCAATGCTTTAAGTGTTCTCTTTCTCATCAGGGCGTTCACCCTTCTGTCGGCCGCTGGCTTTTCTTTCACCCCTCTATACGCACGCCAAACGTTGGCGTAACGATTGGGGAGCTTATCCTCGGAGCATAGAGATGCCAGGCTACTCGCTTGGCCATACAGAGACAAAACACCTCGATAGCCCTCTTCCATCCACGAGCCCTCGGATAAACCCAGAACGTATTCGGCCTTACCCTGCGCCAAAGCGAGCAAAAACAGAGGCTCCGCCACACGCGGCTCAACCGTTGTTGCCTGCTTTACAAGCTTCCTAAAACTCAGCGACTGCTGTCCGGACAGCTCTCGGCAATAGCCTTTCAAAAATCCCTCAAAAGTCAGATTCAACCGAGCACCTCCTTTTTGTATTGCCTGTATGCGCAGACCATCTCTTGATAACTCCGCTCTGAAGGCGACGAGGCCAACGCCTCTCCTTCATCGAATATAAGCCGCTCGAGCAGATCCCAATCAAGTCGGTCGATAAATGTTCGACTATGGAGGTCGACGATGTCGTTCGGACGATAGGCATAAAGCTTCATCACCGCCAGATCCTCCAAAGATGGCGTAAAGTACCTGATAAAATGCGCCCCAATCTCCAATGGGATCAGTCGATCTTCGTAATTGAATGGCATCTGGTTGCAATATGCCACTGCCATGCCATTCACCTCGGGGTATCGAGCTATGATCTCGCGGAGGCACCTGTCTGCCTCAAACACATCAATGTCATGTGTAACCGACCGATTCGTCACATCGTTTAGCATGAAGGCGCTTCCTCCCACCAATACAACGCTCGGTCTATCGTCTCTTGGACCCATTTCCAGCTCCGCCTCTTCGTCAATATCCAAAAGAGTCTGCTCTAAATCCTGCTTATACATAGCAAATCCTATTATTATTTATCTTCAATAATACTATTCAGTCGCACGACAGGACCCGCACGATGCAAGAATCCTACTCATGGCGAGAATCCCTACACCCTAGAAGTCCTAATGTGACAAACGCTAGCTCTCCCAGCCGGCGCGGATGGTTGTTATGACGTCACCTAGGCGCTGGCCGAGGGCTGACAGATGTTGGAGCACCTCGTTGGGCGATGCGCCGTTGAGGATGCACGTGAGGGCATACGACGCCAGAAAAATGGCCGCAAGCCCCAGCGGGATGAGCACGATCATCGCCAATGTGCGCAGGCGCTGGCCCAAACGGCGGCGGCGCGCGCGGCGTTTGTCGAACGCGAGTTCCTGCGCATATGAATCTTGCTGTACGGAATAGGCCTCTGGCGCCGATTCACACCCGGGCACAGCTGCAGGTACAGCAGCGGGCACGACGTTTTGCACGGGCGCTTGGTTGGCAACCCCTTGCATTTGCATCTCCATGAGTCGTTGCTGTTGACGCAGCATGCGCTCAGCTTGTTGCTGCGGAGTCTCAAGAAACAGATCCATGTTGGCCTCCAAAATCGGGGCATTCGGCGCTTACGACCAGCATCCCGCACCGCCATGACCGCGACAACGCAATCGCCGGCAATAGCCACAAAGTTTCTTTTGCTCAAAAGCTGTCGAAAAGCTCAACAACTCCCCTACCAGCACTTTCTCTGAGCTTTTTTCGCCAGCAATCTTTTGGCCTTCCACCCTTACGCCAACTGACCAAAATCTAACCAAAAGCTTGACGAAAAATGTGAAGGCCGGGACCACACACAAAAACGTGCCGCCCCAAAAGGGGCGGCACGCAAACTAACCTATGGGCCAAAACTCGTTGGCAAGCCCGCGCCGTCAGGCCCGCGGTGCATGCCTTTGCCTCGCGCGACCCTGCGGAGCCGTGAGCGAGAGGGAAAGGAATGCGCCGCGGGCCTGACGCCCGGAGCGGTGAGGCCAGCAGTTGCCCCGCGCTCCGCAGTCGGTGAAAGCAGATTACATGCCCGCGAGACCTCGAGCTGCGGTGGCACACATAAACGCCAGGACTAGGATCACGAGTGAGCCCGCGATGTCGACCAGCACGCCCATTGCGCGACGCTCAAACAGCCAGCTCTCAAAGTGCGGGGCGACGTTGCGCCAGACACGCCACAGCAAGATGCCCATACCGATGACGCCCGGGATATTGAGCAGTAGGATCTCGGAGCACAAAAGACCGATCAGGTTGCCGGCGACAAAACCCGCATCGCCCTCGCAGTATTTGCGATAAATCATGTACAGCATGTACGCCACAAACGGCTGCAGGCACGCAGAGATAAACGTAACCACCATCGAGGGGTCCTGAGAAAAGACATCGGTGAGCTTATCCACGCTCGTGGCGTCCTTCGAGGCCAAGAACAAACCGATAACCACCACGGGCACCACACCCAAGATGACCTCGACCAGAGTAAACAACTTGGCAGTCAAATCCTCACTAGCCGAATTCAAATGAGGCGCCCACTCAGGATGAGCATGCGCACCGGCTTTCTTCTTATCGGCATGCTCTGCCTTGCCGCCCTCAACAACCCGACGCTCAGGATCCTTACGAGTCCCAGCAGCAGCCACCCGAGCCCGAGATTTCTTACCCATAAAAAAACACCCCATCAGGTAGTAGATAAATTAAAAGTTGCTACCCAGTGTACCTCACCCATGAACGGTGCCGTCCCAACCAGCCCCCACACAAAACGTGCCGCCCCAAAAAGGGGCGGCACACAAACTTAATTATTAGCTTTTCTGTAGCGAGCACGCAGCGACCCGAAGCCGGAGCGCAGGGCGGGGAAATACCTTTGCCTCGCGCGACCCTGCGGAGCCGTGAGCGAGAGGGAAAGGTATTTCCCCGCCCTGCGCTCCGCAGCAACCAGCGCCAAGCGCTAGTAGTTCACCACCTGCTCCTCAAAGTACGCCTTGGGGTGGTTACACACCGGGCACACCTCAGGCGCCTCGGCACCAACGTGCAGGTGCCCGCAGTTCAGGCACTTCCACACCTTCACGCCCTCGCGCTCAAACACCTCGCCCGACTCGATGCGCTCGACGAGTTTGTTGTAGCGCTCCTCGTGGGCCTTCTCGACGGCGGCGACACCACGGAACTTCTCGGCGATCTCGACAAAGCCCTCCTCCTCGGCGGTCTTGGCAAACTCGTCATACATCGTGGTCCACTCGTAGTTCTCGCCCGCGGCGGCGTCGCGCAGGTTGTCCAGAGTGCCCGGAACGGCGCCGTCGTGCAGATACTTAAACCACAGTTTGGCGTGCTCGGACTCGTTGCCTGCGGTCTCGGCAAAGATGTTCGAGATCTGAACGTAGCCGTCCTTCTTGGCCTTGGATGCATAGTAGCGATACTTGGTGTGTGCCTGGGACTCACCGGCAAAAGCGGTCTCGAGGTTCTTCTTGGTTTGGGAGTTCTCAAAATCCATAGGTGTACTTCCCTTCAACGCATGCCGCCCGTAGGCTTCGAGCGGCCTCGCCTTTAGGATGCCCTCAAGCCGAGAATTTAAACCTTACAATCCCGTTCTTCAGATTTGAGCGGGCTACACACTCAACCAACGATCGTCCTCGGCTCGGCAAAAGCCCTCGCGCTCCAAGTCAGCTAGAATGCCCGCGATCAAGTCGCACTCGACCGGCCCGCGACCGGCCGCCGCCTCCATCTCGTCAACGCCCGCAACAGCTTCATCGAGCGTAATGCCTGCCGGCTGCCCATCGCGCGCCGCCAGTAGCATGCGCACAATGTGGGCGCGTTTTTGACGACGCGAGCCCTCAAACTTGGATTGACGACTGTAGCCCGCCGATCGCCTGGACGGATTGGGCAGTGTCTTTTTAAGATATGCGCCGTAATCCAGCAACGCGTAATACCACGCGCGCGGCGTGTCGGCGTCGTCTTGAGGCACGGCAAAGGGGACAATCTCGTCCGCCGTCGCACCGGGAGCCGCCGGGCAGGCCGCCTGAATCAGCGGCACCAGTTCGCGATCGGGAACAGCCGGCACATCGGGAAAGAAATGATGCAGAAAGACCGTGCGCACGTTGGTCTCCAGATACACGCCCGGAAGATCAAACGCAAACGAACGGATGCCCTGCGCCGTCGCCGGGCCAATACCGGGCAGCGCGACCAGATCGCGCGTCTCGCGCGGAAACTCCCCATCCCAGTCCTCCACAACGCACTGTGCGGCCCTATGGAGCGCCAGAGCGCGGCGATTGTAGCCCATCCCCTGCCACGCATCCAAGACATCGGAGGGAGCGGCCTGAGCGAGCGCCTGGACGGTCGGAAAGCGATCGAGCCACGCCGGCATGCGCGTCTCCACGCGCGGCACCTGCGTCTGTTGCAGCATGACCTCGGAAAGCCAGATGATATACGGGTCGCGCGTGCGGCGCCACGGAAGGTCGCGATAACGCAGGACCCCTTCCGAACGAATCATCGAACGAAAGGGGTCCTGAATCATGGCTATGCTCCTTATGCGGCGCTATTCCTCCCGGTAAGCGCACGCGCAGGTGGCGTACTCGGGAAACGCATCGCGGTCGGCGAACTTGGGATCGACAGCCGGGAACTGGCGATGGGCGACGATATCGCCGAGCGAAACGGAATCGAGATAGTCGCGCATCAACGCCTGGGCTCCGGCCCACAGGGGATGATAGCAGCACGTGCCCATGCGCGCACAGTCGCCATCGGGCGCGGTGCAATCATTCATAACCATGGGCCCCTGAACGGCCTCTACAACCTGACGGATCGTGACATCGTCCGGACTGACCTTGAGACGCATGCCGCCGTGAACACCGCGTAGGCTCTCCACAATGCCGGCTTGAACCAAACCGTGTTGGATCGAACGGGCAAACGAATACGGAACATTGACCTCTTCGGCAGCAGTGCGAACAGACAGCAACCGCTCCGGCTCCTCGGCAAGCATCGCAAGCATGCGAAGGGCATAATCAGTCTTCCTCGATATGTCCATTTTTCCCCTTTCAAGGAATACGAACAGCTCGAACGAGCTCCGGGGCCGAGCTTGTGTCGAGACGCTAAATGACCGCTAGGACATCCAAATGGTAAATCGGATATCCACTGAACGCCGCACTCGGAGCGAAATGCATCAGATGCGGCCTACAGTGCAATTTAGTATAACCTAACCCCCTGTCTCGTTGAACAGGTGTTGCGCAACAAAGCTGTTGTTCAGACAAATATACTTATTAGATTTTACTTGCGTTCCCGAAGGCGCGGGGATTCTGGGCGAAGATGCGCCAGGGCAATCGTTCTATCGAAACAAAGTGCATCAAACGCAAAAAGCCACGTCCGAAGACGTGGCTTTAATTGCGTTGGCGGGAAGTACGGGGCTCGAACCCGCGACCTCCGACGTGACAGGCCGGCGCTCTAACCAAACTGAGCTAACTCCCCAGGCAGGCGTTCGCGTTTGTTTCCGCTCGCGTGCGCTGCGGGGATTAGTATACACAGAAGTCTGTCCGCCGCGCAACAACTTTTTTGAAAAAATTTTTTGGCTGTCCGGGAGGGTCTCCGGGGCTGAGGGCGGGGGTTAAGTTTGCTGCTCTACAGTCCTGCGCAAGACGGAAAGCACATTAAGTGCTTTC
>DXLU01000015.1 GCA_019414565.1 Collinsella sp. | reverse complement strand
CAAGACTTGAAGAAGGGGGAGGCCTCGCGGCCTCCCCCTTTTTTGCGTTTACGGGGCGTAAATGACTCAATTACACCAGACGATCTTGTTGTTTTCGGTATTGAGCCTTTATTTAAAGAAAATAAATCGTATAACAAGGGCAACTGCTATGGCCGCAATGATCAAAAGCAGAATTGTCAGCTGATGCTGCTTGCGTCGTTTACTTGACGAAACGAAGATTGATTTTCCCTGTTTTGGCGTTTCGAGATAGCGAGCCGAATGCGTCAAGGTTTGCTTGGGTCGGGGCCCTCTTTGTTGATGAGCGGCGGATGCTTTCATCGGCTCATCACTAGCTGCGCTGTTTTTAGATAGTGGTGCGTCTTTCAGATATACAGGGTCTCCCGAGGCGACGCCCATATGTTTACGTCCCGTTTGCGCTTCTTCGAGTGTTTGATATCGGTTTCTTGTCACATATTTGGGCTCTGGGTCATTGATAGGCTCTTGCGAGATGTGGGGGCGATGGAATCGAATCGGTTGCGGGCTGGATGCTTCGTCCTGCTCCGGTATAAACGTGTTGTCCTGTTTTTGATCGTCCATGATGCCCTTAGTTCGTCATCAATATCGTGTATGCGCCCATTGTAAGCCAGCCGTCTAGTTTTGATGGGATTGCATACATTATTTAAGCCTTCGTTTAAATTCCGTATATTAGACAAAACCTTAGTCAACCAGACTCAGATATGCTTACATCAATAGACTCAAAAAACTTTATAGTCGATGTATATATAAGAAGCGGCTGGGCATATATAACAACGTCAAAAGAAGTCCCAGTCACCTAGAAGATGACTCGGCAGTCCTTACAAGGAGTGGTAAACATGGCAAGCATGGTTCCTTATCGTTCGGTTTTTGGCGTCCGTCCTTCTGCAAGTTCGCTGTTCGATCTGTTTGATGATATGACCGATCTGGCAAACAACTCGATCGCCTCTAAGGCGTTTCCCGTCGATGTTGAGGACAAGGGCGACGGTTACGAGGTCAAGGCTTATTTGACTGGCGTCGCGAAGGACGACATCGACGTTGAGCTCAATGAGGGTCGTCTTTCCATTAGCGTGAATGTTGAGGAAGGCGACGAGAACGAGGGCAAGAACTTCCTGCAGAAGGAGTTTAGTTCGTACAGCGCGACGCGCGGTGTGTACTTGAAGGATGCTTCGAGCGAGGGCCTTTCTGCAAAGTACGCTGACGGCATCCTTACCGTTACGGTTCCCAAGATTGTCGAGAAGAAGAACGTTACGAAGATTTCCATCGACTAACGATGGCTCTGCTTCAATCGAGAGTATGAGTTAAGGGGGCTGGGAAGTGATTCCCAGCCCCCCTTGTTGTCTTGAGGGGCTATTGAATGGTTGTCGGTTGATACTGGCTTGCAGGGCGTATCGAGAGCTTCCGTGGCCCTTGAAGACGGGTGGCAGAACTGCCGAGTTCATCATCGAGACTTGCATCAAGCGCGTTGGCATAGCTTTTGACGGTAAGGCTTGGACGATTATTGTCCTGGCTGATGTGCATGGCGATGAGTTGTTCGGTGCGATCGGTAACAAGTTCGCGCGCGGCTTCGGCGGCCTGGTTGTTGGAGAGGTGCCCCTTTGTGGACAGGATGCGCTCCTGAAGAAAGCGGGGGTACGCTCCTTCGCGCAACATAGTTACATCGTGGTTACTTTCGAGCGCGAGAACTCGACAGTCTTTGAGGATGCCTATGGCCTTGCTCGATAACTCTCCGGTGTCGGTGGCAAACCCAATGGAATCATCGAGAGCATTAAATCGATAGCCGACAGGATTGATGACATCGTGCGATGTTGAGTAGGTTTGCACGTGGATGCCGGCAATGGGGAGCGTGTCGCCGGGGTCAAATTCCTCTACGGGCAGGTGCGCGAGGTTTTCTTTGCATGAAAGGGTGTCCCTGCTGGCAAAGAGGGGACCATGCCAGTGCTTGCACCATACATCGAGCCCCTTGATATGGTCACCATGCTCATGGGTGATTACAAGAGCGGCGACGTCGTCTGCCGAGAGGCCAAGCTCCGCCATGCGTTTAAGTGTCTCGCGGCGGGACAGGCCGTTGTCGATCATGATGAGCCCCTGAGGTCCCTCGACGAGTGCGCAGTTGCCTTTTGAGCCGCTGCCGAGGATATGAAGGTGCAGGCGAGACATAAGATTCCAAAGGATACAATGGGTGCGAACGAATAGAGGAGGAAGCAAATGCCAACGGTATCTCAGCACTATGGACATCATGCCGCGCCGAGGACGGATAAGAGCGCCCTGGCAACGCGGCAGGCCGCTGCCCCCGTAGTGCTCATGGTATCAGGCGGTGCGGACTCGACGGCGCTGCTCCTTATGGCTTGCACATCAAAGTTGGATATCCAGGACGGGCGCGGCGTCGCTCCCATTGCGCGCGAGCGATTGCACGTGCTGCATGTAAACCATCATCTGCGCGGGGAGGCATCCGATGGCGACGAGGCCTTTGTACGTGACCTGTGCGCGCAATACGGCTTGCCGCTGTGTGTTGAGCATGCCTATTTTGATGACGAATCGGGCAATATCGAGGCTGCGGCTCGCGAGGTGCGCTATGCCGCGGTACGGAGATATGTTCGCGAACTTTGTGCCGAATCGGGCGCACCGCGGACGGCGGCTCGTATCTGTACCGCGCATACTTCGTCGGACCGCGCGGAAACATTTTTGATGAACGCCATTAAGGGGTCGGGCCCGGCTGGGCTTTCGAGCATTCCCCGTCGAAGGAATATCGTGGTGCGCCCCTTGCTTGACCTAACTCATGGCGAGCTCGTGAACTATCTGCAGGTGCATGGTCAGCCATGGCGGGAGGATGAGAGCAACGAGGACGTTTCGTACCTGCGCAACTATGTGCGCCACCGGGTGATGCCGGTGGTGGCACGGCGCAACGCGAACGTCTGCAAGACGATTGGTGCCGCTTGCGAGATCCTGGGCGACGAGGATGCGTTTTTGTCTCAGCTTTCGGCACAGGCGTTTCGAAGCTGTCTGCGCAAGGAAGTGTCGGGTGCGCTGGTCCTCGACGCGCGCCGCCTTGCTGCGGCCGAGGTGGTGATTGCGCGGCGCATGGTGCGACTGGCAATTAAGCGCATCGACCCCGATGCTCGGCCGGAGATGCGGCATGTGGAGCGCGTGCTCGCCTGTGTTGCCGAGGGTGCGGGCTCGGTCACACTCCCGGCGGGAATTGATGCGCGCGTGGAGTTTGGAATGCTGGCACTCAAGGCTCCGGTGGCGCGCGAGGGCTTAGTTGCCGACTGGATTTCCGTTCCCGGGCGCCTGTCGTTGGGGGCGGGGCGTATGCTGGTGGCCGAGCCGATGGCCGTTGAGCCGGGATACGATGTCGTGCGTCGAGCCCGCGAGCTTGTGGCTGCCGGAGAGGTGGCCGCTATCGTGGATGCGGCAGCCTTGGGCTTTGCCGACCGCGATAGCGATCGGATGCTAGCCGGCTCGCGCGGGGAGATTCCCGCCGAGGCGCGATTGGCGCGCCTGTGGGTGGATAGCCCTGTGCCGGGAGACGTGATGTGCCCGTTGGGGATGAACGGCCGAAGCAAGAAAGTGTCAGACCTGTTGAACGAGGCGCGCATTCCTGTTTCAGACCGCTCTGGCGTACCCGTGGTAAGAACGGCTCCGGGAGGTGCCGTAGTATGGGTCGCGGGCGTTCGCGCGGACGAGCGTTTTAAATGCACGGCCGCAACGCGCGTGGCATATCTGCTTCGTGTGGTCGATGCGGAATAGCGCTTCGCGCCAGCTATTCTGTGCGACGTTGACGGTATTCCCGCGCTGATGGCGCACGTGCTGGTAAATATACCCCGTGCGCTGCTAGAATGTGTAGTTCGCGTCCATGCGGCGGTGCGTGGGCGATAAGCACAAGAAAGGGTTGTCATGGCTTCTCAACATCCGGATATCGAGAAGGTTCTGTTTACGCAGGAGGATATCGACGGTATCGTCTCTCGCCTAGGCGAGCAGATTACTCGCGACTACGCGGGTAAGGATCTGGTGCTGATTGCGGTCCTGCGCGGCGCCGTGGTCTTTATGGGCGACCTGATGCGCAAGATCGAGCTGCCGACCAACATCGATTTCATGGCTGTTTCGAGCTATGGCGACGGTGTGAAGTCTTCGGGTATCGTGCGTATCATTAAGGACCTGGATATCGACATCCGTGGTCGCGACGTGCTGATCGTCGAGGACATTCTGGACTCGGGCCTGACCCTCAAGTACCTGATGAAGAACCTCGAGAGCCGCAAGCCCGCTTCTCTGGAGGTCGCCGCCTTCCTATGGAAGGACGTTGAGGACCGTACCTCGGCCGTCACGCCCAAGTATGTTGGAACCCATTGCCCCGATGCCTTTGTGGTGGGCTACGGCCTCGACTATGCCGAGCGCTATCGCAACCTTCCGTATCTGGGCATTTTGAAACCGGAGGTTTATTCGTAAGATGCCCGACGACCGTAACGACAACAATTCCCAGACTCCCCGGGAGCCTAAGATCCCGGGGATGCCCGGAGGCAAGAAGCCCACGCGTACGGGCTGGCTGTATTTTATTTTGGCTTGCGCGCTTCTGGGCTACGCCTTCTTTAACATGGGCTCCGGCTTTGCCAACTCCAGCAATACCGTTAAGCTCGCGACGAGTGAGATGGTCAGCGCCATCAAGCAGGATCGCGTCGAAGATCTGACCTATACGGTTCAGGACGGAAGCGTGACGGGTCATTACTGGAAGACGAAAAAGGACAAGGGCGACACGAGCGAGCTCAAGAGCTTTTCCTCGACCTATGTCGGTTCCGATTCGCTTGCCGAGCTCATGGCGGAGCACCCCGATACCAAGTACATCGTCAACACCAACGATCCCGATTTTTGGGGCGACTTGGCGATGAGTGTGCTTCCGACGATTGCCTTGATCGCCATCATGTTCTACTTTATGCGCCAGATGATGGGCGCCAACAACAGGAACATGCAGTTTGGCAAGACCAACGCCAAGACCAACGAGGCAACGCGCCCCAAGGTCAAGTTTGAGGATGTTGCCGGTGTGGACGAGGCAGTCGAGGAGCTCGAGGAGATTCGCGACTTTTTGAGCGATCCGGACCGCTATCGCAAGCTGGGCGCCAAGATTCCGCGCGGCGTGCTGCTGGTTGGCCCTCCGGGTACCGGTAAAACCCTGCTGGCCAAGGCCGTTGCCGGCGAGGCGGGCGTGCCGTTCTTTAGCATCTCGGGTTCCGACTTTGTCGAGATGTTCGTGGGTGTCGGCGCCAGCCGCGTGCGCGACCTTTTTAAGGAGGCCAAGTCTCAGGCTCCGTCAATCATCTTTATTGACGAGATCGATGCCGTGGGACGTCAGCGCGGAGCTGGCTTGGGCGGCGGTCACGACGAGCGCGAGCAAACGCTCAACCAGCTGCTGGTCGAGATGGACGGCTTTGAGGAAAGCGAGTCGGTCATCCTGATCGCTGCGACCAACCGTCCTGACATCCTGGATCCGGCATTGCTGCGTCCCGGCCGTTTTGACCGTCAGGTTACGGTCGACCGTCCGGATGTGAAGGGCCGCGAGCAGATCTTGCGCGTGCATGCCGAGAACAAGCCGATGGACGAGGACGTTAAGTTTGAGAAGCTCGCCCAGATGACCGTTGGCTTTACTGGTGCCGATTTGGCGAACCTGCTCAACGAGTCTGCGTTGCTGGCCGCTCGCCGTCATCGTTCTGTGATCTCGATGGACGAGGTCGAGGAGTCGATGGAGCGCGTGATTGCCGGACCGCAACGCAAGGGTCGCGTGATGACCGAAGCCGAGCGCACCACGATTGCCTACCATGAGAGCGGTCACGCTTTGGTGGGCCACATCCTGGAGCACTCCGATCCGGTTCATAAGATCTCGATCGTCAGCCGCGGTCAGGCCCTGGGCTACACACTGCAGCTTCCGCAGGAGGATCACTTCCTCAAGACCAAGAACGAGATGCTCGACGAGCTCGCCGTGTTCTTGGGCGGTCGCGTTGCCGAGGAGCTCATGTGCGACGACATCACGTCGGGCGCGAGCAACGATCTGGAGCGCGCGACTAAGATGGCGCGCGAGATGGTCACGCGCTTGGGCATGAGCGAGGAGTTGGGCACGCAAGTGTTTGGCGAGGCGCAGCATCAGGTGTTCCTGGGTCGCGACTATGCCGATCACCAGGATTACTCCGAGGAGACGGCGCGTCGCATCGACATCGAGGTCCAGCGCATTATGCGTGAGGCCCATCGTCGTGCGGTCGAGATTTTGGATGCCCGCCGCGATCAACTCGATCTGATGGCCAAGGTGCTGCTTGAGCGCGAGACCGTCGAGGGTGACGCCGTGAACGCCCTGCTCGACAACGAGTGGGACGCTTACCTTGAGCGCGAGGGCGATATCCTGGCGGCCAAGGAGGAGCGCAACGCCAAGGCGGCTGGCATGCCGACCAAGAAGCGCTCGCTTCGCATGAGCGAGGAGGAGTTGGCGGCTGATGCCGCGGCCTTTGCGCAGGCGGCCATGCAGGAGGATGCCGAAGCCGCATCCGATGATGCCGGAGATGGCAATGCTGCCAACGCTGACGGCAACATCGACGCCGACAAATAGTTCTTGTAGCGAAAGCCTCCGCGGGGAAACCTGTGGAGGCTCTTTCTTTTGAGCGATATGTTGATTGGGGACAGACTTAAATGAGCGTTTTCACGCATTTAAGTCTGTCCCCAATCAACATTGCTGCGGCACTTTGCTCAGCTAAAGCGTACAATAGCGCCTATGCGAAAGGAGAACAGATGATCAACGAAACTATGTATGCTCGCGGTGCGGAAAGCTCCATCATCCGTGAGATTTTTAGCTATGGCCTTGAGCGCAAGGCACAGATCGGTGCGGAGAACGTATTCGATTTTTCGCTGGGCAACCCGAGTGTTCCGGCGCCCGCTGCTGTTGCTGAGTCCATTAAGAAGGCATTGGAGCTGCCGAGCGACCAGCTGCATGGATACACGCCTGCGCCGGGTCTGCCACAATGTCGAGCGGCCGTCGCCGACTCGCTCAACCGTCGCTTTGGCACGAGCTATGAGGGCAAGGACGTCTTTATGACGGTGGGTGCCGCGGCTTCGCTCACCTGCACGCTCAACGCCGTTACGAACCCGGGCGATGAGGTTGTTGTTATCGCCCCGTACTTTCCGGAGTATCGCGTGTGGATTGAGAAGGCCGGCTGCACGTGTGTTGAGGCGCTCGCCGATGAAGATACGTTCCAGCTGAGCGTGAGTAACGTGCTCAAGGCGATTACCGATAAGACGGCTGCCGTCATCATCGACTCGCCCAACAATCCGACCGGTGCCGTATATACACGCGACACGCTGACGCGACTGGCCAATGTTCTGCGCGAGGCCAACGCTCAGCGCGATCCCGAGAATCCGATTATGCTCATCTCTGATGAGCCGTATCGCGAGATTGTCTATGGCGCCGAGGTGCCTTGGGTGCCTTCGATCTACGAGCACACCATCGTGTGCTACTCGTATTCCAAGTCGCTTTCGCTACCGGGCGAGCGCGTCGGGTGGATCCTGGTTCCCAATACGAATCCTCAGGCAGCTCGTCTAATGCCCGCCGTTGCCGGTGCCGCCCGTACGCTGGGCTTCGTGTGTGCACCGGCGCTCTTCCAGCGTGTAATCATCGACTGCATTGATGAACCGAGCGATGTCGAGGCCTATGCTCGCAACCGCACCGCGCTTACCGATGCACTAGCGGAGTACGGCTACACCTATGTTGAGCCGGATGGCGCGTTCTACCTATGGGTGAAAGCGCTGGAGTCCGATGCGAATGCGTTCTGTGAGCGCGCGAAGAAGCATGAGCTGCTCGCGGTGCCTTCGGATAGCTTTGGCATGCCGGGCTGGTTCCGCCTGGGCTACTGCGTGAGCTATGAGACAATCGTCAACTCTCTGCCTGCCTGGAAGCAGCTGGCCGACGAATATCGTCGAAAGTAAAGCGCTCTGCTTACAATGTTTTACGTGAAACGGGGTTTGGTTTTAAGCCAGACCCCGTTGTCTATGCCGTTGTGTGATTGGGATGAAGCAGTTTTACGACTGCCGAAAGCTATGCGTACAATGAATATACGCGACGGCCATACTGGACAAGGAGACCCGATGCCCTACCTTCTTTCTTGTGATATTCATACTCATACGATGTTCTCTGCGCATGCGTACTCAACCATCGAGGAGAACATCTATTGGGCGGCGGAGCGCGGCCTTCAGGTGCTCGGTTCCGCCGATCATTTAAGCTCGATGGTTACGCCTTGTCCCAATGACCTGCGCAGTTTCCAATTCTTTATTAACCAGGATATCTGGCCGCGCATTTGGAGCGGCGTGCTGGTGCTGCGTGGTGCCGAGGCTGATATCGTTTCGCTGGACGGCAGCTTGTTTGGCGAAGACATTCCCGTTTCGCTCGATATCGCCGGCGATCCGTATAGTCGTGAGCATTCGCTGTTCGATTTGGTGACGCGTAATTTGGATTATTTGGTGGCAAGCGTGCATAACCCGCAGTTTGCCGAAGGCGCGACGCTCGCCCAAACGACCCAGATGTACATCAATGCCCTGGAGCACCCCAAGGTGTTCATGCTTGGGCATGCGGGTCGTTCGGGCGTGCCGTTCGATATCGATGAGGTGCTGTTGGCGGCCAAGGCCAAGCACAAGATCATCGAGATCAACAACCATAGTCTTGAACACGGTGTCGACACTGAGCATTGGGCCGTATGCCGCAAGATCGCCGAGCGCTGCGCCGAGCTGGGCGTGGGTATTGGCGTGTCGACCGATGCCCACATTGGCATGGCCATTGGCAAGCTCGATCACGCGCGCAAGATGCTCGACGAGATTCACTTCCCGCTGGATTTGATCGTGACGCGCGACCGCGAGACGCTGCTGCGCGAGATGGCGGCAGCCGGCGTGTGTGACCTGCGCAAGGGGATGTAGCGGAGTTCATAAACCAAGCGAAGGGGGCGGTCCAGACGGGCCGCCCCCTTTCTTGTCTCGAAAATCTACCGGGGTGGATTAGCGGCGCTCGAGGACCGCTACGGTTTCGGTGTGGTCGGTATGGGGGAACATGTCGACGGGCGTGATCTTGAGCAGGCGATAGCCTCCGTCGAGGAGCTGGTGCAGGTCGCGCTCTTGGGTCACAGGGTTGCAGCTGATATAGGTGATGCGGCGCGGCTTGAGTGCGCAGGCGGCTTCGAGGAACTCGGGGGTGGAGCCGGCGCGCGGCGGGTCGATGGAAAGGACATCGATCCGCTCGTTGTTGTCGGCGGCGTCCAGGATGTAATCGGTGGCGTCGTCGGCCATAAACCAAGCGCTGCGGGTGAGGCCGTTGAGCTCGGCATTGCGACGTGCGTCGGCAATGCCCGCCGGGTTGCGCTCCACGCCGAGCAGCATAATGCCGATGCCCTTGTCCTGGGCATCCTTCGCGGCGCACAGACCGATGGTGCCGCTACCACAGTAAGCGTCCATAAGAATGTCACCCTGCTGCAGGTCCATGCCGTCAATCGCGAGCTGATAGAGCAACTCGGTCTGCTGCGGATTGGTCTGGTAGAACGCGGTGGGGGAGATATCGAACTCGCAGCCGAGCAGCTGGTCGCGCATGCATTCGGCGCCATAGACGATACGAGTCTCCTCACCCAAGATGGCATTGCCGGGGCGACCGTTGATGTTCTGAGCGACGGTGACGATATGCGGATCAAGCGCCGCGACGGCTTCAAAGAACTCCTGCGCATGCGGCAGGTCGCGCTGAGCGGTCACGAGGGTGACCATAATCTGGTCGGTGCGCCAGCCGCAGCGAACGACGGCATAGCGAAGCAGCCCCAGATGCTTGTCTTCGTTAAAGGCGGGAATATGCAGACGTTCGGCCTCGCGAGCGATGCCGTTGAGAATCTGACGAGCGCCCGGCGCCTCGACAGGGCATTCAGGAACAGCAACGATTCTGTGTGTCCCACGTTCAAAAAAGCCGCAGCGGACAGCGCCCTCTTTGCCGGGAGCAAACGGAGTGGCAGCCTTATGACGAAAACCACGCGGCGCAGGATATTTGCCCGGGTCTCCCAGGGTGACTCCCATACCGCGAATGGGGTCGACGCTAATGCCCTCGCGCTCGCAGAGCTCAGCAAACAGCTCCTCCATAGCAGCCTGCTTGGCCGCCAACTGCTTCTTATAAGGACGATTGAGCGCCGTACACCCACCGCAAGCTTTCATGATCGAACAGGGAGACTTGGGGTCCACAGCCTTACGCGCAGACGAAACCGGATCTTTATGCGAGCGCTTGGAGCGAGTCTGAGATGCCTTGTCCTCGTTCCGACGAGAACTGGGGCGCTTGGCCTTAGCCTTGCCCTTGGCTGACTTACCCTTCGCATCCTGAGACGACTTGGATTTCTTAGAAGATTTTTTCTCCTCCGACCCCTCAGCCGCCTCGATCAAAGCACGACGAGCCCTACGCTCCGCACGAGATTCTGCCATCAATAACTCCACTAATTCATGAATTAAAGCTGCAAGTATTGTACCGTGCCAAGCCAGCAGACGATATACAAGCGGTTTAATCGTGTCAGTGATAAGCCCAACGACGTTTGCCCGCCGGATGCCGGGGCAGGGGTTAAGTTTGTCGCGAGTTCCGCACGAACAGGAGAGCACTTAATGTGCTCTCCGTCGTGAGCAGGACTGTAGAGCAGCAAACTTAACCCCTGCCCCGGCATCCGGCGGGCAAGCCCTCCCTTGTACTCCATCTCACTAAAGTGTATGATTCTGAACGTTACATGACTCACTTTACCTAACTAAAGTGCTATCGAGGGGGAATACCATGAATAGCGATATGTCTCGTCGTCAGTTTGTTGGTCTAGCCGGCTCGCTCGCCACGGTGCTTGGCCTTGGTCTTGTCGGCTGCGGCGGTGGTGCCGGCAAGGGCTCCGCTGCTGGTTCTGCCGCGGCCAAGGATGTGAAGGGCGCTGCGGAGTCCAAGAAGCTCGTGGTGGGCTTTGATAAGTCCTATCCTCCGTACGGCTTTGTGGGCGACGATGGCGAGTACACCGGCTTTGATCTCGATCTGGCCAAGGCTGTTGCCGATAAGCAGGGCTGGGAGGTCAAATACGAGGCCATCGACTGGGACGCCAAGGATACGCTGCTTAACTCAGGCGCCATCAACTGCATCTGGAACGGCTTTACCATGGAGGGTCGCGAGGACGACTACACGTTCTCCGAGCCGTACATGCTCAATGAGCAGGTGCTCGTGGTCAAGAAGGACGCGGGTATCAAGAGCTGGGACGATCTTGCCGGCAAGACCGTGATTACTCAGACTGATTCCGCTGCGCAGGATGTGCTCGAGGGCGACCAGAAGGATCTGGCCGCGACGTTTGCCACGCTCGATACCATCGGTGAGTACAACACGGCGTTTATGCAGCTCGAGAGTGGTGCGGTCGATGCCGTTGCCTGTGACCTCTCGATCGCTCAGTATCAGCTGGCCGCCAAGCCAGATGCCTATACGCAGCTCGACAAGCCGCTGTCCAGCGAGCACTACGCCGTCGGCTTTAAGAAGGGCGACACCAAGTCGGCCGATGCTGTAACCGAGTCACTCAAGGCGCTCTACGAGGACGGCACGGTCAAGGACCTGTGCGATAAGTATTCAAGCTATGGTCTTTCCTTCGACAACTGGGTGCTCAAATAGCGGCTTTCCCAGGCACCCGATTTTGCCGTTCAAACCGTCGCTTGCGTACATTTAGTACGCGGCGCTCCTCTTTCACGGCAAACTCGGGCACCTGGAAAACCCGCTTTAGCATTGGGTTCGCTGTTCCGTTACTGTGAAAGAGAGCTTGGGTTGTCTATTCAGGTCATGATGCAGATGCTTGGCCAGGGATTCTTGGTCAGCTTGCAGCTGTTTGTGCTGACGTTGCTCGGGTCGATTCCGCTGGGAATTCCCGTGGCGTTTATGCGCATGAGCAAGGTCGCGCCGCTGCGTTGGATTGCGCGCATCTATATTTCGGTGATGCGCGGCACGCCGCTTATGCTGCAGATGTTTGCGATCTACTTTGCCCCGTACTACGTGTTTGGCATCTCGCTCACGCCCGATTCCAAATGGACGGCGTGCGTCGTGGCATTCATCATCAACTACGCCGGCTACTTTGCCGAGATCTATCGCTCGGGCCTGCAGTCGATTCCGCGCGGTCAATATGAGGCCGCCGAGGTGCTGGGCTACTCGCGTATGCAGACGTTTCTGTATATCGTGATGCCGCAGGTCGCCAAGCGTATTCTGCCGGCGATGGGCAACGAGATCATCACACTGGTCAAGGACACGTCGCTGGCGTTTGCCATTGGCGTGGGTGAGATGTTCTCGACCGCCAAGGCGCTGGTCGCCTCGCAAGTGAGCATGGTGCCGTTTGCGATCGCGGCGCTGATTTACTGGGTCTTTAATTTCGTCGTCGAGATGCTGCTGGGCGCCGCCGAGAAAAAATTGGATTACTACCATGATTAATTCGGTAATGAATATATCGAACGCGCGCAAGGCGTTTGGCGGCAATGAGGTGCTCAAGGATATCTCGCTCGAGGTCAAGCGTGGCGAGGTCGTGGCGATTATCGGGCCTTCGGGTGGCGGCAAGTCTACGCTGCTGCGGTGTGCCACGCTGCTCGAGACACTCGACGGAGGCTCGCTCTCGTTTGGTGACCTTGCCGTTGCGACGGATGCGGGTTCGGGCGCGATCTATGCGAAGGGCGATGTGCCCAAGCGGGCACGCTCGCGATTCGGCCTGGTGTTCCAAAATTACAATCTGTTCCCGCACTATACCGTGATGAAAAACATCATCGACGCGCCGATTCGCGTGCTTAAGCGCCCGCGCGAGCAGGCGGAAGCTCGTGCGCGCGAGTTGATCGCGCAGATGGGGCTTACGGGCAACGAGAACAAGGTGCCATGTGAGCTTTCGGGCGGCCAGCAACAGCGTGTGAGTATTGCCCGCGCCCTAGCGCTCGACCCGGAGATCCTGTTCTTTGACGAGCCGACCTCGGCGCTCGATCCCGAGCTAACGGCCGAGGTGCTGCGTGTCATTAAAGACCTTGCCGCACAGAATATGACGATGGTGATCGTGACCCATGCGATGCAGTTTGCGCGCGACGTTGCCGACCGCGTGGTCTTTATGGACGGTGGTCGCATTGTCGAGGAGGGGCCTGCCGATCAGGTTATCGGCCATCCGCGCGAGCAACGCACCCGTGAGTTCTTGAGCCGTATCGAGGGGTAGACTCAGGTATTTACTCAACTATTAATTGAGGTGAAGCCGCCGCAGGTCTTACGGTCTGTGGCGGCTTTTGTTTGCATCGACGGGGTTCAATAATCGCCTCACAAGCCTGTCTCTTCCTCTCGCCGCCTGTATTCATACGTGCGCCGAAAGGTATGCATGGACAGCCGCCCGTGAGGGTAGGGTGGTGGCATAGGACATTTGGAGGGTGAGTCGGCTCGGCTGCCGACCATGCTGCTCCTGGGACGGCACCGACCGCGAACCCTCCCCGTTGGCGTCGCGCATTGCGCGCGGCCCTGCAAGGAGGTCATCATGGGTGCTCCCAAGACCGGTAACGTAAGGAACGTGGTGCTCGTAGGCCAAGGCGGGGTGGGCAAGACTTCACTCGCCGAGGCCATGCTCCACCTTTCCGGTAAGACCGCCCGTCTGGGCGGCCACGACGGCACCAAGCCCACGCTCGACTATGACCCCGAAGAGGTCAAGCGTGCGTTTTCCATCTCGACGACCATTGCGCCGATCGACTGGAAGGGCGCACGCATCAATGTGCTCGATGCCCCGTGCTACCCCGATTTTATCGGCGACGCCTTTGCCGCGATGAGCGTCTGCGAGACGGCTCTGTTTGTGGTCGACGCCGAGGCCGGCCCGCAGCCTACGACGGTTAAGCTCTGGTATGCCGCCGAGGACCTGCGCCTGGCGCGTGCGGTGTTCGTAAACCGCCTGTCGCGCTCCGAGGCCAGCTTTGCGACCACGATGGACCTGCTGCAGGAGCGCTTTGGCACGCGCTTGGGCGCCGTGACCCTGGGCTGGGGCGAGGGCGAGGACTTTGACGGCATCATCGACCTAGTGCGCATGAAGGCGCGCCATTGCAACGGCACCGACGCCGTTGAGTCGGAGATTCCCGAGGAGTATCGTGTCCAGGCCGAGGAGGCCCATGACCATCTGTGCGAGTTGGTTGCCGAGGCCGACGATGAGCTGATGATGAAGTATCTGGAAGGCGAGGAGACGCTGACGCAGGAGGAGCTTGAGGGCTTGCTGTCGAAGGCGATTGCCGAGCGCATCTTTGTGCCGGTCTTTGCGGGCGATTGCATTAAGGAGCAGGGCGTCAACTCGCTGATGGACGACATCGCGACGTACTTCCCGGCGCCGACCGACTACGGCGAGATGCCGCTTATCGACGGCGATTCGCTCAAGATTTCGAGCGACGATGACCGTCCGGTGGCGTTTGTGTTTAAGACCCTGGCCGATCCGCAGCAGGGTCGCATCAGCTTTATCAAGGTGCTGACGGGCACGCTTGAGCCGGGCCTTGAGCTGATCAACGCGCGTACCCGCAAGAGCGATCGTCTGGCTCACCTGTATGTGATGTGCGGTCGCGACATGACCGAGGTCGGGCACGCGTATGCCGGCGATATCATCGTGGCGCCCAAGCTGGCTGCCGAGACGGGCGATACACTCTCGATTACCGGTAAGGTCGAGGCGGCAGCGTTTAAGTTCCCCAACTCGCAGTACCGCATCGCCATCGAGGCCGAGAATCGCGGCGACGAAGAGAAGCTCTACACGTTTATCGAGAAGGCTTGTAAGGCCGATCCGACCATGAGTATCGACCGCGACGAGGAGACTGGCCAGACCATTATCTCCGCCGTTGGCGAGGCGCAGGTTTCGGTGCTGCTCAACCGTTTGGAGGATCGCACCAAGGTCGCCGCCAAGAGCGTGCCGATCCGCATTCCGTATCGCGAGACCATCCGCCGCACGGCGAGCGCCCAGGGCCGCCACAAGAAGCAGACCGGCGGTGCCGGTCAGTACGGCGACTGCTGGCTGCGCGTGGAGCCGCTTATTGGGCCCGACGGCACGAGCGACGGCTACGAGTTTGTGGATGAGGTAGTGGGGGGCCGCATTCCGCGCTCGCTCATCCCCGCCGTGGACAAGGGCGTCCAGGAGACCATGAAGGACGGCATTATCGCCGGCTATCCGCTTACGGGCATTCGCGTGGCCGTGTACGACGGCTCGTATCACAGCGTCGACTCCAACGAGATGGCGTTCCGCGCGGCGGCTCGCATCGGCCTGCGCAAGGCATGCGCCGATGCCGACCCGGTGGTGCTGGAGCCTATCGAGGAAATCACGGTGACGATCCCCGAGAGCTACGCCGGCGCCGTGATGGGTGACATCTCGGCATCGCGCGGTCGCGTGACGGGTATGGAGACCGATGGGCGCGGCGACACCGTGGTCATTGCCCAGGCGCCGCTGGCCGAGCTGACGGATTACTCGACGCGCCTGCGCTCTATCACGCGTGGTACGGGCGACTTTACCATGAAGCCCGCAGGCTATGAGCAGGTGCCTTATGACGTTCAGGCCAAGCTGGTCGAGCTGTACAACGCGGGAAGGTAGCAAGCCCGCGTGTAACGCCGCGTGACATAACCCCAATTTTGGATCTGTCCCCAATTTGGGTTGGGGGCGGTTGGGCCCGCTTCGGATAAGGTTCCGGGGTGGGCCTCTCTTCTGCGAGGGGTCGTTTGTCTAGCTCTGCAGCATCTGAACGTGATTTTGGGGCCTGGATGCTGCAGGGTTAGAAGTCTAAGCCTATGACAGTCAGCGCGTGATACGAGCCGGGCACTCGGCGTCTGCCCACCCCCTCGGTGACAAAATCGATGCAATCGGGGCACGTGGGTGACTCTTGGGCGCATGAGGGGCCAAGGCCTGCACACCGCGAGTGACAAAGCGCCTGTTAAGCGGTTTGCGAATACTTTCTAAACTAAAAAGCGTAGAGAAACGACAACAAACGAGAGGAGGCAGACATGGCACTGTTTGATTCGACACACACGCTCGATGCCGTCGACGCCGCCGACCAGAACGCCGTCTTCGAGGCCCTCGCCGCGAAGGCCGTGGAACTGGGCGTCGCCGCCGATGCGTCCGCTATCGTCTCCGACCTTCATGAGCGCGAGGCCGAGGCTTCTACGGGCTTTGGCAACGGCGTGGCTGTCCCGCATACCAAGAGCGCCAACGTCAGTACCCCCGCCATTCTCTTCGCGCGCCTGACCGCGCCCGTCGAGTGGCACGCGCTCGACGACGCTCCCGTCGACACGGTCATCAACATCCTCGTCCCCGAGAGTAGCAGCGACACCCATCTGCAGCTGCTCGCCAAACTGGCGCGTCGCCTCGTGCACAAGGATTTCGTCGACCATCTCAAGGGCGACTCCATCGAAGACGTGTGCGCCCTCATCCAGGGCGTCGTCGGATAGCAGGTAATGTTCAACCCCGTGTGAAAGGAAAGAGGGGAGAAGCATATGGCAAAGTCAATCGTGGCCGTCACCAACTGCCCGGCCGGCATTGCACACACCTACATGGTGGCCGAGGCGATCAAGACGAAGGGCACCGAGCTGGGTTATGAGGTTCACGTCGAGACCCAGGGTGCCAGCGGCGTCGAGAACAAGCTTACGCCCGAGCAGATCAAGGAGGCCGACTATGTCGTCCTCGCGCTCGGTCGCGGCATGAACGATGACGATCGTGTTCGCTTCGACGGCAAGAAGGTCGTTGAAGTGCCCGTTTCCGAGGCCCTCAAGCGCATCGACAGCCTTATGGGCAATCTTGAGAGTGAAGCCAAGGTCTTCCAGGCTTCCGCGGTCAAGCTCGGCGCCAAGCAGGAGAGCGTCACCACCGGCATCATGAGCTACCTCATGGCCGGCGTCTCCGCGGCCCTGCCGTTTGTCATCGGCGGCGGCGTACTCATGGCCATCGGTTCCATTATGGCCCAGTTCGGCGCGCCCAATGTAGCCCCTGGCGACGGCCAGATGGCTTCGCTCGCTTGGGTGCTCAATACCATCGGTGGCCTGGGCTTCACGTTCATGATCCCGATGATGGGCGCCTTCATCGCCAACGCCATCGGTGATAAGCCCGCCATCATGCCGGCCTTCATCTGCAGTTACCTCGCCAACAGTACCGACCTGCTCGGCACCGAGGTCGGTGCAGGCTTCTTGGGCGCCTGCGTGATCGGCCTTGCAATCGGCTATTTCGTCAAGGCGATGAAAAAGATCAACCTGGGCAAGAGCTTCCAGTCCCTGCTCGGCTTCCTGATCATCCCGGTCGTGACGCTCTTTATCTTTGGCCTGGGCACGTACTATATCATCGGCCCGGCCATGTCCTGGCTTATGAACGCCTTCGTCGGCCTGTTGAGCTCCATCCCGAGCTCGATGAAGCTCGTCGCCGCCTTCCTGGTAGGCGCCATGCTCGCCTTCGACATGGGCGGCCCGGTCAACAAGGCCGCTTGGTTCTTCTCCTTCTCCTTGCTGGGCTCCGGCGTGTACGACTGGTACGGCATCGTAGGCGTCGTGACGATCCTTCCGCCGATGGCCGCTGCCATCGCTACCTGGATCCGTCCGAAGCTCTTCACGCAGGCCGAGCGCGACTCCGCAATCCCTGCGCTCATTGTCGGCGCAACCGTCGCCACCGAGCCGGCTATCCCCTATGCCCTGGCCGCACCCCTGCCTATGATTTCCGCGAACGTCATCGCCGGCGGCGTCGCCGGTGCCATCTCCATGGCCCTTGGCGTCCAGCGCATCGCTCCGGGCATCGGCATCTTCGATCCATTCCTGGGCCTCATCTACCCGGCGACCAGCTACTACATCGCCGTCGCTGTGGGTCTGGTCCTGAACATCGCCCTCATCATCGTCTTCAAGTCCGCTTGGATGAAGAAGCGCGAGGCTCAGAACGCCTAAGTCTCGATAGAATAATTAGTCCTGCGGGGTCGCCGGTCTGTTCGGCGGCTCCGCAGGTTTCAATGAAAGGAATGGGGAAATGCGTTACGACTTCGATCGCGTCATCGACAGAATGGGTACCTACAGCACCCAATGGGACTATGCGGCCGACCGGTTTGGCAGCGCAGACGTGCTTCCCTTTTCCATCTCGGACACCGACTTCGCCGTGCCCGACGAGGTTATGGACGCTCTCCGCGCCCGCATGGAACACCCCATCTTTGGCTATACCCGCTGGAACCATAGTGACTACAAGGGTAGTGTTGCCGGCTGGTTTGCCAGGGACGGGGCGTCCCACGTGGACATGGACTGGGTCGTGTACAGCCCGAGCGTTATCTTCTCGGCTGCAACGGTCATTCGCCTGGTGAGCGAGCCGAATGACGCCGTGGTGACGCTCACTCCCATGTACGACGCCTTCTACGGCCTGATTGAGGGCAACGGGCGCGAGCTTGTGGCCGTTGCTCAGGCGAGCGCCATGGACGGCTACGGTCTCGATTGGGATGCCCTCGAGGTGGCGCTTGCCCGCCCCGAGGCAAAGGTTATGCTGCTTACCAACCCGCATAACCCCACAGGCAAGGTCTTCACGGCGGGCGAGCTTGCTCGTATCGTGGAGCTCTGCCATGCCAACGGGGTCTTTCTCATCTCGGATGACATCCATCGCGATATGATTCTGGGCGAAACTCCCTACACACCCGTGACGAACATCACGCGCGAGGGCGTGGCGCTGCTGTGTTCGGCCTCCAAGACGTTCAACACGCCCGGGCTCATCGGGTCCTATGCGCTCATCCCCGACGATGACCTGCGCGAACGCTTCCTGTTCGAGCTCAAGCAAAAAAACGCCCTGTCGAGCGTGAGTATCTTGGGGATGACTGCCCAGATGGCGGCGTATCGCTCGTGCTCCGAGTATGTGGACGAGCTTGTGGCCTATATTCGCGGCAACATGCAGGCGCTCAAGGATTTCCTTGCCGCCAATCTGCCCGAGATCCGCTTTGCGGTGCCGCAGGGGACCTATCTTGCCTGGATGGATGCCTCGGGCCTGGGGTTGGATGCGGCCGAGCTCCAGCGCCGGCTCGTTGAGGTGGGCCATGTGGGCATCATGTCGGGCGAGACGTACGGCGGTGCTGGGTACCTGCGCATGAATCTCGCCTGTTCGCACTCGAAGGTCGAAAGGGGGATGGAGCGGATGCTCGCCGGCATCCGCTCGTAGCGGCATGATCAGCAAGAGACAGAGACAGCTCCTGCGGGCGCTCGACGACGGTCCACGCTCCGGCGCCGAGCTCGCCGAGGCACTCGGCGTCTCCCGCCGTACCGTGGTGCGCGAAGTGGCGAGCGTGAGCGCGTGGCTCGAGTCCGTGGGTGCCGGCACCATCTCGAGCGATCCCAACTACCATCTGGTGGTCACGTCCGAGGACGCAATCGCCTCCGTCCTGTCGCGGGACCTCACCGATGAGGCACGTGTCCTCATGTGCGTGCTCTCCCGGCCGGGGATCTCGACGGTGCAGGTTTCGGGGGAGACTTATCTCTCGGTCCGCTCCGTGCGCGCAGCGATGGATGAGATCAACGTTCGGCTGCGCGGAGTCGTTGCGCTCGAGGCGCGTGTGGGCTACGGGATCGATGCAGACTTTAGCGGCATGGGGCCGGCGGATCTCTTGGCGGCGCTCGCCATCGACAATACTGGTATTGCCGCCGAGCTCGAGCGCTCGTGCGGCTGGGACACCCTGATGCGTCTGATCGGCGAGCGGGGCGAGGAATATCGCCTACTCATGGAGCCGTATCTGTCACAGCGCCAGCTGAGGATGCAGACGCTTGCTGCCGTCTGGTGCAGCGCGTGGCTCGTGCCCGATGCCCCGGGTGGGGCAGATGCCGGCGCGCGTGCCGTCACCGAGTTCCAGCAGCGCAAGAAGGACCTGCTCTACCGCCTGGTCACGTGCCGTGCGGCCATCCTGGCGCGCATCGGCGAGGTGCTCGCCTCGCACGGCATCAAGTCGACGCGCGAGGACCTCGGTAGTCTTATCTTCGACCATGTGCTGCGCTGCGCTCTCTTTCCCACGCTCATGTCGGTGGAGATTCAAAAGCAGATGCGCGGGATCCGTATGGAGCATCCGTTCGAGTTCGATTTCGGTGCCGACCTCTCCGAGTGCCTGCGCGCGTTCGACGAGCGCCTGTTTGTAGAGCCTGACTTCCTCTCGCTCTACGTGCTGGCCTCGCTGGAGCACTTCACGCGCAGCCCCGTGAGTCTGCTTTTGGTTTGCGGGCGACCCTCCGTGGCGACTATCAACAAATCCCTGATCGAGCGCGGCACCGACGGCGTTGAGGTTGAGCTCGTGGACAGCGAGCCGCTCGCCCGGCGCGCGCTCGAAGATGGGTCGTTCGACCTGGTGGTGGGCGATGCCGCGGCAGTGCGAAACTTTAAGGCCGCACATGAATGGGACCTCTCGTTTTCGGGCGTGCTCTCGGCCTACGAGGTCGACCGCATCCGCCAGATGGCGCTGCGTGTGCTCTACGAGCGCGATATCGCGAGCCTGCTGCCGCGCGCGAGCTATCTTGAGCTGCATGTTGGGGCCGGCGACTACCTCGATGAGCTGTCGCGCGCCCTCGGCGGGCTGGTGGCAGCGCATGCGATCTCGGCAGATGAGGCGGCCCTCATCATGGATCGCGAGCGTCAGGGCGACCGTCTACAGCTGGGACATGTCGCGTTCCCGCATACCATCACGCCGGTCGCGGCCTCGACGTTTCGTCTGCTCGCCATCATGCCCGACGCGCCCCTGTGCGACGGCGACGAGCAGATCGACCTGGTGGTGGTGACGCTTGCGAGTCAGCGTCTGGCCGACAAGAGCAGCATGTTCAACTATCTGTTCTCCGTGCTGCACGATGCCGAGCGCGCCCAGGTGCGCCTGCCGCGCACCTATGAGGAGACCGTCGCGTTCTTAGGGCGCGACTTTGGCTATGCCGAGGAGAAGAGCGATGAGTGATGAGGCGATGGAGGCGCGCGGGGTGTTTGCGGCCGCATGTGGCGTGGCGGGCGTTGCTGGATCGACAACGGGGGTCGAGCTGACGCCGGCTGCCGAGATTCGCGCCTATGTGGACAAGGTCTGGCCGAGTTTTCTTGATGATCTCGAGGCGCTCGTGGCCGTGCCGAGCGTGGTCGACGAGTCGTGTGCCGCGGCGGGCGCCCCGTGGGGCCTGGAATGCTATCGGGCGCTTTGCGTTGCGATGGATGTGCTGCGCCGCCAAGGGCTTGCGGTCGTTGACTGCGATGGGTACGTCGCGTATGGCGAGCTTGCCGGCGAGACGCCCGAACAGGTGGCGACGATCGCCCATGTGGACGTGGTTCCCGCCGGCGAGGGCTGGACGGTCGAACCCTATGCCGTGACGCGCCGCGAAGGCGTGCTTTTGGGTCGTGGCGTGCTCGATGACAAGGGCGCGGCGCTGGCCTCGATCTATGCTGCTGGTTTTTTGGCGCGCCGCGTGCGCAACGGCTGGAAGCCGCAGCGGACGCTCCGCTGCATCTTGGGCGCCTCGGAGGAGGCGGGCATGATGGACGTGCGTCGCTACCTAACGGATCGCGAACCGCCGGCATTTTTGTTCACACCCGATGCCGAGTTTGCCGTCTGCTGCGGGGAGAAGGGCTGCGTCAACGCCGAGGTCGCTCATGCTGTCGACGGCGCCGGGGCGATCATCGGGCTTACGGGCGGCGTGGCGAGAAACGCGGTGCCCGCCCGCGCTGAAGCGCTCGTGCACATGGGCGCTCGTATGGATGGGCTACCTCGCGCCGAGGGGATCGATGTGGAGCCCGTCGGCGGCGGAGTGGCCCGCATTGTGGCCCACGGCGTCGCCGGTCATGCCGCCGAACCGGCGGGTACGGTGAACGCTATCGGCGTGTTGGTGGCCTATCTGGCTGCATGCGGTATCTGCAGCGCAGCCGAGCGGGAGTTCCTCGGCTTTTGCAAACGGGCCCTTGGTGCATGGGATGGCTCCGGCCTGGGAATCGATGTCGCTGACGAGCTGTTCGGCGGCCTCACGTGTATCGGCGGAACTGTACGCACCCAGGCAGGGCGTTTTGTGCTCACACTCGATGTGCGCCTTCCGGGTGCGGCCGATGTCGAGCGGGTGAGCCGTCGCATCGAGGATGTGGCGCGCGAGTGCGGCTGCGAGGTGCGTATCACCCATACGAGGGAGCCGTTCACCATGGACCCCCAATCGCCCGAGGTCATGGTGCTCCGCCGTGCCTACGAGGAGTTCGCGGGCCGGCCCGCGGTACCTTTTGCCATCGGCGGGGGTACGTATGCACATCATTTTCCTCGCGCCGTGGGGTTCGGTCCGCTCGACCGAACCGAGCCTCTGCCCGATTGGGTCGGTCCCGAGCACGGCCCCAATGAGGGTATTTGGGAGCACCAGCTCAAGCGCGCGCTCGCCATCTACATCCGTAGTCTTGAATCCCTCCTCAACTCTAAAGTGGGGACAGACTCCGAATTTGACTAATGGTGCAGAGCGAGTGACATAATCTCAAAAAGGGGTCTGTCCTTACTTCGGGATTAGTTGCCGTTGGCCTGGTTGCGGCCGGTGGTGTAGTCGATTTGCACATGCGGCTGCAGGTTGTAGCAGTACACGTGGAAGCACAGCGTCTTGCCGTGATCTTCGACCGACTGTGCTTCGAGGCGCACGCCGCGGCAGACGAGCTCATCTTCGTTGTACATGGGCGTGACGCGGTAGAGCACGTGGTTGCCCGTGTCGCGGATGTAGTTAAGGATCTGCTCCTCAAACGGCAGCATACCCGTCTCGTTGAGATAGCGCGTGCCGGTGAGGAGATTTTTGCGGTTGGCATTTTCGCCGCAGAGCGACCAAGCGATAAGGTGGCAGCGGTTATAGAGGCTCTGGCCCGGAATAAAGTCGTAGCGCTGCTGGTGCCAGCCGGCGGGGTGGATGCGCGAGATATCGCCGCGCTTGCCCTGACCGAGCGATTCGGGCCCTATGCAGGCGAGTGCTTTGCGGGTACGGCCCAGGCTGTCGAGCTTTGAGAACTTCTTAAAGCATCCTTCTTCTGTAGCGCGCTCGTATTCATCGAGCGTGAATGATGGCGTGCCGAGCGGGTGCGTGCTGTCGGCGCGCAGGGCAACATAGGGGTTACCCGCGTAGTCGGGAATGCTGGTGAGGTATACGCCGCGCGCGCAGTCGAGATTGGGGTTTTCGACCTGGTCGATGGGGGTGGCAGTGCTATCTGCGGAAGTGTCGTCGCCGGTGCCGGTTGTGGTGGATTCGGAGCCATCGCCGGCGTCTTGGCTGCCTTCGGAATCCGAGGAGCTCGCTGTTCCCGATTCGAGCCGGGCGACCAAGTCCGCTTCGTCGTCGGTACGGCTGGGACTCTCGTTTTGCTTCTCGGCCAGAGCCGCTGCCTGCTCATCGCTTTGCGGTGATAACAGCTTGGGCGCTCCGTCGAGCGACCCTGTGAACAGCGCAAACCCCAGCACCACGGCGGTGCCGATGGAAAGTGCTTGCTTGTAGGCGGACTTGCGCGACATGGGGGCTCCTGGTTGGTCGGTTGCGAATCTACCAGTCTAGCAGGAGACGCTGCAGGCCGTTTCCCCAGATAAAACCTGCCAAAATAAACCTGTCCCTTTTTGGCAGATTATTGATGCATGTAACGAAAGCCCAATATGATATATACGTTATATACAAGCGGTAAAGCGCGGTAGAGTGCCGGTAACGAAGGCCGTGCAAGCCGATGAAGGGACCGATATGATCAAGGCTGTCATTTTTGACATGGACGGAACGCTGGTCGATACCGAGCGTTTGGACATGAGGGCATGGAAGGTGGGCGCTGCCGAGCTGGGGATTGCGATTGATGATGCGCTGGTCCATCAGTTTATCGGTCGCTCGATGCCTGATGTCAGGGACATCCTTGAGGCGCATTACGGCGGCCGCGAAATCGTCGAGACGGTCGAAGCCCGCTACAGGGATGCTCTCGACGAGATGGTCAAGACCGATCTGGAGCTTAAGGCCGGCGCCGCCGAGTGCCTGGACGAACTGCTGGCTGCGGGCTATCACGTGGGCCTTGCGACGTCGTCGCGCCGCGTTGCGGCCGAGCGCAACCTAAAGACGGTCGGCCTCTTTGACAAGTTTGAGACGGTGACCTGTAACGAGGATACCCTGAACGGCAAGCCCGATCCCGAGATCTACCTGCTCGCCTGCGAGCGCGCGGGCTTTGCTCCCGAGGAGTGCGCCGTGGTCGAGGACTCACGCAACGGCTGCGTCTCTGGCATCGCGGCCGGCTGCCATGTCTTTGCCGTTCCCGACATCGTGCCGCTTCCGCAGGACGTGGCGGAGGGCTGCGAGGCCGTGCTCGATACACTGTTCGATCTGACGGCGGCGGTCAGGGCCGTGCGCTAAAGGTATGCGCCGAGGCTGATGACGGTGGCTTCGGCGTTGCCCCGCTTGCGTTTTCCCAGATAAAACCTGCCAAAATAAACCTGTCCCTTTTTGGTAGGTTACTGGTTCATGTTGCCGTGGATGTAGGGGGTGACCTCGGGGGAGATATGGCCGCAGCCTAGGTTGCGCAGGGCAGATTCGATGGCGGCGGGAAGCGGGGCCTTGCCCTCGTCGTTGACCGCGGTGCTGCCGAGGGCGGCGATCTTGGCGACGTCTGCCGGCGCGGCCTCGATATGCATGCAGCCGCCGACGAGGCGTGCGCGGACCTGGTCCAGGCCAAGGTCGTGCAGGTAGTCCTCACAGGTGCGGATTACATCGACCTTCTCGCGCGTGAGCTCCTCGCCCGTGGGGACTCGCGTGGCCAGGCAGGCTCCTGCCGGCAGGTTCCAGACGGGGTATCCCCAGGCGCGTAGCAGCTCGCGCTCCTCGTCCTTGGTAAAGCCGACCTCCATAAGCGGCGAGCGCACGCCGAGCTCCTGGGCGGCGCGCATGCCGGGGCGGTAGTCGCCGCGGTCGCTTGCGTTGCTGCCGTCGATGACGGTGGGAAAACCCAGCGACCTGGCGTGGTTGACGATGGCGGTAAAGCCGGCGCGCTTGCAGTGGTAGCAGCGGTCGGCGTCGTTGCAGGCTACCTGGGGGAGCTGCAGCTGATCGACCGAGAGGTTGAGCACGGGGAGCTTAAAATGCGGCCCCTCATCGGCCTGCCCGTCAACCGCCCGCTCAAACGAAGCCTGCTCGGGCGTGCCGATGAACGGCGTGGTGAGGTGAACGAGAAGCGTGCTGGCGGGCATGATGCGGGCGCAGACCGCGGCCAAAAAGCTGCTGTCGACGCCACCGGAAAAGCCGATGGCGACGCGTCCGTATGCTAAAAGCAGCTGCTCGAGCGCTGCGAGTTTGTCCTGAAGCCCCTCTGCGGGTGCGGTGGTGTCTGAAAGCATGAATTGATCCTTACCAATATGTACTCGGGCGAAAACTATAATCCTACTGGACTGCTTGTCATAAGACTTCTATCTATGTAACGGAAGTGCAATATGCTATATACGTTATATACAAGTTTACAGGTGCGGTAAAGTTGCGGGAGTACAGCAGCGCGAAGCGATGGGGGACCGATATGATCAAGGCCGTTATTTTTGACATGGACGGAACGCTGGTCGACACCGAGCGTTTGGGTATCAAGGCGTGGAAGGCGGGCGCGGCCGAGCTGGGATTCGCGATTGATGATGCGCTGATCCATCAGTTTATCGGTCGTACGCTGCCCGATGTCATGGGCATCCTTGATGAGCATTACGACAGCAGCGAAACCGCTGAGGCAATCTATCGTCGCCATAGGGAGATTCGCGACGAGATGGTCAAGACCGATCTGGAGCTTAAGGACGGTGCCGCCGAGTGCCTCGACGAGCTGCTGGCTGCGGGCTATCACGTGGGCCTTGCGACGTCGTCGCGCCACGTTACCGCCGAGCGCAACCTTAAGACGGTTGGCCTCTTTGACAAGTTTGAGACGGTGACCTGCGGCGAGGACGTCGTGCACGGCAAGCCCGACCCCGAGATGTACCTGCTCGCCTGCGAGCGCGCGGGCTTTGCCCCCGAGGAGTGCGCCGTGGTCGAGGATTCCCGCAACGGCTGCGTCTCGGGCATCACGGCCGGCTGCCACGTCTTTGCCGTCCCCGATATCGTGCCGCTGCCGCAGGACGTGGTGGACGGCTGCGAGGCTGTGCTCGATACGCTGTTCGATCTGCCGGCCGCGGTCAAGGCCGTGCGCTAGCGTTTGCACGCGAGTCGCCATGCCCCGCGCCCGATCTCGCAGGACGGTGACGGTAACGGCGCCTGCGCGGAGGCACTGTTCTAAAAAATGGAATTGAATCCATTTTTGCAAAAAAGCTAATGAAAAATGGATTACATTCCATAAAAATCCGTAGCCGCAGGTTCGGCTAAACGGGGAAGGCCCGTGGGGTCAGCAAAAACGCCGCAGCGGGGCTGTTTCCGTTGCGGCGTTTTTTTGTTACAGGTAGGCGCCCAGGTTGATGTCGGTTATAGGGGCCACGGATGGGCCCGTCGGTTGCTGCTCGGCCTTTTGGGTGCTCACACGCTCGAGCAGGAAGGGGCGCACGAGCTCCTGACGGTTAATGTCCTCGGTGGCCGTGACCGTGGTGACGGTGCGCGCGGCGGAGCCGATGCGGACTCGTTTGGTCTTGGCGGCAGGTTTATCCTCGATTTGTTCCATGAGCAGCTGCACGCCCTTGCGGCCGATCTCGTAGCCCGGTGGTGCTACCGTGGTGAGGGGGACCGATCCGCTCCAGGCAAGCGGGTTGCCATCGCAGCCGGCAACAAGAATCTGGCCGGGGACGGAAATGCCTTTGTCGGTCAGCGCCGAGATAACGCCCGAGGCCAATACGTCGGTCAGGCCGATGACAAAATCGGGGCGCTCGTCAGCAGGGCGTTCGGCAATCTGGGTACCGATGCTGTAGCCGTCGGCTGCGGTATTCCACTCTCCGGCATCGATGACCTCAATTTTGATATCGGGATGCAGGGCAAGTGCCTTGTGGATGCCAAGGACGCGCAGGGTGAGCTGCATAAATGCCGCTCGGCCTACAACGACGATGCGGTGTGCGCCGCGGGCGATGGCGAGCTCGGCGATAATGCGCCCCTGTGCCTCGTTGTCGGCGGCCACGTAGTAACCGGGTTCTGAACAATGGACGTCCAGATGGACGATGGGGACGGGAATCTTGGTCATGGCGGGGTGCCAATCGGGGGACGCCATGGGCTGAACCATGACGCCGGACATCTGCGTGCCCATAAAATAGCGCAGGTAATGATCCTCGAGAATGTCGTCGTTATCGGCATTGGCGATGAGCAAGTCATAGCCGTGCTTGCGTGCCTCGTTGTGGGCACCGCTGGCAATCTGGAGCGAAAAGCCGTGGTCGAGACGGGGGAGGACCAGGCCAAAGGACTTGGTGGTGCCGCCCGCGAGCTGACGGGCGCTTTGGTTGGGCAGGTAGCCAAGGCGATTAATGGTCTCGTTGATGAGCTTAAGGGTTTCGGGGCGCAACTTTTCGGGGTGGTTGAGCGCGTTGGATACCGTGCCCAGCGAGACCCCTGCCTCGCGCGCGACGTCGCTGATTTTTACCTTTGCCATAGCGGCCCCTTTGATGCGTTTCAAGTACAAGCCAGATTGTAGCATCGCCCGCCCCTGGGGTGTCAAAACCTGCCAATTAGGGACAGGTTTATTTTGGCGGGTTTTATCTGGGCAAACGTAAAGAAATGCGTTTGGGAAGGGTCAAATTAATGATACTTTACTTATAATTACAAATTAGTAATGCTATATTGCAGACAATAAGTTGGCGACTGTTGAGGGGCGGCATGATGAAAAACGATAAAAACGTGGCGGAAATCGTTGAAATCAACAAGAAAGTTCCCTGTGAAAAGCCTGTTGAGCAGCAGGTTGAAATCATGGAGGCGTATACGCGGGCGCATCGCGAGAATTCTGACAGGTCGACGATGCGTCGCGAGATAGAGTGTCTCAAGACCATCTACCCCATCACGTTCCGACATGTGGAGGACGCCGACCTGGTGGTCGGCCGCACCGACGTGCTCCCTGTTGGTTTTGGCTGCGTGACGTCTGTTGGTGGCGTGGGCCACTACTGCACATTCGCCAAGCTTAATGCTCTGCGCGCCGAGACCGACGAACCAGAGCTCCTTAAGCGCATCGATGCAATCGAGGACTATTGGGACGGTAACGACACGCGCTCCATTTTTTACGAGGAGAACCTCACCGAGGATACCTTTGGTAAGTTCGTAGACGGCAAGTACGCCGCCGTGGTCACAGCACGTCTATCTGGCACTATGCTCGACTACGAGCAGCTCGTGAGTCTGGGCTTGCCCGGGCTGTATAAAAAGATCGAGCGCGGCCGCGGCCAGAACCCGGAGTCTGCGGAGTTCTACGACGTGATGAACGAGTGTGTTGATTTATTTGCTGAGGTCATTCGCTATCACATCGACCTATGCGAACAAGCTAAAGAGGGCAAGAATGCCAAGCGCGCGGTGGAGCTTAATCGCGTGCAAGAAGCGTTACGCAACATTCTCGTTCGCCGTCCGCAGACGCTTATCGAGGGTATTGAGATTTGCTGGCTCTATACGCTCATCGCCGGCGTGGTTAACTACGGTCGCGCGGATGTGTACCTGGGCGAGCTCCTTGCGCATGACCTCGATAACGGAATCCTTTCGCGTGAAGAGGCACTCGAAATAATCAAATCATGGTTCCTGCTTATCGATGCACGTCATTCAAATGTCAATGGACGTATCATCGTGGGCGGTCGCGGTCGCAGCCACGTGGCCGAGGCGGACCGTTTTATCGAGATCGCCATAGATGCTGTGCGACAGAATCGTACTGTGGAGCCGCAGTTTACCTTGCGTTGCTATAAGGGCATGAACGAGAAGGTCTACGACCAGGCGCTCGAGTGTATCGGTACCGGCTGCACCTATCCGATGCTCCTGAACGACGAGGTCGTGGTTCCACAGGTAATGGAGTCACTGCACGTAGATGAGCGCAACGCTGAGGACTACGTGCCGTTTGGTTGCGGCGAACTCGTCATCAACCACGCGAGCGTGGGCACGCCCAATGCTCTTATTAACGTGCTCAAGATGCTCAACATCTCACTTAACGAGGGCGTTGACCCCTATGACGGCGTCAATCGCGCCAATGGCGTGGCACTCAAACCGGTTGAGGAGCTTGGCAGCTTTGACGAGGTGTTCGACCAGTTCACGGGGCTTCTGGGCAAATATCTCGTCGATTGCGCGCGCATTCACAAGCGCTCTTACGAGATGATGAACAATCAGTGCGATTTCCTGCTCACGTCGCTCCTTACAAACGATTGCCTGGAGACCGGTCGTGCCATCCTTAAGGGAGGCGTGCGCTATCTGGGCGGTACGGATGAGACTTACGGCAACATCAACGCCGCCGATTCGCTCACGGCTATCAAGAAGCTCGTCTTCGACGAGGGCAAGTACACGCTGCGTCAGATTGTCGATGCCGCAAATGCCAATTTCGAGGGTGCCGAAGGTCTGCGTCGCGACCTGCTCGATGCTCCCAAGTACGGCAACGATGACGACGAGGCGGATGCCGTGGCGGTGCGTCTACACGAGTTTATCTGCAAGACTGTCAAGGAGACGGGCGAGGCCGAGGGCTTCTATAGCTACGGAACCGTGCTCATCAACAACCAAGTCAACACCGAGTGGGGCCGCAAGACGAGCGCCAGCCCCGATGGTCGCTTGACCGGTATGTTTATGAACAACGGCAACAACCCACAGTCGGGTGCCGACACCAACGGCCCCACGGCGATGCTCAGCTCTCTCGCAAAGCTTGGTGTGTTCGACCATGCGGGTTCCGTGCAGAACATTAAATTCTCCAAGAGCATGTTTGCCAAGAAGATGCCTGTGCTCAAGAGCCTGTTCAGAACGTACTTCGACCATGGTGGCTGCCAGCTCATGGCGAGTGTTGTCGATCCGGGAGAGCTCGAGGATGCCATTGTCCATCCCGAGCTGCACCAGAACTTGCTTGTGCGTGTTGGTGGGTTCTCAGCGCGTTTCGTGGCGCTCGAGAAGGACGTCCAGCAGGAAGTCCTCGCCCGCACGCTTAACGAGTAGCTTTGGTTGCGCGGTGCGTGAGAGGGGAGGAACGTCATGCCGCTTATCTTTGATATCCAGCGCTTTTGCGTAAATGACGGTCCAGGTATCCGTTCTACGGTCTACCTTAAGGGCTGTCCGCTTACGTGCCCGTGGTGCCATAACCCCGAGTCCAACGCATCGCGTCCGCAGCTGGTGTTTTCGGCCGACAAATGTATGGGCTGCGGCGCGTGCGTCGCGGCCTGCCCAACGGGCGTCCACCGCATCGAGAACGGCGTACACGCTGTCGACTTTGATGCGTGCCGGGTCTGCGGCGCGTGCGTCGCGGCCTGCCCGACGGGTGCTCTGCGCATCTGTGGGCGCGAGGCGAGCGTGGGTGAGATCATCGCGGTGCTTGAGCGGGATGCTGATTATTACGAGGCTTCGGGTGGCGGTGTCACCATCTCTGGTGGCGAAGCTATGAGCCGCTTGGCGGATACGTTGGATATCGCCCGTGCCGCCCACAAGCGTGGCTGGCATGTGTGTCTCGAGACAAGCGGTTTTGGCACGCCTGCGCAGTTCGAGCGGGTGGCAGAGTTCGTCGATCTGTTTTTGTTTGACTACAAGGTGACGGGCGAGGAGCGTTACCGTGAGCTTATCGGCATTCCCGAGAGCATAGTGAGGACGAATCTCGACCGCTTGGGCGAGATCGGGGCTCGTGTGGTGCTGAGGTGCCCCATCATCCCGGGATACTCGGATGATGCGGAACACTTTAGACAGATTGCCGAACTTTCACACCTGTCGCAGGTTGACCATGTCGAACTCTTGCCCTATCACAATTTTGGCGTGGGTAAGGCCAAGAGTATTGGGTCCGATCAGTACCTTGAGGGTGTTTCGATGCCGGCGACGGATGCCGTCAGTGACTGGATCGTGACCATTGAGGGGTACGGTGGGGTGGATATTCGGGAGTCGTAGCCCATCACCAAAAAAAGTCGTTCATAATGGGTGCATACAAATTTGTATGCACCATTTTTATGAGGCGGAAGCATGAGCAAACATGATGCAGTTTACAAAGATCTGCGCAAAAAGATTCTGAACGGCACCTATGCGTCGCGAAGCGCTATAGAGAGCGAGGAAGTGCTCTGCAAACGCTATGAAGTGAGCAGGCCTACACTCCGCAAGGCGCTCGATGCGCTCAAGCGAGATGGCATGGTCCACAGCCGTCAGGGTGCGGGCATCTTCGTCAATCCGCCGGAGTTTTTCGTCGACAATAACCTCACCACGCTATCCGAACGCTTCGCCGCGCAAAACATCAAAGTCACCAGCAAGGTTCTCTTCTATGAGACGGTTCCTGCCGGCGATTATGCCGAACAGTTTCAAATTGGGGCAGACGACCAACTTATTCACTACCGGCGTTTACGTCTGGTCAAAGGGCGTCCGCACGCCATCGAGGACACGTACATGCCCGTTTATCTTTTCCCAGAGTTTAGCAGGGAGGTGCTTAGGGGTTCGATTATTCATTACATCGAAGATGAGTGTGGCTACTCCATCAGCCACGTCAACAAGCGCGTGAGCGCGATTGTTGCGGACGGGGATATCCCCGCGGCGCTCGATGTGCCCGTCGGGGCGCCGTTGCTGCGGGTTTATCACTCGGTCTATCTGCTCAAGAGCGTGCTGGTGCAACTCACTGAGGAAATCACGGCCGATGATGGCATCACCATCACGTCGGTTCGCTAATTATATATTCGGTGACGATTTGGGCGGGGTTCGCATTTAGGTGGATCCCGCCTTTGCGTTTACGGGGCGTGAGGTGCCGTTCACGAAAGAATGCTTAATTTGTATTGACAAATAAGTAAGTAGAAGTGAATATACAGTCAAGACGAGCGGGTTTCGCTCGAGAGGAACCCAATGCCCAGATGAGATAGGGGAGAAGATGAGCAAGAAGATCGTTGCCATCACGTCGTGCATCACGGGTGTCGCGCACACCTATATGTGCGCCACGGCACTCGAGGCCGCAGCTGTTGGGCTCGGTTACGAAATCAAGGTCGAGAAGCAGGGCGCTGCCGGCACCGAGGATGAGCTTTCGGCAGCTGATATCGCGGCTGCTGATGCCGTGGTGTTCGCCGCGGACAAGGCGATTTCTGGTGAGTTGCGTTTTGCCGGAAAGGACGTGCTCAAGATTACGTGTGATGCGGGTATCAAGGACGCCAAGGGTGCCATCGAACGCTCGCTCGCCAAGAACGGTACCGAGCGCATCGCCGGTGGCGGAGTCGCTGAGACCGCAATGCCCGTCGCTACGAACTCCGCAATGTCCGGTGCTTCTGCCGTGTTCAAGCATGTCATGAGCGGTGTTTCCCACATGCTACCGATTGTCGTCGCCGGCGGCATACTGACCGCCTTACGTTATGCCTTCGGCAGCGTAGTGGGCGACGCGGGCATCACCTGGGCCTTTGAGGCAGAGGGCACTCTCCCGTTCTATATCAGCCAGATTGGCGCCACTTATGGCCTCGGCATGATGGTTCCGGTGCTTTCCGCTTTTATCGCGAGTTCCGTCGCCGACCGCCCCGGTTTCGTCCCCGGTCTTATCGGCGGTCTTATCGCGGTTGAGATCAAGTCGGGCTTCATCGGCGGCATCGTCGCCGGTCTGCTTGCAGGCTATCTGGTCTACTACCTCAACAAGGGAATCAAGCTCCCGCCCGCGTTCAACGGTCTTAAGCCGATCCTGATCCTACCGCTGCTTTCTACCGCGATCGTCGGCCTTGTGATGTACTACGTCGTCGGCACCCCGGTTGCCATGCTCACCGCCGCCATTACCGATTTTCTGAGCGGCCTTACCGGTGCGGGGAACATTGTACTCGGTATCGTCTGCGGCCTGCTGTACTTTGACATGGGCGGTGCCGTCTCCAAGGTGCTCTACGCCTTCGCTATTGGCATGCTTGATGCCGGCGTCTACGGACCCATGGCTGCCGTTATGCTATGCGGCATGGTCCCCCCGATTGGCGTCGCTATCGCCACGCTCGTCAAGAAGAGCCTTTGGAGTCAGGAGGAGCAGGATTCCGGTAAGGCTGCCATTCTTCTTGGCTGCTCCTATATTACTGAGGGCGCCATTCCATTTGCCACGAGCTATCCGCTTCAGGTCATCCCCGGATGTATGATCGGCGGTATGGTTGCAGCTGTGATGTCCCTCATGATGGGTATCGAGTGTACTGCCCCGCACGGTGGTATGTTCCTGCTGCTCATTCCTAACGTAATCAACAACATCGGCGGCTTCCTTCTTTGTCTTGCGGCCGGTTCGATAGTCGCCGCCGCAATCATTGTCGCGCTCATGACCATCAAGCGAAACAAGGATGACGGCGTCGCCTAGGCGGTGCACCTCGGTTCTGAAACCCCTTCCACAAGATCGCTCGTGGCCTATTTAGGGTCTCGGGCGATCTGTTTATGCGGAAACGACGCTGTCATCGCAATCACCGTGCAGGCGCCTTTGTGGCGGTTTTGCAACCTCGACTTTCAATTGTCTCGATCTGTAACATCTGGACGGCAAAACCGGCTCTACCTGTTACAGATTGAGATCTTTCGCCGGGATAGGCCGCCGCGCCGGTCCAAACCACCACAAAGGTGCCTGTCCCCATTGTGGTGGTTTGGACCGGCTGGGCATGTGTGCATCGGGTGGTATCTAAGTTGAGATACCACTTCTGGTATATCAGCTTGCGCTTGCGTGAGTACAATACTCGAACGTTATACGTCTCAGCGCCCCTTGTGCGTGGGCGTTTTGCAGTCACGCGGACGAAGGGATTTATCCTATGTGCGGAATTGTCGGCTACACCGGCTCTGATATTGCAAAGAACATACTGGTCACGGGCCTTAAGCGTATGGAATATCGCGGCTATGACTCCTCGGGCGTCGCGCTCGAGGTGGGCGAGGGCGCCGCGGCGCACCTCGACGTTATCCGCCGCGTGGGCAAGGTCGCGGGCCTGGAGAGCGAGCTTTCCAATATCGATAGCGACGCAACCTGCGGTATCGGTCACACTCGCTGGGCTACCCACGGCAAGCCCTCCGTCGTTAACGCTCACCCCCACACCAGCTGCGACGGTCGTATCGCCATCGTCCACAACGGCATCATCGAGAACTTCGCCGAGCTGCGCGAGGAGCTGGAGGGCCGCGGCCATCACTTTAAGAGCGAGACCGATACCGAGGTCTTCGCGCATCTGATCGAAGAGGCCTATGCCGAGACACACGACCTGATGGCCTCCGTGCGTGAGGCCTGCACCCACGTGGTGGGCGCCTATGGCTTGGCCGCCGTGTGCGCCGACGAGCCTGGCGTGATTGCCGTGGCCCGCAAGGACTCACCGATTGTGGTCGGCGTGGGCGAGACCGGCTCCTACGTCGCCTCCGATGTGATCGCGCTTATCGATGCCACCCGCGATGTCGTGGTGCTCGAAGACGGTCAGTTTGCCAAACTCACGCCCGCGGGCGTCGAGTATACCGACGAGGCCGGCAACGTGATCGAGCCCAAGATCACCCATATCGACTGGGACCTGGACATGGCCGAAAAGGGTGGTTATCCCGACTTTATGCTCAAGGAGATTCACGAGCAGCCTCGCGTCGTGCGCGACACGCTGGTGGGTCGCATGACCCCTGCCGGTGAGCTCGATATCGACGAGCTGGGCCTTTCGCTCGAGGAGCTCAACGATATCGACCGCGTGTATGTGATTGCCTGCGGTACCAGCTACCATGCCGGACTCATCGCTAAGAACCTTATTGAGGGCTGGGCTCGCATTCCCACCGAGGTCGAGGCTGCCAGCGAGTTCCGCTACCGCAACCCCATCATCACACCGACGACGCTCGTCGTTGCCGTGTCCCAGTCGGGCGAGACGGCCGATACCCTCGCCGCCATTCGTGACGCGCGTATCAAGGGCGCCAAGGTCTTTGGCATCACCAACGTGGTGGGCAGCCCGGTGGCGCGCGAAAGCGATGGCGTCATCTATACCAAGGCCAACAAGGAGATTGCGGTTGCCTCGACCAAGAGCTTCATCGGTCAGGTCGTTAGCCTCACGCTTTTGGCCCTGTTGCTGGCGCAGGTCAAGTACCGCTTGACCACCAAGCAGACGCGCATGCTGTTCCGCGAGCTTTCCGATACGGCCGAGCAGATCCAGTGGATTCTGGATACGCAGACCGAGGCCGTGCACGAGGCCGCACTCGTGTGCAGGGACGCGCAGTCCGCGCTGTTCGTGGGTCGTGGCATGGGCGCCGCCATTTCCTACGAGGGCGCGCTCAAACTCAAGGAGGTCAGCTACCTGCACGCCGAGGCGTATGCTGCCGGCGAGATGAAGCACGGCCCCATCGCGCTGATCGATTCGGGCTTCCCCGTCATCGCCGTGGCCACCAAGAGTGCCACCTACGACAAGACCGTGTCGAACCTTATGGAGTGCAAGGCGCGCGGTGCCAAGGTCATCGTCGTTGCCACCGAGGGCGACGAGGAGATCAACAAGATTGCCGACTGCATCATTCGCGTGCCGTCCGTCCGTGACGTGTTCAGCCCCATCACGGCGAGCGTTCCGCTGCAGCTGCTCGCCCGCGAGGTGGCCATTCTGCGCGGTTGCGACGTTGACCAACCTCGAAACCTCGCTAAGAGCGTGACCGTCGAGTAATTGCTGTTCCGGCGTTTTACCAAACGCCGGAACTGCTCGACGCTGCGCGAGCCGCATTCACGCCAATCTGACGTTCAATTTCGAGGGCGCGACCAGAAGGTCAGCGCCCTCTCATTTCACGTCACCTTGGCGCAAATGCGGCTCGCTCGCTGTTGGTGACTGACATCAGGTGCTCCGTTGTCGAAACGCGCTAACAAGAAGGACCCGGCTCCGTAGCGGAGCCGGGCCTTGTTGCGTTTGCCCAGATAAAACCTGCCAAAATAAACCTGTCCCTTTTTGGCAGGTTAGCGGAGCTTGCTGGTCTCGAAGTACTTGGGATATTGGTCCAGAACTTCGGTTTGGTTGCGGAACATCATGTGCAGGTGCTTGCTGACCAAAAAGCTCGCTTCGATGGGGTCGCGACCGGCGATAGCGCGGCGAATCTGCTTGTGCTCGTTCACGATGTCCCGATTGTCGAGAACCTGCGTGGCGGCGCGCAGCCAGCGGAAGCGCTCCAGGTCGGCATTGGTCTCTTCGAGCCACGACCAAACGGTGCTGCGACATGCGATGCTAAAAATCATGTGATGCATGAGGTTGTCGCTCAAAAAGAAGCCGATGCGATCCTCTTCGGCCATGGCTTTTTCCTGCAGCACGATGGCGCGGTCGAGCTGCTCGATGCCGGCCGACGTGGCTCGCGCACAGCACTCCACAATCACCTGCTTTTCCAGATGTTCGCGGATGTAGCAGGCACTCTCGGCAAGGGTGAGGTTGATGGGTGAGACGTAGGTGCCGCTCTGGGGCACGGTGCGCACCAGGCCTTCCTGCGCCAAGCGAACCAAAGCCTCGCGCACGGGCGTGCGCCCCATATCCAGGTCGTCGCAAAGTTGCTTGACGCCCAGCTTTTCGCCCGGCTTGTAGTCCAGGTAGACGATTTTGCGTCGAATGGTGTGGTAGGACTGGTCCTGTAGGCTCGTTTCCTGCTCGCCGACGTGCATCGATTCTTCCATAGCGCCTCGCAACTGTTCTATCAAACTCATATGTCAGTTGTTAATTATGCCGCGAATCAGCTCTCCGCGGTGGGTAATTCGGCTGTTGCCCGAGAACTATTGCGGCATCTTAGTCTGTGTTTGCGCAAGGCTGCGCTCAATGTTGCCGTATCATAAGCCGTCGCAAACGTGAAATAGAAAGAAGGAATCCCATATGCAACTGGCAAATATCGTACGCGAGCGCTGGAAAGGCGTTTTGTTCTGCCTGATCATCGCCATTCCCGCGACGTTGCTCGGCAAACAAATTGAGGTGGTCGGCGGTCCGGTATTCGCCATCCTCTTTGGCATGGTCCTGGCGCTCGTCTTTCCCAAGAATCGTCGCGAACAGCTCGCCGCCGGCGTCACCTATACATCCAAAAAGATCTTGCAGTACGCGGTTATCCTGCTTGGCTTTGGCATGAACCTCTCGCAGATTCTGTCCAAGGGCGCCCAGTCGCTGCCGATTATCGTGGCGACGATCTCGACCTCGCTTGTTGTCGCCTTCGTGCTCTGCCACGTCATGAACGTGCCGAGCAAGATCGCGACGCTTGTGGGTGTGGGTTCGTCGATTTGCGGCGGTTCCGCCATCGCCGCGACCGCACCCGTCATCGATGCCGACGATCGCGAAATTGCCCAGGCTATTTCGGTCATCTTCCTGTTTAACGTTATCGCGGCGCTCGTGTTTCCGACGCTCGGCGGCATGCTCGGGCTGACCAACGAGGGCTTTGGCCTGTTTGCCGGCACCGCCATCAACGACACCTCGTCGGTAACGGCTGCGGCGAGCGCTTGGGACAGCATGCATCCCGGCGCCAATGTGCTCGAGAGCGCCACGGTGGTCAAGCTTACCAGGACGCTGGCCATTATTCCCATTACGTTGGTTCTCGCATGCTGGCAGATGCATCTGGCGCGCAAGGCCGGCGGCGACGCCAAAAGCACGTTCTCGCTTAAACGCGCGTTTCCCATGTTTGTGCTGTTCTTTGTGCTGGCGAGCGTGATCACCACGGTGCTTCAGCTTCCCGTGTCCATCACGGCGCCCATCAAGGAGCTGTCGAAGTTCTTTATCGTGATGGCCATGGCGGCTATTGGCTTTAATACCGATATCGTCGAGCTGGTCAAAAAGGGCGGCAAGCCCATCGCATTGGGCTTTTGCTGCTGGATTGGCATTGCGTGCATGAGCTTGGGAATGCAACACGTACTGGGAATCTGGTAGAGAAGTAGCCAGTTTGCGTGCTGGTTGCTGGTGGGCGCAAGCTTGCGGTGGAGCGATAGGAGCTCTTGCGGGTATGGCTTGTCCGCAGGTTTATAAGTCCCGAAGAGCTCTTATCGCCCCGCCAGGATGGCGATGCGGGGCAACACCTATACTCGCAGGACGGCGCTTTCTGCCCTATAGTGTTTGGTGAGCAATATCGTTCAATTTTGAAACACTCGGTCGTGCGACCGTCGGCGGTTGCACGTCGCCGCGGACAGGGGCAAATCATGGATAGCGATGCCAAGCTGAACATCTTGACCGAGGCCCTGGCTGCTGCCGGGGCCTCGGCATTGGCAATCGATGCGCGTGGGGACGTCGCGATTTCGACCATGAATGACGCGGCGCTTGAGCGGGATGTGGCGGCTTTTGTCGCTGAGCGCCTCGACCGTATAGGAGACGGCGCGCGTCTGGTTATGGGGCGTGCGGGTACGCGCCTGAGCCTGACCGTTCGCCCCACCGACAAAGAAGGCGGGGGCCTTTGGGTCGTCGTGGTCCGCGAGGTACGCGGCGCCGCGGCACATGCGGGCATCGAGTGGCTCAACGCCGACGAAGTTGAGGCCCGCTACGAATCGAGCGCGTACGGCATCGTTGAGGGGGCGGCCTCGGTAGCTGCGCCGGTCGCCGAGAGTTACGCGCGCGGCGTGCCCCTTATGCTCGAGGGCGAGCTGGGAGCGGGTCAGGTCGAGATCGCCAAGCGCCTCTATCTGGACGGTCCTTTTGCCGATCAACCCTTTGTTGCCGTTGCGCTCGATGAGCTTACCGATCGCGGTTGGCGCCACGTGCTCAAAAGCGCCGAATCGCCGTTGTTCCAAACGGGGCTGACACTTTGCATTGAGGGCTGGAACACGGTTGGCCCCCAGCGTCTCCGCGAGCTCGTTTCCACGATGGCCGACACCGCGTTGGCGACGCGCTGCCATGTGGTGCTGACGGCGAATGACATGCCGGGCGGCAGCGAAAGTGATCAAGCTGCCTTTGTGACTGAGCGCTTCGCCTGTGCGGTGAGCGTGGCGCCGGCAATCGCCGAGCAGGGAGCCGCGTCGACGAAGGTTGCGCGCTATTTGGAATATCTCGCTGATGCATTTGGGACGGCAGCGCCCACGTTGTCTGCCGCGGCGGCAAAGACGCTCGATGTTTACCGCTGGCCGCGCAATTATCTGCAGCTCCGCGAGGTCTCGGAACGACTGTATATATTGGTGGGGGCGGGCACGGTGGACCGCGCTGTGGCGGAGGAAGTGCTCGCCCAAGAGGACGTGATTAAGACCGCAACCTTTGGCGCCCCGACACTCGAAAGCGACCTGTATATCCTGCGACCGCTGGCCGATACCGAGCGAGATATCGCGCATCTGGTTGTAGATCATCTCCACGGCAACCGGACCCGTGCGGCGGAGGTGCTGGGCGTAAGCCGAACAACGCTGTGGCGCTTGCTGAAGGACGATGACCGTTGAGCGAGGCGCCCGTGACCGCGCGCGACGCGTGTGCTACAGTCCAAAGCGTTATTGTTTCGATTTGGTTACGGCGTGCGGGGGCGTATGGCTGAGACTACAAAACCGAGCCGCAGAAGGCGGAGTGCCGCGCCGGTTAACCGACGCACAACATCGGTGACGTGGGGCAAACACGCCTCGGGGTTTGACGGCTCGTTCAAGCGCACTAAATACGGCTATCCTTCGACAGGTGCTCGCTTGGCAATGCAGGCAGAGTCCTCGCTGTGGGGCCGCAAACGCGTGGTGGGCTCAAAGCTCAAGCACGACGGCACGCTCGGCTACATCAGCCGCGGGGCGGCTCGCCGCAGTGGGCTCAATCCTGCTGGTTGGCATCGTTATGTGCCGATCGCGGTCGTCGTTGCAGTGATCGTCATCGCACTCGCTGCGCTTGGCTACGCCGGCGGTGGCGCCAACTTGGACGCGGTGTTTAAATCGCCCGAGCTCGCGCATGCAGGCACAGAAGTTGTCGAGGGCGCTCAGACCCAGACGGGCGTCGCGCCCCAGCGCGGCATGGTCGCGGCAGCCTCCACCATCGCCGACGCTCAAAAGGACGAGGGCGAACAGGGCGACGGCGCCGAAACGACCCACACGAACGAAACGACGACAACTCCATCGGCAAGATAAGTTGCGAGTGGGGTGGCTAAAATAGCCTCGTCCCAAATTAGCTACCCCTATGACGCTCTTGGGTTACCTTACGTAGACGACGTTGTCGCGGCGGGGTTTGGGCTCGGGTAGCGTGTCCTCGGCATAGCCCAGAATGCAGTGACCGACACCGCGCAGGCTGCCGTCGGCGGGCAGGCTCCAGCTGGCCAGCAGCTCCAGGCCCTCGGGCGAGTCAAAGACCTCATGCGCGCGGTGAATCCAGCATGAATCGACACCCAGTGCATAGGCGGCGTTGAGCAAGTTGCCCATGGCGAGCGAGCCGTCTTCCAGATGCGTGGGCACGTTGCGGTCGACCAGTACCACCACAACCGTTTTGGCTCCGTAGAAGGGGTCGCCGTTGCTACCCATGACTTGGGCGTTAAGCTGCGAGAGACGCTCGACGGTCGCGGGATCGGTGACGGCGACAAACGTCACCGGCTGGCGGCCCATGCCGCTCGGTGCATATTGGCCGGCTTCGATAATACGTGCAAGCTTTTCGGCCTCGACGGGACGATCGCTGTATTTGCGGCAGCTGCGGCGGTGAATGAGCGCTTCGATAGTCTCCATGGTGCCTCCTTGTAGTGGCGTTGCAGATGCCCCGTTCATACCCGTCGGGCTCAAACGATAGACGGTCAATTGCCCGGCCAAAAGGATAGATTCCAATTGGGAAAGTAGGTTTGCATAAAAGTACCTTCAGAATGTGACAAACAAATGGGATGGTTAAACGTTTTATCCCGTCTACCCTGCGGTTTTTTACCACTTGCCTAAATGACGAACGTATAACCTCTGATAAAGGTTTTACTAAAGGAGTGCCAACGTTTATCAATGCGCCGTGGTGGCGCCGGGCCAGGAGGTAACTATCATGTTCCAGGCTGGAGATGTCGTCGAGACCGACTTCGAAGGATTTCTGAAGCTGCTGCGTTCCAAGACGCGCGCTTTCGTGTCGATCAACGATCACGAGTACTACATCACGCACACCGATGGCTACTGGCGTGTTCAGGATTGCGAGGCCCTCAACGATAAGGGCCACTTTACTGACTGCTCCGAGCTGGTCAACACGGTCTGCGAGGTTGTTGAGCTGCCTTGGATTTGCGGCAAGAGCCTGCATGACAGCTTTGCGGGCGCTACGGTCTACGAGGCCGTCGCTGCCTAACAGGCAATAAAACCCGATTTTCACGTGACCGCTGGCGCCGCCCCCGCGCCGGCGGTCTTTTTCTGCCGATAGGCCATAAAAGTGCACGCGTTTGCGGAGAGCCTGTTGTCGATAGTCAAAACTCGGACTAATCTAGAGATATAAAATTGGTCAAAAATCGGACAATCGAATGGTGGGATAGATGAATAGTGCGGTTACGCTGGTCGACTTCGACCGGTTGCTCAATGGACTCGACCATATCTATTCGGAGTTCTCGCGCGCCTGCGGCCTTTCGGACTGCGCTTACTGGATGCTCGTCGATACCAGCACGGCGGGCGGCAGTATTGCCGTAAGCCGTCTGACAAGCGAATGGTTCTACAGCAAGCAGGCCATCAACTCGGCCATTAAAACCTTGACGGCGCGGGGCTTCGCAACGTTGGAGTTTGCCGAAGGCAGTCGTAAGAACAAGGTTGTGAGCCTGACCGAAGAGGGCAGGCGATTTGCCGAGCGTTATGCGCTGCCGGCACTCAAGGCCGAGCAGCGAGCCTTTGGCGCGCTTGAGCCGTGTGAGCAGGGCGAGATTATGCGCTTGATCGGAAAATTCTCTCAGGTGCTCGGCGATGAGTGCGATGCCTTTAAGCAGCATATCGCTGCCGAGAGCCAAGCCGAGAATCAAGGTGAGGGGGAGTCGTGCGACTGTTAATGAGGTCTCTGAAGCCCTATCGAGGGCTTGTCGCAGTGACGCTGCTGGTGCTGCTGGTTGATAACGTCGGCACGCTGTTGGTTCCCACGATGCTGGCGAACATGGTCAACACCGGTATCACCACGGGTGATGTCGACTACATTTTGCGCAATGGCCTCTACATGCTTATCGCGACCGGCATGGCCAGCGGCGGCGCGGTGCTGGGCTGCTATCTTTCGGCGCGCTTGGCCGCCAACGTGGCCTGCGATATCCGCAATGCCGTGTACGACAAGTCGCTCGAGCTCGCGGCCAGCGACTTTGAGCGCTTTGGCACCGGATCGATGATCACGCGCTCGCTCAACGACATCAACGTGATTCAGCAGGCGATTCTGCAGACGATTCAGCTGGTGCTGCCCGTGCCGTTTTTGGCTGTGGCGGGCATCATCTTCGCCTGGTTTATCGATCCTGCCATGGGCACGCTTCTGGGCGTCGTGGTTGCGATTGTGCTGGTGGCGGCGGTCTTTACGGTTGCCAACGCGGCTCCGATCTTTATGCGCTTGCAGAGCTTTATCGACCGCATGAACGTGGTGCTGCGCGAAAACATCGTGGGCGTGCGCGTCATCCGTGCGTTTAACAAGGAGCGTCACGAGGAGCGGCGCCTGGACGAGGTGTTCAGCGACTACGCCGCCAACGCCATCAAAGTCAACCACCTGTTTGTGGGCCTCGACAGCTCAAGCTTCTTTTTGATGAACATTGCCGAGGTGGCGGTGCTGTGGGTGGGCGGCAACCGCGTGGGCGCCCACGCCATGCAGATCGCGAGCATCTCGGCGGTGCTGGAATATGCGCTCCTGATCCTGTTCTTCGTGATGATGGCGCAGATGGTAGTGCTGACGCTGCCGCGCGCCGCGGCGTGCCTGAACCGTGCGCAGCAGGTGTTGGAGATTGAGCCGAGCATCGTGGACGGCGAGCGTACGCTGGGTGACGGGGCGCCTGCCTCCGGGGGCGATGCGGATGCGGTCGCTGAGTTCGATCATATGTCGTTTCGCTTTGACGATGCCGACGAGGACACCCTGTGCGACCTGAGCTTTGCCTGTCGTCGCGGTCAGACGACCGCGATTGTGGGCTCGACGGGCTCGGGCAAGTCGACGGTGGCAAAGCTTCTGCTGCGTTTTCACGATGCCACCAAGGGTGCCATTCGCCTGGACGGCGTCGACCTGCGCGAGCTTTCGCAAGACGAGATTCGCGGGCGCATTGCCTACGTCCCGCAGAAGGCATGGCTGTTCTCGGGCACCGTGGCAAGCAATTTGCGCTTTGGCAACGAAGACGCGACCGAGGCCGATATGCTCCACGCGCTCCAGGTTGCCCAGAGCACCTTTGTGCTCGATCAGCCGCAGGGGCTCGATACCCCGGTGGCGCAGGGTGGCACGAACTTTTCGGGCGGTCAGCGCCAGCGCCTGGCCATTGCCCGCGCGCTCATGAAGCATGCCGATCTGTATATCTTCGATGACAGTTTTTCGGCCTTGGACTTTAAGACCGATGCAGCGCTGCGCCATGCGCTGCAGGAGGAGACGCGCGACGCTGCGGTGCTCATCATCGCGCAGCGCATCTCGACGATCTTGCATGCCGACCAGATCGTGGTGCTCAAGGACGGCGAGGTCGTGGGCCTGGGCACGCACGACGAGCTCATGGAAACCTGCGAGGTGTACCGCGCTATCGCGGAATCGCAGATGAAGGGAGGTGAGTAGCATGACCGAGGAGCTCAAGAAGTGCGGTGACGCAATCGATTCGAACGCTGTGGACGCTGGCGAGAAAACGGTCGAGCGGGCTGCCGCGTCGACCGAGCTGGATGACGCCGCCAGGGCTGCGGCCGAGCGCGAGGCTCGTCGCCAGGCGCTGTACGAGGAAAACGAGCGTGCCGAGGACGAACGTGCCCGTGCCGAGGCAGAACGTATGCGCGACGTGGACGACGAAGACGAGGACGAGACGCCCCGGGATACCTGGGCGACGGTGCGCCGCTTGTGGGGCGAGGCCGCCGGCGACCATTGGCGCTTCTACATCGTGTTTGCGAGCATCGTGTTCTACGTCATCTTTAACACCGCCGCGCCGGCATATAGCGCCCATGTTATCGACGAGCTGTGGGGCCATATACAGGTGGCGTTTGCCAGCGGAACCACCTTCAGCATCACCTGGGACCAATGCGGCAAGACCATCTTTGTCTACTTCTTGATCTGGACGGCTGCCGGGTCGTTCTATGCGTTGCAGAGCTTTTTGATGTCGAGTGTGGCCGAGCGACTCAACCTGCGTCTGCGCAACCGCATCGCGCAAAAGCTCAGCCGCCTGCCGCTCGCCTACTTTGACGCACATCGCCCCGGTGAGGTGGTCAGCCGTGCGACCAACGACTTGGACAAGATGTCCGAGAGCATGCAGCGCGGATTGCTGCAGCTGCTGGTATCGATCGGTACCGTGACGGGTGCCATCATCATGATGTTCGTCTATAGCGTTAGGCTCACGTTGATCTTTTTGGGTTTTACGGCGGTATCGCTGCTGGTGACCAAGGTGGTTTCGCGCCGTACGCATGATGTGACGGGCGAGCGTCAGGAATGGGTGTCCAAAATCACGAGCGCGGTCGAGGAGGGCTATTCGGGCCGTTTGGTGATTCGCGCATTCAACCGTGAGCACCAGAGCTCTGCCGAGGTGCACGAGGCCTCGGGCGAGCTGGCGCGCGTGAGTACCAAGGCCGACTTTATGATCAACGCCGTCGGACCCGCGGTTCGCTTTATCGGTCGCCTGGCGCAGATCGTGATTGCGCTCGTGGGCTGCAGCATGCTGGTCGCCGGTCACATGACCGTCGGCGTGTTCCAGGCGTTCTTCCAGTTTATCTACGAGGCGTCCGAACCCATGACGCAGCTGTCGTTCACTTTCAACTCGCTGCAGAGCGCGCTGGCGAGTGCGGAGCGCGTGTTCGACCTGCTCGATGAGCCCGAGATGGAGGCCGATCCGCAGCCGGGCGAGGCTGCCAATCTGCCGGGTCGCGTGGAGGGCCGTGTCGCTTTTGAGCATGTGCGCTTTGGCTACACGCCCGAAAAGCCGCTCATGTGCGACGTGTCGTTTACCGCCGAACCGGGTCAGAAGATTGCGGTGGTGGGAACAACGGGTGCGGGTAAGACCACGCTCATCAACTTACTCATGCGCTTTTACGAAATCGACGGCGGCCGCATTACGCTCGACGGTGTGGATACGCGCCTCGTGAACCGCGGTGAGCTACGTCAGCAGTTTGGCATGGTGCTGCAGGACGCCTGGCTGTTCGACGGCACGATTGCCGAAAACATCGCCTACGGCTGCCCCGAGGCAACGCGCGATGAGATCGTGGCTGCCGCCCGCGCCGCGCAGGTCGACTTCTTTGTGCGCACCATGCCGCAGGGCTACGACACGCGCGTGGCCAATGATGCCGAAAGCATCAGCCAGGGCCAGCGTCAGCTGCTGACCATTGCGCGCGTGCTGCTCAACAACCCGGCGATTCTCATTCTGGATGAGGCGACCTCAAGCGTGGATACGCGCACCGAGCTTGCCATCGGCCGTGCCATGGACGCGCTCATGCATGGGCGCACAAGCTTTGTGATCGCGCATCGCCTGTCGACGATCGTGGACGCCGACCTGATCTTGGTCATGGATCACGGCAACATTATCGAGCAAGGCACGCATAAGGAACTGCTGGCTGCCGAGGGTGCTTACGCCGACCTCTATCTGAGTCAGTTCGCATAATGTGACAAAGGGACAGTCCCGCATGTCACATCAAAAAGAAAGGCGCGCCGGGGATGGATTCCCTGGCGAGCCTTTTGCGTCGGTGCCGATGTTGTTTTGTGCCGCTCGCGTTCCTAGCGCTCGTCCACGAGCTTGGCGACGAGGGCCTTGAGCTCGGCCACCTCTCGCTCGAGTTCTTTGACGCGGCGGGCATTCTCGGTGATACCCTGGCGGTTGAGGGCGGACTGCTCGGCGGCGTCATCGGGCATGTACTCACGATGCTGCTTGGCGTCGAAACTCTCCTCGAACACACGGCAGCCGTTGCGCTTGATGATGCGTCCCGGCACGCCCACGACGGTGCAGTTGTCGGGCACGTCCTTGACGACAACCGAGTTGCCGCCGATTTTGACGTTGTTGCCGATGCGGATGTTGCCGAGCACCTTGGCGCCCGTGCCCACGGTGACGTTATCGCCGAGCGTTGGGTGGCGTTTGCCGGTCTCGTTGCCGGTACCGCCGAGCGTGACGCCCTGGTAGAGCACGCAGTTGTCGCCCACGATGGTGGTCTCGCCGATGACGACGCCCATGGCATGGTCGATAAAGAAGTGCTTGCCGATCTGTGCGGCGGGATGAATCTCGACGCCGGTGATGTGGCGGGTGATTTGCGAGAGCACGCGGGCGAGCGAGCGATGACCGTGCTCCCAGAGCCAGTGCTCGGGTACGTGGTTCCACTTGGCATGCAGGCCAGGATAGGAAAGGAAAATGACCAGACCGTTTTGCGCGGCGGGGTCCTGCGCTTGGACGGTCTTGATGTCCTCGCGAATGGTATTGATAAAGCTCACCGGCCGCCCTCCCTTAGCGCCATGGCAATGCGATTCAATAAAGTATAGCGATTCGCTAGGGATTAGGTAGAACAATCTTGGCAGCTTTGCACGACAGGTGTCAGTTATGCAAACTTGCTGGTAATGGAGTCATGCTTTTGTGGGGTTGCGCACGAGGGGGCGCCGCAACCGTATACTGGTCAACTTGGACGTATCCGCGCCCACAACTGAGAGGTTTTACTTCATGGGTTTCATCAATTTTATCGCCGAGCTGCTTAAGGACCCGCGCACCGCGATCGCCAGCTGGATCGCCGCCGGCCCGCTTATGGCCTACGACTGCGTGTTCCTGATCATCTTTATCGAGACGGGCGTGGTGTTCTTCCCGTTCCTTCCCGGTGATTCGCTGCTGTTCGCCTCGGGTTTCTTCGCCCACAACGGCGGCTTTAACATTGTGGCGCTTCTGGCCACCGCATGGGCCGCTGCCATTTTGGGCGATCAGTGCAACTTTATGATCGGCCATTTCTTTGGCAAAAAGATCATTGCCTCGGGCAAGGTCAAGGCCATGACGCCCGAGCGCATCAAAAAGTCCGAGGACTTCTTGGACAAGTGGGGCCACCTGGCCATCTTCCTGGGCCGCTTCTTTCCGTTTATCCGCACCTTTGTGCCCTTCATCGCTGGCATGGGCGGCATGCACTGGCGCAACTTTGTCATCTTTAACGTGCTGGGCGGCATTACCTGGTCGACGGTCTTTACGCTGCTGGGCTACTTCTTTGGCGGCATTCCCTTTGTGCAGGAGCACTTTGAGCTGCTAATCGTTGGCATCGTTGCCGTGTCGATTATCCCGACCGTGGTCGGTCTGGTTAAGGCTAAGCTGGGCAAAAAGAACGCTTAGCTCGAGCCAGCGCGCAAACCGTGCAGTTGAGGCCCGTCACCGCTTACGGTGGCGGGCCTTTTTGCTTCGGTCAAATGAAAATACTTTAGTTAGTTAAAGAAAAACGTTTTATCCGATGCGTGTGCGGAGTACAATCTCGTGCATGCGAATCGACGTGCCATCGGCTTTGATGCTGTCCGCGTGTCCCGTCCGGCTCTACGCTCCGGGCGTGCGATGTTGCGACGCGGTCGGCCCCGGTCCTTGCGTGCGGGTTCGCGAGTATGCAACTGTGTATGTAAGGAGCGACATATGACTGTCGAGAAGAAGGATATCGATTGGGGTAGCCTCGGCTTTGGCTACATGAAGACCGATTACAGCTACGAGGCTCATTGGAAGGATGGCGAGTGGGACGAGGGCGGCCTGACTACCGACCACACCCTGCATGTCTCCGAGTGCGGCGGCATCTTCCATTACTGCCAGGAGGTCTTTGAGGGCCTGAAGGCCTACACCGCCGAGGACGGTAGCATCGTCTGCTTCCGTCCCGACATGAACGCCGAGCGCATGTATAACTCTGCCCAGCGCCTCGAGATGCCCCCGTTCCCCAAGGATAAGTTTGTTGAGGCCGTCAAGCAGGTCGTTTCTGCCAACGCCGCTTGGGTTCCGCCCTTCGGTTCTGGTGCGACCCTGTACGTGCGTCCGTTTATGATCGGCTCCGGTGACGTGATCGGCGTGGCTCCCGCTCCTGAGTACACGTTCCGCATTCTCGTGACCCCGGTCGGTCCGTACTTTAAGGGCGGCCTCAAGCCCGTCAAGCTGCGCGTTTCCGAGTACGACCGCGCCGCACCGCACGGCACCGGCAATATCAAGGCCGGCCTGAACTACGCCATGTCCCTCAAGCCCACGATGGAGGCCCATCGCGAGGGTTATGCCGAGAACCTGTATCTCGACTCCGAGTCCCGCACCTATGTCGAGGAGACCGGTGGCGCGAACGTTCTGTTCGTGAAGGAGAACGGCACCCTCGTCGTTCCTCAGTCGCACACCGACTCCATCCTGCCCTCCATCACCCGTCGCTCGCTCGTTCAGGTTGCCGAGGATTTGGGCATGACCGTCGACCAGCGTCCCGTCGAGTGGGCCGAGGTCAAGGCCGGCACCTTTGTGGAATGCGGCCTGTGCGGCACCGCTGCCGTCATCTCCCCGGTGGGCGAGATCGACAACAAGGTCTACGGTGCCGATGAGACCGTGACCTTCCCGGCTGGCTGCACCGAGATCGGCCCCGTGATGAAGAAGCTTCGCGAGACCCTGACTGGTATTCAGTCCGGTGCTGTCGAGGATAAGCACAACTGGGTTTACACCGTCGCATAAGCTGCCTTGTATGTCCGGCCCGAGGGCAACCTACCTTTCCGGCGCGTCCTCGGACATGAAAGAACCTCCGCTGCGCACTTCGTGCGGCGGAGGTTCTTTCGTCCTGCGGAGTGCGCCGGAAAGGTAGGTTGCCCTCGGGACTGCGTTACCTCGGTACTGCCGTTACGGGCAATATAGATCTGAATTAAAGATGGTACGCGGCCTTTTGGCCGCGCTTTTGTTTTGCTTCGAGCCATGTGGGGGGTGGTGGCGACGTGCATTTTTGCGAGTATTCTGCAATCGAAGGCCCTTGCATACCGACCTCGGGCGAAAAATCGGGATTTATCGATGTTTTCTACGAATGATGGGCGGGGCTATGGGCTGATAGCGTTTGATTTGCAGGAATATTCGCGGTCTTTGGCATTTATCGTGGCGCTCGAAGCTGTCGGGCATGCTGAATACTCACAAAAATGCACGGCGCCTTGAGGGGGACCTTCGCGACAAAGGAAACCGCCCCGTCGAAGTATGCATTCGACGGGGCGGTTTATGCAAAAACGGTTGTGGATGCGTCAACGGCTCACTAGAACTTGACGGTTGGTGCCTGGCGGGCGGCCTCGGCGGCCTCGAAGCCCTGGCGCTCCTTAAACTGGAAGATGCCGGCAAAGATAACAGCCGGGAACGTCTGGATGGCGTTGTTGTAGCTGAGCACGCAATCGTTGTAGCTCTGGCGCGCGTAGCTCACCTTGTTCTCGGTGTCCTCGAGCGTGGACTGGAGCTGCGTAAAGTTGGTATTTGCCTTAAGGTCGGGGTAGGCCTCGGCGACGGCAAAGAGCTGGCGCAGCGCACCGGTCAGCACGTTGTCCGCTTCCATCTTGGCCTCGGGGGTGGTGGCGCTCACGGCGGCGTTGCGCGCGTTGACTACGGCGGCGAGCGTGTCCTGCTCGTGCTTGGCGTAGCCCTTGACGGTCTCGACCAGGTTAGGGATCAGGTCGTTGCGGCGCTGCAGCTGCGTGTCGATGTTCTGCCAGGCATTATCGATGCGATTGCGCTTGGTGACCATGTTGTTGTAGATGCCGGCGATGGCGCTGGCGATCACAACGACAACAACGATACCGATGATGACAGGAAGCATGATGTCTCCGTTTCGAATGGCAGCGGCGTTTTGCGCCGGCTGCCGTTGGTGTAACGCTACTAGTATACCCGCAACCTTTGGCGATACCGAACTTTCCGGTAAGCGTTATGTTTCCGCCAAGGAGGGGCCGCCAATATGGAACGGGTGGTACAGGTGTAAGATATGCGACAAATTAAGGAATGCTGTCTACACCTTGAGGATGGCGATATGGATGGACCTTCGCATCAAGAAAACCTATCGTGCCCTGTTCGATGCTTTTACCGAGCTCTTGGAAGAGCATCGGTTTGAGGATTTGACGGTTGCCATGCTTTGCGACCGGGCCCTGATTCGCCGCACGACGTTCTATAAGCATTTTCGCGATAAAAACGATTACTTTGCCTTCTATATCGATGAGCTTATGACGGGCTTGCCGCAAAACCGGACCGATGCAGCGGACGCGGAGCCGCTTGATGACGTACGGGCGCTTCGCCATGAGGTCTTTGACGATGCCATGAATATGATTCTGGCGCATGAGCAGCTCATGGATAACCTTTTGGCCAGCAGCATGTCGGGCATGCTGACCGGCATGATTTGCGACCGCATTGCGCGTTCCATCCGCGAGCGTGTGATGAGCTCGCTTGCCGAAGATGCCCTGGCGCCCGTTTCGCTCGAGACGACATCGGAGTTTATCGCCGGTGGCATTATTCGACTGTTCACAAATTGGTGGGAGTCGGGTCACGATCTTGAGCGTCGACCCGAGATAGCCGACGTGGTCGATGCGCTGTTTGAGCGCACCATGACGCCGGTGAATCACTAAGGTGGCGGAGAGAGGGGGATTCGAACCCCCGGAACGCTCTCGCGCTCAACGGTTTTCAAGACCGCCGCATTCAACCGCTCTGCCATCTCTCCGTGAGTCGTAATGATAGCATCGTTTTGAATTTGCAACAGGGAAGGCGAACGATGACGATCACCGAAATCGACGAGAAGTTCATGCGCGAGGCGCTGGCGGAGGCGCGCGCCGCCGCTGCGGTGGGCGAGGTACCGATTGGTGCCGTGGTAGTGCGCGCGGGCGAGATTGTCGCGAGGGCGCATAATCGCCGCGAGCTCGACCAGGATCCTTCGGCGCATGCCGAATTTTTGGCCCTGTGTGCCGCCGCTCAGACGCTTGGACGCTGGCGCCTTTCCGATTGCACGGTCTACGTGACGCTCGAGCCCTGCTGTATGTGCGCGGGGCTTATGGTTAACGCGCGCGTGGGGCGTTGCGCGTATGGCGCGACCGATGCCAAGGCGGGCGCGCTGGGTTCGCTGTACGACCTCAATGCCGATTCGCGCCTGAACCATCGGTTTAATGTGACCGCCGGCGTGCTGGCAGGCGAGTGCCGTGAAGTGCTGAGCAGCTATTTTGCTGGCCTGCGCGGTGTCGACGGCGTCGGTTGCGGTTTGAACCTTGAGGCGCATGCGTCTCACGCCGAGGCGCTCGCGGGTGTTGGAGATCTCACCGACGAGACGGTCGACTTTGGCCCCGTGCAGCGGCGGCCCCGCCGTGTGCTGCTGGCGATCGACTCCTTCAAGGGCAGCGTGTCGAGTGCGCAGGCGGAGGAGGCCGTTGCCGAAGGCGTGCGCCGTGTGTGGCCCGATGCCGAGCTGGGCGCTTTGCCGCTGGCAGATGGTGGCGAGGGAACGCTCGACGCCATCGCCGCACGCGGTGGCGAGCTTTCAACCTGCGAGGTTGCAGGTCCCTTGGGCGACCGCGTGTCTGCCCGGATGCTGGTGGACGGCGAGCACGAGTCCGCGGTCATCGAGATGGCCGAGGCGGCGGGTATTGGGTATTCACCTTGCACGGAGTCGGCGGCGTTGGCGGCCACAACCTATGGCGTGGGCGAACTGATGCTTCGTGCGCTTCGCGCGGGTGCAAAGACTATCTATATTGGTCTGGGCGGCAGTGCCACCAACGACGGTGGCGCCGGCATGCTGCAGGCGCTGGGCGCCCACCTTGTCGATGAGTGTGGCTGCAATATCGCCCCCGGTCTCGCGGGCCTTGAACATGTGACGAGTATCGATTTGGCACCGGCGCTTCGGGCGCTGAATGGCGCGCGTATCATCGTGCTTTCCGATGTCGAGAATCCGCTCGTGGGGCGTCGAGGCGCACTGGCGGTGTTTGGCGGGCAGAAGGGTCTGCCGACGGGTGATGCCGAGGTGCTGAGCAGGTACGACAGCTGGATGGTCGGCTACGGCCGCCTGCTCGATGCAGCGATTACCGGGGCGCGGGCTCAGGGGTTGTTGCGCGTGCCCGAGGGTGCACGGACATTTGGCTCGGTGCTCGGCGTGCCCGGTGCCGGTGCTGCTGGCGGCCTGGGTGCCGCGCTGCTGGCGCTCGGGGCGGAGTTGCGTTCGGGCGTTGAGACGGTGCTCGATCTCGTGGGGTTTGATGAGCGCGTGCGTGATGTCGACCTGGTCATTACAGGCGAGGGCAATATGGACGAGCAATCCGCCGCCGGTAAGGCACCGGTGGGCGTGGCGCGTCGCGCCAAGCGATATGGCAAGTCGGTAGCCGCTGTCGTGGGCGGTCGTGCTGACAACCTGGATGCGGTGTATGGGCAGGGCATCGACCTGGTTTTGCCAGTCTGTCGCAGACCCATGGGCCTTGAGCTGGCGCTCGATTCCCAGGAAGCCATAACCAACCTCATCTGCGCCGGTGAATCCGCCGCCCGATCCTACGACCTCGGCCGACTCTAGTAAAATGATCGTTCGGTTTAGCTTGGATAGCCAAAAAGTAGTCAAAAAAGCCCTGTCCCAAACTAGCTATCTTGCCGTGGCGAGCGAGAGCGGGTAAGATATACCGAGCGCCTAGCGCGTTCGATGGGTTCGGATGACGACATGTTCCGAATCTGGTCAGGTCCGGAAGGAAGCAGCCATAAGGAGCCTCTGTCGGGCATCCGAATCCATCGAGTGCGCAGGCGCTTTTTGGTGCCGCGGCTACCCGCGAGTGCCGGCAGGGCGCTTGGTGTCTCGCTGGTCCTCGGCTTCGCCTGCGGGATCGCGCGACTACCAAGCGCCCTGCCGGCACTCGCGGGTAGCCGACCAAAACCGCCTGAAGGGTCACATTTATCTGATAATTGAATCCCTGGCGTTATGCCGCTCGCTGGCGTTGCCAAAACATCGGCTGCTACATGCCTTGGGCGCTAGCGAACGTCGCCCTTACATCTGTAACGAGTTGCTTACGCATCTCCAGGGCTCTCCGTACTATCATGAATCAGATTGAAGAGAGATGATGATAGGGAGCGCCTATACATGATTGAGCTGCTCAGGCGTTTTGGTGGCAAGTTTCGCCGCTATATGGTGATTGGCCCTGCGTGCAAGCTGATCGAAGTGATCTTTGACCTGCTTACGCCGCTCGTGATTGCCCAGATGATCGATAAGGGTATTGGCGTACACGATGTCAACGCCGTCGTCCACTACGGTATGCTGCTTGGCGCCATGGCTGTGATCGGCATTTCGTTTACGCTCGTCTGCCAAAAGATGGCGGCGCTCACCTCGCAGGGCATGGGCACCGACATTCGCGGCGCGCTCTACGAGCACATCAATAAGCTGAGCTATGCCGAGCTCGACCGCTTTGGCACGCCCTCGCTTATCACCCGCATCACCAACGACGTCAACCAGGTGCAGCTTGCCGTGGCGCTGGGCGTGCGCATGCTCATCCGCTGGCCCTTCTTGGCGGTGGGCTCTATGTGCGCGGCCCTTGCCATCGACCTTAAGCTCGGCATGATCTTTTTGATTTGCACGCCCGCCATTGGCTTGGTGTTTTGGTTTGTCATGGCGCGCTGTATCCCGTACTACAAGCAGCTGCAGGCAAAGCTCGACCGCATTGCGCTCATTTGCCGCGAGGGGCTTTCGGGCGCCCGCGTGGTCCGCGCGTTTGTGCGCGAAGATCACGAGCGCGAGCGCTTTGCCCAGGCCGCCGACGACCAGGCCAATACTGCCATCGCGGTGGGCAAGCTCTCGTCGATTCTCAACCCCGTCACGTTTTTGGTGATGAACCTAGGCGTGTGCGCCATCCTGTGGGTGGGCGGCATCCAGGTCAACGTGGGCGAGCTCACGCAGGGCCAGGTCATGGCGTTTGTGAACTACATGACGCAGACCCTTACCTCCATCGTGTACGTTGCCAACCTGGTCGTGGTCTTTACCAAGGCGAGCGCCAGCGCGTCGCGTATCAACGAGGTGCTCAATTGTGAACCGAGCATCACGGACGGGGGCAACGAGCTGGTCGCGCTGCCCGAGCCGGGCGAACTGGCGGGTGGTGCTGCTCCAGTCTCCGCGGTGAGCTTTGGCCATGCGAGTTTTTCGTTTGGCGCGGGCGCGGCAAATGCCGTCAACGATGTGACCCTGGAGCTCCCGCTGGGCAAGACGCTCGGCATTATTGGCGGTACGGGCAGTGGTAAGTCCACACTCGTCTCGCTTATCCCGCGCCTGTACGACGCGAGCACCGGCAGCGTGTGCGTGATGGGCGCCGACGTGCGCGCTTGGCCACTCGACCAACTGCGCCATGCGGTCGCGACCGTTCCGCAGCGTGCGTCGCTGGTGAGCGGCACTATTCGCAGCAACCTGAACTGGCGCGATGAAGCCGCGACCGACGACGAGCTCTGGGCGGCGCTCGATATGGCGCAGGCAAGCGAGTTCGTACACAACAAGCCCCAGGGCTTAGATGCCCCGGTCGAGGCGGGCGGAAAGAACTTTAGCGGTGGCCAGCGCCAGCGGTTGACTATCGCGCGTGCCTTGGTGGGTTCGCCGCAGGTTCTGATTATGGACGATTCTGCCTCGGCGCTCGACTTTAAGACCGACGCGGCGCTTCGCCATGCCATTCGCGAACGAAGCGTGCGCGGTGCCGCCGAGGGCGGGCTGCCGCTGACCACGGTCATCGTGAGCCAACGCGTCTCGACCGTTCGCGATGCCGACATAATCTGCGTACTCGACCACGGATCGGTCGCGGGCCTGGGCACACACGATGGGCTGTACGCGACTTGTCAGCTCTATCGCGAGATCTGCCAGTCGCAGCTGCGCCGCGAGGAGCTCGAGGGCCGGCAGGGGAGTACGACGCCCGCGTCCGCCTCAATCGCCTCCGCATCCGCCCGCGCAAAGGAGGGCTGCTAAATGAATCCGTACACTTCTTCCGGTTCGGTCGCCACGATGACGGCCAATGTGTCCGGCAACGACAAGCTCAACGACCTGGGTGACGGCCCACGCCAGCCCGGCGACCCTGAGCGCTATCCCGTGGGCGCGGTGACCCGCCGCCTGATGGGTTATGTTCGCCCGCACCGCGTCTCGTTTGCGGCGTCGTTTGCGAGTGCCGCCATCTCCGTTATCTTGCAGCTCTACACACCTATTCTCATTGGCGAGGGCATCGACCTGATTGTTGCCGCGAGCCAGGTGGATTTCGATGCACTGCTGCCGCTCGTCACCAAACTCGCGTTCGTTGTGGTGGGAGCCGCGGCCTTCCAGTGGTTGCAGGGCTATTGCGTCAACCGCCTGTCCTACGAGACGGTGCGCGACATGCGGGTGGAGGCGAGCGACAAGCTCAGCCGCATGCCGCTCAGCTTTATCGACAGCCACGCCCACGGCGACCTTATGAGCCGCGTGGTCAACGACGTCGATCAGGTGGGCGACGGTCTGCTGCAGGGCTTCACGCAGCTCTTCACCGGCGTTATCACCATCGTGGGCACGCTTGCGTTTATGCTCTCCATTAACCTGACCATGACGCTCGTGGTGGTGCTCGTCACGCCGCTTTCCATCTTTGCCGCCGGCGCCATTGCCAAGCTCTCCAACAAGAGCTTCACGGCACAGCAGCGCATTCAGGGCCAGCTCGGTGGCCATATCGAGGAGTATGTGGGTGAGCAAAAGCTCGTGGACGCCTTCGCCTACGGCGCGCACGCTCAGCAGCGCTTCGATGCCCTCAATGCTGAGCTCTACACCGCGGGTGAGCGCGCGCAGTTTATGGGTTCGCTCTCCAACCCCGGCACGCGCTTTATCAATAACATCATCTATGCCGTGGTCGCTGTGATCGGCTGCGTGGGCGTGATCGCGGGCGTGCCGGCGGCGCTTACGGTGGGCGGCGTGCAGATTTTCCTGTCCTATGCCAACCAGTACACCAAGCCGTTCAACGAGGTCACCAATGTCATTACGCAGATCCAGACGGCGTATGCCTCGGCGCGTCGCATGTTTGCGCTGCTCGACGCTCGCGAGCAGGAGCCCGATGCGGCGGATGCCGTGGAGCTTGTCGCCCCGCAGGGCGAGGTCACCTTTGAGCATGTGGACTTTAGCTACGTTCACGACCGCAAGCTGCTGCAGGATATCTGCATCGAGGCCAAGCCCGGCATGCGCTTTGCCCTGGTCGGTCCCACGGGCTGCGGCAAGACGACGCTCATCAACCTGCTGCTGCGCTTCTACGATATCGACGCCGGGCGTATCCTGGTGGACGGTCGCTCGTCGCGCGACTACACGCGCTCGAGTCTGCGCCGTGCCTTTGGCATGGTGCTGCAGGACACTTGGCTGTTCGAGGGCACGGTGGCGGACAACATCGCGTACGGTTGCCCGGATGCCACGCGCGAGCAGGTTATCGAGGCAGCCAAGCGCGCGCACGCGCATAAGTTTATCGTGCAGCTGCCAGGCGGCTACGATACGGTGATCGGCGAGGACGGCGGAACGTTTAGCCAGGGCCAAAAGCAGCTGCTGTGCATCGCGCGCGTCATGCTCACCGACCCGGCTATCTTGCTGCTGGACGAGGCGACCTCGAGCATCGATACCCGCACCGAGCTACAGGTGCAGGCGGCATTCGATGAGCTCATGGCAGGTCGCACAAGCTTTGTCGTGGCGCACCGCCTGAGCACTATCCGCAACGCCGACTGCATTCTGGTGATGCGCGACGGCGAGATTGTCGAGCGCGGCATGCACGATGAGCTGATAGCGGCAGGCGGCTTCTACGCCGAACTCTACCGCAGCCAGTTTGCCCAGTGAGCACGGCCGTGGGGCAAATGAATCAATCGACAGACGGTGGTTTACATCTGTCACGTAAGTACTAAGATATTCATCTAATAAATTGCATTAGTGGCTTTAGTTTTGGGGGAAACGAGGCAACGTGACTATGACGTGCTCTTTGGTGGCTAACAGCAAGAGCGGTAATACCAGGATGGTATCGGGCGCGATCAAGCGCGCTCTGCAGGCTGCGGGTGTTGAGTTTGTCCATGCCGCGGCGTTGAGCGACGATGCGGATGCAGATCAGGTTGCGCTCGAGGCGCAGGGCGCCTGCGCGGCCGACACGGTGCTCGTCGGTTTTTGGTGCGACAAGGGCGCGTGCACGCCTTCGGTCGCGGCGTTGCTTTCCGCCTTGCACGGCAAGCGCGTCTTCCTGTTTGGCACCTGCGGCTTTGGCGCCGACCAGAGCTATTACCAGCAGATTGTCGACCGCGTAACTTCCAATCTGGCCGAGGATGCCGAGCTTGCGGGCTGGGCGATGTGCCAGGGCAAGATGGGCCCTGCCGTAAAGCAGCGCTACGAGACCATGCTCGAGCAAGATCCCGAAAACGCCCGATTTAAGATGCTGCTCGACAACTGGGTTGCCGCGAAGGACCATCCCACCAAGGAAGACCTGGACAACATGGCTGCAGCCGCCAAGAAGGCCGTGCTGGGAGAGTAGCTTCGCCGTTCGCGGTCCTTCGTGCAAAACAATACAAATGTGAAAGCCTCGAAGTTCTCGAGGCTTTTTTTCATGACACGAGGGCGCCCCTTTATTGATGGAAGGCCTAGTAAGCTGATTGTTCTATGCCCGGATGTGTGCGGAGTGGGATGGGATTTCCGGATGGGTGGGGTTGCGGAAGCTGCGTCCCGCCTTTGGAATGGGATGCGGTTTCCCGTTGGGGGCTCTGTGGCAACCGCATCCCATTTCGCAAGCGAATGCTGGGACACGGTTTTCAGAGGGTTATGGGCTGCGAACTACATGGGGCTGTCATAAAACTCCGGCAAAGGAGGGGTCGGAAATAAATGACACTTCCAGTAGTTTGTTTTAATGTGGGGGGGGGTACCATTATTTTAGTTTCGCAAAAAAATCGAACCTTCTATGGGGAAGTTGCGTAGGGGGTTAGTTATAAGTATTGGATAAAACAGACTAATTTGGGGATAAATGACCACTTACGCCAAAATAAGTAGCATTTAGCGATAAAACATTGAAAAATGTGTAGCACATCGCTATGTTTTTATTACGAAAAGATTCCAAATTGGCTTATTTCGGACTCACTTTTCAAGCGCCTTGCGGTTCCTGTTGAAACTTGCTGACCTTTGGATGGGTCGAATAGGTCCTCAAGGGGTGTGAATTATCACTTTGACGGCGCGTAGACTCAAACGATTTATTGCACTTTTGAGTAGCTTGGCGTTCGCGCTTGTCATAGCCCTTGCCGTTGTTTCTTTTGTGCCTCGCGCATTTGGATACACGCCCTTTGCTGTGCTTTCGGGCTCTATGGAACCCGAGCTTCCCGTTGGCTCCATGGTGTTTGTCCGCCAGGTTGAGCCAACGGATATTGCCGTGGGCGACAATGCAACCTTTTACCGATCGGACGGCGCCGTGGTGACGCACCAGGTGTACGAGATCGACCCTGTGGCGCAGACGATTAGCACGCAGGGAATCGCAAACAAAAATGCAGATGGAACCATCATGCACGATGCCGAGCAGACGCCTTTTTCGAGTGTTATCGGCACTGTTTCTTTTTGTGTCCCTTACCTGGGCTTCGTCAACGCATATTGCACGACGATGCCTGGTTTGCTTGTTGTGGTGGCCGTTCTGGCGCTGCTGATCACGGCGTCGATAGTGCTCGATCGGATGGTTCCCGACGAGCCTGCGGGCAAGCATGCCCGCGTGCATGCGAGGGAGCGGCGTTCATAGCGGCAGGGAAAAGCGTCGGCGGCGGTAGGGGGCCGTTGCCGGGGAAGACGATTCTCGAAAGGAAGAGAACGATGGAAAACAAGAAGAAAAAGCGCTACGGCATCATTGCCGCCCTGCTGCTGTTGGTGCTGGCCGCCGGCGTTGGCACCTATGCATGGCTGACGGCTACGCAGAGCCTGGAGAACGTGTTTACGGTCGGCAGCTTTGGCCCTACGGACAAAAAACCTGATCCGACTGATCCCGAGAAGCCCGGCGACCAAACGAATGACGGCAAAGCCTACCTGTTCGAGACCAAGTGGGTTGAAAACTCCAAGATCGTTCCTGGCACCACCACCGACAAGAACCCCAACGTTGGCATCAAGAAGGGTTCCGACGACGCCTACGTGTTCATCTATGTGAAGAACGCCATGGTCAAGGAAGGCACCGCTCACGAGAACACCCCGTACTTCGCACTCAACAACAACTGGAAGCCGGTTGACGGTCAAGTGACCACCTCTGCCGGCGGAAAGTATCTGAGCGGTCTGTTCATGTACGCTAAAGGTTCCACGAACGGCCCTGCTGTCCTGAGCGCTAAGGATGCTGCCGCGGATGTCTACACCGGCGAGCTGTTTAGCAAGGTCGTGTTCCCCAGCACCCTGGATGGCTCCATGGTTGCTGAGAACCCCAAGATGACGGTCTCTGCTTACATCTTCGGCGCCGATCAGAAGGGCGAGGAGACCACTCCGGCCGCCAACGCCGTTGCTCAGGCTAAGACTTGGGCAGAATCCAAGAAGTAACCCCCCCCCACTGAGATCCCGGCCCGAATATAGGGG
>DXLU01000014.1:41158-74797 GCA_019414565.1 Collinsella sp. | reverse complement strand
CTGCGGGAATGGCCTATTTGCTCAATGTGTTCGGCTGAGATCGGAAATCAACCATTAAGGCCGAAGGGTCGGAGCTTTCCGCCTACATTCAAAAAGCGTGCCCACCGTCCTTGGGTGGGACGGCGGGCACGCTTGCTTAGCTGTTGCTGGGGCTACTTAGCCTTGCTGCGACGATGGAAGAAAGCGCCGATTGCGGCGATGATGGCGCCAAGACCACCGACGGTCGCGACGGTCGCCGCCGTCTGGTCTCCGGTATTGGGAATCGCCGAGCCGTTCTTCTTGCTGCCCTGGGCCTTGTCGCCTGCGGGCTTGCCCGCCTGGTTGCCGCCGTTCGAGCCATTGCCGGAACCCTGGTTGCCCGAGCCGCCCTGGTTGCCGGAATCGGCATCCTTGAGGCTCTCAATGGCCAGCTTGAGCTGGCCATAGGCCGCCTGGATCTGGGTGTCGGAAGCATTCTCATCACCCAAGACGTCCTCGGCGTAGGTAATGGCATCCGTCAGGGCTTTGACAGACTCGGCCGTCTTGCCCCTGGTGTCAGTCTCCTTCGCCTGCTTGACCAGGGCCTTGAGCTGCTTCTTAGTCGGATTCTCGACCGGGGCCACCGGGGTCTTCTCGAGCGCGCCGCGGGCGCTCTCGAGCGCTCTGAGCGCCTGGTCGACCTCGTCCTGCGTGGCGTTCTCGTCGCTCAAGATGGCGCGGGCGCTCGCCAGGGCGTTCTCGAGCGCCGTCCAGGAGGCCTCGGTGTAGTCACCGGCCTTGAGGTCGCCGGCAGCAACCTCGGCATCAACCTTTTCGATCGCGGTAGCGAGATCATCCTTCGCCACCGGATCGAGGACGGCCGTACCGTAGAACTTGAGCTCTGCCATGCTGCAGTAGGCATCAACGTCGCCTCCGCCGGCGTGAATCACCTTGACGGTCACGTAGCGACCGCGCGCGGCGCCAAAGCTCATCTGTTTCCAGTCGCCACGGTCGGTGAGCACGCGGCCGTCGTTGTCGAAGGCGAACGTACCCATCGACGCGGCGGTGCCCATCTCATAACCGTCGGCAGTGTCGGAGACCAGTATCTCGGCCTCGAAGATATCGCCGTTAGTGCCGCCGTCCTGGCGCGGCAGGAATGTAACGTCGGTGAGATCGTAGTCGCGGCCCAGGTCGACACTCAGATACTGGGGCATACCGGTCCCATGGGCCCAGTCGCTGTGCCAAAGCGTCCGCTCGTCGCCGTCGAGAGCGTTGACGGCGTTGCTGCCCTCGTAGTCGGCCTCACTCGAGAAGCGGGCCACCTTGACGTTCTTGCGGTTCTCGGGCGTGTTGATGAGAATCTTTTCATCGACAGGGCGCATCTTGAGGCCGTCGATTGCCTTCTCGATCTTGACTGTGGCGTCTGCGACATCCTTCTTGCTATAGCTGCCTTGGCCGCCGTCGAGGAGCTTCTGAGCCGCCTCGACCGCAGTGGTGAGAGCTGCATAGGAATCCTTAGTGTAGACGGACTCGCTGTAGCCCGCGGCCTTGGAAAGCGCTGCCACGAGCGCAGAGGTATCGACACCAGCCTTGACCTCGACCTCATAGGATGCGGTCTTGGAGGGGTCGAGTACCGACGCCACCGTGATCGTTGCCTTGCCGGCCTTGTTGGCACGCAGGTAGTAACTCACGCTATCGCCAGCCTGAACAGCGGAGACGCTTACCACAGAGGGGTCGGAGCTCTCGACCGTCACATAGGGGTAGCCGGCGCTCTCAGGCGTGGCCTTGGCGTCGACGAGCGTAACGTCGCCTTCAAAGAACTCGGTCTGGTTCTTGCCCAGCTCGACACCCTCGATGGCCTCGACACCCTGCGTGTAGTTGAAGTTGACCTCACGCAGTGTGAGCATCTGGTCACCCGATGCCTCAAGCGGCGTGACCTCGACCTTGGTCGCCTTCTTGCCCTTGTTCTCGGCAGAGAAGCCAAAGGCGTAGCGAGCCCGGAAGGAATCGTACTCCCCGCCCGCGAACTCTTGGGTCGAGCCATCCTCGAACGTCACGACGGCCTTGATCTTCTGCACGGTTCCGTTGCCACCGTTGCGGTTAACGACCTCGACGCTATCGAGTTTCGACGGCGTCTTAAATGCGAATGTCATCGTGGTGGGAAGCTTCACGTAACTCGGAAGCTTACCCTCGCTGTCCCAGTTGGCGTTCCAGTTCCATAGGAACTCAAAGCCGTTGTCGCCCTCGTTATTATCGAACAGCGCGTTATAGCTCTTCTGCTGGATAAGTTTCTCGACGTTGGTCCCGTCGTCGGTCGTGAGCTCATCGTTGGTCATCGTGATGTTGAAGGCGTCCTGACCGTACTCGGCGACCGTTGGCTGAGGAACATCCGGCATCGTCACCGTGCCGTCGCTCGCAAACTCAAGTGCGTCGCATGCCGGACCGATGAGCCAAGATGTCGAGGGCAGTTCGACCTTGCCGGCGGTCTTGGCCTTGAGCTTGAAACTCGCCACCGCGCCGGTACCGTTGTAGAGCTTGCCATCGCCGCGGTTGGCAAAGGCGAGATTGATAGTCTGCGTTCTGTCCGCGAACTGGACCTTCTCGCGAGACAGGTTCTCCATGCCGGCAGTCGAGCCGTCCTGCGCGATGCTCTCGGACACAAACTCGAACTGGTCGCTCTTGAAGTTGACGAGAGCGCCCAGGGCGTTGACGTTCTTGGCGTCGGCCGCATAGACATCAACGGTGATCTCATCACCGGCCTCGACCTCGGTCTTGCTCGGAATCACCGCGAGCGAACCTGCGACCTTTCCCTTTTGTTTAGTGCCGCCGTCAAGACCCGCCATGGTGAACGAGTAATCGTAGACGTCGTAAACGCCGTTATCGTTGAGGTCGGCGAAGTGGTCGCGGATCTGCGAACCGAACGTCGGGGTATCGGGCTCGCGATTCTCGAGGCCCAGATAGTTCTTCATGTTGGAGTAGTCTCCGTCGGAGATCGTGGCCTTGTTGAGGTTGGAGCCCACGGCGAAGCCATCCGTGCCGTCGGTCTTGTAGATGGCAATCTCGGACGCGGAGAAGAAATTACCGACCGAGGCGAGCGGTGTCATGCGCACGTAACGGGCGGCCACGGTGCCGTCAAACGCTACCGTCTTACAATCAGCGGAACGTGCCCAATCGACCTCCTGGCTCGTCCAGTGGACGCCATCGAGACTCGTCTCAACACGCATCTTGGTCACAGTGCCGTTGCCGGCGTCATCGCGCGGATAGTACTCGAGCTTATCGAGCTTGTAAGCGCGTCCATAGTCAACGGTAAGCGCCTTGCCCAGATCGTTGCCACCGGAGTGGAAACCGCCGTCGCCCGACTGGAACTCATGGTCGAAGGCGAGCTCGGCCTTATGGCTGCCGTAAAGTGAGCCCTCCCAGGTGATTTGCTCGGCGTCGGGGACGTTCCGCCACGGATCGAGTGCGGAGTTCGCCTCGAGCACATCGCTCCAGGCGGAGTAGCCCTCGGCGTTGCGCGAACGAATCTGGTAGGTGTGCTTGCTATTGTAGGCGAGGTCGGTGTGCGTGAACTCGGCCGCATCACCCACGGCGAACACGGTGCCGTCGACCTTAAGGTCGTAGGAGGTAGCACCATCGACCTTTCCCCAGGTGAGCTTGATGCTCGTTGGGGTCGTGACGTCCTCGGGGGCAGCAAGGTTCGTGGGTGCGGAGAGGCTCTCGTTGAGGCGATCGGCTGTGAGCGTGGCGTCGGCGTTCACGAAACCGCCCAGCTCGAGCGTCTGCGCCGCCGCAGCAACATCGGTCTTCGCGAACTTGACGTAGACCTTGGGGTTCGTGGTGATCTTGGTGTTGTTAAAGCTCTCGCCCCGCTCGGCCTCGGTGCCGTCCACATCGCTGCCGTAGTGGTTGAGGTTAGGGGTCTCGCTGTAGAAGTAGACCGCCTGGCCGGCCTCGGGGGTCGCGGTGTCAAAGGTCTCCTGCGAGTCGACCTCAACCACGTTGAGCGCGGATCCGCCGTTCTTGGCGACGACGCTCATGGGCTTGGCGGACACGTTGGCCACGAAGGTCGTGGTGCGATTGGAGTCGTAGCCGTTGTAGCCACCCTGCGAGGCTTCGGCGGTAAAGGTCGCGGTGCCGCCTGCGGCCTTGGATCTGTAGACGGTGCTCACATGCTCACCGTAGGAGATATTGTCGATCGTACCGTAGGAATCGTCCTCAGTCGTGTTGTTCTCGATGGAGGAGCCGTCGTCCTCGTACTGCGTAAAGGTGCCGTCGCCCTCGGTGGCGAAGAACTCGACGATACGCTGGCTGCGGTCGGTACCCTTGGTGTTGGTGTCGCTCACGGCCTCGGGGTTGTTGTTCTCGGCGTACATCGGCACGATAGCGTTGGCCTTCACAAACAGCGGCAGCTTCCAAAGCGGAGCCTCGTAGTTGTTGAGAACCTGGCCGCCGCGATACTGCTTACCCGAGAAGTAATCGATCCAGATGGTGGGATTCTCGTCGGTGCCGTAGTTGGGGAGGTAAATCCCATTGCGAATGTCGTTGCCGTTCTCGTCTGCCTGGGTATCCTGATACACCGGTGCCACTAGGAAGTTCTCACCGAACATATACTGGTACTGCGTCGAGGTGCTTGCGGCGTACTCGGAGTTATCGGAAAGCAGCATGGCGCGGATCATGGGCAGGCCGGCATCGCCGTTACCCGTGTCGATGTTGGCCGCCGAGGCCGCGCTCGTGTAGATATAGGGCATGAGCTGCGCCTTGAGCTTGAGGTAGAAGCGCGAGATGCCTGTGTAGGGATCGCCGTGCGTCATGGGCGATTTACGGTAGGTGCCCCAACCGTCCATGTCAAGCATAGAGGGCGTGAACGTCTTCCACTGGTAGTCACGCGCAGAGATGATGGGGTCGCCGCCAAAGATGCCATCCATGTCGGAGCCGATGTTGGGGTTGCCCGAAAGACTCTGACCGATATACGTGGGGATATGGAAGCGAATGTACTCCCAGTTACCGCCATACTGGTCTCCGGTCCAAATGCCACCAAAGCGCTGCGTGCCGGCCCAACCATCGAGCGTGATGATGTTGGGGCGCTTGTTAGCGCCGGTCGTCACCGTGTCATAAGCTGTCTTGATGCCATTGAGACCAAAGGAGTAGCCAGATCCAACCCAGGCAACGTCGGTCTTAAGGGTAGTGATGCCTCCCGTCTTGACCTCGGCGTCGAAGTCGCGAAGCAGATGCCACGGGGTCTCAGGGTTGCTGTCGGGCTCAAGGTTGGACTGGGTCCACAAGCCCGTGCTCACACCCTTGGAGTTGGCATACTCGGTGAACTTCTTAAGGTTGTCGACATTGGCACGCACAGCGTTAAGGCGGTCGGCCGAGCTCGCTCCGTCGGAGTTGACGCCGCCGGTCTTGTAGTAACCGTTCTGGCCATAGCCGGCGCCGTAGCCGTCGTTCGGCAGGAACCAGCCGAGCGGCATGTCGTTCTCCTCGTAGTCATCGATAACCTGCCGAGCAGAGAACTGGCGGTCGAAATCGGTCGCTTTCATGTTCTCGGTATCAACCGTAGGGCCCTCACCGTTGAGCGTCTCGGCCGCAAGTGTGCCGTCGAGCTTGTAGCCCGTCGACATGCCAGACTCGTACTTAACGTCGCCCTTCTCGCTCGAGGACTTGCTGCCCTTGGTCTCCCACTTCTTTTGACCCGAGGTCGTTGACCAGCCATCACGGTTATAGGCATTAAGATGACCAAGGTAGAACCCGTACTCGGGCAGCAGTACCGGGTTACCGGTCACCTTGTAGTAGTCCTGCAGCATCTCGGTTGCCACGTTCGAAGCGCCCTCGTTGGTCGCCACGAAGTAGTAGGCATCAAACTCATTCTCGCTGTGCAAAGTCGTGACCGTCGATGAGTCCGTGGAACCGAAGTCGTAGGAACCCTCTGCAAACGTGTTTCGGAGCACGCCGTAGCCGTCACTCGTCCAATAAAACGGGTTGGGCGAGGCAACGCCGCCATCGGTCCAGTTGTTCGTGTTGGAGATGGCGATCGTCTGGTTGGTGTGCAGGAAGCGTCCGTTCTGGGTGCCGCCGCCAAAGAAGTTCTCGGACTTCTCCTTGGCGAGCGTCTGGACGGTACCCTTCTTATCAAGGTCGAGGGACGCGGACTCGGAAACCACGACACGGTCGCCTGACTTGATACTCATCTTGCCAGTCGCCTTGTCCAGGATCACGGTCGCCTTTCCGCCGGTGATCTCGATAGTGTCGCCCTTGTCGGCAACCGTCGCACTCGGCTTGCTGTAGGTGTCCGAGGTATCGGGCTGAGCCTGGATTTTAGCCGTGTGGGACTTACTGCGCGGTGTGGCGTAATCGGAAAACTCACCCTTGGGGTCGACGTTATAACGGAAAATACCGTCCTCGAGGAACGTAATACGGCCCTTGATGCCGTCAGCGAAATCGATGTCGACGACATTCGAGGCAGACTGGGACACGGTCGCTGAGTCGACGCCCTTGAGTGGCGTGGCAATCGCCTGCTGGGGATTGGCAAACACGAGCGTCGCTGCAGTGGCAACGAGGACCGCGCTTCCCTTCACCCACCGTTTCGTAAAAATGGAATTCCTGCGCACCTGGTCTCCTTTCTTCCGAGATGCTGAGGTGCCGAGGACGCCCCCCGGCAGCATGGGAAAACGTATCAAACGGGGATGTTCGGTACATTCCGCACAATGGGGCCACCCGTTACCAAGGGGCCAACTGGTAGTAACCAGATAGCCACCTACTAGGTCATATCAATATATGGGAGCACTTGCGCAACCAAGTTCGGAAGTCCACCAGCGGCAGTAAAATGAGCGTCAACGGCAATGTGGGCTTAATAAGCCATACCAATTGGTTCTTCAGTCAAATACCAATCTAGCAAAAATGTACTGTTTATCTGGTATTACACAGACCATACCTTTCCCTCGGGAACTGGGCTTCGCGAAGTTTCCCGAGGGAAAGGCTCAGCCGCCACCCTGCGACCTACCGGGGATTGCCATGACGTACGTTGGCTGATTTGGTTTGGAATGAGATGCTGACGGTAGTCAATGGGCGCAACTGTCCCGGGTGCATTTCAAGATGCACCTAAATGTCTGCCTTTATCCTTATAGATTGTCCAGGTAGTCGTCGGCATCATAGGTAAGGCTATAGGCTTTATTCAGAATGCGCACGAGCTCCTGGGCATCGTGCTCGCCGAGCGCTGAGAGTTGTTTCGAGAGCGATGCCACACTCTCGGCATTTTTTTTCGCCGCGAAATCACGGCCTTCCTCGGTGATGCTCACCAGCACACGCCGACGATCGTTTGGATCGGTCCTGCGCTGAACGTAACCCTTGCTCTCGAGTGAATCCAAGATATGCGACATGCGCGCACGGGAGAATTTCAGCTTCTTGGCAATCTCGGAGGGAATGACGTCACCGTCAATACCCGATAGATACTGTAAAACCGGTGCCTCGCCCACACTGGCGCCGCCGGCAGCACTCAAGGATCCCTTGGCAAGGGAACGTGAGTACACGATCAGTTTTCGAGCGACGTCATCGTAATCCACTGGGGATATTGTCCTTTGCAACTCTAGAAGGGCCATAATACCGTCATTTGCCGTACATTAGTTAACATTCGCAACAATTATTTATGATACCCCAACGCGGAAGTCTATTGCTCGTCCTTCTTGCGTCGCATAAGCTCCTCAACGTCGATACCCGCGGCCTCGAGCATGCGCTCGACATTCTTTTTGGCGTTGGTCGTGCCAACCTTAAGCACGATCGAAAGCGGAGTGCCCACCACTAGGCACACGATGCCCACGGGGACACCCCAGCCGGGGCCTCCCTGCATACCCCACATCCCCATCAAAAAGCCAATCGCCACGAGCGAATAGCCCAGGCGCAGCCAAACGTTGAGCCGCTGAATAGCATCGGTCTGCATCTTTGCCTCGCGGATCAAGTCGTCGCGCGAAAGGTCGTGTCCATGTTTCTCGTGCATATGGTCCTCCTCGTGCAAAGCGTGCATTATGCGCAAGTGCATCGTTTATCGAATACGTCATCTTTCAAGAGCAATATAGCGGGTGTCGTATAGGCGATGGAGGTCGCTGGCCATATTGCCCTTGAAGGGCGGCGTAAAATCAGAAGGCCGTGCGGTTGAGGCCGCACGGCCTTACAGGGGGTCAAAGGATGATGACTAGTAGCTCAGCGCCGGGTCGAAGAAACCAATAACAACGCCCACGAATGCGATCACAACGAGGATCAGCATCATGACTATGGGGTTGACCTTCTTCTTGGTCATCATGTACCAGCAGAAGATGATGAAGATCATCGGCAGCAGGTGCGGATAGATGCCGTCGAGCGTGTCCTGGAACTTACCGCCGCCGGGCAGCACCAGGTTGGGGCTGCAGGTGATGGAGACCCAAGTTGCGCCCACGGCACCGATGACCATGGTACCGACCATCACGATGGAATCGCGAAGAGCCTTTGCCTTGGGTCCGACCAGTGCCTCGACCGCCTTGCCGCCGAGCTCATAGCCTTGGTTGTAGGCAAAGCGCATGCCAAGGAACATGAGCAGGTTCCACACGACAATATAGAAGATGGCACCGAGCGGAGAGCCGCCGGTCGAGAGACCGAGGGCGATACCGAGCAGGATCGGGATCAGGGTACCGACGATCAGCGAGTCGCCAAGGCCGGCGAGCGGGCCCATGAGGCCGGCGCGGATGCCGTTGATGGCGTCGTCGTCGATGGCCTCGCCGTTTGCGCGAGCCTCCTCGAGGCCGGCGGTGACGCCGACAATCATGGTGCCGATCTGCGGCTCGGTGTTGAAGAACGCGGAGTAGGTCTGGAGGGCCTGCTTCTGCTCCTCGGGCGTGTCGTAGAGCTCCTCGACGATCGGAAGCATGGCGCACAGGTAACCGAAGGTCTGCATGTGCTCCTGCGAGAAGCAAGTCAGGTTGCCATAGGACCAGTTGCGGAACGACTTGGCAAGCGTTTTCTTAGAGAGCTTTTTCTTCTCTGCCATTAGATGTCCTCCTCTTCCTCATCATCGGAGCCCGAGGCGATAGCTGCCTTGGGAGCGTTTGCGAGGTCGATCTTGAGCGACGCGATCTCATAGTTGATCAGGGCGAAGAAGCAGCCGATGCCGGCAGCGGCGATCAGGTTGCAGCCCATAACAGCGGACAGGGTGAAGCCGAAGAAGAACGTCAGAAAGTCCGTGGGCTTAGAGATGACCTGCTTGAGCAGGATGGCGATACCGACGGTAGGCAGCAGCGAGCCGACGGTGAACAGCGTCTTCATCGCGATGCCGTCCATGGGCATGTAGGTCTTCATGAGGTCGACCATGGCGGTGCCGCCCATGGTGATGATGAACGTCGGGAGGAACGAGCAGACGATGTGACCGATCCAAGGCAGAACGTTGTTGACCAGGTAGAGCTTGTGGAGATCGCCCTTCTCGAGCCACTTCCAGCCCATGCCCTGCCACACCAGGTTGATGGTGGCGGTGCCATAGAAGAGCACAGTGCCGAGCGTGCCGACGGCGGCACCGAGGGATGCGGCCATGCCGGCAGCCTCAGCGGAGGCGGGATCGATGCCCGAGTTCTTGATGGCGAGGATCGCCAGCGGGATACCGATATAGGACACGGCGCGGACGTCGGCGGAGACGGTTCCGCCGGGGGTCACGAGAGCGATGTAGACAACCTGGATGGCAGCGCCGACGAGGATGCCCGTCTGCATATCGCCCATGATGATGCCGACGATGAGGCCGGCGACCAGAGGACGACCCAGAGTGTAGTTGCCGATCGTCGTGCCGCCCATGCCAGGCAGGCGAACAGGCCGAACAGCGCGGCTTGGAATGCATTGATTGCCATGCTTTCCCCTTTCTTTATTCCTCAGCCCCTTTCACCAAGGGCTGTAGATACCAAAATGCGGCTGGCGCCTAACTAGAAGCCAAACTGACCGCGGAACTTGGGCCACTCACCGATGGACTTCTCCTTGATAAGGGCGAACTCGACCGTGTAGCCGGCGTTGGTGAGATCCTCGAGCGCCTGGGCCTCTTCCTGCGTGATCGACTGGTTGTTGCCAAGCTTGGTGGTGCCGGGACGATCGTTGCAGGGACCGACGATGATGCGGTCCATGCCGGGCTTAAAGCCAAAATCGACGAGAAGTTCCTTCATGTCGAGCGGGTTCTTGGTGATCAGGAAGTACTTGGTGTCGGACTTGAGAACCTTCTCGGAGACCTCCTTGAAGTGCTCCTTGGTCCACACGAACGTCTTCTTGCCCGAGGCACTCTTGTAGGCCTCCTTGAGCACGGGGTTGGACGCTGCAGCGTCGTTGACGGCGATAAGACCGTCGCAGGGATACTCGAGGGCCCAACGGGTAACGGTCTGTCCATGGATCATACGGTCATCAATACGGATGAACGAAATCATGCGTTCTCCCTTTCTTTATCACCGGGGGTCTTTCCTCTTAACCCCCGCTCCATCACGAAAATTTGGGCGGATGCGCTGCCTAGATGTCGTCGTCCTCGTCGTCGGCGTCATCGGTCGGGACAACGAGCTCGGACATACCGTTCTTGCCCTCCTGCAGCATCATCTGCTTGAGGGAATCCAGGTCCATGGTGGCAAGCCCCATCATGGCGGTCATAGCCATGGGCAGATTCATACCGCCGAAGGCAATGGTGTGGGCGAGCAAACCCTTCTCGGCCAGCGTGTTCATGGCATTGGTGAGCGGCGATCCGCCCAGGATGTCACCAAGCAGGACAACCTCGTCATCGGCGGTAACGGGAGCGAGCATCGCCTTGACGTTCTCGACATACTCGTCAGCGCCCATGCCGTCCACGAGACTCGTCGACAAGATGTTCGGGGCGTCATTGCCGAGCATCTTGAGGACACTGTGCAGTCCGGGAGCGAGCGTTCCGTGACTGACCATTACCAGATACCGCATGCGGTCTCCTCTCGACCTGCCGTGTGTCGCACGGCTTTGCTTTTTGCTGAGATTATTGTTGCGCCGGGGCATGTTCGGTACAAGAAAAAAGTTGCGAACGGCAACTATTCATCGGTTAACGGTAGCAACTATTTTTGTGCCTAAATTATTTTTTCTTCTAATTATTTTTAAAATAGCAGGTAGATTGCCTGATAAATGTTTTATGTTCCTTATGCACCATACATACCAGCAAGAATCGGGCCTGGCATCTCCGGTTTGCCCCGCAGTGTCAGACCATGTCACGTACGCCCACGACATGGAGGTACCCCATGGATATGATCTCGTTTCTCGCCTCCGAACCCTTCGACCGCAGCGGTGATACGCCGCTCTATGTCCAGCTTAAACATCGAATCGCTCTGCTTATCGCCAGCCAGGCGTTCGACACCAAGACGCCGCTGCCACGCGAGCTCGAAATCTGTGAGCGGCTGGAGTTATCGCGCGCGACCGTGCGCCGTTGCTTCCAAGATCTCGTCATCGAGGGGCGCGTGGTGCGCAAGCGCGGCCAGGGCACGTTCATCAAGCCCCAAACTTCAGCACCCGGCATCGACCTGGCCCTGAATTTCAGCGCGCGGATGCGCGAAGCGGGACGGGTTCCGAGCTCGCAGATTCTCGCCTTTTCAAGCATACCGGCCGTCCGCGGCATCGCCTCCGGGCTCAAAGTGCCCGAAGGGACACCCGTCTGGGAGATTCGCCGCCTGCGTCTCGCCAACGACAAACCCATGGAGCTCAACTACGTCTATATCCCCGTGTCACTTTGCCCCGAGCTCACGCGCAAAGACGTGGATGGCTCGCTCTACGCCTACATCGCGGAAAAGACCGGCATCCTGCCCGCAAGCGTCGATGCCGTCTACGAGACGGTCAACCTCGACAAGCATGAGGCGCGTCTTTTGGGACAGAACACCGGTAAGGCGGCGATGCGCATCGTGCGTTCGACCTACGACAAGACGGGAACCCCGTTTGAGGTAGGCGTGCTCATCAGCTGCGACGGTCAGGCAAAGCTGCACGTGCACATCGCCGCCGACAAAACAACCTTCACCGCCACAGCCCAATAAATCCAAAACGTGGGCGCCGTCGTTCAAACGAACGACGGCGCCCACACTCACTTTCTTTTTCAGCCCTAGTCATCGCGCAAAGCCCCTTCGGCAGCACACGGTGCAGCCGAGTCACCGTAGGCCGGGGCGGAGGGGGCTGAGTTTCCCACTGAGCGACTCTGCTTGCAGCCGGAGCGAAGGGGGAAACTCAGCCCCCTCCGCCCCGGCCGGCCAGTTCAACCTACACCGTATGCTGCGGCAGGTCCTGCAGGGCGATGACGTCCATGCCCATGTCGTTGGCGCTGCCGTGACCCTGCTGGTCCTCGCGCACCGCCTCGATGGCACTCACATACGTGTTGGCGGCAGACATCGCGGTCACGCAGGTCACACCGCGTCGCACCGCCTCGGTGCGCAGCAGATAGCCGTCGCCGCGCGAGCCCGGACCGTACGGCGTGTTGATGATCACCGCGATCTTGCCATCGGCGATGAGGTCGCCGATGTTGGGGCGCTCGCCGTCGTGCGGGCCGCTAATCTTCTCCACGATCTCGCACGTCACGTTGCCTCCACGCAGCACGCGCGCCGTACCCTCGGTGGAGCAGATGTCAAAGCCCAGGTAACGCAGGATACGCGCGACCGAAAGGATGTGGCGCTTGTCGCGGTCGCACACGCTGATGAATACCTTGCCGGCGCTCGGGTCGGGCAGCCTGTAGTCGATCGCCAGCTGCGTCTTGGCGTATGCCTCGGGATAGCTCTTAGCGATACCCATGACCTCGCCCGTCGACTTCATCTCGGGCCCCAGGATGACGTCGGCGCCCGGGAAACGACCCCAGGGCATAACGGCTTCCTTCATGCAGAACCAGTCCAGCTGACGTTCGTCGCTCGGCAGGCCCAAGCTCGCGATGGAATCGCCTGCCATGATGCGCGCCGCGCATTTGGCCAGCGGCACGCCGGTGGCCTTGGAGATAAACGGCACGGTACGGCTGGCGCGCGGGTTGGCCTCGATCACGTAAACGGTCTCGCCCTTAATGGCGTACTGCACGTTGACCAGACCGCGCACGCCCAGCGCCATCGCGATGCGGCGCGTGGTCTCGCGGAGCTTCGCCTGCAGGCTCTCGCTAAAGCTGAACGGCGGGATGCAGGTCGCGGAGTCGCCGGAGTGAATACCGGCTTCCTCGATATGCTCCAGGATGCCGCCGATGTATACCTCTTCGCCATCGCACAGGGCGTCGACGTCGGACTCGATCGCACCCTCCAGGAAGCGGTCCAGGTACACCGGGTAGTCGGGGCTAATGCGCGCAGCCTCGGCCATGTAATCGCGCAGATGCTCGGCATCGTAGGCGATCATCATGCCGCGGCCGCCCAGCACATAGCTCGGGCGCACCAGCAGCGGATAGCCGATGTGCGCGGCCACGGCCTCGGCCTCCTCAAACGAGGTGGCCTGGCCCGCCGGCGGGTACATGATGCCCAGCTTGTCGAGCAGAGCGGCGAAGCGCTCGCGGTCCTCGGCAAAGTCGATGGCATCGGGCTTGGTGCCCATAATGTTCACGCCGCTCTCCTCGAGCATGCGCGCCAGCTTAAGCGGGGTCTGGCCACCGAGCGTCACCACGACGCCGTCGGGGCGCTCGACATCGATAACGTCCATGACGTCCTCGTAGGTGAGCGGCTCAAAGTACAAGCGGTCCGAGGTGTCGTAGTCAGTCGAAACGGTCTCGGGGTTGCAGTTGACTATGATGGTCTCGAAGCCGCGAGCCGCCAGTGCGTAGCTCGCGTGCACGCAGCAGTAATCGAACTCGATACCTTGGCCAATGCGGTTGGGGCCGGCGCCCAGGATCATCGCCTTGGGCTTGTCCGCCGGCGTGGTCTCGTCGGGAGCCACGCACTTCTTGGCATCCGGGCTCGTGCGGTAGATGTTCTCGTACGTCTTGTAGTGGTACTCCGTGGCGCTCGAAAACTCCGCAGCGCAGGTATCGACCGTCTTCATGCTGGGAACCACGCCCAGACCCTTGCGATAGGCGCGCACAAAGCGCTCGTCCGAGCCGGTCAGCGCGGCAATCTCGGCGTCGCTCGTGCCGTACTGCTTGAGCAGGCGCATCGCGTCGGCGTCGATATCCTCCACACGCAGGCCGCGGATGCTCTCCTGGACCTGCACCATGTCGTTGATACGGTTGAGGTACCACGGATCGATACCGCAGATGGCATGGATGTGGGCGATGTCCCAGCCACGGCGCAGGGCCTCGACCACAAAGAAGATGCGGTGCTCGGTCGGGGTTGCCACGGCCTGAGCGAGCTCATCGTCGCTCAGCTTGTCGGCACCCTCCTTGCCACCGGCGCAGATGCCCTGGTGACCGTCCTCCAGTGAGCGCATGGCCTTGCCGAAGGCCTCCTCAAAGGTGCGGCCGATCGCCATAATCTCGCCCACGGCCTTCATGCGCGTGGTGAGCGTAGGATCAGTGCCTTTAAACTTCTCGAAGGCAAAGCGCGGCACCTTGACGACGCAGTAGTCGATTGTGGGCTCAAAGCAGGCGGGCGTTGCCTTGGTGATGTCGTTGACGATCTCGTCGAGCGTGTAGCCCACGGCCAGGCGAGCGGCGGCCTTGGCGATGGGGAAGCCCGTGGCCTTGGAGGCCAGTGCGGACGAACGGCTCACGCGCGGGTTCATCTCGATGACGATCAGGCGGCCGGTCTGGGGGTTCACGGCAAACTGCACGTTGGAGCCGCCGGTCTCGACGCCGATCTTCCCCAAGATGGCGAGCGAGGCGACACGCATGCGCTGGTACTCAAGGTCGGAGAGCGTCTGCGCCGGCGCCACGGTGATGGAGTCGCCGGTGTGCACGCCCATGGGGTCGAGATTCTCGATGGAGCACACGATGATGCCGTTGCCGGCGTGGTCGCGCATGACCTCCATCTCATACTCTTTCCAACCCTCGATGGACTCCTCGACCAGCACCTCATGGGCAGGCGAGAGCTCAAGGCCCTGGCTCACGATGGAGACGAGCTCCTCGTGGGTATGCGCGATGCCGCCGCCGGCGCCACCGAGGGTAAAGCTCGGGCGCAGTACGCAGGGATATCCCACGCGCCCGGCGATAGCCTCGGCGTCGGCCACGCTGTAGGCATAGCCCGAGCGCGCAACCTCCAGGCCGATCTCGGCCATGGCCTCGTTAAAGAGTTTGCGGTCCTCGCCGCGCTCGATAGCGGCCAGGTCGCAGCCGATCATCTCGACGCCGTACTTGTCGAGCGTGCCGTCCTTTGCCAGCTCGACGGCGGCGTTCAGACCGGTCTGGCCGCCCAGCGTGGGCAGCAGCGCGTCCGGGCGCTCTTTCTTGATTACGCGCTCGATAAACTCGGCGGTGATGGGCTCGACATAGGTGCGGTCGGCAAGACCCGGGTCGGTCATGATGGTCGCCGGATTGGAGTTGACCAGGATGACCTCAAAGCCATCCTCCTTGAGCACCTTGCAGGCCTGTGCGCCGGAGTAGTCGAACTCACAGGCCTGGCCAATGACGATAGGGCCCGAACCAATAACGAGGATGCGCTTGATGTCAGTACGTTTAGGCATGTTAGTTCTCCTCGGTCGCAGCGTTCTCGGACTCGGCGAAATTCCAGCCGGCGAGGCGGTCCTTCGCGGTGTCGATGTCCAGGTAGTTCTCCTCGCCGTCCATGAGTCGCGTAAAGGCGGTAAAGAGATAGTGGGCATCGGTGGGGCCAGGCGAAGCCTCGGGGTGGTACTGGACCGAGAAACACGGGGCGTCGAGCAGCTGGATGCCCTCGGCGGTGCCGTCGTTGAGGTTCACATGTGTCAGGCGAATGCGACCAAAGCGCTCGTTCATCACGACCGGCGCGATGCCGCGACGCACCCAGGCGCGCAGGTCACCGTCGGCCGCATGCTCGGTTTCGCCGCCGGAAAGCTCCGGAATCAGTTTGCCCAGACTGGGGAACAGCAGGCCAAAGCCGTGGTTTTGCGCGGTGATCTCCACGCGACGGCTCACCAGATTCATAACCGGCTGGTTACCGCCACGGTGACCGAATTTAAGCTTTTCCATTTGGGCGCCGCAGGCCAGGCTGATCATCTGGTGACCGAGGCAAATGCCAAAGACCGGCACCTTGCCGATCAGCTGCTGTACCTGCTCATAGGTCTCCACCACGGCATCGGGGTCGCCGGGGCCGTTGGACAAAAAGACGCCATCGGGATTCATGTCGAGCACCTGCTGGGCGGGCGTATCCCACGGCACGACGGTGAGATCGCAGCCGGCACGGACCAGGCCCTCCAGAATACCGCGCTTCACACCGCAGTCGTAGGCGACCACTTTGTGACGGGCAGGAGCGGCAGCCGCAAGCGCAAAGTCATGCGTGGCAGGCAGGTCGGCGGCCACAAACTCGTGAGGCGCGGGGCAACTTACGGTCTTGACCAGGTTCTCGCCTACCAGCGTGGGCGCAGCGGACAAGCGCTCGGCAAGCTCGTCGACGTCGAAGATCTCGGTCGAGATAATGCCCATCTTGGAACCATTGTCGCGCAGATGGCGCACCAGAGCGCGGGTGTCGATACCCTCGATAGCGACGATGCCGTGAGCGCGCAGGTACTCCGGCACGCTGACGGCCGAGCGCCAGTTAGAAGGCGTGGCGCACATATCGCGAACGATCATGCCGCGCATAGCCGGAGCGCTCGCAGGGCGCACGGCGTCGCCGGGGAAGGCCGACTGGACATCGGTCTCGTCGATACCGTAATTGCCGATCTGCGGATAGGTCATGGTTACAATTTGGCCGGCATAACTCGGGTCGGTCATGACCTCAAAGTAGCCCTCGAGCGAGGTGTTGAAGCAGACTTCGCCGGTCGCGGTGCCCTCGGCGCCGCATGCACGTCCATAAAAAATGGTCCCATCCTCAAGATACAGGATACAGGGACCGCAGGTGCCCTTGCTGGTTTTGGCCAGCATACGCTGGCAAAGCTCGCTGGGCGCGAAGGTGCGGGCGGCGGCGCCCGCGGTATGGTTGTTCGCCATAATTCTCCTTCCCGGTCTCACAGGACCGGCTTAAAGGTGTGTAGTTAGGCCTCGCGGTATTGTAACCGCAAGCATGCCTCATGGCGTTAATTTCATCGAAATGTTTACGAAATGATAATTATGACTTTCTATGCATAATGATTATTTAATCCCCGTCCCAGAAAAATTATCCCGCGTGGGCTTGCGGCTCACGCGGGATAATGGCCTCTTACTTTTGCTTGTCCTGTTCCAGCAGATCGGACGGTGAGCGATCGGGCTTGCCGCCGCGGAAAATCTCGCGGCCATGCAGACGATGCTCCAGGTCACGTTCGGCCTTTTCCTCGTCAATCTTGGTCTGGCTCACCACCGGGTCCTCGATCAGCGACGAAACCGAGTTCACCTGTTTTTGAATGCGCTCGGCAATGGTGTCGTCCATGCTTACGATGCGCATCTTCCAGTCGATACTCGTGGCGTTGGATGAGCTCTTGGTCCACACAAACGTCAAAATGGCGCTCTGATGACCCCGCGCGGGAAACATGCCAAAGAAGGAATCGTGCTGAATGTTGCTATCCTCGTCGATATAGGCGTGAACGTTATACACCACGCGGTCGATCTTATCGTTGAGCAGCGCGTTGGTCGCAAGCGCAGCGGCCTGAATCTGCCCGTTGGACAGCAGCTCGAGCTCGTTGGCAGACGATGTGTCCAACACCGTCACCTCGACCGTGCCCGTACGCTCATCAGCTTCATCGACGGTAAAGTCGAGCGGGAACTGCGTAAAGCCGTTGCCCCACTCAAGGCCGCCCTTCAGCGCCGTCGAAACGGTATCCACCGAAACGCTCTCGGACAGGTTGGCGGTGTTCAGGCGTCGCATCACGCCGTAGCCAATCTGCATGCCCACAATCAGCACCAAGATGCCAATGACCACGGCCATGGCAGTCTTCGTAATGGTATGGCTCACCTGCGAGCCCGAAGGGTCGTCCTCGGACAGCGGGTCGATATGTTTTGCCTGGCTCGCGCGGTCCTCGCTGCGCAGCTGCGCTAGCGCCGCTTTGTCACCGCGCTTGGCCGCAGCCTCCTTCTCACGCATGCGCTCGGTGCGCTTTTTGGCAAGCGTGGGATCCAAGACACCGGATGCATCGATTTCGGAGAATAACTCCGTCACTTCTTCCGGAGTCAAAGGGTTCTTGTCAGCCATAAACTTCCTGTCATATCAATCAGTCGAGCTCGTGCGCACGCGCACCTTCGAACTGCATTCGATAGTAACGGGCATAAGTGCCGCCACGGGCGAGAAGCTCCTCGTGCGTGCCACGCTCCACAACGCGACCATGCTCAACGGTCGCGATCTCATCGGCATGCTTAATGGTCGAAAGACGGTGGGCGATGATAATCGTGGTGCGGCCGCGTGCCAGCTCTTCGAGCGACTCCTGCACCGCCTCCTCGCTCTCGTTATCCAAAGCACTCGTCGCCTCATCCAAAATAAGGATCTTGGGGTTCTTGAGAAACACTCGCGCGATGGCAACACGCTGCTTCTGTCCGCCCGAAAGACGGCTGCCGCGCTCGCCCACGACCGTGTCATAACCCTGTGGAAGCGACTCGATAAAGGCATCGATGTTGGCGCGACGGGCGGCCTCGGCGATCTCTCCTGCCGTAGCGCCCGGCTTGCCGTAGGCGATGTTCTCGCCAATCGTGCCGTCAAACAGATAGACATCCTGCTGCACCAGGCCGATGGCGCGACGCAGGCTCTGCTGCGTCACATCGCGCACGTCCTGGCCGTCGATGCTAATGGATCCGGCAGCCACGTCATAAAAGCGCGGCAGCAGCGAACAGGTCGTGGACTTGCCACCGCCCGAAGGGCCAACCAAAGCGATGGTCTGCCCGGGCTTGATGGACAGATTCATATGGTCGATAACGGGACGCTCTTCGGCATCGCCCTCGCCCAGCTCAACGTCCTCGTAGTTAAAGCACACGTCGTGATATTCCACGGCGCCGGCAGTCACCTGCAGATCCGTGGCGCCCGGCTTGTCCTGGATATCCGGCACGGTCGAGAGCACCTCGTCCATACGCTTAAAGCCGGCGATAGCCTTCTGATACGTTTCGGCCGAATTGACGAGCGTCTCGAGCGGCGTGCAGAACAGCGAAATATAGAGTGCAAAGGTCGCCATATCGACCGCCTGCAGCTGTCCCTGGGCGACCAGCCAGCCGCCCAGCAGTACCACGATCACATAGAGCACACCCGAGAGCAGGCCATACGTCGCAGTATAGACGCCCATGGCGTGATACATGTTTTCCTTGGACGAAAGGTAGCGATTGTTGGAGGCGCGGAACTTAGAGCGCTCGGTCTCCTCATTGGCAAAGCTCTTGACCACGCGCATGCCCGCCAGCGAATCCTGCAGCTGCGCATTGATGCCGCTGATTTTTTTGCGATTGTCGCTAAAGACCTCGCGCATGCGCATGTTCTGCCAAAACATGATGACCGCAAACGCTGCTGTCACCACAGCCATGGCAAGCGCCAGCACCGGGGCGATGGTAAAGAGGATCACAAACGAGCCGATAATCTCGATGCCGCAGATGATGATCCACTCGGGCACATGGTGCGCCGCCTCGCAGATATCGAACAGGTCGTTGACCACGCGGCTCATCATGTCGCCCGAGCTGTTGCGATCGAAGTATGCAAAGCTAAAGCGCTCGTACTGATCGAACAGGTCCTCGCGCATCTTGGACTCCATGCGCGCGCCCATCACATGGCCCCAGTAGCTCACAAAGTAGCGGCAGGCGCAGCGGATGGCATACATCAGCACCAGTCCCACCGCAATCATACCGAGCGCCTGCATAATGGCAGCCTGACCCTGGGTAAACAACCCGCCGGTCAGATTGCGCAGAATAATAGGAAACGCAAGGTCAATGGCAGCAAGCACCAGAGCACAAACAGTATCGGCAACAAAAAGCCCCGTCTGGGGCTCGTAATACGAAAGAAACCTCTTCAGCATAATCACCTTACGCGGTTTTACCAAACCGCGTTTCATCTCGACGCTGCAAGTGCTCCATTTGGACAATCTGGCCTTCAATCGTCGGTCGCGTATACCCATACGCTTCCCTCCTCTTTTAGGCCACCTTGTCTCAAATGGAGCACTTTCGCTGACTTACACAAACCTGCGGGATCATTCCCGCTCGTTAAATCTCCGCTCCGCCCAGCCTGTGTGCGATGCTGTCGCAGGCAAGCGCGCCTACAACGGTCTTGGCGTCTTCGATCTTGCCGTCGAGCACGGCGTCGATCAGCTCGTGCAGCGGCACCAGGTCCACGTTGACAAACTCGTCATCATCGGGGTTGGGCGCATCAAACTCGAGCTTGGTAGCCAAGTAGATGTGGATGATCTCATCGCAAAAACCGCATGACGTGACAATCGACGTCAAAAAGCGAATACGACCGGCCCTAAAGCCCGTCTCCTCATGCAGTTCGCGCTTGGCGCAATCGAGCGGGTCCTCGCCCGGGTCGAGCTTGCCGGCGGGAATCTCGACCGTCACGCGGTCGATGGCGGTGCGATACTGACGCACCAGCACGATCTTGCCGGTCTCGGTCAGCGCGACAACGGCCGCCGCGCCAGGATGACGAATCACATCGCGGGCACTGCGGTGGCCGTTGGGCAGTTCAACCTCAAGACGGTGGACGTCGAGGATCTTGCCCTTCCAGGCGCACTCCTCCGAAAGAATCTTCTCGTGCAGCAGCGCGTCATGCGGGTCTTCGTCCCCCAGCACCAGCACCGGCTCATCGGCAACCTCGCCGCCCGGCTCGCCCTCTGCGTGTCCGTACGCGCGGCTGTCTTCCTCGACGATCTGCGCGTCCACGAGCTCTTCGTTCTTATCGTCCATCCGTCTCATTCCTCCCGGATTTTAGGCATCCCAGGCGTCGCGGCCGCGCAGCGCGCGCAGACCAATGTCGTGACGCAGGGTCTTGCCCTCAAAATCGATCTTCTCGCAGGCCTCATAGGCAAGGTTGCGGGCGTTCTCGAACGTGTCGCCCAGCGCGGTCACGGCGAGCACGCGGCCGCCGTTGGTCACGAGCTGGCCGTCCACCACGGCGGTGCCGGCGTGGTACACCGTCACGTTCTCCATGGCCTCGGCATCCTCGATACCGGTGATGACCTTGCCCTTCTCGTAGCTGCCGGGATAGCCCGCACTCGTCAGGACAACGGCCACGGCCCACTCGTCACGCCAATCGAGCTCAATCTGGTCGAGCTCGCAGTTAGCGCAGGCGAGCATGACCTCGACCAGGTCGTTCTTAAGGCGCGGCAGCACGACCTGCGTCTCGGGGTCGCCAAAGCGGGCGTTGAACTCCAACACCTTGGGGCCGGCGGGGGTAAGCATAAAGCCGCCGTACAGGCAGCCGCGGTAGTCGATGCCCTCGGCAGCGAGCTCGGCCACGGTCTGCTCCATGACCTTCACCATGGTGGCGTGCTCCTCGTCGGTCACGATAGGCACCGGGCTGTAAACGCCCATGCCGCCCGTGTTGGGGCCAAGATCGCCCTCGAGCGCGCGCTTGTGATCCTGCGAGGTGGCCATGGGGCGCACGGTCTTGCCGTCGGTAAAGGCCAAAAGCGAGCACTCAGGGCCGGTCAGCATCTCCTCGATAACCACGGTGTTGCCGGCATCGCCAAAGGTGCCGCCAAAGCACTCGCGCACGGCCTCCTCGGCCTGCGAAAGCTCGGTTGCCACGATAACGCCCTTGCCAGCGGCAAGACCGTCAGCCTTCACGACCAGCGGAGCACCCTGCTCGCGCACATAGGCGAGCGCCGAGGCCTCGTCGGTAAACGAGCCGTAGGCGGCCGTCGGGATGTTCGCGCGCTCCATGAGCTGCTTGGAGAACAGCTTGGAGCCCTCCATCTGGGCACCCTCGGCACCCGGGCCAAAGCACGGGATGCCCGCCGCGCGCACGGCGTCGGCCACGCCCACCACGAGCGGGGCCTCGGGGCCGATCACCACGAGTCCGCATCCGTGGCTCTGGGCAAACGCCGCCACGGCCGCAGGATCGCAATCGTCGAGAACCACGTTCTCGCCGCAGCTCGCGGTGCCGCCGTTGCCCGGCGCAATGTAGAGCTTGCCGGCGCGCGGTGATGCTGCGAGCTTGGCCGCCAGAGCGTGCTCGCGGCCGCCGCTGCCCAACAACAGGATGTCGATGGTTTGAGTGTCCGCCTTCAAGGGTGCCTCCTCTATGGATTAACGGCCCGCTCCGCGCGAGCCCTTTGCAAGCAAATATACCCCTCGGCCGCCCGCTTGGGCTGCAAAGGGGTATATCGCAATAACCAAATAGTCCCGATTACTTCCAGAATCGGTTGATGATCTGCTCGCGACCGGCGCCGACGCCAATGAACGTCACGCGGGTGTGTGCCAGATCCTCGATAAACGCCACGTAGTCCTGAGCCTCCTGCGGCAGCTCATCAAAGCTGCGGCAACCGGTGATGTCGCACTTCCAGCCGGGGAGCTCCTCGTAGATGGGCTTGGCATGCTCAAAGCGCACCTGATGCTCGGGCACGCTGGTGTAGCGCTCGCCATCGACGTCGTAGGCCACGCACACCTTGATGGTGTCGAAGGCCGAAAGCACGTCGAGCTTAGTCAGGGCGATATCGGTGAGGCCGTTGACGCGTGAGGCGTAGTTGGCGATGGGGCCGTCGAACCAGCCGCAGCGACGACGGCGACCGGTGGTCACACCGTACTCATAGCCCTCCTCGGTCAGCGTGTGACCGGCCTCGGACTCATAGGAAAGCTCGGTGGGCATGGGGCCCGAACCGACGCGGGTGATATAGGCCTTCATGACGCCCAGCACGCGGTCGACGTTCTTCATGCCCACGCCGGAGCCGGTGATGGCGCCGCCGGCGGTGCAGTTGGAAGACGTCACGTACGGATAGGTGCCGTGGTCGATGTCGAGCAACGTCGCCTGGGCGCCCTCAAACAGCAGGTCCTTGCCCTCATCGATCATGTTGTTGAGCAGCAGGCTCGTCTCGGTGATGTAGGGACGCAGGCGCTCGGCCATGGGCAGGTACTCGTCGCAAATCTGGTCCACGGTGTAGGTGGGCAGGTTGTAGATGAGCTCAAGCTCGGGGTTCACGCGGGCGAGAGCGGTCTCCAGCTTGTCGCGGAACAGCGCCTCGTCCAGCATATCCTGCATGCGCAGGCCAATGCGGGCCATCTTGTCCTGATAGCACGGACCGATACCGCGCTTGGTGGTACCGATGTTCTTCTTGCCGAGCTTCTGCTCAAAGGCGCCATCCAGGTCGATGTGGTACGGCATGATGACATGCGCGTTGCCGCTAATCTTGAGGTTCTTGGTGGTGATGCCGTCGGCCTCAAACATGTCGATCTCCTCAAGGACAACCTTGGGGTTGACGACGCAGCCGTTACCGATCACCGACACATGGTCGGAATACATGATGCCGGAGGGCACCTGGTGCAGGCCGTACTTCTTGCCGTTGACGACGATGGTGTGGCCGGCGTTGTTGCCGCCCGAGTAGCGCACGACGGCATCGAAGTCGCCGGCGACCAGGTCGCAGATCTTACCCTTGCCCTCATCGCCCCACTGGGCACCGACCAAAACGGTTGACGGCATGTTTACTCCTTACATTCATGGACTGTCTACGCGCCACGCTGGCACGCAGAAGCACAAAACATTCCCAGTATACCCGTGCAACGGGCGCCTGTCCTACTCCTCGGCATGTGCCCCATCAAGCTCATAGAACTTGGTGGATGCCGGCAGGAACATCAGGTCGACGTCGCCGATCGGGCCCGAACGGTTCTTGGCCACGACGATACGCGTAACGCCCTCGTCGGGTCGATCGTCGCGCGAGGCTTCGGCCTCGTCGGCGGAGCGGTCCAAGAACATAACGATATCGGCGTCCTGCTCGATGGAGCCCGATTCACGAAGGTCGGAAAGCTGCGGGCGCTTGCCGGTACGGGATTCGACCTGACGCGAGAGCTGCGACAGCGCGATGAGCGGGATCTTGAGTTCCTTGGCCATGATCTTCAGACCACGCGACATCTCGGAGACCTCGACGGTACGGCTCTCGGAGCGGCGTCCCGGCGGAGGACTCACCAGCTGCAGGTAGTCCAGGATGATGATGGCCTTCTCCTTGTTGTGGAGCATGCGGCGGCTCTTGGCGCGAATCTCGGTCACTGTGGTGCCGGGCGTATCGTCAATCAGAATATCGAGCTTGGACAAGGTCTGCGTGGCCTCGTTGATATTGGCCCACTGCTCGGGGCTAATGCGGCCCATGCGGAAGTCACTGATCGAAATCATGGCGTAGGCGCAAATCAGACGCTGGGCAATTTCCTTGCCCGACATCTCCAGCGAGAAGAAGCCGACGGTATAACCGGCCGCGGCAGCGTTGAGCGCCAGATTCAGGGCGAACGACGTCTTACCCACAGCAGGGCGGGCGCCGATGATGATGAGCTGGCCCTCGCGAAAACCCATGAGCATGCGGTCGAGCGACGGGAAGCCCGTGGGCACGCCCGCAGCCTGGCCGCCTGCCTGGCACACTTCCTCGGCCTCGTTATAGGCCTCGACCATAAACTCGGTCAGCGTCTTGTAGCTCGACTTGACCTCGCGCGCCGTGACCTTGAGCAACTTGCTCTCGGCCAGCTCCACGACCTCTTTGGTATCGGTGGGAGCGTTATAGGCCAGCGCGTTGATCTCGTTGGTGGCGCCGATCAGCTCACGCAGCATCGAATCGCGGCGAACGATAGCGGCATGGTGCTGCCAGTTGACGAGCGACAGGGTCTGACCCATCAACTCCAAAATGTAGGCCTCGCCGCCCACGGCATCAAGCTTGTTGATGCTTCGCAGATAATCGATCAGCGAGATGGAGTCGATGGGAATGCGGCTGTTGTACATATCGACCATCGCGGTATAGATGGTCTTATGAATGGGCCGGTAGAAGTCATCGGGCTGCAGCTCGACCTGGGCCTCTTCGACCACCTCGGGCGATAGCAGCATAGCGGCCAGTACATTGGCCTCTGCATCTTGGTTTTGGGGAAGACCCAACTTGGAGCCGCGGTCCTCAACCGTCAGCCCGGTCTCCCTATCGTCATATGCCATGAGCATCCTCATTCATATCGCTTGCGAGCATCCATAGTATCAGCCACGGTCCCAAAACGCGCCGCGCGCCGCCAATCATCACCGAACCAAACGGATGAACGGTCCTGTATATAGGACTTCGACGCAACGTTCACCATGACACTCACTCAGCGCAAAAAACAAAAGGGCGCCCTGGTTTCCCAGAGCGCCCTTCTTAGAACAAGATTGTTGCGTTGCAGCAAATGCTACTCGGCAGCAGCCTCAGTCTCGACCTCGGCGGTCTCGGCCTCGGCGACCTCAGCGGCCTCCTCGACCTCAGCCTCGGCAGCGAGCTCCTCGGCGGTAACGCCGACGAGAACGACAACCTCGGCCTTGATCTCGCGGTACAGCGAGATGGCAACGGTGTGGGCACCGGCAACCTTGATGGGCTTACCGAGCTCGACGCGCTTGCGGTCGATGTCCATACCGAGCTGAGCCTTGATGGCGTCAGCGATCATAGCGGCGGTAACGGAGCCAAAGAGGATGCCCTCGTCGCCGACCTTGACGTCAACGGTGACCGTCTTGCCCTCGAAGGCAGCCTTGGTCTCGTTGGCGGTAGCCAGACGGACGGCCTCGCGCTTGGCGATGTTGTTGCGACGCTCGTCAAGCTGCTTGAGGTTGCCCTTGGTGGCGGCAACAGCGAGCTTCTTGGGGAACAGGAAGTTCTCAGCGTAACCCTGAGCGACCTCTACGACGTCACCCTCGCCGCCTTTGCCCTTGATCTCATCGAGAAGAATAACCTTCATGATGCGTCTCCCTTCTTAGCCGCGGTCGCGGTTGCCACGAGAGGAAACCACGGGGACGGTGTACGGCAGGAGAGCCATCTCGCGGGCGCGCTTGATGGCGTTGGCGATGTCATGCTGATGCTGCGTGCAAGCGCCAGTGACGCGACGGGGCTTAATCTTGCCACGGTCGGTCATGTACTTACGGAGAAGCTGAGTGTCCTTATAGTCGATGAACTCAGTGTTCTCCTTGCAGAACTGGCAGTACTTACGACGCGGCTGACGTGCAGAAAAATCATTAGCCATGTCAAAATACCTTTCGTTTGGCAACTTCGGCGAACCGAAGCCGCCTCTCACTCAAAAATAGGTGAACAACCCTTAGAACGGGATGTCCTCATCGTAGACGTCGACCGCGGGCGGCGTAGCCACCGGTGCGGCAGGACGTGCTGCGGGCGCGGGAGCTGCGGGGGCGTAACCGCCCTGGTCGTAGCCACCCTGGCCACCACGGGAGCTCATAAACTCGATCTCATCGACGATGACCTCAAGCTTGCTCCGGCGCTGGCCGTCGCGCTCCCAAGAGCTGTAGCGCAGCTTGCCCTCGATCGCGACCTTGTTTCCCTTTGCCAGGAAACGGCTCACGGCCTCGGCGCGGGTGCCGAACATAGTGCAGTCGACAAAGTTGGGATAGTCCTCCCACTCGCCAGTCTGCGCGTTACGGCGACGATCGTTGACGGCGACGCCAAAGGACAGAACCTGGGTTCCGCCGGCGGTGGCGCGCAGCTCGGGATCGCGGGTGAGGTTACCGGTGATGTTCACTCGATTGATGCTCATAACTCACTACTTCCTCTTGGGGCACAAGCCCAGTCCAAAACGACAGTCTTACTCCTGGTCGTCGCGACGGACGATCATGTGACGGACCACAGCGTCGGTGATGCGCAGGATGCGATCAAGCTCGGCGATCTGGGTAGGATCTGCGTGGAAGTTGATGAGGGTGTAGTCACCATCGGTGAGGTCGTTGATCTCGTAGGCGAGCTTGCGCTTGCCCCAGTCGTCAACGGAGTCGACCTTGCCAGCGCCCTCAGCGATCGTGGTATCGATACGCTTCATAACAGCGAGACGAGTCTCGGGGTCGAGCGACGGGTCAACAAAGAACAGCAGTTCATAAGCCTTCATATTGTCACCTCCTCTGGGCAAATGTGGCTTCAGGTCGTGAAGGTGCGCCTGAAGCAGGAAAAGACTTGGTAATAATATCTTTCAACCTCCTAGGCCGCAAGAATATGCAGCTACAACCTCATGACCTCCACATATGCCCATACTCGCACGACGTTTCATGCGTCTTCCAACCAAATGCTGACCAAGTGCTTGACGGATTTGTGGACAAGATACGACGCCGCGGGGACAAGCTGAGCCAAGCCACAGGTCAACGGGCACAAGGCTGTGGTCGCAAAATGCATACCAGTGGTCCACAGCGCCACCCAAAGATTTTTAAATTCATTGCCAAGTCGCTTATGAATACCCCTTTTGAACAATTGAGTTAATCAACCCCGCTGGTCGGAAGCCGTTTTTGGCACCTCAAACCCCACTGCAACGACAAGCGCGGCCAAGCGTTTTAAAAAATGCCAACTTTTCTGTTTGCACTTTGCGGTTCCTCGTGTATACTGACTTTCGCATTTAACGGAGAGTTGTCCGAGTGGCCGAAGGAGCACGATTGGAAATCGTGTAGGCGTCAAAAGCGTCTCCAGGGTTCAAATCCCTGACTCTCCGCCAGTTAATTCCAAAGCAGGCCTTCGAGCCTGCTTTGTTTTTACCCCACGCGGAGGGGTGGCAGAGTGGTTGAATGCGGCGGTCTCGAAAACCGTTTGGCCTGTATAAGGTCACGAGGGTTCGAATCCCTCCTCCTCCGCCATTTTGGTTGAGAAAGCTCCCGAAAACGGGGGCTTTTTTGTTTAGAGTCCCTTACAAGCAAATACGGCGGAGGAGGAGGGATTCGAACCCGCCAGGGCGCAAAGCGTAAAGAAAACGCGCCAGTGGCGCGTTTTTAGCGCAGCGCGGTCGGCGTAAGCCGACCGGATAAATTTTGAGCGCTGCTCAAAATTTAGACATCCCTCCTATTCAACCACGCCCCCATCGCGTTCAGCATCGACCCAGATCCCCAAACATGGAACCTACGCCCGCATCCAGTCCTGACCGTTTGCCGAGCAATAGGGTCGCAATCGGCGCCGAACATGTACTATGTACGGGCATTGTCCAAATCCGTAATCCAAAGGACCCCATCTTGCCCGTCGTCGCCGCTATGACCGTTACCTCACACGCCACGGATGCCATGGTCGCCATCCCGTTTTGGCTCGAAATGTTCGCCGTCGTCGCGGCTTCAATCTCGGGCGTGTTGGTCGCGCGCGAGCACAAACTCGACCTGGTGGGTGCAGTTGCGCTCGCCGTGGTCTGTGGCTTGGGCGGCGGTCTTTTACGCGACATGACGCTGCAGGTGGGCAACGTCTACATCCTCAACCAGCCAATGGCGCTGCCGCTTTCCATTGCCACGGCAGCCATCATCTATATTTTCCCGGCAATCGTCGACAAGCCCGAAAAACTCATTCCCCTGCTCGACATCATCTCGGTCGGCATCTACGCCGCCACTGGAGCAGACAAGGCGCTGGTCTACGGCTTTGCACCGGCGGTGTGCATCATGATGGGCTTTTTCACCGCGGTGGGCGGCGGCATGTTGCGCGATGGCTTTATGGGCGTGGTTCCGGGCATTTTCCAACGTACTAACTTTTATGCCATCGCCGCCATCGCCGGATCGACAAGCTATGTGTGTCTCGTTATGAGCGGCATTATGAGCAATGTCGCCGCGCTGGTCGTATGCGTTGTCGTGACCATGGGTCTGCGCTGGCTCTCGCTGCGCTTTGACATCAAAAGCCCCACCGAAGAAGATATCGCGCGCTTCTTGCACCGTAAAAAGTAAACAGCACGGCACGACCCTTCGAAATGCAACCGAGAGGTTCTTTTAGAGCGCCCACGCGTTGGGTACCCTGTTAGGTGTATGTCGAGCATCTGACGAAGGATTCACTATGCCCTGTAATCAATTCCCGTCGACCCAGCGCCGTAAAGCGTGGGTCCGCATCACGATCCTATTCGCGCTCGTCGCCCTAGCGGTCACCGCACTTCCCACGGCGTCGTTCGCCGGCACAGACACCGCAGGCAACGTACTTGCGACCGACAATGACGCCAATTCGTCCGGCGTCGAAGGTGACCTGTACTGGGCAGGTCAGGCCCTCAACTTGGACGATGCGTCCATCGGCCGCGACATAATTGCAGCAGGCGAGAGCCTCTCCATCCGCGACTGCACGGTGGGCGGCGCCGTCCGCTTGGCGGCGCGCACCATCGACATTGCCAAGACTACGGTTGATGGCAGCGTGACCGTTGCCGGCCAGCATGTCGTGCTCAATTCCGACAGCACCGCCAACTGTTTCTATGCGATAGGCGAGACGGTTGCCCTGCGCGGCTCTACCAAGTCGGCAGCGCTCGCGGGCGATACGGTGACCATCGATGGCACCGTCGAGGGCGATGTCGAGGTTTGGGCCGACAAGCTCATCCTGGGCAAGAACGCCCACATCACCGGCACCGTGAACGCGCACGTCTCCGAGGACCCCGAGCGCGCCGCGGGAGCCGAGGTCGGTGCCCTCAAGATCGACCGCACCGAAAACGAGGATACTTCCACCGTTAACGATGTCATCGGCGGCATCGTCGCCGCGGCACTCTCGACCTGCTTTGTCGCTCTGCTGCTCGAGCTCGTCTTTCCGCGTGCGACTGCCAGCGCCGCCGGTATGCTCCACCAGCATCCCGCGCCCCTGTGGGTGAGCGGTCTTCTGGGTACGATTGCTGTCGCCCCCGCCGTCCTACTGCTGATTATCTCTATCGCTGGCCTGTCGCTTGCCGGAGCCCTCTTGTGCGGCGTTATCGGCATCGCATTGGTGTCGAGTGCCTTTGCGGGGTGCGCAATCGCCCGCATGGTCGGACACAACCAGAACCGCTACGCCATGGCAGCCGTGGGCGGTATCGCCGCGGGCGTGCTTACGGCAATCCCCCTCGTAGGCGATTTCATCAGCGGCGTGGCCTTTGTCTTCACGCTCGGCTACGTTATCCAGATCATCTGGCGCAACGCCCACCTCAAGTCGCAACAGCCGGCTAATACGCCGGAACTCCCCACCGCTTAGCCGCCAACCACCACAAGGGGGACAGGCACCTTTGTGGTGGTGCAAACGAACCTGTTCCCCTTGGACCAAAAAGGGCGCCGACCATTGCGGTCGACGCCCTTTCTTGTTAGTCGCTATAAAGCCCAGCGCTTATTTGTTGACCTGACCGGCGCGAACGGCGGCCTTCTTGCGGTCGGTGGCGTTGAGCAGACGCTTGCGCAGGCGGATGTTCTTGGGAGTGATCTCGACCAGCTCGTCATCAGCGATGTACTCCAGCGCCTCCTCCAGCGAGAAGGTGCGAGGCGGCACCAGCTGGACGGAGATATCGGAGGTCGAGGAACGCTGGTTGCCCAGGTTCTTGGTACGGGCGATGTTGACGACCATGTCGCCAGCCTTGCTGCGCTCGCCCACGATCATGCCCTCGTAGCACTCGGTGCCCGGCTCAACAAACAGCTGGCCGCGCTCCTGCAGCGTGCCCAGGGCGTAGGCAACCGCCTTCTCGGTGGTCATGGAGATCATGGCGCCGTTCTGACGGTTGCCGATCTCGCCGGCGTAGGGACCGTACTCCAGGAAGGTGTGGTAGAACACACCCTCGCCGTGGGTGACGTTCATGATGCGGTTCTTAAGACCCATGATGCCGCGCGTTGGGATCTTGAACTCGAGGTGCGTCACGATGCCCGAGGTATCCATGCTCGTCATGATACCGCCGGAGGTACCGAAGACCTCAACGACCTTGCCCGAGTACTCGTCCGGGCACTCGACGACGGCCTGCTCGACGGGCTCCATCTTGTTGCCGTTCTCGTCCTTCTTAAACAGAACGCGGGGACGGCCGACCTGGAACTCAAAGCCCTCGCGGCGCATGGACTCCATCAGGACGGACAGGTGCAGGATGCCGCGGCCCGAGACCTCGACGCCGCTCTTGTCCTCGAGCTCCTCGATCTTCATGGTCACGTTGTTCTCGGCCTCGTTGAACAGGCGCTCCTTGAGCTGACGGGCGCCCACGATGTCGCCGTCGCGACCGACGAGCGGGGAGGTCGAAGCCTCAAAGACGATGGACAGAGTCGGCGGGTCGATCTCGATGGGCTCGAGCTCAACGGGGTTCTCGGGGTCGGTGTAGACATCGCCGATATCGGTGCGGTCAATACCGACAACGGCGGCAATGTCGCCGGCGCCGACTACCTGGCACTCGGTGCGGCCCAGGTAGTCGAAGGTAAAGAGCTGCTTGACGGTAGCAGTTGCGCTGGAGCCGTCGTTCTTGACAACCAGGATCTGATCGCCCTGGTGAATGGCGCCGGAATACACGCGACCGATGCCGATGCGGCCGACAAAGTTGGAGTGGTCGATGGTCACGCACTGCATGGCCAGCGGGGCGTTCTCGTCAACCTCGGGGGCGGGCATGTCGTCGATGATCATATCAAGCAGCGGATACATGTCCATGTTGCCGTCGTTGGGGTCAAGACGGGCAAAGCCGTTCATGGCGCTGGCGTAGACCACGTGCTCCATGGCGAACTCGAGCTGGTCGTCGGTGGCACCCAGGTCGGCCATAAGGTCCAGGCAGTCGTTGTAGGCCTTCTCGGGGTTGGCGCCCGGACGATCGATCTTGTTGATGACGATCATGATCTTGAGGCCGGTGTCGATAGCGTGACGCAGCACGAAGCGGGTCTGGGGCATGGGGCCCTCAAAAGCGTCAACCAGCAGCAGGGCGCCGTCGGCCATACGCAGCACGCGCTCGACCTCGCCGCCAAAGTCGGCGTGGCCCGGGGTGTCGATGACGTTGATCTTGACGTCCTTGTACTCGATAGAGATGTTCTTGGCGAGAATCGTAATGCCGCGCTCGCGCTCCTGGTCGTTGGAGTCCAGGACGCGGTCCTCGACCTGCTGGTTGGCACGGAAGGCGTCCGTGGCACGCAGGAGCTTGTCGACCATCGTCGTCTTGCCGTGGTCGACGTGGGCGATGATGGCGATGTTCCTCAGATTGTCTACGCGCATGTAGTTCCCCTATCTTCTATCCATATACAAACGGCACGCGTATGCGGCCCGCCCAGCGATACAACGCTCAGCGGGAATATTGAGCCTTTTACCGAAAACTCGTTTATTTTAGCGATTTTAGATAAGAGGGGTTTCCTCACCTGCAGGTTCAGGGTCGCTCCACATAAAACCATCGCCGGCACCCATGCCCTCATACAGCACGTATGCCGAAAAACCGCTCTCGAGCGTGGTTTCGAAGAAGCTCACGAGCAGGGCGTCGTGATAGCCGCCGTCAATTTCGACACAACCGGTGTAGCCGATGGCATAGCGGGCGATGCGGCCCAGGCCCTCGTCCTTAAGACCCATCTTGTGCTCGGAGATAAAGTTGGTGGCCGCCTCGAGGCACGCCTCCTCGCCATCCTCATCGAGCGCCGCCAGATAACGGTTGGAAGCAGCGTCCTCGATCGCCACAACTACACCCGGATTCTCGCCGGCGGCAAGGTCGTCCAAGAACGCACCAATCAGGTCACACACCATGGCGTCGAGCTCGGCGGAGACGTTACCGGCGTCCTGCATATCCTGTGCCATCTTTAGACCTTCCCATCGAGTCTGGCGTCGTTACAGTTCTTGTGCCTCGGCAGCGATCTTGGCGGCAGCGTCGCGGGCGCGCATCATATCCATCGCGCGCTTGTCGAGTACCTTGATCTGGCTGGTCAGCATTACTGCATCGACCACACCCCAGATTACCAAGCCTGTTGAAATCGAAAACCCAAGCGCACCAACTGTACCACGAAGGCGCGAACAGATTGCCGCGACAAGGACGGAGACGACAACCATCTTGATAAACGAGCCGCGGCGCTCGCGAAGCGTGCGGGCCTGCGTCACATAGGCAATGCGAGCCGCCTCAGAAGCCTCCGAGCGCATCTGGGCTTCACGCGCGATGGCGGCCGCTTCAGCCGATACGCGGGTACCCATCAGCGACCTCTCCGCTCGCGTGCCAGACATTTAGAAGTCATCGGGGGAGAGCGTATGGACGAACTCGTCGAACTTCTCGAACTCCTGCTCGTCGTCGACATCCTCGGCGTGGGTGGAAACAGTGCCCAGGCGATTCATGATGTCGTCCTCCACAAACATGGGGGCATTGCTGCGCACGGCAAGGGCAATGGCGTCACTGGGGCGGGCGTCGATCTTGCACTCCTCGCCATCGACCAGTACGACGATCGTCGCGTAGAACACCGGCGGCTCGGCACGAACGATCTCGATGCGCTCGAGTTTGGCACCCAAGGCGTCAACGGTATCGAGCAACAGGTCATGGGTAATCGGGCGCTCGACGCGACCGCTATCGATGCCGCGGCTGATGGCAGCAGCTTCAAACGAACCAGTCTGAATGGAAAGGGAACGCAGCGGCGCGGGCGAGTCCGATTTGCTGCAGCGCTCGCGAAGCACGATAAGCGATGGCACGGGACCGGCGGCCATGACGATGGTCTCTATGTCGACACGAACCATGGAACACCTCCGGTACGTAGCGGTTAACACGCGGCAGCCCGCCGCATTGAATAGCTATACTACCCAAACTTTCGCACAGCACACAAAATCAAAGTAGTTAATTTGGGACGGGGCTTTTTTGACTACCTTCAGTAGATAAGAAAAGAGCCCCGAGGCAATTGCCCCGAGGCTCTTCACAGTTTTGATGGTGGACCTGACAAGATTCGAACT
>DXLU01000014.1:0-41058 GCA_019414565.1 Collinsella sp. | reverse complement strand
TGTGACCTCCCGGTTATCAGCCGGACGCTCTAACCAACTGAGCTACAGGTCCATCATGGTGGAGGTTAGGGGGATCGAACCCCTGACCTCAGGCTTGCAAAGCCCGCGCTCTCCCAGCTGAGCTAAACCCCCACGGAGACAGTAATAAACACCCCAGCGGCGACTCGGCTCTCGCTGGGGTGTTTATTGCGAAAGAAAGTGGTGGACCTGACAAGATTCGAACTTGTGACCTCCCGGTTATCAGCCGGACGCTCTAACCAACTGAGCTACAGGTCCATCGCTCAAGGGATATATTAGACGAGTCGTTACGCGCGCGTCAACAACTTTTTTGAAAATCTTTGAGGGGTGTGTCAGACGGCTGGGCGAGATGGGTTAGGTTTGCTGCTCGGACAGTCCTGCGCAAGACGAAGGCCACATTAAGTGGCCTTCTTTGCGTGCGGAACTCGCGACAAACCTAACCCATCTCGCCCAGCCGTCTGACACGGGGCTCCAAGCTTGTCAAAAAAGCGGTCGGCGCGCAGGTGCGCCGACCGCCGATATATGGGGTCTGATATTTTCTATCAGCTAGGGCCTCTTACTCGTCGAGGAGATCTTCTGGCATGTCGTTGCCGTCGCCTAGATCGACAGGGGTTTCTTCGGGGGCAGAGCCGTCTTCTGTGGCTTCGCCTTCGGGCTTTTCCTTGGCGGCCGTCATGCGGGCGACAGCGCATACGCGGTCGTTGTCGTCGACGGTCATCATCTTGACGCCCTGGGTGGCGCGGCCGGTCTGGCTGATCTCGTCGGTCTTGACGCGAATGACCGTCGCGCCCTCCGTCACGATGAACAGCTCGTGCTGCGGGCCCACCGTCTTCATGGCCGCGAGGTTGCCCTTACGCTCGGTCATTTGGATGGTGTAGACGCCCTGGCCGCCGCGATTCTGCTCCGGGTAGTCCGCGACCGGCGTGCGCTTGCCGTAGCCGCGCTCGGTGATGACGAATAGATCGCCGTTGCCGTTAGTGACTTCCATGCCCAGAACGCTCACGCCGTCCTTCATACCGATACCGCGAACGCCGCTAGTATCGCGGCCGGTGGCGCGCACCTGCTCCTCGGAGAACATGATCGCCTTGCCCGCGGTGGTGGCCAGGATAATCTTGTCGCCCTCGCGCACGCGGCGCACGTTCAGCAGCGCGTCGTCGTCACGCAGGTTGATAGCGATCAGGCCGTCGCGGCGGCTGCGGTCATATGCGCTCATTACGGTCTTCTTGACCATGCCGCTCTTGGTGGCAAACATCAGGTACTCGTCGGCAGGGAACTCGCGGCAGCTGATGACGCTCGCGATCTTCTCGCCCTCCTCGAAGGGCAGCAGGTTGACAATCGCGGTACCGCGCGCCTGGCGCGTACCCACCGGCAGTTCGTGCACCTTCAGGCGATAGACCTTGCCCTTGCTCGAGAAGAACAGCACATACTCGTGCGTGGACGCGATGAACATCTCGTCGATAACGTCATCTTCTTTGAGGTTGACGCCCGACACGCCCTTGCCGCCGCGCTTCTGGGCACGGTAGGCAGCCACCGGGATACGCTTAACGTAGCCGGTGTGGGTGATGGTCACGACCATGTCCTCGTCGGCGATGAGGTCCTCGACATCCAGGTCCTTCTCAACCTGGCTGATCTCGGTGCGGCGCTTGTCGCCGAACTTCTTGGAGATCTCGCGCATCTCTTCCTTGATGACGCCCAGGATCTTCTCCTCATGCGCCAGCAAGTCCTCATAGTAGGCGACGGCGCGACGCAGGCCGTCCAACTCTTCCTGGATCTTGTCGCGCTCCAGGCCGGTCAGGCGGCGCAGCTTCATCTCGAGGATGGCCGTGGTCTGCTCGGGCGTAAAGCCAAAGCGCTCGATCAGGCGGCTACTGGCCTCGGAGTCGGTCTGCGAGGAGCGGATAATGCTAATGACCTCGTCGATATGGTCAAGGGCCATCAGGTAGCCCTCAAGGATATGCGCGCGGGCCTGGGCCTTCTTGAGGTCGAAGCGGGTGCGGCGGGTGACGACGTCGACCTGGTGGTCGATGTAGTGCTGCAGCATCTCGCGCAGACTCAGGCATTTGGGAACGCCGTTGACAAGCGCCAGGTTGTTGGCGCCAAAGGTCGTCTGCAGCGAGGTGTACTTATACAGGTTGTTGAGCACGACCTGCGGAATGACGCCCTTCTTGAGCTCGATGACCAGACGGATGCCCTTCTGGTTGGACTCATCGCGCATATCCGAGATGCCCTCGATGCGCTTGTCGTTGACGAGCTGGGCGATCTTCTCCTGCAGGGTGCCCTTGTTGACCATGTAGGGAATCTCGGTAAAGACCAGGCGGCTGCGGCCGGTCTTGGTGGACTCCACGTGAGCCTTGGCGCGCACGGTAATGGAGCCGCGGCCGGTCTCGTAGCTCTGCTTAATGCCGGCGCTGCCCATGATGATGGCGCCGGTGGGGAAGTCCGGACCGGGCATGATCTGCATGAGCTCGTCGACGGTGGCGTCGGGGTTGTCGATCAGGTAGCAGGTGGCCTCGATCGCCTCGGTGAGGTTATGCGGGGCGATGTTGGTGGCCATGCCGACGGCGATGCCCTGGCTGCCGTTGACCAGCAGGTTGGGGAAGCGCGCAGGCAGCGCCACGGGCTCGGCGAGCGATTCGTCGTAGTTGGGCTGCCAGTCGACGGTATCCTTCTGCAAGTCACGCAGCAGTTCCATGGCGGGCTTGGCCAGGCGGCTCTCGGTGTAACGCATGGCCGCCGCGCCGTCGCCGTCGATGTTACCGAAGTTGCCGTGACCGTCGATGAGCGGCGTGCGCATGGAGAACCACTGCGCCAGGCGGACCATGGCCTCATAGACCGCGAAGTCGCCATGCGGGTGGTACTTACCGATAACTTCGCCGACCGTCCAGGCCGACTTCTTATGTGGGCGGTTGGGGTAGATGCCGCTCTCGTTCATCGCATACAGGATACGGCGGTGTACCGGCTTTAAGCCGTCGCGCACGTCCGGCAGGGCGCGCGCCGTGATAACCGACATCGAATACTCGATAAACGACTGCTTCATCTCGCGGCCAAACTCCGAAATCTGGAGCTGGCCGCCGTTGATATCCTCGCCGGCCGAGGCGCCACGGTCGACTTCGCCAAAGCTCTCCTCGAGCTCACCGTCGTCGTCCTCTTCCTCATCATCATCGGCATCGGGGTTATAGGCGTCCGGGTCGCCGTCCTCGCCCTGCTCAGCACGGGCAAGCAGGCGCTTCAGATCATCGGGCATACCGGCATCGCCGGCCTCGTCCATACCCTCGTTATTGTTGATATCGTCTGCCACGTTACCTCCTCATGGTTTGCGTGGTCCATTAGTTCCCTACCACGGAGACGGCTTTTCCAGGTGCCGCAGATTCGCCCGAAAGAGGAGGGAAGCGTACTTGGGTACGCGACCGACGATTGAGGGCGAAGGTGCGGTGGCTGGGAAAGCCGTGCAGGTTAGGCGTCTAAGAAGCGTGCATCATGCGCGTGTTTCTCGATGTACTCGCGGCGATAGCCGACCTCGGAACCCATCAGCTCACGCACGGCGCGGTCCGCCACCACGGCGTCCTCGATCGACACGCGCTGCAGGATGCGGGTCTTGGGATCCATCGTCGTCGAGGCAAGCTGCTTGGGGTCCATCTCGCCCAGGCCCTTGTAGCGCTGGACGGTATAGCCCTTGCGCTTCTTGGTGATCTTGCCGTCCTTGGCCTTGCCGTCCTCGTCGTTGTCGTCGGGGTTCAGGCCCAGACTCTGGATGGTGTCGCGCAGGATCTCGTCTTCGGGCTGGCGGCCGTTGGGATACACGTAGTGGATCTTGTTGCGCACCTTAATGCCAAAGATGGGCGGGCAGGCAACATAGACGTAGCCGGCATCGATCAGCGGACGCATGTACTTGTAGAAGAACGTCAGCAGCAGGATGCGGATATGCGCACCGTCGACGTCTGCATCGGTCATGATGATGATCTTGTGGTAGCGCGCCTTGGTGATATCGAAGTCGCCGCCGTCGCCGGCACTCGTCGTGACGCCGCAGCCGATCGCGGTAATCAGCGACTGGATGGTGTCACTCGAGAACGCGCGATGGTCACCAACGCGTTCGACGTTCAGAATCTTGCCGCGCAGGGGCAGAATCGCCTGGATGTCTCGGCGACGGCCGTCCTTGGCCGAACCGCCTGCCGAGTCGCCCTCTACGATGAAGAGCTCGGTCAGCTCGGCATCGCGCACTGAGCAGTCAGCGAGCTTACCGGGCAGGGACGCCGTCTCGAGCAGGCTCTTGCGGCGGGTCGCCTCGCGCGCCTTGCGGGCGGCGTTGCGCGCCTTGCAGGCCTGTTGCGCCTTCTTGACGATCTCGCGGGCGGGCTTGGGATGCTCCTCCAAGTAATCGGCGAGGCCGTCGGTCACGATCTTGAGCGTGAGCGCGCGCATATAGGAGCTACCGAGCTTGGCCTTGGTCTGCCCCTCAAACTGCGGATCGGGCAGCTTGACCGAGATAACGGCCGAAAGGCCCTCGCGCACATCGTCGCCGGTCAGGTTGGCGTCTTTTTCCTTGAGCAGGTTCTGTTTGCGCGCGTAGTCGTTGATCACGCGGGTGAGGGCGGTGCGGAAGCCCTCAAGGTGCATGCCGCCCTCGGGAGTGTAGATGTCGTTGGCAAACGACATGACGTTCTCGCCGTAGCCGCTATTCCACTGCAGGGAAACCTCGACCTCGCCCATCTTGGCCACGGGAGCATCCGGGTCCGATTTGCCCTCGATGTAGATGGGCTCCTTAAAGGCCTCGGGGACGTCCTTGCCCTCGTTGAGGAACTTGACGAAGTCGATGATGCCGCCCTCGTAGCAAAACTCCTCCACGTGGGGAGTCGCCTCGCGCTCGTCGGTCAGCACGATCTTGAGGTTCTTATTGAGGAACGCTGTCTCCTGCAGACGGTTGTGCAGCGTATCGAAATCGTAGATGCAGGTCTCGAAGATCTCGTCGTCGGGCCAGAAGGTGACGGTGGTGCCCGTCGAATCCGAGGTGCCCACGACCTCCATCTTCTTGACGGTCTTGCCGCGCGAGAACTCCATCTCGTAGGTGTTGCCATCGCGACGAACCTGAACGACCACGCGCTTGGACAGTGCGTTGACGACGGAGATGCCTACGCCGTGCAGGCCGCCCGAGACCTTATAGGCCGAGTTATCGAACTTACCGCCGGCGTGCAAGATCGTCATAACGACCTCGAGCGTCGGGATCTTTTTAACAGGGTGCTCGTCGACGGGGATGCCGCGCCCGTTGTCGACGACCGTGATGGAGTTGTCGGCGTGGACCGTCACCTGGATCTCGGTGCAGAAACCGGCCATGGCCTCGTCGACGGAGTTGTCAACGATCTCCCACACCAGGTGATGCAGACCGCTGGCGCTCGTCGAGCCGATATACATGCCCGGGCGCTTACGAACGGCCTCGAGACCTTCGAGAATCTTAATCTCGCCGCCATCGTAATCGTTTTCGTTTGCCACACGTCCTCCTTCAGTCAAGAAAATGTGTACAGCCTTACTAGTTTATCGTAAAAAAATACCCTCGGGACCGAGGGTATTTGGCTCTACAAGGCCACCAGATGCGATTTAAGGCTCTTTTTTGCTTTGCACGCCCTTGGCCCACTCGGCACTGGCTCTCATGGCATTCTCGAGGGCCTCGCGCAGTTTTTGGTCTTCGATGGGCGCCACCTGGCGCTCGATCTCGGTGCACTCGGCCTCACTTAGGTCGGCGTGCGGGGCCGGCGGGCGCTCGGTCGTCGCCGGGCGCAGGCGCTCCTTGGCGGCGGGCGGCGTGTGACCGGGCGCGGTGGTTTTGAACACCAGGCCGTCCACATGCGCACCGGCGCGCTCCATGCGCGCGCGGATGATCTCGCGCAACAACGTCATTTCCTGCGTCCACGAGGGCGAGTCGAGATACACCAGCAGCTCATTGGACTCGGGCAGGTAGCGCAGTCCCGTCACATGCCGCCCCTCGCGCGTGCCCGAGCACACCGCGTTCCATGCGCGATAGACCGTGCGCGACTCCTCGGCGGCCTCCATCTGCGCACGGCGCTTAGGCGTTGCAGCCGCCAGGATGCGCTGGCGCTCTGCGTTCAAAAACCCGCTGAAGGCGACTGTCTCGCTCTCGCGCTCGTAATTAGCACGTCTCACCCATGCTCACCACCTTGGCTCGATCAAGCAGGTCATCGGTAAAGTACCCCAGGTTGGTCGTAGTTATAACCGTCTGGATATCATCGCCAATCAGCCGCAGGAAAGCGCCGCGACGCTCGCCGTCGAGCTCGCTCATCACGTCGTCCAAAAGCAGCAGTGGGGCGGTGCCCAGGACATCGCGAGCCACGGCAACCTCGGCCACCTTCCAGGACAGCACCAGCGTGCGCTGCTGTCCTTGGCTGGCAAATGAACGGGCGGAGCGACCCGCCACGGTAAACTCAATCTCGTCGCGATGCGGTCCCACCAACGTCACGCCGCGGCGAATTTCCTCGTCGGCATGCTCGTCAAGGGCGGCCAGCATGCGCTCGTACGCCCAACCCTTCAGCTCTTCGCGATCCTCGACCTGGGGCAAAGCCCCCAGCGTGGACGCATAGGTCACGTTGGCGGCCTCACCTGACGCTACTTGCCCGTAGGCAGTGTGCACATGGCCCGCCAGCCGGTCGAGCAGAGCCAACCGGTGCACGAGCAGGGCCGAGCCCGCGCGGGCAATCGAATCGTTCCACGCGCCGAGCATCTCGCGGCAGCACCAGGTCTCCTTGAGCAAGGCGTTACGCTGGGTCACGCAGCGCCCATAGGTGCTCGCAAGATCGGCATAGCGTGCGCTCAGCTGCATGCCAAAGTCATCGAGGGCGGCTCGGCGCACACTGGCGCCTCGCTTAACCATGTCCAGATGGTCGGGGCAAAACAGCACGCTCGGCAGAACCCCGCGCACACCAGCGGCAGAGCATCTCTTGCCGTTGCGGCTAAACGAGCGCTTACCGTCCTCCGCGCTCAATCCCATATCAAGCACGCGGCCGTCGCCCTCGAGCCTCAGCTCGATCTTGCACGAGCCCACGCCGTCATGGACGAGCTCGGCTGCGGTCGGATGCCTAAACGAGGCGCCGCTCGTCAGCAGCTGCAGCGCCTCTATGAGATTGGTCTTTCCCGCCGCGTTGGGTCCCGCAAGTATCGTCACGCCCTCGTCCAGGGCAAGGCGATAGCTATCGAAGCTGCGGTAGTGCGCGACGGAAAGATCGCGGGCGAACATGGTCATGGCGCAGCGCTAGATGCGGACCGGCATGACCAGGTACAGGTAGTTGATCTTGTCGTAGGACTTAAAGATGCCCGCCTGCGAGTAGCTCTTGAGCTCCAGCGTGATCTCCTTCTCCTTGGACAGGGCATTGAGGCAGCCGAAGATGTAATGGTAGTTGAAGGCGATGGTACCCGACTCGCCCTCGGCCTCGACATCGATCGTCTCCTGCGCAAGGTCCTGGTCATTGGAAATGGAGGACAGGCCCATCTGCCCGTTCTCGACATCGATCTCGAACTTGACGGCGGGGTTGGCGCTCGCGATAACGGCCACGCGCTTGAGGGCGGCGTTAAAGGCGGCGACGTCGATCTTGACGCTCGTCACGCACGAATCGGGGATGAGCTGCTTGTAGTTGGGGTACACGCCCTCGATACGGCGCGACACGTAGGTGGTGTTGCCGGCCTCGAAGACGACCTGGGTGTCGGTAGCCCCGATCATGATGGTCGCCTGGCTGGCCATGATGTTCAGCGCGTCGTTAAAGGCGTCAGCCGGAACGTTGAGCTCAAAGGAGCCCTCGAGGGTCGAGGTCTCGACCTGCGTATCGCACACGGCCAAGCGAAAGGAATCGGTCGCTACCAGGCGTACGGTGTTGTTCTCGACCTTCATGTGCACGCCGCCCAGGATGGGGCGAGCCTTGTCGGTCGAGGTGACGCGCCACACGCGGCCGACCATTTCGGACAAGACATCGGTCGGCAGCTCCACGGCACTCTCGATGGCATAGGCCGGAAACTCGGGGAAGTCATTGGCATCGAGCGTGTTCAGGCGGAAAGAGCTCTTCTCGCAACCAATCAGCACCTGGCGCTCGGACAGCTCAAAGGTGACCGGGGCATCGGGGAGGGTCTTGGTGATATTGGAGAGCATCTTACAGGGAATAACCATCTCGCCCTCTTCTTCGACATGCGCCGCGATGCGATGACGGATCGAGATGGTGTAGTTAGAGGTCTGGAATTCCAAGATGCCGTCTTGGGCCTTAACGAGCACGCCCGACAGGATGGGGAGGGTGGATGCCGAAGCGACACCCTTCATAACGACGCCGATGGCTTGTGTAAGCGAGCTCTGGCTGACGGTGAACTTCATCTTTTAATACCTTTCTATAGATATAAATATCTTAATAATAGTAATAGCACTGACGAAACTGTTGATTACTCCCAAAGACGCAGGTCAGACCCAGAAAGAGAATCGACAGCAACCTGTGTGCAACAGGGGTGGTTTTCCACGTTCAAAACCTGCGCAAAACTTTTCATCACCGCGGGTTGGGTTTTAGACACCTTATGCCCGTGGTTTCGACAAGTTTTCAACAGGTGTCTCTATTTCCCTACGAGCGCAGTGTAATTTTATCGCGCAGCGACTTGAGGTCTTCGGTGACAGTGCGGTCTTCCTGGATCATCTTCTGGACCTTTTTGTAGCTCGTGCTGACGGTCGAGTGGTTGCGGTTGCCAAATTCGGCGCCCACCGCCGTGGTCGTCATCTCGCACATCTCGATGGCTAGGTAGATAGCGATATGGCGTGCTTTGGCGATATTGGCGTTGCGACGCGGGCCGATGAGCTCCTCGTGCGTCACGCCGTACTGCTCTTCGATGACGGACTGAACCGTCTGGACGTTGATCTTTTTGGCCGATGTGTCGAAGTACTGGCTGGCGATGGCGTCGATATCGTCAAAGGTGAGCTCCCCGCCCTCGCGCTCGCGGTCGCCCGCCTCGCCGGCGCAGCGCTCGCAGAAGCTCTCGAGTTCGCGGATGTTGGTGCCCGAGACCTCGGCCATGTGTTTAAAGTGCTCGTCGGTCAGGTGCCCGCCGTCGCCCCCATAGGCCGCCAGCAGCGAGTCGTCGCCTGCCTCGGGAGCGGCGACGATGGTGTTCTCGTAATAGCGCTGCAAGATCTTGTATTTCATCTCGTAGCTGGGCTCTGCGACCAAGCAGAGCATGCCGGCGTTGAAGCGGCTGGTCAGACGCTTGTCCATGCTCAGGTCCTTGGGGGCGCGGTCTGCCGCGATGACGACCTTCTTGTTGTTGCGGATGAACTCGTCCATGAGCTGGAAAAAGTAGTCCACGCTCGCGCGCTTGCCGATGATGTTTTGGATGTCATCGATGATGAGCACGTCCACGCCGTGGTATGCCTGCATGATAGGGGCGTTGCTCTTCTTTTGGCGGTCGAACTCGGTCATCAGGTCGTCCAGATATGCCTGGGAGTTGGCATACTTGACCTTGATCTCGGGCGACTTCTCGGCGAGCTCGTTTTTGATGGCAAGCAGCAGGTGCGTCTTGCCCAGGCCCGATTTGCCGTAGATGAACAGTGATGTGCACGTGCCACGCTCGTCCGCGAGGGCGGCAAACTTGAGTGCCGAGCGATAGGCATGGCTGTTCTCGGGGCCGTAGACAAAGTTCTCAAAGGTAAATTTTGAGTTCGCGGCGAGCGGGGCTCCATCCGCATTCTGCTCGGCCGGTACGGTCGGTGCCGGCATGGGTGAAGCGGGGGTCGCAGCTTGCGTGGACTTAGTCGGCGCTCCGCCCTTCATCTGGTTCATCATGCGACGAAAATCATCGGCCGAGAGTGTGTTCTTGATTGCAATGCCCGAATCCGCGCCCGCCGCTGCGTCGTGAGCGATAGGCATGTGCGTGACGGGTGCGTTCGTTGACGTCGCCGCCGCGGTCGGCAACGGTGCCATGGTTTCACGGGAAACATCGCCGTGCTGGTGCTCGATTGTCGGCACGTCGCCTGCGGAGGCCGGCACCGCCGGGGAGGCAGCGGGAGCCGCGGCGGGCGCCGTCGCAGCAGCGGATTCCGCCACGGCTCCTTGCGGTGCCACGATGTCGAGCGCAATCGGTGCAAAGGCGATTTCTTCCAGATAGGCCTCAATAGTCGGCTGATGCTTTTTGAGCTGCGCGATGGCAAAGCGCGAGGGGGCCTCGATCGTGAGCGTATCTTCGGTCAGGCTTATGGCGCGCGATTGCCCCAGCATGTTGATGAGGCGTGCATCTTGGCCGTCGCGCTGGCAAAAGGCGATGGCATCCCCCAGGATGATGCTTGCTTCCTCGTCCACTGTCTCTCCCGTTCTTTAGCTCTGAGCTCGCACGCGAGCGGCGCCGAGTTCGGTCAGATGGTATTTCTGGCCATGCTTGATGACCAAGCCGGCCTGCGCCAAGTCATTGAGCGTGCGTGACCAAGTGGGGGCCGAGTTTCCAAACGCCCTCGCCAGATCGGTAGCACCGCACGCTTGATTTTGCGCCAGATAGCCCAGCGCGGCGTTGCCGCGATCGCTTACGAACACGTCCGGTTGTGGCTGCGCATACTGATTTGCTGCATTAGGATACATCATTTGAGCTGCTGGTTGTTGAGAACTCTGCATCGGCGGCATTTGCTGTTGAAAACTTTGAGGCCACTGTTGGTAAGGCTGCGGAGTCATCTGCTGGGCCCAGGGGTTGTACTGCTGCTGCGGCATCTGCTGGTACGGCTGCTGATATCCCTGCTGGTACTGCTGCGGGAACTGCTGGCCATACCCCAGTGGCGGCATCTGCTGATATGGATATCCCTGTTGGTACGGCTGATAGCCCATTTGCTGGCCACCCGGTGCCCCCGTCGCCTGCTGCATTGCTGCTGCATCCTGATCCGCCAGCGGCATGGCCTCTGGCACGTTTGGCGGCATCGACATCGACGCCGCCTGGGACTCTTGTGTAGGAAGCATTCCGGGCTGCTGCATCTGTCCCACGCGGGGCTGCATCTGTTGCGTTGCCATGGGCTGCTGCGCAAAAGCTCCCGGCAGGGGATATGCGGGCTGCTCCGTCTCGGGCCGCACGGCAGCACCGCGCCCGCCGGCACGCTCTATTTCCTGCACGCGTTTAGGATCCAGGCTTACCGTAACCACGGTGCCGTTGCCCATGTTGTCCTCGATGGACACGGCCCCGCCGGCGTTTTCCAAATACTCCTGCACCATGGGAAACCCTGCTCCGGTTCCACGGATATAGCGCTTCATCTTGCTGTTTGCGCTGGTAACGCCAAAGTCGAAAGCGCGCTCCTTGTCGTCGATGCCGGGTCCTTGATCAGCAAAGCGGATGGTGTCTCCGCCGTCCAGAATCGAGATGATGGGCTCGGCAAAGTGCGCGTGGATAAAGTTTTCGACAATCTCGCGGATGACCATGAGCGAGATATGGCCACCTTGTTCTTTCATGCACTGGTAGACGGTGTTGGTCGTCTCTTCCAAATACGTGCGGACATCCTGCGGATCAATGACGATCACACGCGGTGTCGACAGCATGTCGTCATAGACGGCGATGCGCGCGGCGTACATGGCTTTTGGCGCCTGCGTGGTCGTCTGCTCGCCTTCCTCACGCTCTTCGCGCACGCCGGTGATGTGCTCGTTGTCGGGTGCCGGGTCTCCGGAATCGACCATGGTGTAAAAGTCGTCAGACATGCCGCTCGCAATCTTTCAAAAGGTTTCGAACAAATAGTAGCTCACCGTGCAATGTTTCTCATCTTTCGACAACTTTTCAAAACCTGTTGAAAACTTTGGAAAACGGACGAAAAGTTCTCAACATTGCCAACACGACCTGTTGAAAACTCGATGAAATATCGTGAAAAGTTGCCATGCACCGCTAAATCGAGCTCGGCTTATGGGGGAACCGTGTGAACTGCGCAACCTTTTACCTTTGATTTCTTGACATTTGAACATTGATTTCCCTACAATCTTCAAGCTCACGTGTCTATATCTGCGTCCGCGCCCCCGCGGACACTCGAAATGCAGCAGGAGGAACTTAAGATGAAGCGTACGTATCAGCCTAATAAGCGTAAGCGTGCCAAGACCCATGGCTTCCGTGCCCGTATGGCCACTAAGGGTGGTCGTGCCGTGCTCGCCCGTCGTCGCGCCAAGGGCCGCAAGCGTCTCACTGTCTAGCAGCGATACACACATCTCGCATGAAGACTATTAAGTCTCGGCAAGATTTCGAGCATGTGTTCAGTCAGGGGCGTCGTTTCAATCACCCTCTGATTCGAATGACCATATGTGAATCGGTTGGCGAAGGCGACTCCGGAAGGGTCGCCTTCGTTGGTGCTAAACGGCTCGGTTGTGCTGTCGTGCGCAACCGTTCTAAGCGTGTGATGCGCGAGGCCGCCCGCAGCTGTGGATTTCCCGTTGCGGGTTATGACATCATCTTGTTCGCAACTCCCAAGACGAGGGTTTCTTCGCCTCAGGAGATGGACAATGCATTGCGTTCGCTTATGAAACGCGCCGGCGTTGCCGGGGAGGAGCGATGAGCAATCACGTTTTGCGACGTGTTGCCATCGCTCCTATTCGCATATATCAACAGGTTATTTCGCCCTTATTGCCTGACGCCTGCATTTATTACCCAACGTGCTCGCAATACGCCGTCCAGGCGATTGAGAAGTACGGTGTTTTGAGAGGCTGCTGGCTTGCCGTGAGGCGCATCGCTCGCTGCAATCCCCTGCACGTCGGCGGTTATGACCCTGTGCCCTAGTGGGCACTCGCTATCGGAGGAAAACTTACATGTGGGATTGGATCGTTAACATCCTTTTCGAGCTGCTCAAGCTCATCCAGACCTTTGCGGTCGACTGGGGCCTGTCCATCATCATCCTGGTGGTCATCATCCGTCTGCTACTGACGCCGCTTATGCTCAAGTCGACTAAGTCGACGGCACGCATGCAGGTGCTGCAGCCCAAGATGCTCGAGATCCAGGAGCGCTATGCCGACGATCCCCAGCGTCAGGCCGAGGAAATGCAGAAGTTCTACAGCGAGAACAAGTTCAACCCGATGGCTGGTTGTCTGCCGCTGTTGATTCAGATGCCTGTCCTGTTCGCCCTATTTACGCTGCTGCGTAACCTGCCGGACTACTTTAACGACGGCGCGTTCTCGTTCTTTAATATTCTGCCCGACCTGACCACCACGCCGAGTGCCTCCTTTGCCGATGGCTTTATGGTCGCGCTGCCTGCGCTGGTCTGCCTGATCCTGTTCGCTGTCCTGACCCTGATTCCGCAGCTCTATATGTCGCGCAACCAGACCGGCCAGCAGGCTCAGAGCATGCGTATGATGGCCGTTGTCATGACGGTCATGATGCTTTGGATGGGCTGGAGCTTTCCCGTTGGTGTTCTGCTGTACTACGACGTCTCGTCTGCTTGGCAGGTTATCCAGCAGATTTTTGTGACGCAGAAGGTCATCGACAAGGCGAAGGCCGATGAGGAGGAGCGCCTTAAGAACGCGCCGCTGCAGGTTGAGGTCACTCGTCGCGAGAAGAAGCCGCGCCCGCACAAGAAGAAGTAGCGGATTATCAATCTTATTTAGGTACCTAACTTTTGGAGTACGTTATGTCTGAAGAGATCATCGAGGATATGCTTGAGGAGGTTGCCCCGCAGGTCGCGGGCGATTATCCCGAGATTGCACAGCGCTACAAGGCCGGTGAAGAGCTGACCGACGAGGAGCTCGATACCATTGCCGATGTCGCGATTTCCATCCTGCGTTCCATCCTTTCGCACTTCGATGCCGCCAACTCTCCTATCGATGAGTATGAGGGCGACGAGGGCGAGCTGATCCTGGATGTAACGGCTCCCGACCTTGCTGTTCTCATTGGCCGTCATGGTCGCACCCTTGATGCCCTTCAGGTTATGTTCTCTTTGCTAGTGAGCCGCAAGCTTGGCTTTAGGTATCCGGTTGTAGTGGACGTCGAGGGATACAAGAGCCGCCGTCAGGACAAGGTTGCCTCCATGGCTCAGTCTGCAGCCGAGCGCGCCATCCGCACTCATAAGAGTGTTTCGCTTCCGCCCATGAATGCCTACGAGCGCCGACTGGTTCACATTGCACTTCGTGGCAATGACGCCGTCGATACTCATTCTGAGGGTTCTGACCCCGATCGCCATGTGGTGATTGTTGCTCGATAATCTACTCGAGCTTATGCTAAGGGGACGTGGTTTCCACGTCCCCTTTTTTTGTCAAAAGTTCTCGATACACTGATTTTTGTCAGAAAGGAGCTTTCGTTGTTAGTACTTACTGATCAGCAAGCTGACGAGATGTTGACTCGTCTAACTTCCTATTGCAAAGAGTATTCCTTGAGCGTATCTGATGTTGAGATGAGGAATTGTATTCAGCATTTGGATTTGGTTCTGGAAACAAATAAGACAACTAATCTCACCCGTATTCTTAACGTTGAAGATGCTGCGGTACTTCATATCCTCGACTCACTTGTTTTGCTCCCCTATATCAATAAGGCTCCTGAGGGAGCTTTGCTCGATATGGGGACAGGTGCGGGCTTCCCTGGTATTCCGTTAACCATAACCACGCATCGTAAAGCTACTTATATTGACTCTGTTGGTAAGAAGGTTGATGCCGTCAATTCTTTTGTTCATGCTCTTGGGTTGAAACATGCTCATGCGGTCCATGATCGTCTTGAAGAATATGCTCGAAGCCATAAGAAGCAGTTCTCTGTCGTAACTGCCCGCGCACTGGCTCCTCTACCGATTCTTGTTGAGTATGCAGCTCCGTTCCTCAAGGATGGAGGGCTATTTGTTATCACCAAGGGCAATCCTTCGGATGAGGAGCTTGCTTTTGGCATGTCAGCAGCTAAGATTTGTGGCTTCACTTTGCTTCTGAATGACGCAATCGATTTGCCTGAGGGCTTGGGCCACAGGGAGTTCATTGTTCTTAAGAAGAGTCATCCGGCATCTGTTTCATTGCCTCGTGCAAATGGCATGGCAAAGAAGAATCCGCTTGCCTAGATGTTTCACGTGAAACATAATGGATACTAACAACTTGCAGTGTTTCACGTGAAACATGGCAGTTGATATCGAATCGGAATGTTTCACGTGAAACATCCTCCGTTTGACAGCTTTAATACACACCAGGAGGGACCGTGGGATTTCGCGACGTTAAGCGTTCTAAGAACGCAAAAGACACGCGTATCATTGCAATCATCAATCAAAAAGGCGGCGTCGGTAAGTCAACAACGGCTGTAAACCTTGCAGCAGCACTGGGTGAGCAGGGTCGTAAGACACTGATTGTCGATTTTGATCCGCAGGGAAACAGTACCAGTGGATTTGGAATTGAAAAAGAAGACCTTGATCACTGCATCTATGATGCATTGTTGAATGATGTGCCGGCAGAATCGCTTGTTCTTGATACAAATTGCAAAAAGGTATTCGTAATTCCAGCTACGATTCAGCTTGCAGGTGCTGAAATTGAGCTCGTAAGCGCAATTGCTCGTGAAACCCGCCTCAAAGACTTGCTTGAGCCGATTCAGGACGAGTTCGATTTTATTTTCATTGACTGTCCTCCTTCGCTCGGCCTGCTTACAATCAATGCCTTGACCGCAGCAGATAGCGTTTTGATTCCAATCCAGTGTGAGTATTACGCACTCGAGGGCGTTACGAAGCTGCTTGAGTCAATGAAGATGGTCAAATCACGTCTGAACAAGGGCTTAGACACCTATGGCGTGCTTATGACCATGTATGACTCACGTACTTCTTTGTCGAATCAGGTTGTTGAGGAAGTTCAATCGTACTTTGGTGATAAGGCGTTTAAGACGCTGATTCCCCGTACTGTTAAAATCTCTGAAGCTCCGTCTTTTGGAGAACCGGTAATTACCTATGCACCTCAAAATAAGGGTGCAAAAGCGTATATGAACCTTGCAAAAGAGGTGATCAAGCGTGCCTAGTGCAAAGAAACGCGGTGGATTGGGACGCGGACTCAATGCTTTGGTCTCAGAGGCTGAGTATGAGACCGGTGGTTCTGCTGCATCTGCTTCAAATACAGCATCTGAAACAAAACTACCGGTTGAGGATATCGTTCCCAATCCTAATCAACCGCGAATTCACTTTAATGAAACTGAACTTCGCGAGTTGAGCGAGTCAATCCAAGAACATGGCGTTTTGCAGCCGCTTTTGGTTCGCAAGCATGGAAACGGCTATGAGATCATCGCTGGTGAGCGTCGTTACCAGGCGTCAAAGCTTGCTGGTCTTGAGGAGCTGCCTGTCATCATTAAAGATGTTAATGATGAAGAGATGCTGGCTCTTGCTCTTATCGAAAACCTTCAGCGTTCTAATCTGAATCCCGTCGAAGAGGCTAAGGGCTATCGCCAGCTCATTAATGCCAGCGGTATGACCCAGGAGGCATTGTCGAAGGCAGTAAGCAAATCACGCTCTGCAATTACAAATTCGCTGCGCCTTCTCGATCTCCCCGAAGTAGTTCAGCAGATGATTTTTGAGGGTAAACTTACTGCTGGTCACGCACGTGCGATTCTTGCAGTTCCCTATGAGGATGCTCGAATTCGACTTGCAGAGAAGGTTGTTGCGGAGGGCCTTTCTGTAAGAGCGACAGAAAATCTTGCTCCATTGTTTTCTGCCGGAGAGACACCTAAGACGCCGCGGCCTGCAACGCCTCAGTCTTTTAAAAAGGCTGCGCGTGTACTTCGTCAGGTATTTAATACCAACGTGCGCGTGAAAAGCTCGCGTGGAAAGAATAAGATTGAGATTGAGTTTAAAGACGAGGAAGAGCTCTCTCGTATTCTTGGTGAAATGATTCAGTTTGATCAAGGAGGCCAAGATGAGGAATAAGATTTTAACTGCGATTGCATTGGTGACGACTGTCGCGGCCGGTGCCTTTGCTGGCTATAAGATCGCGACAGACGATGAACTTCGAGGTCGTTTGCTTCGTGGTGCGCAAGATATTGTCGATACTTCCAAGAAGAAAATGGATGTTATGACAGAAGATGTTGCCATGCGCACTGCTCAGGTAACAAAAAATCCTAAGATTAATCAAGGTTGGGTTAGCAACCAATGGGAAAATGTAGGCTATTAGGTACCTAACAATTACCCTGCATATTTTGAGCGGCCCTTGTCTGATTCATGAGACAAGGGCTGCTTATTTTGTCCGTAAACAATGGGGAAGCTAGCAGCGGTCCAAAATTGAGGTCAATAAATGAAACGGCCCCTGTTGCATATCCTGCAACAGGGGCCGTCCGATGTTTCACATGAAACGTTTTGGAGTGCGACTCCCCTATGCGCTCTTCTGAACTTTGAAGCGCTGTTTCAGCTGTCCGCAAGCGGCGTCAATATCGTTACCACGGGAGTTACGAATCGTGGTCTCGATGCCACGGGACTCAAGACGACGCTGAAGATCCTCAACCTTATGAATCGGCGACGGCTTGAGCGGGCTGCCCTCGATGTCGTTAAGTTGAATCAGGTTAACGTGGCACAGCGTTCCCTCGCAGAAGTCGCAGAGTGCCTGCATCTCGGGATTCGTATCGTTGACGCCTTCGATCATGGCATACTCATAGGTCGGGCGGCGGCCAGTCTTCTCGGTGTAGAGCTGAAGCGCTTCGTGAAGGCGAAGCAGCGTGTATTTCTTAACACCGGGCATGAGCTTATTGCGCGTCGACTGGATGGCGGAATGCAGGGAAACGGCAAGAGTGAACTGCTCGGGGATATCGGCAAATTTGCGAATACCGGGAATAACGCCGCTGGTAGAGACGGTGAGGTGACGAGCGCCGATACCGATACCATCGGGGTCGTTGAGGATACGCAATGCCTTGAGAACCTCGTCGTAGTTGGCAAACGGCTCGCCCTGGCCCATGAAGACAACGCTTGTGGCACGCTCGCCAAAGTCGTTGGATACATGAAGCACCTGGTCGACGATCTCTTGAGCGGTCAGAGAGCGCTTGAGGCCGTTGAGACCGGTAGCGCAAAAGGCGCAGCCCATGCCGCAGCCTGCCTGGGTTGAAACGCAGACGGAAAGTTTGTTACGACGGGGCATGCCGACAGTCTCGACGGAAATGCCATCGTGGTACTCGAGCAGATACTTGCGCGAGCCATCTTTGGAAACCTGCTTGGTGAGTTCAGTCGGCGTATCAAAGGCAAAAGCCTCTTTAAGCTGCTCACGGAAAGCCTTGGGAAGGTTGGTCATATCGTCAAACGAACAAACGTTCTTCTCAAAGACCCATTCGATGAGCTGCTTCGCGCGGAAGGCGGGCTGGCCAAGTTCGGCCACGAGCTCGCGAATATCGTTTTGGCTCAAGTCGCGAATGTCCTGAGATTTAGTCCTGGGATTCATGGAAGCCTTTCGATTTTGGGGAAACGTAGAGGGTATCGCTACAATATGGTATCAGCTGCAGAAATTATAGAGGAGGAGTCTGCCCATGCCGGGTAAAAGCCTAGAGAACATGCACGTAGCGGTCTTGGCGGGCGGTCATTCCGCCGAGCGCGAGATCTCGCTCGATTCGGGAAAGAACGTTGTGGTGGCACTGAAAGAAGCCGGCTACACCTCGGTGGAGCTGCTTGACACGGCCGCTGATGACTTTATGGTAACCATGGCGACCGGCGGATTCGATGTGGCATTTATCGCCATGCACGGCGCCGGCGGTGAGGATGGCGCCATGCAGGGTGCCATGGAGACCCTGGGTATCCCCTACACGGCCTCGGGCGTACTTGCCAGCGCCTGCGGTGCCGACAAGGAGGTCTCTAAGCTCCTATACGCCAAGGCGGGCATTCCCATTGCCCCCGGCCTTGCGCTCGAGGTGGGCGATGAAGTCGATATCGATCATATCGTTGAGGTTTGTGGCGAACGCTGCTTTGTGAAGCCGGCCGTCAACGGTTCCAGCTATGGCATTTCCCTGGTCCATGAGCCCTCCGAGCTGCCCGCGGCAATCGCCAAGGCGTTTGAGTACGGCGACAAAGTGCTGGTCGAGAAGTGCATCGAGGGTACCGAGATCACCGTCGGCGTATACGGCGAAGATGACGTACGCGCCCTGCCGATTGTCGAGATTCGTAAGCCCGAGGACTGCGAGTTCTACGATCTGGACGTGAAGTATGTCGACCCTACGGATATCCATCGCATTCCGGCGCAGATTTCACCCGAGAATTACGCTCGCGCTCAGGAACTTGCCTGTGCCGCTCACAAGGCCCTCGGTTGCCTGGGTATCTCGCGCAGCGACTTTATTGTGAGCGAGGACGGCCCCGTTATCCTCGAGACCAATACCATTCCCGGCATGACCGATACGTCGCTGTATCCGGATGAGATCCGCCACACCGACGACATGACGTTCCCGCAGGTCTGTGACAGCCTGATCCGTATGGGCCTTCGTCGAGCGGGCATTGCATGCTAATCGAGGACGCGGTTTCGTCAGGAACGCCGCAGTTTGTCATCGACTCCTATGCCACGCTTGCCGACCGCGCCAAAACGCAGTCCTTCGGCCTTATCGAGGAAGATGTGATTGTCCTCGATACCGAGACCACGGGTCTTTCGGTGCAGGACAACGAGCTGATCGAGATCTCGGCGGCCCGTCTTTCGGGCCGCGAGGTCATCGACCGCTTCGATACCTTCGTGCATCCCAAACAGCTGATTCCCGCCGAGATTACCGAGCTCACGAGCATTACAAATGACGATGTGGCAGATGCCCCGTCGGCGGTTGAGGCCGTCGCCGCTCTCGCCGATTTTGTCGGTGGCTGCCCGGTGATCGCACACAACGCCACGTTCGACCGCTCGTTTATCGAGTCTGTCAAAGGCGGCGTCAACGTGAGCGATATTTGGATCGATTCGCTGGCGCTGTCGCGCATCGCGCTTCCGCGCCTGGCCTCGCACAAGCTGTCTTTTATGGCCGATCTGTTTGGCTGCGACTCGGTATCACACCGTGCCAATGCCGACGTCGACGCCCTGTGTGGCGTATGGCGCGTGTTGCTCGTGGCGCTCACCGACTTGCCCCAGGGCCTTATGGCGCGCCTAGCCGACATGCATCCGGACGTGCCTTGGTCCTATCGTCCTATCTTCTCATTCTTGGCAGGGCAGAACCCTGGTTCTATCTTCTCTCTCAGCGCCGCTCGTGCTGACGTTCTCAAGGCCGATCGCGCCGACGATCGGGTGGACGCCGATGAGCTGCCGGTTCTCAAGATGCCGAGTCGTGAGGAGATTGAGGCAGACTATGCACCAGGTGGCCTGGTCAATCGCATGTATCCCACCTACGAGCCGCGTGATGAGCAGATCGCGATGGCGCTCGAGGTCCACGATGCGCTGGTCACGGGCACTCATCGTGTAATTGAGGCGGGCACAGGCGTCGGCAAATCGATGGCCTATCTGGTGCCTTTTGCCGAGGCAGCACGCCGTAACAACATCACGGTTGGTATTGCGACCAAATCGAACAATCTTGCCGACCAGCTCATGTACCATGAGCTGCCAAAACTTGCCGAGCAACTGAACGGTGGTCTGTCATTTTGCGCTCTCAAGGGGTATGACCACTATCCGTGCCTGCGCAAGCTCGAGCGCATGAGCCGCGGCCAGGTCGAGATCACCACCAAGCGCGATCCGGCGGACACGCTCACGGCGGTCGCGGTCATTATGGCGTACGTCTGCCAATCAGCCGATGGCGACCTCGACTCGCTCGGCATTCGGTGGCGCAGCGTCAACCGTCCCGACTTTACGACGGCCTCGCGCGAGTGTGCTCGTCGCCTCTGCCCGTTTTTCCCTGATAAATGTTTGGTCCACGGTGCTCGCCGTCGTGCGGCGCATGCCGATGTGGTGGTCACCAACCATTCCCTGCTGTTCCGTAACGTCGCGGCCGAGGGCAGGATTTTGCCTCCGATTCGTCATTGGGTAATCGACGAGGCCCATTCCATCGAGCGCGAGGCGCGCCGTCAGTGGGCGCGCGTGGTGTCGGCGGACGAATCACGCGTCCTGTTCGAGCGCCTGGGTGGCTCGAGCACCGGCGCACTAAGCCAGGTTTCCCGTGATTTGGCAACCTCCGAGGGCTCTACGCTCTATCTGGGCCTTACTGCCAAGGCGACGTCGACGGTTGCCCGCGCGAGCATGGCAATCGCCGACGTGTTCGATGGCGTTCGCGAGCTCGGCCGCCGTGCGCGTGGGGGTTATGACAATGCCAATCTATGGATTGGCCCCGAGCTGCGCGAATCAGACGACTGGCATGATTTCTTACAGTCGGCCTACACTGGCATCGACGCATTGGAACAAGCTGACAAGAGCGTCGACGCGCTGGTGCAAGCCGTCGCCGCCGACAAGCCCGAGGTTGTTGTCGACCTGGGTGATATCTCGCGCCGCCTGCACGAGCTGGCCGAGAACCTCAAACTCATCATTGATGGCACCGATGAACACTACGTGTACTCGCTGCAGGTCAATCGCAGACTTCGTGCCGGCGGAGAGTCGATGACCGCAGAGCGCATCGACATTGGCGAGGCTTTGGCAACCGAGTGGCTACCCGAGGTTCACACGGCTATCTTTGCCTCGGCGACCATGACGGTGTCCAAAAGCTTTGAGCACTTTAACCATGCGGTCGGCCTTGATCGCATCGGTGCTTCAACGTCGTCATCGCTGCACTTGGATTCGAGCTACGACTTCGATTCGAACATGGCTGTAGTCGTTGCGGGCGATATCCCCGATCCGCGCGATCGTGAGAGCTATCTTACGGCGCTCGAGCGCGTACTGGTCGACGCCCATCTTGCCATGGGCGGATCGGTGCTCACGTTGTTCACCAATCGGCGCGACATGGAGGACCTATACGCCCGCGTTGAGCCCAAGATGGCCCGTGCGGGTCTGGAGCTCAACTGCCAGCAGCGCAACTCATCTCCTCGTCGCCTGCGCGACCGGTTTATCAACGAACCGGCCTCGTCGCTTTTTGCGCTCAAGGCCTTCTGGGAGGGGTTTGATGCCAGCGGCGAGACGCTGCGCTGCGTCATCATTCCCAAGTTGCCGTTCTCGAGCCCCACGGACCCGCTCTCGTGCGAGCGCAACCTGCGCGAAGACCGCGCATGGGCGCGCTATTCGCTGCCCGAGGCGGTGCTCGAGGTTAAGCAGGCCGCGGGGCGTTTGATTCGCTCGTCGACCGATAGCGGTGTGCTGATCTTGGCGGATCCTCGCCTGGTGACGAAGGGCTATGGCAAGAAGTTCTTAACGTCGCTGCCCACGAGCTCCTACCAGCGCATCGAATCGGCGCAGATCGGGCACTATCTGCAACTGTGGCGCGCACGCCACGAGCGGCGGCGCTAAAGCGGACAGACGAGAGTTTTTGCCATATCGCACAGACGCTTTGACAGGGTGGGGTTATCCAAGATGCGGATGGCTCCGCCCGCTGCGATTATCTGGCTCAGTAGCCAACGCTCGGAGCCGTAATGCACGGTTACCGTTGCCATGTCTGCCCCGCTGCGCTCGATGAGGGTGATGCCGGCCCAGTCCAGATGCTCCGCCATATCGAATGGCATCAAGAGCTTTGCGCTACGCTGCGTCCGGGCAAGGGAATCGTGGAGGGATGCGACGTCCGGTGCGTGAGGCACGACGGAGTCTTCCGTCAAGGTGAGTCCCTCGATTTTATCCATGCGATAGGTGCGCTGCTCATCGACCGCGATGTCCCAGGCAATCAGGTATGTTTGGTCGCCGTTTGCCGTAATGCGCAAGGGGTCGACCAGACGCTCGCGTGGCCGTGCATCGTCCATCGAGCGATACGAGATACGACAGCGAACGCCGTCCTGAATGGCGCAGCTCAGCTGCTGCCAGTGCGACCCGTGGCTGACGGTGTCAAAGACGTGCTGGTTATAGCCGAGCTCTTCGGGCAGAAGGGCATGTCGAATCCGAGCCGCCGCCTGGGGCTCGATCCCCAACGATTCAAGTTCGTGGTTGAGCACAGCGCCCTCGGCGGCACTCAGGCGCAGCGGTAGTACACGCCCGGCGTCACCGGTGAGGACCACGCGCTCGCCGTGGCATTCGCAGATGATACGCGCACCCGATTCTCGGTCCGCGAGCGTCGAGACGATCTCGAGAATCTCGTCGAGCGACGCCCCCGTGATGTCAAAGCGACTGCAAATCTCGGTTCGTGTCATGCCGCTCTCGCCGGCGGCGTAGAGGGCCTCCATGATGTCGATGGCGCGCGAGAGCCTCTGCTCGCTGGTGAGTTTACGCACGGGCATGCTCGTGCACCGTCCTTTCAATGAGGTGGTTCCACGCCTGCTTGAGCGATTTGGGGGCCATGGGCCTCATGCCGTCCATGGCGTGGGCCATGCAAAATGAGGCGGCGGCTTCAAGGTCGCGCACGTCAACGGTCCAGATCCATCCCGCATCGGTGTGTGCGAGCTCACCTCGCCCGCGCGTGAGGCCGTTGATCATATCGATCTGCGTCTGAGGGGCGAACGAGAACGTGGCTGCAACGGGCGGTCGGTCGGCGAAATCGAATTCAAAGAACAGATAGTCGTTGAGATTGAAGTCCGCAGGGATGGCGTAGGCCTTCGAAGGACGCCAAGCGCGAACGATACGGTCGCAGCGGAATGTCCTGATGTCGTCGGTGACATTGTCGAGGCCGCAGAAGTACGCCACGCCCTCGCGTTCGAACATGCCGTAGACACAGACGGTACGTTCTTTCTGCTCGCCGCGTCCGTTCTGATATAAAAATCGCAGCGCGCATCGCTCGGCAAAGGCGCTCCATACCGCATCGACGGTGGGAGAGCGGCGGATCGGTGCTTCGTCCACCGCCGACATGCCGGTGAGGTAGGCAATTTTGGAGCGAATATCGGCAAGCGGCGCGGCAAAGGTGGAAGAGCCGGCCGTTAGCGTCTGGTCGATGGCGTTGAGTAGGATGTCGGCGTCGTCTGCGGTGATGAGGCCGCCTGCAGCAAACGTGTGCTCGCGGTCGATTGTCCACGAGCTTTCCTCGGTCTCCTGCGCACCGGCGGGGCGAACTTCCTTGATTAAGATGCCACGCTCGAGCAGTTTGTCACGATCGCGCCGAAACTTGCGCTTATCCGAGTCGATGTTGCCCGAGCCATATCCCAGGTCAGAATCCAAGACGATCTGCTCGGTCGTCAGCGGTTCGGGGGAGCTGTTGAGCACAAAGAAAAGATTGAGGATGCGCTGAGCCGTTTTATCGAAACCGGGCTCCGAATTCCCCTTTTTAATTGTTGCGGTCGCGTCGCTTGCCGTCATAGAGTCCTCGCATGAGAAGGTGGTTTGCTGCCATGATTTTAGTCCGATATGGAGATTAGGCTATATCCTTGTCCGCTCAGGGCGTTAAGATGGCCCGAATTCGGTCGTTTGCGCTCGCTCGGGGTATACTTTCGACTATATACGGTTCTAATGTGCATGCATTGGGCCTATTTGTCGGATTATGGATGTGGAGCGCACATGGCGAACACCCAGAACTATATTAACCACCTGCTGCAGAACACCGGCATTACGCCGGCATGCAGCGAAGAAGAGCGCTTGGCTGCCGAGGATATCGCTCAGATCTTCCGCAACCACGGCTTTGATCCCGAGGTTCAGGAGTTCAATGCCCCGGCGCCCAGTAGGTTGGCATTTGCCGTCACCGGTATTCTTGCGTTTGCCGGCGCCCTGCTGATGGGCATCGGCGGCGGTATCGGCTTGGTCGGCACCTTGCTGGCCGTTGTCGGCGCCGTTCTTTACGTGCTCGAGCGCACGGGCCACCCTGTAGTCTCGCGCCTGGGCAAGACGGGCGTGAGCCAAAATGTCATCGCCTACCACAAGGCCTCGGGCCCGCTCGCGTCTCCGCGCAACCGCCCGGTGGTCGTTGTCGCACACTACGACTCTCCCCGTGCTGAGCTGCTCGCCCGCGAGCCCTATGCTTCGTATCGTGCGCTCATCGCCAAGCTGTTGCCCGTTGCCACGGTTGCCCCTGCTGCCGTTGCCATCCTGCGTATCCTGCCGCTCCCCGGCGCGCTCAAGGTTCTGCTGTGGATTGTCGCGATCCTCGCTTCCCTCGTTGCACTTGTCAACGCGGCAAACATCATCTCTAACCGCCACATTCTTCCCTATACGTCCGGTGCGGTGTGCAACAAGTCTTCTGTCGCCGCTATGCTCGGCGTTATGGACAACGTTGCTCCCTTCCAGGGCGAAAACGAGTTTCCCGACGATGTTCCGTTCGATACCTATTTTGGGGAGCAGAAACGTCGTGCCGAGGAAATGGCGCGCGCAGCGGCGGAGTATGCCGCGGCCCAGCAGCAAAACGACTACGGCAACACCATCGAGTACGAAGAGCCTACCTACGCCGAGGACGAGTTCGGTCAGCCGATTGCTCCCGACGCTCAAACCGAGCCCGAACAGGGTGAGGCTTTCGACGAGCAGATCGAGGGCTTTGAGGGTGCGTCTGCCGACGAGACGCTGATTGGCGCCATCGTGCCCGATGGTCAGAATCAGGCTGTCCAGGCCGAAGAGTTCAATGACGAGGTTCCCACTGCCGAGCCGGCGGAGGAGCCTGTCGCGGCCGAGCCCGAGCCCAGGCTCTATCGCAATGCCGCCGGCAACATCCGCTTTGGTTCGGATGCCATCCGTGCGCTCGGAATGCTTCCCGAGTCCTGCACGCTCGATTACGAGGAAGGCGAGGAGCCGACGTTTGAGCCCGAGCCTGCCCCCGTCGTGACTGCATCTGCGCCCGTTGTCGCCGTGGATGATGAGTCTACCGCGGTTGCCGCTGCCGTTGCCGAGCCCGAGGCGGTGTCCGCGATCGATCCCGCGGCAGGACTGGACATTTTGGCTCCCGCCGCGCCGGCGCAAGACGTTACGGACGAGCCTGACGACGATTACGCTGAACAGCCGAGGCGCGTGTCTTACGAGAGCGATACTGATTTCTCGGCCGAGATTCCCGCGGCAACGCCCCATGCCGATATTGCATCCGCGTTCTCTTCGATTGGCGCCAGCGCTTCCAACTTCTTTAAGGGTGCGCTTGCAAAGGGCAGGAAATTTGTCGACGATTTCGAGGGGAAGCGCGCTGCCGCACGCGAGGCTGCCGAGCAGGAGGCTATCGCTCAGCAGCAGGCAGCCGAGGCGGCACGTGAGCGCGCGGCGCAAGAGTTCGAGCAGAACGAGGCTATGCAGTCCGTGCCTGTCGACGCCGCCGAAGCTACAACGTCCTTTGAGGCTCAGCAGCACGTCGATAGCACCATGTCGTTTGATGCCGCGCAGTTCGATTCCACGATAACGTTTGAAAAGCAAGGCACCGCGATTGCCGAGCCCCTTCCTGTTTCCGATGAGCAGGGCGACGCGGCAGACGATGACGAGCCTATTGATGCTGCCGAAATCCAAGATGCCGCCGGGCACGAGCCCGTCGAGGTCAACTGTGACGAAGAGCAATACGCGGCAGCCGATCAAGGTGATTCGACCGAGGTCGAGCAGGAGGAAGTGCCTGCGGTTTCCGAGGCTCCCGAGACAGATGAGTCGAGGCCTTACTCCACGCAGATTTTCACCATGCCGACCCCGAGTGGTTCCGGTGCCACGGTTGCCGATGTTGCTCCCACCCAGGACGAAACGGTCGATTCCCTTATGGCCCAGATTTCCTCCCAGGCATCACCGCGTCCGCAGGTGAATGTTCCCGATCCGGCGTCGGCTCCGTCGCCTGCACCTTCCTCGTCTCCGCTGGCTTCGGTCCCCGATCCGTCGCTGCCGTCGATGAAGCAGGCAAACGTTGCGTCTCGCACGTCGCTGTTCGACCTTCCCGACCCCTCCGCACAGGTCAACGACCCCTTTGCTACCGCTCAGGGTCCCGAACCAACATCGGCACCCGTTGCGCCTCCTAGGCCCGTTGCGTCGGGCGCTCAGCCGATCGAGACCATTTCGGCTCCCGCCCCGGCGGCGCCCAAGTCTCGCAAGCGCGGCCTGGGCGGCCTGTTCGGTCGTAAAAAGAAAAACGAACAGGACAGCATGAGTGATTGGCTGGGCGTCGAAGACGATTACGATGCCAAGAAGTCCGGTCGCGGCATCGGTTCGTGGGATAATTTCGAGGACGATAACGATGGCTGGAAGGGCGGCGCTACGTCTTCCGACGGCGCTTCTTCCGAAGATATGCTCTCGGCTGTCGCCTCTATGGGCGACGATGAGCTGCTCGGTCACGATATCTGGTTTGTGGCAACGGGCGCCTCGGATTGTGATGGCGCCGGTATGAAGGCCTTCTTGGCTTCGCATCGCGATAAGCTCCGCGGCGTCTTCTTCATCAATCTTGAATCCGTCGGCGCCGGTAGGCTTTCGGTGGTGACGGTTGAGGGCGAACAGCAGCTGCTCAAGGGCGATCGCCGCATCATGAACCTGGTCAGCAAGGTGTGCAAGTCGTTCCATGTCGATTGTGGCGCGCTCGAGATGCCCTATGCCAAGACCGATGCCTACGCCGCCCTCGAGGCGAGCCGCCGAGCCCTCACCATCGCCGGCGTGGACGGCACGCGTCTGGCTTGCGCTCGTACCGAGGACGACCTGCCCCACAATGTCAACCCGACGAACATTGCCACGGTATCCGAGGTCGTGACCGAGGTTATCCGCCGTTCGTAGACGGAGCTCTAAGGAGTCAACGTGTTTTCGTATATTAAGCGCCATTGGCCTGTCTACGTGATTTTGACCTTGATTGCCATTGCGTTAGGGTTTGGAGCTGCCTACATCGTGGGCGCGAAGGGCTCGACCCCCGCCTCCGCAATCAGCGAAGAGGTGGAGCAAGAACAGAGCACGGGTGCCGATGGGATTCCTGAGTCCGAGCAAGCAATCGTTGATGGTGGATCTTCGTCTGCAGAGTAGATGCGGCGATTTAAATGATTGAAAGCGGGCGAGCCGGGGGACTGGCTCGCCCGCTTTTTCATCGCGCTAGCGCTTCTTTGGGATTGACCTAAGGCGAGCGAACCATAGGGCTGCGGCACCCGAGGTCAGGAGCGCGGTGATGCAAGCGGCGATGGGAGCTGATCCTGTTGCCGGTAGGTCCTGCGGTAGGGTACAGCGTTGAATGACACTGTCCTCGTCATGTGACTCAAGTTTATCGCCGCCGCCGTTGCGGCAAAGATCGACGCGTGCGCTGTTGGTGAGTGCAGTTTGGGGTGTGTAAGCCGACGTTGCCTGCATGTGCACGACTGCGCCCCGAGCATCTGTGCCAAGGATTGCTTTGGCATCGTCAAGGTCGTCGTGCTCATCTTTGAGATCATCGCGGGTCCAAGAATCCGTATCGCTTCGAGTCGTAAAGTCGGCGGCTACCGCACCGTATTCAATGCGAATGCCCGTCACGACGGTATTGGATGCAAGGTCGAGTTCTTTCGCCTCGAGTGTGGCGGATTCCGTGGTCGGGACATCCGCCTTCCAGAGGCGCCAGCCGTCGTAATCGACGAGGCGACAGTCCTCACCAAGGCTCTCTTTTACTTCGTCGGACTCAAGCCAAGGATTTTCGTGCCCATCGTCAAGCGTCGCGTTTGCCGGCTCATCGGCTTCTGTCGAGTCCAACGGCGTTGTGCGATACCACACGTTGCACAGACCGTTGAGGTCGCCGATGGCGACGGGGATTTCGATTGAGACGAATCTCGCCGTGCCGTCTTTGGCGCACTCAAGATTATCGGTAATCGTAAACTCATCAACCCAAGTAGCGGAATCGTTTCGAGCATCGATGGTATAGGAGAAAAGCCCATCACTATTGGTTTGCGTCGCGGCGCGATTTTTACCATCGCCGTTGGCCAACAGGCCCTTTTCGATAGGTTGGACAAGCTCCTGACGCTTGTCGACCTGTCCTTTGATCTCGATGGGCGCATCCTTCATCGAGACGGATTGGACTTCTCCCGTGTCCTTTATTTCAAACGTTATCTCCTCGGCAAGGTCATAGGTCCGCGGAGATATCATTTCGCGCAACGAGTAGGTGCCGGGTGCAAGATGTTCGACGCGGTGCGGCTTGTCGGATGAGGTCCAGGAGTCTATTTCGGTTTTATCGGGACCATATAAGGTGAGTTGTGCGCCTTTCACTTCCTGCTCTCCGCTTGCAGCGACCTTGGAGATATCAACCTTGGTGTAATCGTCGGATACGTTAAGCCGTGCTTCTACAACGGGTGTTTTCTGGTCGGCATAAGTAAGGTCGACAATATGGGATGTCCGATCGAGTAAGAAGCCTGCCGGCGCTTGAGTCTCGACAACCTCGTAGTGCGCGGTGCCAGATCCCAGCGGGAGGTCGTCCGCACGTGCTTCTCCAGTTTCATCCGTCGTGACGGTAGCGACAGTCTCACCGTCGAGCGCGGCAATGCTACCGTCGGGGCGCACGATATCACCCGAGGCACGGATCTCAAAGACGGCGCCCGCGAGGCTGCTGCCGTCTACGGCATCGGTTTTAACGATCCTGATGTTTCCGGTCGCGGCGTGGTTATAATACGAGACGATTGCAACGGGCGTTAGGTTTATATCGGCGGGTATGTTTACCTCGATCTCTCCGCCGACAAGATAGGGCTCTTTGGCCGAGGTTTCGCGTACATAATAGGTGCCCGGCATGAGCGATTCGGGCAGTGTGACGGTGCCGGTCGCGTCAGTCGTAAAGGTGTCCATTACGTTATATGCTGGATACCAGCATGTTTGTGAGACAGGTTTGTGATTGCTGTCGAGGAGTTGGAAGGTGAATCCGGCTAGGGGAACAGAGGCGCCTGTTTGGGCATCGCGTTTTACAATCTGGAGATGCGTCGACAGGGCGTGGTTGTCCACGATATATTGAAGCTCGGCGCCGTCGGAAATCTGATTGGCCTCGACGGTCCATTCCCCCGCACGTTTAAAACCCTCGGGGACGGTTTCCGGAACCTCACGAACCGTGTAGCCGGCGCGGTCGTATGGGACGGCTCCGTGGACACCGGCTGGTCGCTTGCCTGTGCCGAACCATGCTTCGGGCTGGTCTTTGGTGGAGGCAAAGCCATAGATGTTTGTAGTCAGTGTGCCAACAACCTGCTGAGAGCTGTTACTGACAACCTCAAAGAGAACATCTCCTGCCGGCTGCTCCAGGCCGGATTGATCGCTATTGCCGTAGTCCTTGAATTTGGAAATCTCAAGGTCAAACGCAATGGGGATATTGGAAACGCGAGATTCGATCTCGACCACGCCTGAATCGCCGAGTTGGTCGGCTCCAACGGTGTAAGACCAACTGTCACCGGAGGGCAAATAGCCCTCGGGCGCCTTCGATTCATAGATGGTAAAGGTTCCCAGGGGGACATCGGTGAGGGTAGCTCGACCGCTTTCATCGGTCCTGAGAGTTTGTGTCCATCCAGGGGTTGATTGCGATACGCACACGAATTCTGCTCCTGCGAGCGAAGCTCCAACTTGGGGGCCTGCATTCGTTGCGGCGTCGAGCTTTACAATGCGCAAGGTAATGGTGCCGGGTTGTTCATCAATGGTGACGTATCCGCCGTTATTCGTCGTGGTAAAGGCAATGCGATCGTGCAGGGAGATATAACCAGCTGGCGCTGTTGTCTCAACTAGGTAGTATGCCGTGTTGGGTAGGAGTGTTGCCTGCGCTCGACCGTTGCTGTCCATCTGGACGGTGCCGACACGCGCGCCGCTGGCGCTCTCAAAAACATCGAATGTTGCCCCGTCAAACTGATAAGTATTGTTTCCGCTGGTAATGGCAGCGTTTGCAGACTGCTTTTGGAAGGAAACAGAGACCGCCGGCAGTACATAGAGCATGTCTTGACGTTTGCTGCCGCCCGATACGGTTCCTATATAGCGCCGCGCGCGGTGCGGAGCGGCTTCGATGCTTCCTGATTTTGCGCTGTCGTGGAGCCACCGCGCAGCCGCCACGACTTCATTGTCGGCGGTAAAGTGCCCGCTCTTGGTTTTGCCCTGAGCGGTCGTGTAGGAGTAGGTGCCGTCGACATGGGTAGTGCCGTTGAGCATCCATACGGCAAGCTGGGTGGCAGCGCGGGCGCGATCGGGTGAAAGATGGTAACCGCCAAACGACGTGGCGGTAGGATATCCGTGACAAACGATTGCCGCGAACTCGTCGTCGAGCCACACCCAGCCTTGATCAAAGTTGAGCCATGGGCCGCCCGGCTTGGTGGGGCCGGGGCGCTCCTGGTTCATGCAGTAGGCAATCGAGGCGTCTTGAGCTTCATACTTGCCGATGAAGAAGGGCCCACAATCATCGCTAATAGTGCGGAAGCCGAGCTGGTCGTAGCCATCGACGGCAAATGCGGCTCCCGGTGCCAGGCAGCCGAAAAGCAGGAAGAGGAGCAGGAGCAGCGGACCTGTTGCGATTGCGCTGTGGACAGAGTGCGTGGGTGCGTTGGACATGGCTGCTCCTTATCCCTCGTGCGCCGCATGGGGAGGTTGCGACGCGTAGGATGAGGCTACCCCCGAGGTTCATGCGGGTAAGTACCGGAGCCTGACCAAAAGCTTGCCCAATTCCTGACAAATTGAGCTCAAATACAACAATCAGGCAAAAGCGCAGGTAGAAGATAAGGAGAACAGGAGGCCAAAGGTCCTCGTCTCCACAATTGATGCGATTTTCAAACGAATCTCCACAGCTAAAACAAGCATCGCCACCCTTGTATCGAACAAGACAACCGCGTTATACTAGCCAACACACAAGCGGGCATCGCCAAGTGGTAAGGCATCAGCTTCCCAAGCTGACACTCGCGGGTTCGAGTCCCGTTGCCCGCTCCAGAAAAAGTAAAAGCACGACACCGTTCCGGTGCCGTGCTTTTTTCAATAAAGCGCCGGGACTCGAACCCGCCAGGGTGCGAGCGTAAAACAAACGCGAAGCGTTTGTAGCGAGCAGGCGAAGGCGCCGGCAGGCGCCTGAAGCCGGTGCGGATTTGCGAAGCAAATACGCGGACGTCCCGTTGCCCGCTCCATCGAGCGCGGGAGACTTTGGGGCGGCCAATTCAACAAAGTCTTCCCCATCGTCTCCGTGAATCCGAGGAGATCGACCGCAGCCGGTACGGATTTGCGAAGCAAATACGCGGACGTCCCGTTGCCCGCTCCAATTCCAAAATGTTAGGTTAATGCCTGCTGCCCATACTTGCACCTGCGCACGGTACAATGGTTGGGTTACGACCAACGTGCCAATAACCAAAAAGGAGCCGCTATGATCGATCGCTATACCCGCCCGGAGATGGGACACATCTTCTCCCTCGAGAACAAGTACGCCATTTGGCAGGAGATCGAGGTCCTGGCCTGTGAGGCCCAGGCGGAGCTCGGCAAGATCGGCATTTCTAAAGACGAAGCCCAGTGGATTCGCGACCATGCCAACTTTGAGAAGGCAAAGGTCGACGAGATCGAGGAGGTCACGCGCCACGACGTCATCGCCTTCCTGACCAACATGAAGGAGTACATCGACGCCGATGTTCCCGAGGGCGACCCCAAGCCCAGCCGCTGGGTTCACTATGGCATGACCAGCTCCGATCTGGGCGACACGGCTCTGTGCTACCAGCTCACCCAGGCCTGCGACCTGATCATCGAGGACGTCAAGAAGCTCGGCGAGATTTGCAAGCGTCGCGCCTTTGAGGAGCGCAACACGCTCTGTGCCGGCCGCACTCATGGCATCCACGCCGAGCCGATGACCTTCGGCATGAAGTTCGGCTCTTGGGCCTGGGAACTCAAGCGCGATCTGGATCGTCTTGAGGACGCCCGCAAGAATGTTGCCTTCGGTGCCATCTCGGGCGCTGTTGGCACGTACAGCTCCATCGAACCGTTTGTCGAGGAGTATGTCTGCGAGCACCTGGGTCTGGTTCACGACCCGCTGTCCACGCAGGTTATCAGCCGCGACCATCACGCCTATCTCGCCGGCGTTCTCGCCACCACCGCGGCCACCTGCGAGCGCATCGCTACCGAGGTTCGCAATCTGCAGAAGACCGATACGCTCGAGGCCGAGGAGCCGTTCCGCAAGGGTCAAAAGGGCAGCTCCGCCATGCCGCACAAGCGCAACCCGATCACCATGGAGAAGGTCTGCGGTCTGTCGCGCGTCGTGAAGTCCAACGCCCAGGTTGCCTTCGATAACGTCGCCCTGTGGCACGAGCGTGACATTTCGCACTCCTCTGCCGAGCGTGTCGCCCAGGCCGACAGCTTCATCGCCCTCGACCACATGTTCCAGTGCCTCATCCGCGTTATCGACGGCCTGCAGCTGTACCCTGCCCGCATGATGGCCAACCTCAATAAGACCCGCGGCCTCATCTTCTCCTCCAAGGTGCTGCTGGCCCTCGTCGACACGGGCATCACCCGCGAGGACGCGTACGCCATTGTGCAGGAGAACGCCATGGCAACCTGGCACGAGGTGCAGGATTGTGTCTCCGGCCCCACCTTTAAGGAGCGTCTCGAGGCCGACCCGCGCTGCACCGTCAGCCAGGAGAAGCTCGACGAGATCTTTGATCCGTGGGACTTCCTCACCCGTATCGACACGGTCTTTGATCGTCTGGAGCAGCTGAGCTTCGAGTAGGTTCGGGCATAACGTTAGCTTTTTAGGGCGCTTTGCTGGTAATGTGTGTTGCCGGCAAAGCGCCTCGTTGCATTTAGGGAAAGACGGGGATAATAGTCGTCTCGAATAACATTCTGAGAGGGGATCGCATGATTTCGTTTGATTACAAGCCGCAGGGTGTATGCTCTCGCAATATTCACCTCAATCTCTCTGACGATGGCAGCAAGGTGCTGGGCGTTGAGTTTACCGGCGGCTGCGATGGCAACCTCAAGGCCATCTCCAAACTGGTCGAGGGCGCTCCTGCCGACCGTGTGATCGAGGTTCTTGCCGGCAATACCTGCGGCATGAAGAAGACCTCTTGCGCTGATCAGCTTACGCGCGCTATCGAGGCCGCTCGCGCCGAGATCGCCTAATGGGTATCGCCGACCACATCAAGAACGGAATATCGCGCCGCGGCTTTGTGCTCGGTGGAGCTGCCGCGAGCGCTGCCACGGTGCTTGCCGGATGTTCGAAAAAAACAGGCACCAGTGATGATGCCGCTGGCGAGCCGCAGGTTATCAAGGACGATTCGAAGATTGTCTCGATTACTGATGAGTACGAGGCAGTTGACATCGATCTTGAGCCGGCGGCATCGTGGACGCTGCCGCTGGGCACGTTGCTGTACTACTGCGATGGTGACTATGCTGCGGCAATGATGGCGCCCGCATCGGCACTGCACGCCAACACACTCGGTGTGCTCAACCTGGGCGATGGCTCGCTTACCACATTAATTGAGAATCCTATCGAGGGCACGGGATATGCTTTTTACGATGTCCGTGCCGGCGACGGCGTGTTTGCGTGGGTTGAGATGAACTTTGCCAGTTCATCGTGGAAGCTCTACGCTCAAAATCTGTCGGGCGCTTCGCTCTCTGGCGACGTGGTTGAGCTCGATCGAGGTGGCAAGGACTACGATCCGCCGCTGTTTACGGCGTTCGGGTCATCAGCCATCTGGTATAAAATGCCTTCGGCAGGCGGCAATAAAACGAGTAGTGATTCGTTTTGCTATCGTCGCTCGCTTGATGAATCTAAGGCCGAGACAATTTGGAAATCGACGGGCCGCTTTGCGTCGGCCCCACGCGCGAGCGACGGCATTTTGACCATCTCACCGCGTGTCCGCAACGACGAGGGCGTCTACTACGGCATAACGGCAATCGATCTGACCGATGGCAACAACACCAAACGTGCCCAGCTAGTCCTTCCCTCGTCAGTCTCGCCTTTCGAGGCCGTATATATGGGCGATACCTTCGTGTTTTCTATCGAGGCGACCTATAGTGGCGTGGGCAGCCTAGGCAACATGGGCACGTATATCGGTAATGAGGGAGGGCCGTACCTCTTTCTGTCGCGCGAGCCGCTCGCATGTGCTGCCGGCAAGAAGAATAAATATCTCGTTAAGGTGCAAGCATCGCATTTTCTCATCGACACCTCTGCCAAGACCTATGGTTCGCTGTTGTCGCCCGACCGCGCTTTGGAGTATGGCGATTATCCAGCTACGGCGGGAAAATCGGACTCATTCCTTACGTACGCCACGGTGCGCAACAGCCAGGGTATACCAGAGACGGTCACCGCACGCCTATTCTCTCTTTAAGCTTAGAGGGGTTAAAAAGGCGCCAACAGGGGAATAAACGCGTTGTAATTGTGGGTGCCGCCCGCCGAGCTGCCACGTCATAGCGGCATCTGGTGGGCTCAGGTGCGTTAAAATGAGCTTGTTCTTAGCTAATTGAGACAGGGGGGCCGTGTTATGGCTTCAGATGCAAAAAAGATTCTGCTGGTCGAGGATGAGAAGGCAATCCGTGACGCCGTCGCTGCCTATCTCGAGCGCGAAGGCTACTGGGTTGTGGGTGTCGGCGACGGCCAGTCCGCGATCGAGGAGTTCGAGAAGCATCAGTTTGACCTGGTCGTGCTCGACCTTATGCTCCCCAAGATCCCCGGCGAGCGCGTTTGCCGCACCATTCGCGATACCTCGGATGTCCCCATCATCATGCTGACTGCCAAGGGCGAGATCGAGGACCGTATTATCGGTCTTGAGCTCGGCGCCGACGACTATCTGATTAAGCCGTTCTCGCCGCGCGAGCTTGTCGCGCGCGTTCGCGCTCTGTTCCGCCGTGCCCATCAGGCCGACGAGCCAGCCGTCGAGGTACTCGACTTCGGCGATCTGGTCATCGATATCTCGGGCCACAAGATTTTGGTCGAGGGCAAGGAAGTCGACCTGACGGCTTCCGAGTTTAAGCTGCTCACCACGCTTGCCCGTCACCCCGGTCGCGTCTACAACCGCATGGAGCTGGTCGAGAAGGTGCTCGGCTACGACTTTGAGGGCTATGAGCGCACCATCGATAGCCACGTGAAGAACCTTCGCGCCAAGCTGGGCGATGATCCCAAGAAGCCCAAGTGGCTCTACACCGTCCACGGTGTCGGCTATCGCTTCGAGGCTCCGGCCAAGACCGATAAGTCGGACGAGAAATAGGGAAATCACATATGACACCTGCGCGCTTTGAAATCGGGCAAAAGCATAAGCAGGAGAACGAGGCGGGTTCCAAGGCTAGTTGGAACACGCCTCGTTCCGATTCACGGCCAACGATGAGCTATCCCTCACGCATGGCCCTGGCTTTTGCCCTGACATCGCTCATGACGGTACTGGTGCTGGTGGGCGTTGTCTCCGTTGTGTGGGGCACGGTTTTTACGGATTACACGCGCTCCAATATTGTCGAAATCGCCAATTCCGCAGCCGAAAAGTTGGCAACGTCATATAAGGAAAACGGTTCTTGGACCGCGGGGGAGTTGCGTGCGGTCGCGACATCGAGCTTGGTGTCCGACGATCTTGGCATGCAGGTTGTCAATAAAAAGGGCGTCATCGTCTACGACGACTCGTGGCCCTCGGCAAGCGCTACTGCCGATGTGCGCGAAAATCAGGCGACGACCGACGGTACGAGCGGAAAGAAGGCATCGCACAGCCCAGTCTCGTCTGCTCCCACCGATTCCAATAGTGTTGCCAACGTTGAGATCGTGACGTCCTCCGGCGAGCACGTGGGTCAGGTCAAATTGTGGGCGATTGGCTCCGATGCCCTGCTCACCAAGGCAGACTCAGCATTCAGAGAGAAGACCTTTAACGCCATGGCCCTTGCCGCGGTTGTGGCCGTCTGCATCTCGGTCGTTATCGGAGCGCTCATGTCGCGCATGCTCACCAAGCCGATTCATCGTATTACCAGCACGGCCAAACAAATTCGCGATGGCGATTTGTCCGCTCGCACGGGCTTGCGCGGCGATGACGAAATCGATCAGCTGGGTGAGACCTTTGACGAGATGGCCACTTCGCTCGAGAAGGACATGAAACACGAAAAGCGCCTGACCTCTGATGTTGCTCACGAGCTGCGCACGCCGCTCATGGCCATGCTTGCAACGGTCGAGGCCATGCAAGACGGTGTGTATCCCACCGACGACGAACACCTGGAGACAGTCGCATCCGAGACTCGTCGTCTGGCCCGTCTGGTGCAGCAGATGCTCGACCTGTCGCGCATGGAAAACAGTACCGCGCCGCTCAACCTGGAGCCGGTGGATATGGTGCCGTTTGTGCGTTCGATTGTGAATGGCCAGGAGCGCCTGTTTGCCGACCGTGACCTGCGTTTGCGCTTTGCGGATGAGACGCAGGGCCACGATGACGTTGTCGAGGCAGATCCCGACATGATCACGCAATGCGTTATTAACCTCATGAGCAACGCCATGCGTTACACCCCCGAGGGGGGTTGGGTCGTGGTGTCGGTGCTCAGCGACCGCAAGCACGTCGATATCGCGGTTTCGGATACGGGCATCGGTATCGCCAAGGACGATCTGTCGCGCATCTTCGGTCGTTTTTGGCGCGCCGATGCCAGCCGCGCCCGCGAGGCGGGTGGCCTGGGCGTTGGCCTCGCCGTGACCAAGCAGATCGTCGAGCGTCACCATGGATACATATCCGTGGAGTCGGAGCTTGGAAAGGGTACGACTTTTACAATTCATCTGCCCCGCGAGCACACGGCGGACGCGGCATCTACTACAATGGAGCACTAGCTTTTCGCTATTCGGTGAAGGAGGGGCCGCGTCCCTGCCGCTCCGAGTTTGCGAAAACATGCGGGAGAGAGCCCGCATTTCTGTCGTATTTAGGTAAGGAGTGACTCACGTGACAACGATGGAGCGTCGTCCGGATTCCCGTGGCAAGGTTCGTGATATTTACGATGCCGGTGAAAACCTGCTGATGGTCGCCACCGACCGCATTTCTGCGTTCGACTTTATTCTCCCCGACGAGATTCCGTTTAAGGGAGAGGTGCTCAACCGCATCTCGGCATTCTGGTTTGATAAGTTTGCCGACATCGTCCCCAACCATCTCGTTTCCATCGACCCGGCGGATTTCCCCGAGGAGTTTGCCGAGTATCGTGACTACCTCGCAGGCCGCGCCATGCTGGTCAAGAAGGCCCAGACGATTCCTATCGAGTGCATCGTCCGCGGCTATCTGACCGGTTCGGGCAAGAAGACCTATGACGAGAACGGCACCGTCTGCGGCATCCAGCTGCCTGAGGGTCTAACCGAGGCCTCCAAGCTCCCCGAGCCGCTGTTCACGCCGTCCACGAAGGCCGAGATCGGTGACCACGACGAGAACATCTCGTTCGAGCGTTGCTGCGAGATCGTGGGCGAGGACATCGCCACGCAGATTCGCGACCTTTCCCTCAAGATCTACAAGGCTGCCGCCGAGTATGCAGCGACCCGTGGCATCATCATCGCCGACACTAAGTTTGAGTTTGGTGTCATCGATGGCAAGGTCACGCTGATCGACGAGTGTCTCACGCCCGACTCCAGCCGTTTCTGGCCTGCCGCCAGCTACGAGGAGGGCAAGATTCAGCCCAGCTACGACAAACAATTCGTCCGCAATTGGCTCAAAGCTAACTGGGATATGACGGGGGAGACCCCGCACCTGCCCGCCGAGGTCATCGATGGCACGTCCGAGCGCTATCGCGAGGCCTTCCAGATCATCACGGGCTCCCAGTTCACAAGTATGAAGGAGAACGCATAAGTGAGTACCCGTAGCGCCACGAACAAGCGCACGCAATCCCACGAAGTTACCGGGGTTGCGCGCAAGTCCGCCGCATCTGCTAAGCCCGCCCGTCAGGCAGCGAGCTCTGTCCGCGTCGTGCCAGCTTCGTCTAAAGCTCGCCGCAAAGAGCTCGAGAAGGGCGAGAACCTCGAGGGCCTCTCTAAAGAGGAGAAGCGCGCCCGCAAGGCCAAACAGCGTGCTCGCGAGGATCGTATCTACACGGTGTCGAATATCCTTCTCAAGCAGGATGAGGACTACACCAAGCGCCGTCGTATCTGGTGGGCCGTGCTCGCCATCGGCATGGTACTCGTCGTGGCCATTTGGGCTTCGCTGTACTTCGCTCCCGCTGGCATGGTGTCCAGCCCTGTCCAGATGGTCGGCATCGTTTTGTCCTATGTCATCATTCTGGGTGACTTTATCTACGACTTCGTTCGTATTCGTCCCCTGCGCAACATGTACCGCACGCAGGCCGAGGGCATGTCCGAGAACAAGCTCAACGCTCTTATTGAGCGCGCGGCTGCCGAGGAGGACAAGAAGGACTCCAAGAAGAAGTAGCGTTTGTATCCATACATATCGCTAAGATATAAGGCGCGTCGTTTTTGCGGCGCGCCTTTTTACTGTTCTATAGATAGATGGAGTGGCACATGATTCGAGCTGCCCTGACGGTCGAAGAGGCTCTGGAGGGCATGAAGGCCCTAGAGCCCAAGATTAAAAACTATGCGCGCCTGGTTGTCCGCAAGGGCGTAAACGTCAAGCCCGGCCAGGAGGTTGTCGTTCAGTCTCCGGTCGAGTGCGCGCCGTTTGCGCGCGTGGTGGTCGCGGAGGCCTATGCCTCCGGTGCCGGTCACGTGACGGTTATTTGGGCCGATGATGCCGTGACGAGGCTCACGTACGAGCATGTCGAGCAAAGCTATTTTGAGCAGACGCCCGAGTGGAAGCGCCTGCAGCTTGATTCCCTGGCCCAGGATGGTGCCTGCTTTATCTTTATCGAGGGTGCGGACCCTGCAGCTCTCAAGGGTATCGATCCCGCTAAGCCTGCTGCAGCTTCTAAGGCAAGGAACACGCAGTGCAAGGTCTTCCGCCGCGGACTGGACTACAACATCAACCCGTGGTGCATCGCCGGCGCGCCGGTCGTTGCCTGGGCGCGCGAGGTGTTCCCGGGAGACGCCGATGAGGTTGCAATCTATAAGCTGTGGAATGCGATTCTGCATACCGCTCGCGCCGATGGCCAGGACCCGGAGAGCGACTGGGAACTCCATGACGCCGCATTCGAAAAGAACCTGCGTTTCCTGAACGACAATCGTTTCGACTACCTGCATTACACCTCGGCAAATGGAACCGATCTGACGATTGGCATGACGAAAGGTCACGAGTGGGCCGGCGGCAAGGGCAAGACGCCCGATGGGCACCCCTTCTTCCCCAACATTCCCACCGAGGAAGTCTTCACCTCGCCTGATCGTATGCGTGCCGACGGTATCGTGTATTCGGCTATGCCGCTCATTCACCACGGTAACAAGGTTGACGATTTTTGGATTAAGTTCGAGGCGGGCCGCGTAGTGGACTACGATGCCCGCGTGGGTAAGGCGACGCTTGCGAGCATTATTGACACCGATGAAGGTGCCGCTCATCTGGGTGAGGTCGCGCTTATCTCCAAGAACACGCCGATCCGTGAAAGTGGCGTTCTATTCTATGACACGCTCTATGATGAGAACGCTAGCTGCCATCTCGCGCTGGGTGTCGGTTTCCCCGAATGCATCGAGGGTGGGTATGACATGTCCAAGGAGGAGCTCCTGGAGCATGGCGTTAACGTCTCGAGCACGCACGTCGATTTTATGATCGGCACGGACGATATCGATATTACGGGCATTACGCCTGATGGACGTGAAGTTGTGATTTTCCAGAACGGCCAATGGAGTTGGGAATAGCCCCAGACCGTGGTACAATGCCACCCGCGGGCCGTTAGCTCAGCTGGCAGAGCAGGGGACTTTTAATCCCAAGGTCCAGGGTTCGAACCCCTGACGGCCCACCCAAAGATTGTTGAGACGGTCAACTTCGGTTGGCCGTCTTTTTTGTCGCCTTTTCATGGGTTCGAACCCGTCGGGGCGCGGAGCTGAGTAAACGCGTGAGCGTTTGCCAGCGCAGCGAGCAAGGCGCGAAGCGCCGCAGCGGCCGCCTGCGGAGCAGGCTGGACCCCTGACGGCCCACCATAGACTAAAAAAGCGACTGGCGGATGCCGGCCGCTTTTTTGTTGCCGCGACACGGGTTCGAACCCGAACTTCTCTATATATAAGAACGCTTGGCGAACAAAACCTGCCTTTTACCGACGGGAAACAAATAGCTGATGCTTTTGGAGTAAAGTGGCGCTCCAGAGATGACCGATGCCTTAACACCTATAAACCAGCTGGTCATCGCCAATATCAGAAGCCAATGCTTCAGTTTTAACCTCAGTGATGCGACTGAGGGACCTATTCATTTGTGAACAAAATATGGAGTGCGCGATTCCCGCCCCCGGCGCCCCTCCGGTCTGGCAATATATCTCCTTGCCGCGCGGC
>DXLU01000013.1 GCA_019414565.1 Collinsella sp. | reverse complement strand
GAACATCATCGTCACGGGCGGCTGCGGCTTCATCGGCAGCAACTTCGTGCACTACGTCGTGGACAACCGCCCGGGCGTCCACGTCACCGTCCTGGACAAGCTGACCTACGCCGGCAACCCCGAGAACATCGCCGGGCTGCCCTCCGACCGCGTGGAGCTCGTCGTGGGCGACATCTGCGACGCGGAGCTGCTGGACAGGCTGGTACCGGGCCACGACGCCATCGTGCACTACGCCGCCGAGAGCCACAACGACAACTCCATCGCCGACCCCGAGCCCTTCCTGCGCACGAACGTCGAGGGCACCTTCCGCCTTCTGGAGGCCGTCCGCAAATACGGCGTCCGCTACCACCACGTCTCCACCGACGAGGTCTACGGCGACCTCGCGCTCGACGACCCCGCCAAGTTCACCGAGGAGACGCCGTACCACCCGAGCTCGCCGTACAGCTCGACGAAGGCGTCCTCCGACATGCTCGTGCGCGCCTGGACCCGCACCTACGGCCTGCGCGCCACGATCTCCAACTGCTCCAACAACTACGGCCCCTACCAGCACGTGGAGAAGTTCATCCCCAGGCAGATCACCAACATCGTCGACGGCGTCCGCCCCAAGCTCTACGGCCGCGGCGAGAACGTCCGCGACTGGATCCACACCGAGGACCACTCCTCGGCCGTCTGGGACATCCTGACCCGCGGCCGCACGGGGGAGACCTACCTCATCGGCGCCGACGGCGAGAAGAACAACATCACCGTGCTGCGCATGATCCTCGAGGCGATGGGGCGCGACCCCGGGGACTTCGACTGGGTCGCCGACCGCCCCGGCCACGACCGCCGCTACGCCATCGACTCCACCAAGCTGCAGCGCGAGCTGGGCTGGAGGCCGGCGCACACCGACTTCGCCGGGGGCCTGAAGGCCACCATCGACTGGTACGTCGCCAACGAGTCCTGGTGGCGCCCGGCCAAGGAGGCCACCGAGGCCCGCTACCGCGCGCAGGGCCAGTAAGGAGGGGAGAGAGACATGGCAGACATCGCATTCGAGAAGGACCTCTCCGTCGCCGAGACCGGCATCGGGGGCCTCAAGGTCGTCGACCTCGCCGTCCACGGCGACTCGCGCGGCTGGTTCAAGGAGAACTGGCAGCGCGCCAAGATGTGCGCGCTCGGGATCCCCGACCTCCGCGTCGTCCAGAACAACGTCTCCTACAACGACAGCCGCGGCGTCACGCGCGGCATCCACGCCGAGCCCTGGGACAAGTTCATCTCCGTGGCCCGCGGCAGCGTCTTCGGCGCCTGGGTGGACCTGCGCGAGGGCAGCGAGACCTTCGGCAAGGTGTTCACCTGCACCCTGGACCCGAGCAGGGCCATCTACGTCCCGCGCGGCGTGGGCAACTCCTTCCAGGCCCTGGAGGACGGCACCGCCTACACCTACCTGGTTGACGCCCACTGGTCGCTGGAGCTCAAGAAGACGTACACGTTCGTGAACCTCGCCGACCCGGATCTCGCCATCGAGTGGCCGATCCCTCTCGACGAGGCCACCGTATCCGAGGCCGACCTCAACCACCCGATGCTCAAGGACGTCGTCCCCATGGCGCCGAAACGAACGCTCGTCACCGGCTGCAACGGCCAGCTGGGGCACGCCGTGCGCGCCCTCGCCGAGGAGCGCGGGGTCGCCAAGGACTTCGACTTCTGCGACATCGACACCTTCGACATGTCCGACCCGGACGCCTATTCGCGGTACGACTGGTCGCTCTACGGCACCGTGATCAACTGCGGCGCCTACACGGCTGTTGATAAGGCGGAGGCCCCCGAGGGCCGCGTGACCGCCTGGAAGGCCAACGCGACCGGGCCGGCCCTGCTCGCCCGCACCTGCGCCGGGCACGGCATCACCCTGGTCCACGTGTCCTCCGACTACGTCTTCGACGGCACGGCCGAGGTCCATACCGAGAACGAGCCGTTCAGCCCGCTGTCCGTCTACGGCCAGACCAAGGCCGCCGGCGACATCGCCGTGGCCGGGTGCCCCCGCCACTACATCATGCGCAGCTCCTGGGTCATCGGCGAGGGGCACAACTTCGTCAAGACCATGAGGGGGCTGTCCGACCGCGTCGCCGACCCCGAGGACGGGCTCGCGCAGGTCACGGTCGTCGACGACCAGCTGGGCCGCCTGACCTTCACGCGCGACATGGCCGAGGCCATCTTCCACGTGCTGGGGACGCACGCCCCCTACGGGACCTATAACTGCACCGGCTCCGGCGCCGTCAAGAGCTGGGCCGACATCGCCCGCGCCGTCTTCGAGGCCGCCAACGGCAACGGCGACAGGGTCGTGCCGGTGTCGACCTCCGACTACTACGCCGGCGCCGCGGGCCCCGTCGCCCCGCGCCCGGTCCACTCCGCGCTCGACCTGTCCGGGCTCGAGTCGGTCGGCTTCCACATGCCCGACTGGGAGGAAGAGCTGGGGGAGTACCTCAAGACGCTCTAGCCGCTATTAACTTTTCGAGAGTAAAAGCCGCCGCTTGTTAACGGCGGCTTTTCTTATGCCTGGCGTATAGCCCCGCTGCAAAAAAAGCGGCAGATATCGCATGGTTTACCGTAAGCCCCACAATTACGACTAGGTTCTTAGAAGATGAGCTTGCTTAATTAGGTATTTACTACCGAGTTTAGATAAAACGCTAGAAGCTGAAGCAAATGACCTAAGACCGGCTTTTTGCTTACTGTTTTACCAACGACATAGCCGATAAAATCAAATCGCACCGGAATGGTCTAGGCGTATTCTTTGTTTCCAATCCAAATGGCGTAGAAGTCCACGTTGCCCGCGGCGTCGATGACGAACCACGCGTCGTCGCATACGCGGTGGGCCTTCCAGCCCGCGCACGCCATCGACCCGCCGGAGAAGCCCAGCGACGACGTCAGCATAGCGGTCAGCGTGCCCACGACGACCCTCGTTGTCCTGGCGGCGGCGGGCGCCACGTCCGACCCGTGGTAGCGGATCGTGTAGGATGCGGGCTCCTTGTAAGTGGCGTAGAAGTCGAACCTTAAAATCCACTTGTAACCGAACTGCATGGCAAAGATGGAATTGGCAGTAAGATCGGCCTTGGCGTCGGTCGTCCTCCACTCGCGCGGGTTCATCGCAAAAGTGACGATGCCGTTCTGGATTCCACTGATGCTGGGCGGAAAGGACTGGTTGCCAGCATCTACTGAAAAGCTCTCCTCGCGAGCGGCAAGGTGTCTCTGAATCCGTTCGACATATTTGCTGGCTCACTCATCAGCCTTGCCGTTGCGGACGTAGTAGTTATTCTTAAGGCTATTTGAGCTGGTAGAGTAATCGTCGGTGGTGTAAATCTTCTCGTGCCTCGGATGCGCAATTACCATGAGCTCGTCAGTGAGGCAGAAGTACAGATGACGCTGATCTAAATCACCTTAGAAGTTATCAGACGTATCGTCCCAGGTACAGTCGACCTGATACCATTCGTCATCGAGCTTGACCGCATTCCACGTATGCCCATCATAGGTATCGCGGGTTTCAGCGTTTTCTATACCTGCGGCGGAAAGAAGTTTCGCATACGCTGATTCATAGGCTTGACATATCCCAAGCCCCCTCGTAAGGGCACTTTCTGCCGAGGACCACTTGAGCGAATTGTCGTATTCAAGTTGATCGAGAAGCCAGTCATGAAGAAAGAGAGCCATTTCGTATTCAGTGCCATCTGTCTCTTGCTTGAGTTGTGACACAGCCACACCAACAATGCTCGCAACGCTGGGATATGCATCGTCTGCAACCTGGATATACGTGTTGGTGCGCAAGTAGTAAACGCCCGACGCCTTATCCATGAGGTAAAAGCGGAAGTTATATGATCCGGTAGCCGTCGTTGTGAACGCAAAGTCGTGACTAACGCACGCGTTGGTGTACTTTGTCCACTCTCCGCGGCTTGGGGCGACGATCGACTCGTAGACGTACTCATTGGGGTTGGAGTAGGAGGGCGCATCCATGTTGAAGAGATAGCTGCCACCGCCGCCCGTTGCGCTCACGTGGAAGGTCGTTGGCTGTCCAAGTACTGGATCGTTCCATTCGACGTTAAGGGTGACATTACCGCTGGTGGCGCTATCGCTGTGCTGATACCCACTTACTGTGGCCTTTGTGGCTTGTTTCAAATCAGACGACATATCGGAAGCTAGGGAAACCTGAGGTTCCACCTGATGTGCAATTGGATTCGCGATATCGGAATCATTTTTGATGGACTCATTGCAGGTCTCGCTTGTATCGATGTCGCCTGTCATACTGCCGCCCGAATTGTCCTCTGCACCAGTATCAACCTACTCTAGGGTGTTTTCTTGCCACCGTTCTTCTTCCGCTATAACCCTTACAGGTATTGCTGCGCTAAGCATGGATACGCAAAGAACTGCGCAGAGCGAGCGGTAAAAGACTCGTTTAATAGCGGTGCCTCTCGATAAGGTGGGAGCCAAGGCCCGGAGGCGGCGCCAGGCCAACACTCCGTGTATATGTAAGTAGGGTTATTTTTAAGGTAACGTCAGTCAGCAACAGCGAACTTTTTGGACAAAGTTGGGTAGGGGAGATGCTTGGGACCGCTTGGTACTGATTCGCTATTTGCAATTAAGTGAACAAGCTTAGAATTGCGATAAGAACGTTTCATCTTAATCGGGAGCCCACTATGAAAGAACCTGCTGTTCTCTACCATTATACAAGCCTAGAAACACTGGCTTTGATTCTACGTTATCGGACTATCAGGTTCAGCCGATTAGATATGGTCGATGACCCACAAGAGCAACGTTCAGCCGACTCTCAAAACCTTGGAAAAATGAAACTCATCAGCTGCTGGACTTCATCCGACGAAGAGAGTATTCCGATGTGGCGTGAGTATGCCGGAGCTGAATGCGGAGTAAGAATCCAGATGAAGAGTTATCCGTTTAAGCAGTACTCTGTTTCAAATGAGAGCCTCAATAAATTATCAAGTAAAGCGGTTCTGAATGCCCCTGGCGGTTCATTTGATGGCCTTCATCTGCCTCTCGAGGACTTTTGGGATAAGAATTACCTCTTTTTTGAAACGGCTCGTAATATTGAGATGCTTCACGAGGTCGAATACACAAATGATGAGTCTCTTTTGTTTCCAAAGGTAATTAGGGCATTTGAAAACGGCGGACTCTTGGCTGATTTAAATGCACTTGGAGTTCACAAAACAACTGCATGGTCGTATCAGAAAGAATGGCGCTATATCTTGACAGCCGTTCCTATAGGTATCGATTCCGTAATAAACGGACGACTAGATCAGATTGTCAGAGCAAATGATGTCATACTCGATAAACGCGATCCCGGAATCCCACCCTATTACGATCTTGTTATCTCCGATGAAGCTTTTTCGTCAATGAAGATCGTTTCTTCGCCAAAAATGACACCTGGCAACCGCGTGATTCTGAACACGTTGATAGAAAAATACGCACCCGGCATTGAAGTTGCTGATAGCTCGATTGAGCTTTCCTAAGTCGACAACCACGCGTAACCCAAAGATATCTCCGCGTTTGCCTATGGCAAGATGCGCCGGTTTTCATTACCGATTGTTAGTAGCCGTGGCAACAAGAATAGGGCCAATACTGAAATTAGACTCGAAAGCTGTTCCAGACGAACTTCAAGGATGAAGGTGTAAGTGGACAACTGCTTAACTGGAGACATCATCCACTGCGGCACGTGTCAAGGGAGGAGGAGACAATGGGTCTAACAAATCTACCTGAGTACATCTCAGCGATTGTGGCAATCATCGCGTTGCTCATTTCTTGTTACCAAGCTCGTCTCAGCAATAAACAGTCTCTATTCAATCGACGTTTAAATATATGGATAACCGTCGATAAACTCATGAGTGTTTACGCAAAAAACGCGAAGAACTTGGAACATGATGACGAACCGCAAATGGCTATCGACCTGCTATTTGCTTTGCTAACTAACACCACGTACTTGCAATCAATTTCAACCTCAATAAATCATGTGTTAGATGCCGACCCTCAACTTAATTTGCATTTAAAGCTTGATGAAATGAAATCGCTCGCCATGGAGGCAAGATTTTGCTTCAAAGGAAAGAGCGGAGACGCAATCGCCGATTTCATAGAGGCTTATCAATCCCTTTTGTTTTCAATGTATCAGTATCAGATACTCTCCAAAATGATGGTTGAGAAATCAAATGAATTTGAATGGACGCTTGAACAGGCTTCTGAAAAGCTACATGAGCCCGATCAACGGCAGGATCTCTTTGAAAGAGAAAGCGCTCTTGCCGCTTCATACAAGACTCTATGTCAGCAAAACAAGCGAGGTGCAATTCAGCGGCAAATGCAACTAGCAGGCCCTATATGGCGCTGAGAGAATGGATAGATTACATGTCGATTAGTGGCAGCACTCCGTATCTACCGATTGTCCAAGCAAGCTATCTCGTGACGCAGTTTGGCCGTTTCTAGTGGCTCATATGATGGCCTTCGCCTGCCGTTGGAGGACTTTTAGGATAGAAGTAATTACATTAAGGATATGCCTCACGGGAGCACGATAAAGCCTACTTAAACGGACAAGCTCGTAGCAGAGACAGGGCGTACGCGAAGGACTTGTTTGGCGACATCTGGGGAGTGCGATGGCCCCGCTTCTCTCGGACCTCAATATAATAGGAGCAATATAACTGGCTCGTATTAGTTACGTAGACCCGAGCCAGCATTTAGTATAAGCAATCGGATCGGTATTAATAGGTTGACTGCAGGCACATAGAAATCCTTTTAATTAATTACAGCAATTTCAATGTGATTCACACTTCTAAATTGAAGTATTTCATAAATATCTATGCAGCTATTTGATTAAACTATTGTTCATTAAGTAGCCTATCTTAAGGTCGGCAATGGAATCTCAATTATGTGACAAGCTCTTTGCTCCTTCCAAGCCTTACTGGGCATATTGGCAAGAGTTATCCGAAGATGCTGTTTATAACGGACTAATGCTTGCCGGATGGTTTGCCGACAAACTACCGCCGATTTTTTCGGCAGAACAATTTGTTACGTATTGCAATAATCGCAAAATGGCAAGCAACGATTCACGCTCAGAGTGGATTAGATTTAATTACATTCGGTGCAATGGACAATATCGAAAACTCGGCATACCAACCCCCTTCACCTACGAGCGACTCGTCCGCGGTTTAGCCGACAATTGGGGCGATATAGTCCGTCACGTTCAAAAATACACATTACCGCAGCCTTATGCAGTTAGCAGGATTCATCCTCGTGTGATTCCCGATTCGCAAGCAATATTCCAAATGAACTATTCAAACTGGATGACTGATCCTAACCCTGAACCAACTATTCTTATTGGTAAAAAATATCTCGTGAAATGCGACATCTCCACTTGTTTTCCGAGTATATACACGCATTCTTTGCCTTGGGCGATTATGGGAAGGGATAACGCAAAGCAAAATAGAAGTTCCCGTCGGGGCGGTTGGGCGAACGAAATTGACGGACTACTTCAAAAGGCGTGCGACGGCGAAACCCACGGATTACTTATCGGTCCACACGCTTCCAATGTTGTCTCAGAATTAATTCTCACAGTTATCGATGCTAGTTTATTTAACAAAGGCTATAGATTTATTCGAAATATCGATGACTACAATTGTTATGTCGCATCGCGATACGAGGCCGAGCAGTTCATCATCTCGTTGCAGGAAGAGCTGTCCAAGTTTCGTCTAACACTGAATCAGAAGAAAACTGAAATACTAGAATTACCCATAGCGCTTTCTAATGGCTGGGTAAATTCATTAAGGCGCAATGAACCTAATAAATCGGACCCACTTGATTACAAAGATGTGTCATCTTTTTTGGAATACGCGACCAGTCTTCTTCCTTCTTACCAGAATAATGCCTCAATACTGCTATACGCGTTCAAAATGCTCGCATCGCGCTCACTAAAGCCTTCGGCAAAAGCCTATTTTCGGGACTATGCCATGCACCTTGCAATCGTATTTCCTTATTTGCTGCCGTCATTCGAGAAAGCAATAATTGAGCCTTTGAGTATGGACAAAGATTATATTGAGTGTCTCTCAAAGGTTATTATCTCTGATTGTCTTAATCACGGTGATCACCTTTCGGTTTGCTACGGCCTTTACTACGCAATTAAGTTCGATTTTAAGGTTGATATGCCCGATTTTGAAGATATCAAAAGGGCTAATGACTGTCTTTTATACTTATTCGTCTATCTTTACGCCAAGCATTTTGGCGATGGAAATTTGCTTGATCGTCTTACAAAGCATGCTAAGGAATTCCCACTAGAAGGGCGTGAATTTGAAGAGATGTGGCTTTTTCTCTATCATATTCGATCAAAAGAGTGGTTACCGTCTGATGAGTGGAGGGCCATTAAAAAGAGGGGAATCAAGTTCATTAAACCCGAATATTTAAATTAGTGATTGGATTTTTTTATTTAGCTTCTATTGAGGTGCAGCGATGACTGGACGTATCCCTTGGACTCGATATTCAGGTGAGGATATCGAGTCAGTTCTTGCGACGTTTATTTCTCTTGAAGAGCGAGACGCCATTAAAATTCGACCTTCTAGGGGCGATGGAGGAATTGACCTTATCGTTTACCTTGATGCTGAAACGGTCGACATATATTAAATTAAGAAATGTGCTGAAAATCTAAAAAACGGCCAGAAAGCTCAGATTGAAAATTCGTGGCAGGAATTATCGGCAACCACAGTCGATTTGCATGTAAAAATAAATAGCTGGCATCTTGTTATGCCATTAGATCCCACAAATGAGAATCTAAGATGGGCTAAGGAGCTGGTTGAAACTTCTGGTACAAAATTCGTCTGGGATGGCCTTTCAAGAGTTGATGGCTGGGCGTCCAAACACCCAGAAGTAATTGATTATTACTTTTCAAATGGAAAAGAAGAGGTCTCTGAGTATGCTGCGAAACTGCTCTCCATGGCCAATCTTCCAGACTGCAGCGATCCAGCCATTCTCGAGAATAGGCTGCGCGATCTATGTTCCCATCTTGATAAACTGGACCCTTACTATGCATATTCAGTTCACGTGCTCTCAGAATACGACAAACGCGATGATTTTTGCGCATGTGCCCCTGGCGTTGTTATGTCCCAAATTCTAGTAACCCCGCGAGCAGGTCGAATCGCAATCGACGTAATTGAAAAGACGCCAATTGCTTCAATGCTGCATCCATTAAGGTTTTCACTGAAAATCACTGCAGGGACTGGCGATGAGAAGGAACAGGCCAAAAATTTTATCGAGTATGGCATGCCCTTCACTTCGTTGCCGGCGGAAGTGATTGATCAGGCCTACCAATTGCCCGTTGGACGTTCCTGCGATGGTATTCGAAAGGGAATCATTAAGACCCTTGATCTGCCCACATCAACTTGCATAAGGTCGGCTTCGTTGTTCTGGGAAGGCTGTGGTGAACTACATCTAATAGTTGATAAGGCCACTCATGGAACGAAGGGAGCTTTCTTTTCTGCCCATGACGCGACGGAAACCTTTCGATTGAGCTTTAAATGGATCGGCAGCCAGTCCGGCGGAACGATTAACTATGAGTTTTCATTTAACAAATTACTCAATAAGCGTTCTCGAGATGTAGTAAGAACTTATCGATTCTTAAGCGAAGCCGAAGATGAAAAAGTGGAGCTTCGAATCGATGGCACGAGTGCTCTCTATTTTTATCTCGGCCTCAGGGATGATGTGGTTGCCGAAGTAAATGCCATATACAGTCTTGCGGTTGCGTTAGAAACTATTAACAGGGCTGCGGACAGCGAAATGCCTTTCCCTGATTATTTTAAAAACACTAAAGGAGAAGTCGCAAATATTAAAGATGCAGCAAGACTGCTCGATGGCGAAACGATTGTATATAGTTGGGAATCACATGGGTTTAATCTAGAAGGGGATGAAGTCCCAAACTTTGAATACCCCTCTTTAGCGCGCTGGATTAAGCCTATAGCTGTTAAGCTTGGAAGCAAAGAGGCATTCTGCGGTTTTGCACAGACTACTCTAGTAATTGGTTCTTCAGAATGCTCAGCAGACCAAATAAAAGATTCTGAACGTAAGCTAGTCTTAAGCCCAGATGATCAGTACGGAAACAAAGCTATATGTGCAATGGTTCCACCAAATGAAGATGTGCTGAAGGGCCGAGATACTTTATGGACCGTTCGTCCTCCAAAAGTAGACGATTGGTTAACAATGGTTGAGGCTGCGGAATCATCAGCTCAGGATTTTAAGCAATTGTCAAAGTAGGCTATTCTTACGATTTCAACCTGTAAGGGTCCTTTGTTACAGACTTAGGAATTTATGAACGCCAATCGACTCGAGGCGATTCTTCCTTTCACCGACTGGCAAAACGATTTACACCTAATTAATGGTACTGTTCACGGGCATTTTCTTTGCTTGCGGCTTGATTTCGCTAAACTAATAACTGCTGCTACCAGGGCATTTTCTGGTGCACATTCTATTGGCTCCTACGAAGATCGGAGCGGGTATGTTTGCTGCCAAGTCCTACACCAGCCGTCATCACATTGCGATTGTTGCCATGGCCTGCCTATGCGTTTTGCTGGGCGGGCCTTCTTATGCCGCGGGCGCAGACAGCCTCATCATTGCGGGCGCGACGTACTACGAGCCGGGCGTGTCGGGCCCCGGCTGGGCCTGGACCGATGCCGACCACCTGGAGCTTAACGGTTACGCGGGCGAGGCCATCGGCGCCGAAGGCGACCTGGTGCTGACGCTTTCCGGGCTAAACTCCGTGACGGAGTCGCATGCGCCCGATGCGGACATCACGCTGTGCGGCATGGAGGTGTGGGGCAACCTGACGCTTCGCGGTACCGGGACCCTGACGGCGACGGGCTCGCAGTGCGGGATCCACGTCTCGCAGGCGCTCGTGGTGGACGGCTGCACCGTCGATGCCCGGGCGGACGGGGCCGATATTTCTGACGAGGCGGTCGCCGGCGTGATCGCGGGCGACATGACCGTGCGCGGCGGCGGGCGCATCGTTGCCGCGGGCGCTGGGTCCGGAGCGGGCGTGCGCGCCTACGGCGTGTATCTGCAGGATGCGGGCCTTGGCGCTGGTGCGGCCGGCTGTCGGCTTTCCGTCGAGGCCTCGTGGCTTGATGCGGCCGGTACCGACGGCGGGGTTGCGTGCACGGGTGGGTCGCTCGTGTCCGCACGGTTTGTGACGCCTGCCGGTGGGGCTTTTGGTGCTGGCGGCGTGGTGGATGCCTCCGGTGCGGTGGCACCGCATGTGGTGGTTGAGCCCGATGCGGCCACGCCGCCAGCGGGGGAGACGAACGGGAGCGAGGTGCCGGGCGATGACACGGACCAGTCTCCCGCCGATGCTAACCCAGCTGCAGGAGAGCCCACCACGGGGCCCACGGCAAATCCCTCGCTGAAACCCACGGCCGCGACAACCAAGACAACAACGACAGCAACCAAGACCACGGTTGCCAAAGTCTCCAAGCCCAAGGCTGCCACCGCAACAACTGCGGCACTCCCCAAGACCGGCGACACCAACTCGATCGTCGCCTCTGTGGCGCTTTACCTGCTGGGGACATTGCTCCTGACTGCCGCATATCGCTGCTAGGGCCCAGTTTAAGCGAGGCCAGGGGAGTGGTTAATGCAGCTATTGCAGAAGTCTTTAGCCTTCTACTAAATCATTTTCTTAGAGATTGGTGCCGTATCAGCTATCGCTGCGACGGCACTATTTTGTTTAGCTCGACTGCCTCTCGATCTGCTACCGATGTTGAGCCTTACACCCCAACTGCCAGAGCGATAAGATAATTGCAATCCAAATGCTGCCGTTTATAAAGCTTCATTTTGACCCAATTGCCATTATCACTGGAGTCATACCATGAGGAACTACTATCAAATCAAAACCGTCGCATCGGCCCCTCCAAGAAGGCTCATCCAGATCGGAAAAGTCTTCAGCGCTACTGGTCTTGTATTGGCAATTGTCGGTCTCTTTTCCGCTCTGTCATCGAGTGCCAGCATATATGGCTCGCTTTCTTTTCCTTTCTTGCTCTTTGGCTTGTTCTTTTTTGTGGACGGGATCCTTCTTGTTATTACGGCATCAAAGCAACAAGAAAAACTGCTGGGGCTACGCCAATCGCTCCTAGAAGATGATCCTCAAATCGCCGCGAGCGCGGAAGAGTTTATGGCTCAGCGAAAGGCCCTGACACAGCAAGGCGAAATTACTGGCATCTTCATTGTTCATAATGCAACCAAGGATCTGTACTACTTAGGCCAAAGCGCAAAGGCAATTGATCGGGTGGCCATACAGTTTCTCGGTAGGGGTAATTGCGATGTGTATGCCGACTACAAGTACGGTGACTCATTCAACGTACGAATAATCCCGCTGTCGGGAAGCGGCTACGAAAGTCTCAATGAGCTAAAACGCGCAGCGATACAAGCGCTCGAGGCTGCTGGCGAAGAGCTTTATTAAGGGCGAATGTTAGGATAAATGAAATGGCAGGCTCAAATAACACAGGCAACAACGAGGAATGAACGCCGTCCGTCGAAGAAACACCTCTAAACGATTCTGGCTCTATTATCAGAGTTCAATCTTACTCGTGGATCTGGTTTACCAATAAGGAACGAATCCACGACATAGATCCCGTCCAATGCGGCAAATGGATGTTCTTCTTCTCTCCATTCAAACCGTCCTCATGGACGACATCGTCGGAACGGCAGTTCTTGATGGCGTCGTCGTAGATGCCAAATACTCGAACCCCGAAACGCTCATCGCGGCGGGCTCGAAACAAGGTGTCTGCTGCTTTTACCTAAACGGTAACGATAGAGAAGGCCATAAGAGGGTACTGAGCTACATGCTGGAAAACAGGCTGATCAGGAAGACAAAGAGCGGCAAGCTGTATAACATTTCGTTCAAGTTCGACTCTGAGACCTATGCAGGAAAGTACAAGGGGAGCGGCTTCTCCGGAAAGATAAAGCTCGCGGACTTCGTAGACCTGGAGACGGGAGAGTTTATTTAGAACAGCGAGGCGGAGTAATGAACTCTGCTTATGCTAGGGATGACGGGACCGTTCGCGTAGCCGTCGAGCGTCCGGTTGACCTTGGCATTGACCATGCGGAATGCTTCTTGCCTGTGACCAAATGGTTCAACGTCGAAGGATTTTCTACCGACGATCTGGATTTTTTGACCGAGTTCGCTAGATCAAACGCTCCGTTTATCTTCGAGCTTGCAGAACGGTAAAAGCCAGACCGGCGGTTTCGGCGCTGGCCCTCGGACGTTCTACTGTTAATCGCCCAATTGAGACATGATTTCATTTGATTACATATCATCCGCGGTATCCCGCGTGCTGGCTCAATACGACGTCAGCGAAGCCTATTTATTTGGCTCGTTTGCCCGAGGCGAACAAACGCCCGATAGCGATATTGACTTGCGCCTAGTCTGCGGCAACACCATGACGTTCGGCACGCTTTACGAACTCTCCCATGAGCTCGAGAGGGAACTTGGGCGAAAGGTTGATATCGTCACCAACCCACCAGCGCACATGCGCCCGGCATTCCGCAAAAGCATCGAGAAAGATGAGGTGCGTGTCTATGAAGCTCTGTAAGCAGGACGAGGCGTTAGTGTGCTCCGGCATGATCAGCAAGTCTGAATTTTGTCGCATACTTCCGGACTCGGCGAGCCTTAGAAGCAAGTATTGAACTCAAACTCGGTTCCAGACACCCTCTTGCTATTTGAATACAGGTATCGCCCTAGCGATAGTATGTTATACTATCGCTAGGGCGATACCTGTTAGGAGACTCGCGTGGAACTATGGCATGGTTCTCAGAAAATCATTGAGGCTCCCCAGCTTGGCCTGGGGAAAATCCATAACGACTATGGACAGGGATTCTATTGCACAGAGAGCCTCGACCTTGCAAGGGAATGGGCATGCTCTCGGGATGCCGATGGCTTTGCGAATCGCTATGAACTCGATATAGCCGATCTCAAAGTTCTCGACTTGCTATCGCCGCAATATTGCGTCCTGCATTGGATAGCGTTGCTCGTTGAGCATCGTTCTTTTCGCAAAGATACCGCCATTGCCGCGGGGGCGTGCGAATATCTCCATGATCACTTTCTACCTCAGACGAGCACTTGCGACGTAATAAGGGGGTGGCGTGCGGACGACTCGTACTTTAGCTATGCCAGAGCTTTTGTAAACAATACGATCACCGTCGATCAGCTTGGACGATCTATGAGGCTCGGTAACCTGGGGGAGCAGATTGTGCTCAAAAGCGAGCGTGCGTTTAAGAGCATTCGTTTTGCTGGATTTGAACGTGCGCAGCAAGCTCTATATGGTCCATTGGCCAAGGAACGAGATGAAGCGGCAAGGGCGCAGTATCGGGAGCTCCTTGCCGAAAACCCGTTTGAGGGAATACGTATCGTCGATATCATTCGAGAGGGGATGACGGGCGATGACCTACGCCTACAGTGAGATGTATCTCGAGGATGCAATGAGAACGCTGGGCGAGGCGGTCGATTTTGCTCTCTGTGACCAAGGGCTGACTCCAGCCGAGTTGACGGCGATCATGTCGAACGCTCTTGAGATGAAACAGTTTGAGCGCGGTATGCCTCGCGTCGTCTGCGGTATGGCGGGCGACGAGCTCGCGCGCGATATTATCGCCCATGCGGGACTGACCCCCGTCAGATGTAGGGAGACCTATCCGTTCGACCGTTCGCCTCAGTATTGGGCGGGGTGGGTTATGGCCTATACGCAATGGATGAGCAGCTTGGGCTTTAATAAGCTACTCGAAGTCGCTCCGCTCGATTGGATCATCGGCTCGTACCATCCGCTCCACGAGGCCTCCGAAGATAAATTCGCCCAGATTGTCATCGAAAAATGGAACAACGCCCAAGCGGACAAAAAGGGCCTCAAGGCGGCACGAAAGGCTGCCGGACTAACGCAAAAACAGCTCGCCGCCCAATCGGGGGTTAAGCTTCGCGCCATACAACTCTACGAGCAGAACCAGCTCGACCTACGCCGCGCCTCGGTTTCCTCGGCATTGGCGCTTGCAGACACCCTAAACTGCACCATCGAAGACCTCGTCTGGCAACCGATTGCTCTGGAGTACGACTCGCAGGCTATTTCGTCTGTAAAACTATAGAGGAGTCAGACATGCCTTGGAGCCATGTTCAACAAGATGACGGCGCTGATTGCGTTGCTCAAGAAGATCATTCAACTGCGCACGTGGCAAATTCAGCATCACCGATTTTGCTCGGCGGCACCACGTCAATCGACGAAGCTATTCGGCTGACCATTTCGAACATGCCCAACGCGCTCAGGCTCTTGGAGAACTCATGATGGCGGACACGAAGCGGGGAGCGCATCCGTTCGCGCCGCTCGTGCTCGATGATGCCGGTTCGCTCGAAGATATGGCCGCGGCCGTGATGCGCCTGCACAGCACGCTGATGACGGTCGGGCGCTGCTATACAACCGACGCCACAGGCGACCGGGCCGCGCTTGAGCTTGGACGCGTCGAGTCCGTGCTTGCGGGTGCATTCTGTACGATATTCGGTCAATCGCCGGCCGATCGCTTCGCAGACATCTTTGACCAGGTCACCTACGTGGCCGAGCACATGGTCAAGGACCACATCTTTGAAGACGGTAACAAACGAACCAGCCTTGTCTTTGCGTTGTCCGTCTTAAGGTTCGCAGGCGCTCCGGTCGTGCTGTCTGACAGCCCCGAACCAAAAGACAACCAGTACTACGCCTGGATCCAGGACCTCGTTTCCAGTCGCCGCACGAACAGCGAGCTAGCCGAAGAGCTGCGCTGCGGATTCGTTGCGGGCACGGGCGATCTGTCGCTCGTATAGAATCTAAGCATCCGCACGCCGGTTAATGAATTGATTGGACACCACATGGAGATCCCCAGCACTCTGTGCAGCAATGTGTACGACTTCGCGTTTTGCCCCGAGCCCTGCTACGACCGCTTGGTCGACCTCGCCGACCCCGAGGACTGGGGTCCCGGCAATCGCATCCTCAAAAACTACCTGTCGTTTTCGTTTAGCCGCGCGGTGTTCCTGACCGAGCGTGACTTGGACCAGGCCGGGCCGTCCAACCTGCCGCTGGTGTTCGACGATGACCGCTGCCTGTTCAATACCGGCCTGTACACGCGTCGCTATGAGACCATCTACGGCCTGTTTGAGCCCAACACCAAGCCCGACGCGCGCCAGCGCTGGTTTTTGAAGGGCTTCTTTAAGGAGAGCGACCCCATGCTGGTCTCGTTTGAGTACCTGCCGTGCCGCGTGCGCTTTGCCGAGGACCCCTCCGAGCTGGTCTTTGACTATCGACTGCCCATCCGCTCCAACATCGACCACATTCTGGGCGACGAGGAGAACCTTACGCGCATCCCCGCCAGCCTGATGGGGGAGGACAACTCGCTGCTGCTGCGCCGCGCTTTTGAGGGCGCCGTCGTCGAGGCCGCCCGCCGCGCCGCCGCAAACTACACGCTCGCTGTGCCGCAGTTCTACGGCGGCCGGATCCAGCTGCTCTTGCCGCTGTGCCTGACCGGCGACAAGCCCGAGCTGGCGCTGACCATCCAGCGCGAGGACGGTTTCTACGCAGCGCGTACCTGTCTCACGCTCGACATGGCTTACAACAACGCGCGACTTATCTGCCGTCCCGAGTCCTCGTGGATTAAACGATAAAGGGTGGTTAAGCTGCGGTTTTGTTGGTTGACTGGGTTGAAACAGTGCGGTTTGCTCTCACGAATTTATAATCGAGGGCAAAAAGTTCTTGGTAAACCGCGCACGGCTATGTTAGTATCTCTTTTGCCGAAAGGCGACGGGCGATTGGCTCAGGGGTAGAGCATATCCTTCACACGGATGGGGTCACAAGTTCGAATCTTGTATCGCCCACCATCAAAAGCGCAGGTCAGAGGTATTAAGCCTCTGGCCTTTTTCTATTTGACACCAAGGGTGACACCAAAACTGACACCAAATTTTCGATTTTTATTAGCATGGGGTCCTATTTTTTATTGATCGCAAACCCTTCATAGTTCCTACATATTGAATATAATTTTCGTTCGTTGGCCAACTATAGAGTGACGTCGTCGAACATTTTGAAAATGGTTCACGCGCTCTTTCAATGAATTCTTTGCATGATTCATACGCAATTGTGGAGAAAAAGACCACTGGCTCACAGCTCGTACCAGCACATTCACGCCTCGTGACAACCTTTCAACACATCCCATCCATTTTTTGGTCAGCGTTTGGTCAGCTTCCGGTACTTAACCGCATGATGCCCCAGTAGATAATCGTCCACGACCACAACCGCATGGCCTACGGCCGATACCAGGGGAGGCGCAAATGGACGAAATCGTCTGCGCAAACACCGCATTCCGCTATTGGCGCTGCCCACCGCAGGTGCGCGACCTCTACCCGCGCATACCCAGCTCCGATGACGGCTGGCGAACCCTATCCCAAGCCCCTTTCGTAACCGACGTCCTCAAGACGCCAGTCATCACAGCAGCATCAACACGAAGCAACCTGCATTCCGAGACAAGACGGACCATCCGATGGAACAGCGCCTATACAGAGAAAGTTTCCATCGACACGGGTATGGGCTTTAGCGTCACAGACCCTCTTAATACGCTATTCACCATGACTCGAAGCGTTTCTTCATGCGACTTGGTTCTGGCTATGTACGAGTTTTGCGGATGGTTCTCGGTTTTTAAACCATCGCCCGCGGTCGACATGGCACTTGAGCAGGCTAAATCAGAAGAAGAGCAGTACACCACAGAAAGTCTGTTTGAACTAGACGAAACACAAGACGAGGCCCCATGGAAGCGAGTCTATGCTCAGAAGCACCAGAAGGATAATGATAATAATCAAAGTGGGCAGCAGGATAACGGATCCGGAAATAAAGCTAACGGAAAGGGCACATCGCTCTGGATGAGAAAGCCTCTTATTGAAATAGAAGAACTGCACAGATTTGCAGCGAAAGTTAGGGACGGGATGTGGGGAAAGCAATTCTACGAAGCCGCACAGCAGGTAATGGGTATTGCTGCATCCCCGCTAGAAGTTGCTGGAATAATGTTGCTAAGTCGTCCGAGGCGTGCTGGCGGAGCGGAGTTTAAAAACATATTCGTCAACGACCTAACACCGCTGTCGAATTCAGCTCGGAAAATCGCAGGTCAGAAAATCTGTTACGGCGATATCGTCATCGTAAACCCAATAACAATGAAGGCCGTGATTATCGAACTTCAAGGTGAGGTTATTCATGGATCGGGCGCCGTGCTTGACCACGATGCCACCCGAATGACAGCATTGCAAAGCATGGGATACGACGTATTTCTTGTAACCCATGACATGCTCAATGATCACGATCAGCTTGATGCCATCATTCACAGTGTGTGTGAGCGATTGGAGTTGTGCTACAAACCAAAAACCGAGGCGATGAGATGCGCTGAGACCAGATTGCGGGCCAACGTTCTGTGCAATTGGCTTGGTATTGGTAAGTAATAATTTCAATGTGAGCAATTTTAATACTTTATATGCTGTTAGTAATTAAGTGCCATTTTAAAATCATGCCGGTTTACTACGTTGGATTGAGTGTGGCTGAGCACACCGAATTCGCCGCTCGTAAAACCGCAGGTAGATCGCCTGCCCGTTATGCGAAAGTAAGCGTGAGGTCGGAAATCCGGGAATCAGCGTAGTAAACCGGTCTGTTTATTAAGCGACCAGATGGATCGGGCATCGTGGGTCCTTTCGGCCCCACACCCGTTCCACGCGCCGCAAAATTGTTCAAAATTGTCCTTGCATCGTGGTCCGAGTTCCCGTATAGTACTTCTTCGCACGGGGGCGTAGCTCAGCTGGGAGAGCGCTTGACTGGCAGTCAAGAGGTCAGGGGTTCGATCCCCCTCGTCTCCACCCGAGCATTGAACTAGGCTCCAACGTAAGTTGGGGCCTATTTTCATATTAATCGATTTACACATCTGTTGGCTGGCAGCATCTTGGCTACATATCCATTGTTAATCATGAATATGAATGTTAATAACTTTACGTCTGTGGATGGCAAAGCTAGTCCGCAACACCAATAACAAAGAGGCCAGGCGTAACGCCCGGCCTTAAAACTCTCTGGTGGGCCCTCCGGGATTCGAACCCAGAACCCAGGGATTATGAGTCCCCTGCGCTAACCGTTGCGCCAAGAGCCCTTATGAACAGTGAATGCAATTCTAACAAAGGCAACTCAGACCTAATTTCTTCGCTTCACGACGTGAAATACTACCATGCACGAGCAAGTCGCACAACGCAAGATCAAGCCCGATGCTAATCAACAGCAATTCTAGGCGCGTCGCAGAAAAGACGCGATCTAAAAAATTTAAGGCCTTTAATTCAGGGCTCCAACACACTTTTGCGTGAAATCAACCTGATGCCATTTCAAAACCATGCCGGTTTACTACGACGAATCGGCGACCCCCGAGCACCGTGTGTTCTCCGTTTGCAAAACCGCAGGTAGGTAGCCCGCCGGTTGCACGAAAAGGCGTGCGTGGTTGGACATTCCTGATTTATCGTAGTAAACCGGCATGGTTCTGAGGCGCTGGGGAGAGGCGCTTCGCAATCGGACCCGATAATGGGACTGGCGGCGCACGGAAAACCCTGTTGAACGGGGCGCGTCGTGTTCCACGCGCCAAGTCGGCCGGCGTACGGGCTGTGCGGGGGCCGGGCGCCCCGCGGGCTGGCGCGGTCCCGTGCGCGCCGACACTCGCGAAAATTTTTCCAAAATTGTCCTTGCATCGCCGTCCGAGTTCCCGTATAGTACTTTTTCGCACGGGGGCGTAGCTCAGCTGGGAGAGCGCTTGACTGGCAGTCAAGAGGTCAGGGGTTCGATCCCCCTCGTCTCCACCCGAGCATTGAATGAGGCTCCAACGCAAGTTGGGGCCTTTTTTCATATAGGCACACAAGGTCAAAGGCGGCACCATGATCCTCCTGGTCGACAAGATCGAAAAAAGCTTCGGCGCTCGCGTCCTCTTTAGCGGCGCGTCCTTCCAGATCAACCCCGGCGAGCGCTTCGCGCTCGTGGGACCCAACGGCGCCGGCAAAACCACCATGCTCAAAATCATCATGGGCATCGACAGCCCCGACGCCGGCCAGGTCCAGTACGCAAAGGACTGCCAGGTAGGCTATCTAGAGCAGGAAACCAACCTGGAGCAAAAGGACACCACCATCCTTGCCGAGGTCATGGCCGCCGCCAAGGAAATCCGCCGCATGGGCGAGCGCGCCAACGAGCTGCAGGCCCAGATCACCGAGCTCTCCGAGCAGGGCAAGGACGTCAACGCGCTCCTCAACGAGTACGGCCAAGTCCAGGACCGCTTTGAGCATCTGGGCGGCTACGAACTCGAGAGCAACGCCCGCAAGATCCTGTCCGGCCTGGGCTTTAAGGTCACCGACTTTGAACGCCCGTGCTCCGAGTTCTCGGGCGGCTGGCAGATGCGCATCGCGCTCGCCAAGCTCTTCCTGCGCCACCCCGACCTGCTGCTGCTGGACGAGCCCACCAACCACCTGGACCTCGAAAGCGTCCAGTGGCTGCGCGGCTTTATCGCCAACTACGACGGCGCCGTCCTCATCGTCAGCCACGACCGCGCCTTCATGGACGCCTGCGTCGACCACGTCGCCGCCCTCGAGAACCGCCGCGTGACCACCTACACCGGCAACTACAGCAGCTACCTCAAGCAGCGCGAGGACAACCTGGAGCAGATGCGCGCCAAGCGCGCCGCCCAGGAGCGCGACATCGCCCACATGCAGGTCTTCGTCGACAAGTTCCGCTACAAGCCCACCAAGGCAGCCCAGGCCCAGGAGCGCATCCGCAAGATCGAGCAGATCAAAAAGGAGCTTGTCATCCTACCCGAGGGCCACAAGCACATCGACTTTAAGTTCCCCGACCCGCCGCGCTCCGGCGACATGGTCGTGGGTCTGGAGGGCGTCTCCAAGTCCTACGGCAACAAGCACATCTACAGCGACATCGACCTCAAGCTCTACCGCGGCGAGCACGTGGCGCTCGTCGGCCCCAACGGCGCTGGCAAGTCCACGCTCATGAAGATCCTCGCCGGCCTGGAGCCGCCCACCACCGGCACCCGCGATCTGGGCACCAACGTCGGCGTCGCCTACTATGCCCAGCACGCGCTCGAGGGCATGACCGAGTCCAACACCGTCCTGCAAGAGATCGACACCGTCACGCCCAAGTGGACCGTGCCGCAGCAGCGCAGCCTGCTGGGTGCCTTCCTGTTTAGCGACAACGACGCAATCGAAAAGCAGGTTCGCGTCCTCTCCGGAGGCGAAAAGGCGCGTCTGGCCCTGGCCAAGATGCTCGTGGCGCCCGAGGCGCTCCTATGCCTGGACGAGCCTACCAACCACCTGGACATCGACTCGGTGGACATGCTCGAGAACGCCCTGCAAAACTTCCCCGGCACCATCGTGCTGATCAGCCACGACGAGCACCTGGTGCGCGCCGTGGCCAACCGCGTCATCGACATCCGCGACGGACAAGTCACGGTCTACGACGGCGACTACGACTACTACCTCTACAAGCGCGAGGACCTCGCAGCCCGCGCCGCCGCCGAGGCGTCCACGGAGAGCGCGCCGGCCACGACCAAGTCCGCCAAGGCCAGCGCCGCCCAGGCCGACACCCCCGTCGCGGCGCCTAAGCCTGCCGAGGGCAAAAAGACCAAGGAGCAAAAGCGCGCCGAGGCCCAAGCCCGCGCTGCGCTCAACAAAAAGCTCAAGGGCGTGCGTAACCAGCTCAAGAAGATCGAGACGGAGCTCGACAAAAAGCGCGCCCGCTATGACGAGCTTATGGAATTGATGGCAAGCGAAGAGCTTTATGCCGATCAAGACAAGTTCAACGCCGCGCTGGGGGAATATAACGGCCTTAAGCAAGAGCTACCCAAGCTCGAGGACGAATGGCTGGAGCTTTCCACCCAGATCGAAGAGGAGACCGCGCGTGAACTCTCGTAAGGCCGCTGCCGTGGCGATGAGCATCATCGCCGTCGCCTGTCGCATCTGCGGCATCTTTATGAGCGCGATGACCGTGCTGCTGTGTTTTAGCGGCCTCACCGCCAAGCTGCAGATCGTAGGCTTTGTCGTTGAGCTTTCGCGCGCACTGCCGAGCGCCATCGCCGGCTATGGCGTCATCACGTCGCCCTTTGGCGGCGTGTTCCGCCTGGATTACGCCATCGTCGCCGTGATCCTGTTTGTGATCGACTACCTGCTCACGCGCGCCTCGCGCCGCGTCCGCTAGGGGAGCGCTATGTCCAGCAGCTACCTCATGAACCTGCTCGCCAGCGCCGTCGCCGTCATCGTGGGCATCGTGATCCACGAGAGCGCACACGCCGCCGCGGCCTGGGCGCTCGGCGACAAGACGGCCCGTTCGCGCGGCCGCGTGTCACTCAACCCGCTTAACCATATCGACCCGTTTGGCACCATCATCCTGCCGCTGCTCATGCTCGCGGCCGGCGGCCCGGTGTTCGCCTTCGCCAAACCCGTGCCCGTCTACCTCAACAACCTCAAGCACCCCAAGCGCGACGAGGTCCTGGTGAGCGCGGCCGGCCCCGCGTCGAACATCGCACTCGCGTGCCTTGCCGCGGCACTCATGCACGTGGCGTACGGCAACCTCTACACCGGCATCTCCTTTGCCCTGGCGTCACAGATCATGAACTTCGGTGCCACGTTTATCGTGGTTAACCTGTCACTCGCATTCTTCAACCTCATCCCGATCCCGCCGCTCGATGGCTCGTCGATCATCGTGCCGCTCCTCAAAGGCAAGGCGCTCAACAACTACTACCACCTGCAGCAATACGCCATGCCCATCCTCATCATCGTGCTGTATCTGCTGCCCATGTGGACTGGCATTGATGTGATCGGCCGCTATTTCGACGTTACCGTGTATCCGCTGGCCGAGTGGCTGCTCAACTTCGCAATCGCCGGCATCTAAGGTAAACTTACAGGTCGACCGCGCAAAACGGTCGCAACATGCACCCAAACCGCGCCGCGAAGGCGCCGTCAAAGGAGGTCGAAGATGTCGTATCGCGTGTCGACTCAGGTCTACAGCGGGCCGTTCGACCTGTTGCTGCAGCTGGTAACCCGCCAAAAAGTAGATATCGGCGCCATCTCCATCAGCGAGGTGGCCGAGCAGTACCTTGCCGAGGTGGAGCGCATCGAGGCGCTGGACCTGGACGTGGCGAGCGACTTTCTGCTGGTCGCGGCAACCCTTCTGGACATCAAGGCCGCCTCTCTGGTGCCGCAGGAGGCCCCGCGCAAAGTCGATGACGACGATGACGAGTTCGACGAAGACCTCGAGGAACTCAGCGCGCTCGACGGCGACGCCTTGCGCGAGGTCCTGATTCAGCGCCTGATTGCCTACAAGCAGTTTAAAGGCGCGGCTGCGGCCCTCGGTGCCCGCATGCAGGCCGAAAGCCGTATGCATCCGCGTGTGGCCGGCCCCGACCCCGAGTTCCTAGGGCTCATGCCCGACTATCTGGCTGGCATCACCCTGCGCGGCCTGGCCGTTATCTGTGCCGACCTGGACGGCAAGCGCCAGACCTTCTTGCTGGAGGCCGAGCACGTGGCGCCGCATCGCGTGCCGCTCGACCTGACCGTGGCCTCAGTCGACCGCTTTACCATGGCGCACCAAACCTGCACCTTCCGCGAGCTGCTGGACGGCGACGCCACCACCGAGCAGCTCGTCGTCACCTTTTTGGCCATGCTGGAGCTCGCCAAGCGCGGCTCGCTCACGCTAAGCCAGGACGAGATCTTTGGAACCATTCAAATCAACCGCGTCGAGGGCGCCAAGGCATACGTGCCCGGCGAGGGCCCCGAGCTCACCGAATAGGAGCGGCAACCATGTCAACCCTTTCCACGCTGGAGGCAAACAGCCTCAAAGGCGCCCTCGAGGCGCTGCTGCTGGTGTCGAGCGACCCGGTGAGTGCGCCCGCGCTCGCCGGCGCACTGGATATCGCCCCCGGCGAGTGCGCATCGCTGCTCGCCGAGCTCAAGGTTGAGTACGAGGAGGCCAACCGTGGCTTTCAGCTGCGCGAGGTCGCCGGCGGCTGGCGCCTGTTTACGCATCCCGCCTACCACGACGTGGTCGAGGCCTATGTGCTGAGCTGGGACACGCAAAAGCTGTCGCAGGCGGCGCTCGAAACACTGGCCGTCATCGCATACCACCAGCCCGTGACGCGCGAGGTGGTCAAAGGCATCCGCGGCGTCAATTCTGACGGCGTCATCGCGTCGCTCGTGGACAAAGGTCTGGTGCGCGAGCTCGGACGCGACCCCCAGCGCGGTCAGGCCATCATTTACGGCACGACCAACGCCTTTTTGGAGAAGTTCGGCCTGCGCTCCACCCGCGACCTGCCCGACCTGGAGCAGTTTGCCCCCGACGAGCAGTCGCGTCAGTTTATCCGCGAGCGCCTGAGCGGCCGAAGCATTCAGTCCACGCTCGAGGAGCAGGCCGAGGACCTGGACGAAGAGCGCGATCTGCTCGATACCGATGTTGAAGATGTTGAGGCAGTCGAGGACTTGGAAACCCTGGTCGTCGACGAGACCTCGGAGGATTTGCATGACGAGGACTAACGAAGTAGGGGAGACGCGCGCCATGGGCAACGCAGTACCCGCAACCGACGCACAGCCCGTCTATCCGCACACCATGCGCCTGCAGCGCTTTTTGGCGCGCGCGGGCGTGGCGAGCCGCCGTGGCTCGGAGGATCTGATGACCGCCGGCCGCGTGACCGTCAACGGCGAGGTCGCAACTGAGCTGGGCACCAAGGTCGACGTCGAACGCGATCACATCGAGGTCGACGGCATGCCGGTCAAGCTCAACCAGGGCGCCGTGTACCTGATGCTCTACAAGCCAACTGGCTTCCTCACTACCATGAGCGACCCGCAGGAGCGCCCTTGCGTGGCCGATCTGGTCCCGCGCGACCGATTTCCGGGCCTGTTTCCGGTGGGCCGCCTGGACCGCGACACCACAGGCCTTTTGCTCTTTACCACCGACGGCGACCTGTCGCAGGATCTACTGCACCCCAGCAAGCACGTCTACAAGACGTACCAGGCGCTCGTGGACGGCCACCTGACCGATCGCGACTTGGAACCGCTCCGCCGTGGGATCGAGCTCGACGATGGCCCGTGCCAGCCGGCAATCTGCCGCGTCATCACCGCACGCGAGGCAAAGGCCGTGGCACCGCAAGGCGTAAAGCCCGGCACCACCGCCGTGGAGGTTATCATCCGCGAGGGGCGCAAGAACCAGGTCAAGCGCATGCTGAGCAAGATCCACCATCCGGTAATCCGCCTGCATCGCTGTAACTTTGCCGGCCTGGAGCTCAAGGACGTGGCCAAGGGCTCGTGGCGCGAGCTCACCGACCGCGAGGTGCAGATCCTCAAGGCCGGCGGCATCCCGCCCAAGCAGGCGAGCGCCAAGCGCAACGGCGGCAAGCCCCAAGACACGCCCACCAGCCGCACGCGTCACCACGGCAGCCACGGCTCCGCACCCAAGCGCAACACCTACCGCGAGCGCTACACAGGCTAGGCAACCCGCCGCGCCCCAGCGCCCGCGAACCATACCAGCACGTCAACCATCGAAAGGAAGCATTGCATGATCGTCGCCATCGACGGCCCCGCCGGTTCCGGCAAGTCCACCATCGCCAAGGAGATCGCCCGCCAGCTTGGCTTTAACAAGCTCGACACGGGCGCCATGTATCGCGCCGTCACCTTCGCCGCGCTCGACCGCGGTATCGACCTGGACGACGAGGCAGCCATCGACGCCCTCGCCGAGCAGATCGAGATTCGCTTTACCAACGGTACCGGCGAGGACACGCGCCTGACCATTGACGGCCAGGACGCTTCGGCCGCCATTCGTACCCCGCAGGTCGACGCCAACGTGTCCAAGGTCTCGGCCTACCCAGGCGTACGCGCCGCCATGCTCATCCACCAGCGCCGCGCCGCCGAGGACCGCGATATCGTGGCCGAGGGTCGCGACATCGGCACCGTCGTGTTTCCCAACGCGCAAGTCAAGGTCTTCCTGACCGCCGACCCGCGCGAGCGCGCCCGCCGCCGCGTGCTGCAGCGTCACCAAAACGATGCTCAGCCGCTCACGCCCGCGCAACTCGAGACCGAAGTCGACGATACCCTCGACGCCCTCAAGCAGCGCGACAAGCTTGATAGCAGCCGCGAGGTCGCCCCGCTCGTGCCCGCCGAGGACGCCGTGCACGTCGACTCCACCGCCCATACCATCGACGAGGTCGTCCGCATTATCGAGGGCCTCATCAACCAAAGGAGGTAGCCCATGCGCCTGTTTAAGCAGACGCCCGAGGACTATTACAACGCCCCCTACGCAGAGTTCCCAGCGCTCATCCGCGGCACCGTCGTCGTAGTCATGGCCATCCTTTGGGCCTTCTCCAAGCTCATGTGGCGTTGGAAGGTCGAGGACGCTGACCTGCTGTTTGAGCGTCAGGAAGGCCGCGGCAGCGTGGTCATCTGCAACCACACCTCGATGGCCGAGCTCTTGGCCGTGGAGACGGCGTTGTTCTTTGGGGGCCGCCGCATCCGTCCCATCTTTAAGTCCGAGTTCGCCAAGAGCAAGATTGTGCGCTGGGCCTTTAGCCGCGTGGGCGGCATCCCCGTGGAGCGCGGTACTGCCGATATGAAGTGCCTGCGCGCCGCCCAGCATGCGCTGCAGCGCGGCGAGGACGTCCTGATCTTCCCCGAGGGCACGCGCATCCGCTCGCGCGAGATCAAGCCAGAGGTCCACGGCGGCTTTGCGCTCATCGCTCAGATGGGCAAGGCGCCCGTCAACCCGCTCGCCATCTGCGGCTGGTCCGACATCACGCCCGCGGGCAAAAAGCTCATGCGTCCCAAGAAGTGCTGGATTCGTGCCGGCAAGGCCGTCTCGATTTCGGACGCGCCGGCCGGGCTTAAGCGTACGGAGCGCCTGGCCTGGTTTGAGTCCGAGGCCATGGGCCGCGTCTACGCCATGCGCGACGACCTGTGCGCCGAACACCCGGGCAGGTTCTAGCCATGGGTGAGAATGTCATGAATACCGCTGCGGCCGTCGCTGAGGAGGTCGTCCCCACCATCGAGATCGCTGCCCACGCGGGCACCTGCTACGGCGTGCAGCGCGCGCTCGACATGGCGCTGGCCGCCGCGCCGCAGACAGCGGAGAACACTCAGGTCCACACCCTGGGCCCGCTCATCCATAACCCCATCGTGGTGCGCGAGCTCGCCGAGGCGGGCGTTGGTCTGGCAGACACCTTGGACGACGCTGCTTCGGGCACCGTGATCATTCGCGCCCACGGTGTGGTGCCGCAGGTGATCGATGCCGCACGCGAGTGTGGCCTCGACGTGGTCGACGCCACCTGCCCCTACGTGAAGAAGGTCCACGTGGCGGCCGAGCGCCTGGTGCGCGAGGGCTACCGCGTGATCGTCGTGGGAGAGCCGGGTCACCCCGAGGTCGAGGGCATTCTTGGCCATGCTGGTGATGACGCACAGGTCGTGAGCTGTGCCGCCGACGCCGACGAGCTGTCGCTCAAGGGCAAGGTAGGTCTGGTTGTGCAGACCACCCAGACCGCGCAGAACCTGGCCGAGGTTGTGGCCTCCATCACCCCACGCGTGCAGGAACTGCGCGTGATCAACACCATTTGCGCAGCCACGAGCGAGCGCCAGCAGGCAGCCGCAACCCTCGCCAACCGCTGTGATTGCATGGTCGTCGTAGGCGGCAAAAATTCGGGCAACACGCGCCGCCTGGCGCAGATTTGTGCCGATGCCTGCGAGCACACGCACCACATCGAGGAAGCTTCCGAGCTTGAGGCCGCATGGTTTGCCAACGCGCGCCACATCGGCATCACTGCCGGAGCCTCTACCCCGCAAGAACACATCGAACGCGCCGTTGCGCGCATCAAGGAGCTTTGCCGCTAATCATGGACCAGACCGTACCCGCATACGCCACCGAGGTGGCCGATTACGGGCGCAGCCGCGACCCCGAGCCGGGTAAGGGCGCGCTCGTTAAGAACGTGCGTCCCGAATCGCCCGCATGGGATGTGGGTATCGAGCCGGGCATGCGCGTGCTCAAGGTCAACGGTGAGCAGCTCACCGACATGATCGTGTGGCTCTGGGAAGCCGACGACGACACCGTCGAGTTGGAGGTTTTCGACCCGCGCGACGGCACCGTCACCCCCGTGGAGCTCGATCGCTTTCCCGGCGAGGATTGGGGCCTTGAGTTCGATGGACCCATCTTTGACGGCATGCGTACCTGCGTCAACGCCTGCGTGTTCTGCTTTATGACGATGCTGCCCAAGGGTGGCCGCTCCACGCTCTACATTCGCGATGATGACTACCGCCTAAGCTTTTTGCAGGGCAACTTTGTCACGCTCACGAACCTTTCCGACGAGGACGTGCAAAACGTCATCGACCGCAACATGAGTCCGATGAACGTGTCGGTCCATGCCGTGAGCCCCGATATTCGCCGCCGCATGATGGGCCGCAACGCCCAGCGCGGCATGGACGTGCTCGAGGCCATCATGGCAGCCGGCATCGAGATTCACGCGCAGATCGTGTTGTGCCCCGGCATGAACGACGGCGAGGAGCTGGAAAAGACCCTGCGCTACTGCGAGGAACATGAGCAGATCACCAGCCTGGGCATCGTGCCGCTCGGCTTTACCAAGCACCAAAACCGTTTTAGCTGGTCCTACAGCGATAAGCCCGAGCTCGCGCGCGAAACCATTGCCATGATCCGACCCTTTCAGGACCGTGCCTTCGAGCGCTTTGGCCGCCACACCTTCCAGATGAGCGACGAGTTCTATCTGGACGCCGGCATCGAGCCGCCCGAGGCAGACTTTTACGACGGCTACCCGCAGTACTATGACGGCATCGGCATGATTCGCTCCTATCTGGACGAGACCGACGATGTGATCGCCGCCGATGCCGAGCGCCTGATCCGCGTTCGCGAGGGAATCGCCGCCCGTGGTCAGCGCTTGCTGTGCCTCTCGGGCGCCAGCGCGCGCGATACGGTCGCGCGCTTTGTGGAATCGCCGCACGGCCTTGCCGGCACCGTCACGGCCATCAAAAACCGCTACTTTGGCGGCAACGTGGACGTGACCGGCCTCATCGTCGCGAGCGACATCCTGGAGCAGCTGCCGCAAGACCTGTCGGGGGTTATGCTCTTTGTGCCTAAGCTCATGTTCAACGCTGACGGCATGACGCTTGACGAGTATCATCGTGACGATTTACTCGCAAGCCTTACCAGTCGCGGTGCCGAGGTTCATGTGGTGTCGACCATGCCGCATGAGCTGCTCGATACCCTGGAGCACATCCTTGGCATTGTGCCTGCCGACTCTACTAATTCCGCTGACCCTACCCATTAAAGGAGAGCAGATGAAACCTATCGTCGCCGTCGTCGGTCGCCCCAACGTGGGCAAGTCCACGCTCGTTAACCGCCTGGCCCAGACCTCGGACGCCATCGTCCACGAGTCCCGCGGCGTCACGCGCGACCGCTCGTATCACACGGCCGATTGGAACGGCCGCGAGTTCACCATCGTCGACACGGGCGGCATCGAGCCGCTCAAGAGCGACGACGTCTTTGCCACGTCCATCCGCGACCAGGCTCTCGCCGCCGCCGAGGAAGCCGCCGTCATCCTGTTTGTGGTCGACGGCCGCACCGGTGTCACCGAGGAGGATGAGTCGGTCGCCCGCATGCTCAAGCGCTCGGACAAGCCGGTCTTTCTGCTGGTGAACAAGCTCGATAACCCCGATCGCGAGAACGACAACATCTGGGAGTTCTATTCGCTCGGCATCGGTGAGCCCACGCCGCTCTCGGCCCTGCACGGCCATGGCACGGGTGACCTGCTCGACGACATCGTGGCCCTGCTCCCCGAGGAAGAGGACGAGGTCGCCGACGAGTTCCCCGACGCCCTGAACGTCGCCATTATCGGCCGCCCCAATGCCGGTAAGTCTTCGCTGTTCAACCGCATCCTAGGTGCCGACCGCTCTATCGTGTCCAACATTGCCGGCACGACGCGCGACGCCATCGACACCGTCGTAGAGCGCGATGGCAAACACTACCGCATGGTCGACACCGCGGGCATTCGCAAGAAGAGCACCGTGTACGAGAACATCGAGTACTACTCCATGGTCCGCGGCCTGCGCGCCATCGATCGCGCCGACGTGGCACTGCTCGTCGTCGACGCCTCCGTGGGCGTTACCGAGCAGGACCAGAAGGTCATGGGCTTGGCCATTGAGCGCGGCTGCGCCATCGTCGTGCTGCTCAACAAGTGGGATCTGCTCGACGACGACCGCAAGCGCGAGGCCTGCATGGAAACCGTCGACCGCCGTCTGGGTGTCATGGCTCCCTGGGCCCAGTACCTGCGCATCTCGGCCCTCACCGGCCGCAGCGTCGAGAAGATCTGGGCGATGGTCGACGCCGCCGAGAAGACGCGCTCGCAAAAGATTACCACCTCGCGCCTCAACACCTTCCTCACCGACCTGCGCGAGTTTGGCCACACCGTGGTGGACGGCAAGCGCCGCCTGCGCATGCACTACGTGACCCAGACGGGCATCAACCCGCCCACGTTCACGTTCTTCGTCAACCACAGCGACCTGGTCAACGACACCTACCAGCGCTATGTCGAAAACCGCATGCGCTCGACCTTCGACTTTGCCGGCACGCCCATCCGACTCTTCTTTAGGAAGAAGGAGCAAAAGGATGCATAATCCGATTCTGCTGACCGCCATTTGCGCCGTGGCCTCGTTCTTTATCGGAGCGATTCCGTTTGGCCTGATCCTGGGCCGCGTGTTCAACCACACGGACATTCGCAAGGCGGGCTCCGGCAACATCGGCACCACCAACGCGCTGCGCGTGGCCGGCCCCAAGGTGGCCGCGCTCACGCTACTGCTCGACTGCCTTAAGGGCGCCATCTGTGTCATTATCGCTCGTCCGCTTATCGCCGACATGGGCTATGGTTTTCCGCAGAACATCATGGCGCCTGGAGCCCCCGGCGACTGGATGCTCGGCGTCATTTGCCTGGCAGCTGTATGGGGCCATATCTTCTCGCCCTACCTCAACTTCCATGGCGGCAAGGGTATCGCCGTTGGTCTGGGCGTGATCCTTGCCTGGTACTGGCCCATTGGCCTGTCGCTACTGGGCATGTTTATCGTGGCCGTCGCCATCACCAAGTATGTGTCGGTGGGCTCACTCGCCGCTGCCATCGGTCTTCCCATCGCCGCTTGCGCGGTCTTTCCGTACAGCAGCCTGGGCCTCAAGTTTTGCATGGCGATGATCGGCATCACCGTAGTGTGGGCCCATCGCTCGAATATCCAAAAGCTCATGGCCGGTAAGGAGTCCAAGCTCTCGTTTACCAAGCGCGTCACCGAGCCCGACGATAAATAGGAGAGAGTCATGAATGTTGCGCTGATTGGCTCTGGCTCCTGGGGAACCGCCGTCGCCGGCCTTGCCGCCGCGCGAGCCGAGCGCGTGACCATGTGGGCCCATAGCGAGCAGACGGCTGCCGGCATTAACGGCGAGCACCGCAACCCCCGGTATCTGGTGGGCTACGAGCTGCCCGACAACGTTGTCGCCACGACGGAGCTGGCGCGGGCGCTCGACGGTGTCGAGGCCATCATCTTCGCCGTGCCCTCCACGCACCTGCGAAGCGTATGTCATCAGACAGCGCCCTTCATCGCCGCCGACACCCCGGTGCTCTGCCTTACCAAGGGCATTGAGCCCGAGTCCGGCCTGCTCATGAGCGAGGTCATTGCCAGCGAGATCGGCAACGAGGCGCGCGTGGCGGCGCTCTCGGGCCCCAATCATGCCGAGGAGATCTGCCGCGGCGGGCTTTCGGCCGCTGTCATCGCCAGCGAAGACCCGCAGATAGGGGAGACCTTTAAGGACCTGCTTCTATCCACGGCCTTCCGCATCTACCTGTCGCAGGACATGACCGGCGTCGAGGTTTGCGGCGCCATGAAAAATGTCATCGCCATCGTGTGCGGCATTTCCGCCGGTACCGGCGCGGGCGACAACACGCTCGCCCTTATCATGACGCGCGGCTTGGCCGAGATCAGCCGCCTGGTGCACGCCCGCGGCGGTCAGGCCATGACCTGCATGGGGCTTGCCGGCATGGGTGACCTCATCGCCACCTGCACCTCGGAGCATTCGCGCAACCGCACCTTTGGCTACGAGTTTGCCCACGGCGTGTCGCTCGACGAGTACCAGGCGCGCACGCATATGGTGGTTGAGGGCGCCGTCGCGGCCCGCAGCGTCAGCGAGCTCGCCCGTTCACTGGGCGTAGATATTCCGCTCACCTTTGCCGTGGAGCAAACGCTCTACAACGGTGTTACTTTGGATAGGGCGCTCGAAATTCTCACCGACCGCGTCCCATCGCAGGAGTTCTACGGGCTCAACGACTAGCGCAGAAAGGCTACTACCATGGGTACCATTAAAATCGCTCCGTCCGTCCTTTCGGCCGACATGGCCAACCTCAAGGGCGAACTCGACAAGATCGCCGGTGCCGACTACGTGCACTTCGACGTAATGGACGGCCACTTTACCGGCAATCTCACCTTTGGCGTCGACATCCTCAAGGCCGTCAAGCGCTCCACCGACGTGCCAGTCGACGCACACCTCATGGTTTCGAACCCCGACGAGACCGTCGATTGGTATGCCGATGCCGGCGCCGATATGATTACCGTGCACTACGAGGCCTCTACGCACCTGCACCGCACGCTCACGCACCTGCAGCAGCGCGGCGTCAAGGCCGGCGTGGTGCTCAACCCCGCAACGCCCGTTTGCGTGCTCGAGAGCATCATCGAGGTCGTCGATATCGTGCTGCTGATGAGCGTGAACCCCGGTTTTGGCGGCCAGAGCTTTATCCCGGGCACCATCGCCAAACTGCACGAGCTCAAGGCCATGTGCGAGCGCCACGGCGTGTCGCCCATGATCGAGGTCGACGGCGGCATCTCTTCTAAGAATATCGCCGAGGTCGTCAAGGCCGGCGCCGATGTCTTAGTGGCAGGCTCCGCCGTATTTAAGTCCGAAGATCCCGCCGCCGAGGTTGCGCTGCTGCAGAAGCTGGGCAACGAGGCCGCACAGGAGGCATAAACCCTTATGACCGCAGGTCAAAACCGCATACCCGTGAATCTTGACTATGCCGCCTCGACGCCCATGCGCGCCGAGGCGCTTATTGCGCAGCGTGAGTACGACGAGAGTGAACTTGCGGGCGTCAACCCCAACTCCCTGCACTCGCTCGGCCGCAAGGCCGCCGCGCGCCTGGAGGTCGCACGCCGCGAGATCGCCCACAGCTTTGGCGCGCGCGTCCGCCCGTCCGAGATCATCCTGACCAACGGCGGCACCGAGGCCAACCAGCTGGCGCTCCTTGGCCTTGCCGAGGGCGCTCGTCAGCGCGACCGAAAGCGCAACCGCGTGATCGTATCTGCCATCGAGCACGATTCGATCCTGGACAACCTGCCGCTGTTGCGCGCCGTGGACTTTACTGTCGACCTGGTGCAGCCCTGTCGCGCGGGCTACATTGAGCCCGGCGCGCTCACCGATCTGCTCGCAGACGACGTGGCGCTCGTGAGCATTATGGTCGCCAACAACGAGACCGGTGTGGTGCAGCCCATCCGCGAGCTTGCCGCTGCCGCGCATACCGTGGGCGCACTGTTCCATACCGATGCCATCCAGGGCTATCTGCATATTCCGCTCGATGCCGTCGAGCTGGGCGTCGACGCCATGTCCGTCGCCGCCCACAAAATTGGCGGTCCCGTAGCATCTGGCGCACTCTACGTTAAGACCCGCACGCCGCTGCGACCCCGCATCTTTGGCGGCGGACAGGAAGCCGGACGCCGTGCTGGCACGCAGGACCTGCGCACGCAGCTGGCTTTTGCCGCTGCCGCCAGCGCGCTGATGCCCCATGTGGCTCAGGAGCGCGCAACGCTGCAGTCCTTATCCGACAAGCTCTACGCCACGCTTACGGCTCATCCGCGTATTCATGCCACCATGGGCGACTACGCACAGGCCGATCGCCTGCCGGGCATGGTGTCGATCTACGTTGACGGCATGGACTCTGAGGAGCTCATCGTCAAGCTCGACGCCGCCGGCTTTGAGGTTTCGGCCGGCTCGGCGTGCTCGAGCGGCAGCATGGACCCCAGCCACGTGCTCAGCGCCATGGGCATCGGTCGCGAACAGGCGCTGGGTGCCTTGCGCATCTCCTTCGATGATCGCGTGAATCCAGGCGATCTGGACGAGTTTGCCCAGACGCTGCTCTCGATCGTAGGCGCCGTATGATCATCGCGGAACTCGAGCGTGCACTGCTGGCACGCTATCCTAAGACGGACGCCGAACCATGGGACCACGTAGGCTTATCCGTAGGCGACCCCGACGACGAGATCCGTGGCGTAGCCTGCGCGCTCGATGCCACCAGGGACAACGTGCAGCGCACCTTGGAAGCCGGAGCCAATGTGATGCTCACGCATCATCCCGTCTACATCAAGGCACCCGAGGCATTTTGTCCGCCCAGCGCGACGCGTCCCCAGTGCAGTGCGGCCCTCTACGAGGCTGCCCGCTGCGGGGTGAGCATTATCTCGCTCCACACCAACCTGGACCGCTCGCACGAGGCACGTATCTGCCTAAGTAGGCTTTTGGACGCCGCGCCCGCAAGCTCGTTGGAGCACGTGGACGACCCCGAGGCCTGCGGACTGGGCTTACTCGCGACCCTCCACGACCCCTGCAGCCTGCGCAACCTTGCCGCACGCGCCGCAGCGGCGTTTGGCAGCGACCCGCGCGTGTGGGGCGAGGCAGATCACCCGTGCCGCACCATCGCCATTTTGGGCGGCTCCTTAGGCGACTTTGGAGAGCTCGCCATCGCCGCGGGCGCAGATGTTATCGTGACGGGCGAGGCAGGCTACCACGTGGCACAGGACCTTGCCTTGCGCGGGCTGCCGGTGATCTTGCTCGGCCACGACCGCTCCGAGGAGCCGTTCGTTGATATATTGATGAACTCTGCAGTTGACGCCGGGGTCGACCCCCGTCATGCGATTAAAATACTGAACCCTTGCCAATGGTGGACTGTGACAAAAGGAGAGAACTTATGAGCGCCGGCGCTACGCTACTCAAGCTGCAACAGATCGATTTGGAGCTCGCCCGCAACAAGAGCGAACTTGCCAATATGCCGGAGCTCAAGGAGCTCGCTTCCAAGCGTAAGACTTATGTAAAGCTCAAGTCCGAGATGACCAAGCTCTACGCCCAACGCAAGGACCTGGACATTGAGCTCGACGATCTCAACACCACCGAGATTCAGACCAACAACGCCATCGAGGCCGCCAAGAAGCGCCACGTCGACGGCTCTGACTATCGCGAGGTTCAGGACCTGGAGAACGAGCTCGCCACCCTGGCCAAGCGTCTGGACAAGATTGAGCACACCCGCAAGGATGTCGTTGTCGCCCACAAAGAGGCGCTCGACCGCGAGACCCGCGCGCAGGCAATCATCGCCAAGTTCGAAGAGGGCGTGAAGGCCGATACCATGGCCGCCCGCGCCAAGGCTGCCGACTTGCAGGCTCAGATCGAAGCCGCCGCTAAGGAGCGCACCGCTCTTGCCGCCACGCTGCCGGCCGACGTGCTCACCGATTACGAGCGTCTGCTCAAGCAGTTCCGCGGCCTGGCCGTCGAGACCATCAAGGGCAACATCCCCACGGTCTGCCACACCGCGCTGCAGGCGTCATCCATGAGCGACCTCAACCACGACGGTAGCGAGATTACGCACTGTCCGTACTGCCACCGCCTCCTGGTGCTCCCGAGCAAGGAAGCCTAGCGATGACGGCGGCATCCAACAATTCAATGCAACTTGAGGGAAAAACGATCCTGCTGGGCATTACCGGCGGGATCGCCGCCTATAAGTCGTGCAATATCGTGCGCCTGCTGCAAAAGCGCGGCGCACGTGTCAAAGTCGTTATGAGCGAGCATGCCACGGAGTTCGTGGGCCCGCTCACGTTCCGCGCGCTCACCAATGAGCCGGTCGCGGTTGGGCTATTCGACGACCCGTCTGACCCCATCCACCATATCTCGCTTGCGCAGGAGCCCGATCTGGTGGTCGTGGCGCCCGCGACGGCCAATATCATCGCCAAGATGGCCAACGGCATCGCCGACGACCTCATCTCCACCACGCTGCTTGCGACGCCGCGGCCCGTCGTGATCGCGCCGGCCATGAACAATGGCATGTGGAAGGCGCCGGCGACGCAGGCCAACATGGCCACGTTGCGCGACCGCGGCGTTCACGTGGTGGGACCCGGCAGCGGCTACCTTGCGTGCGGCGACGTGGACACGGGCCGCATGAGCGAGCCCGAGGACATCGTCGAGGCTGTCTGTGAGGTGCTCAACCCCGTGCCGCAAGACCTGACGGGCAAGCGCATCGTCATCACCGCCGGCCCCACGCACGAGCCGATCGACCCGGTGCGATTCATTGGCAACCGTTCTTCGGGCAAGATGGGTATCGCCCTGGCGGGGGAGGCCGCACGTCGCGGTGCCGCCGTCACGCTCGTGCTGGGACCGACATCGCTCGACGTTCCCCGCGGTGTGGAGTGCGTGCACGTACAGACCGCCTCAGAAATGCTCAAGGCAGCGCTGAGCGCCTTCCAGACGGCCGACGCGGCCATTTGCGCCGCCGCCGTCGCCGACTACACGCCGGCGGCCCCGGCGGACCATAAGCTCAAAAAGGCCAACGAGCCCCTGGATCGAATCGAGCTCGTCGAGACCGTTGACATCTTGGCCGAACTTTCACGCCAAAAGGGCGATCGCCTCGTAATCGGCTTTGCAGCCGAGACTGATAACGTCGTCGAGTACGCCGAGCGCAAATTGACCCGCAAAGGCTGCGATGCCATTATCGCCAACGATGTCTCACGCGCCGATTCGGGCTTTGGAACCGACACCAACAAGGCTTGGATCGTGAGCATAGCGGGTACGCAAGAACTACCCGTACTAACAAAACCCCAGCTCGCAGATACAATTTTGGACTTGCTTCAAAATTTGTAAAAAAGTTCTTGCACAAGGACAAAGTTTCGGGTTAATATACTCCCTGTTGCGAGTGAGAGCAGAGCAACAAACAAAAGCTTCGGGACGTGGCGCAGCTTGGTAGCGCACTTGACTGGGGGTCAAGGGGTCGCTGGTTCGAATCCAGTCGTCCCGACCAGAAGTTTGCAGGTCAGGCACTTAGTGCCTGACCTTTTTTGTTTTAAGCAATTGCTTAATTGTCAGTAAGCAACAGGGTGCCAAAAATCTACCTACGCGATAATCGCCTTTTGCGGCTACTTGCGCGTTTTGCACGCGCTTGAGCCGATTTATTAACGCGATATGAATCTACATACGCGTAGCTGGTATACAGCCGAGTACAGGCTGTATTTATCGCGGCGATTTACACGGATATAGCGACTGTGACGAACAAGCGTGTCGCTGTATTTATTCCAGTAGTTCACTTGATCGGTGGACAAGTGGGCTGTTGCAGCGAAATGCCAAGCAGGATGAGCTCTACACGAGGACCCCGCAGAGGTAATGGCGGGGGAGTGCGGCGGACGCTCTGAGAGCCGCTGTATGGCCCCATTTCCCCTCAACCCGACTACCTGTGCCACGAACATCAGACCGTTCGAGTAACCGCCAAAAGAAAAGCCCGCGCGAAGTTGCGCAGGCTTTTCGCTAGACAAGCTAGAAGACAGGCTAGAAGCACCAAGCGGGGCAGACGCAAAGCGAAGCGCTCGCGTCGTCGCCACGCGACGGCCTGCCAGTGCCGGTGACGTCGAGGAAGTACGCAGAAAGTTTCGGTAACACCGAACGCTCCCACCATAAGCTGCTAATGGCAATGGCAGAGTTGGGATTATCGTTATTCGTCACCTTGCCCTTGAAGGCCTCGTACTGGCTACCCTCGGAGGAACTCCAGGGGTAGTCAGAGGCCCAAAGGGAAGTGAAGTCGGAGGTCCAATGGGAGGTGCAGGGCGCGATCTCGGAGTAGCTGAGAAGGAACAGCCTGTCCGAGGTCGCGGTTACGGCGGCGTTCTTATCGATTCCGCCGACGTTGTTCGTGAGCTTCCTGACGGTCTTCACCTTGGACTGGAAATCGGGCGGCATGAGGCTCCAGATCTCGCCGGAGTTCATCTTCGCACGGAGCTCCGACTTCTCCCAGCCACCGGCGTTGGTGTCGGTGGCGTTCATGCGGGGCGAAATACCTGTCGAGGTGGTGAGGAACGTCAGCCCCGCCTAGCCCGAGCCGTCGGCCAAATCGTCATGGTTGATGCCGATGATGCGGTATTCGAGCGTCTTCCCATCGGTGAGCTTCATCGTGAACTTGGTGCCGGCATCCACGGCGGCCTTCGCCTTGGCGTAGGCGGGAGACGCCTTGCCCTTCGTGGCGATGTCCTCTGCCACGGCCTTCTGCTCACCGAGCGTCCAGTCCTTCGCGTCCTTGGCGATGGCCGCCTGGACGGTCGCGGAATCGGCCCCTGTGGAGCCGCCACCGGATGTTCCACCGTCCTCGACGCCACCGGTCGCCCCGCTGTTCACCGTGTTGCCGACCAGGTTGAACTGGTTTCGGATGGCCCCGGCCACGCCGGGTCCCGCGAACACGATCACCAGGCCGATGACCGCGATAATCAGGACGTACTCGATGATAGATTGCCCACGAAGGCGGATACCTCTAGGAGATACCCCCCCCCCGAAGGTTAATTGCCGCTGCATGCATATGCGACTCCCTTCGCTCAGGGTGAATAGAAACGGCTTGAGCGTAGGACTATTCCAAAAGGTTGCGCTGGACTTGCCGCAGCGGCAAAGAGTAATTAGCCCAACGTCTGCGCAGCTTAACCGACCGCTCACACAATCGAATTTGTTGCTCAACAAATTCGCAGGTGAGGACAGCAGAATTGGTGTTACCGGAAGTTACGGAGGACCGCCGGTGTCGAGGCGGGCGGTCGAGAAGAAGGGACCAAAAATGAGAAGCCTGGAGCTGATAATCTTCTTCCTGCCTCTCTTGGCGATCGCCGCCAACATCTGCGGCGTAGCGGAGCTCGTTAAGATTGCCAGGGCCAAGGGGCATTACACCAATGGCGCGGGAATCCTCTGGTTCATCGGCCTTTTCGGCACCCCGCTCATGGTCGGCCTGATCGTCTGCGCTCTGCCCGACCGAGCGGCACCGGCGCCCAGCGCACAAAGGGACGAAGACGCCCTGCCCGAGGTGTAGTAATGTCGAAATACAAGATCGCCTACCGCGACGCCAACCCCTCCTGGCAGGAGCTTTGCCCTGTCAGGATGTTAGCCATCCAAGTCTCCAGAGACACCGAGACGGGAGCCTGCTTCCTCCAAACAAAGATCGTCAACGTATCGACGAAACCCATCAGCCGCATAGAGTTCACTGTCGGGCTCGAGGGCGAGGGAGGGGAGACGGAGACCGTCGACTTCTCGCTCCTAGATGCCGACCTGCCCGCCGGCGAGGTGCTCAGGCCCAAGGCGGTGAGAATCAAGTTGTCTGTTATCACCGGCTCGCGTGCCGTTGTGACCCGAGCGGACGGCGAGACCTCCTTCGGCGACCCGATCGACATCGATAGCCCCGCGCCACTCGCACTCAACGGGGTCGAGGAGTCGGAACGCGATGTCCTGCTCTCCGAGATGGGGGCCGATACCTTCAAATGCGCGGGCGTCCATTCCGAACACGACGGGTGGTGGCAGTGCGGCTGCGGTGCGGTGAACCTCAAGCGCGGTACCTGCTGGAACTGCGGCGCCGTGCGCGAGAAAATGGCGGATCTGGAAGATGCCGCGTTCCTGGATGAATCCAGAAGGGACAGGGTCTACAAGACGAGCGTCGCGATACTCGAGAAGGGCAACAGGAAGGAAGCTGAAGCCGCCAAGGAGAGCCTCGAGAGGCTGGCCGAGCAGGGCTACGGGGATTCGGGCGAGAAGGCAAGAGAGGCCGGCATGAAGATTGCGAACCTCTCGAAAAGGAGGAAGAAGATAGCCGTCGCAGCCGTCGCGGGCATCGTCCTGCTTGCCGTCATGGTCGCCATCTCGCCCCTGCCGTCCATGCTCGAAGCGCGGGCGGACATGAAGGCGGAGCAGGAGGTAATCGACAGCAAGTCGATTGGGCAGACCGTCGAGTTCGGGACCTATTCGGGTGGGCTGGCGGCCTACAAGGGCGCCGCAATCGCCGGCAGACCGATCAGATGGATCGTTGTCGACAAGGAGGACGGACGGGCCCTTCTCGTAACCCAGCAGTGCATCGACGAGATGGCGTTCGATACGCAAGGCGACGCAACCGATTTCAAGTCCAGCTCGCTATACGACTATCTGAACGGCAGCTTCAGGGATTTCGCCTTCAGCGATGTCGAGCGGGGCCTCATCGACGGAGACGTCACGATTCTCAACTCCTTTCTCCTTTGCGAACCCGCGCTATCGGACGATTTCCGGTACGCAAAGTCAGTGAAGGACGATATAGTTAAGGACTGGTGGACCTCTACCGTCGAGAAGTACAGCGGCAGCTCAGACTATAGTGATTTCTACTATGTCGGGCAGCCCCTAGCCAATTACGTGTGCAAGATGGGCGACATCAAATTTGGCGATGACGGGAGCGAGCAGGATGACTTGCTCGGAGTCCGTCCCGCCATCTGGGTCAAATTGAATTAGCAGTCGGTTTTCCCATCTGTTGAATTGCGAAGGTGGCTCCCGATGGTTCGGGAGCCACCTTCATGCGTTCACTTGAACTTGTCTATTGCCATGCCTTGGGAAGGATTACGCCGGGGACGTTCTTGTTGGAGTCGCTATGCAGTGTATTCGGGCTGATGTTCCAGTCGGAACAATCCAGATGGAGACTCCGACACTGCTCGGACATTCCCGTTAAGTCATATACAGCACTGAAATCGCACTTGGCACCGAGACCAGTTACGTCCACATCCGCGTCCGGAACGAATCGAAGCGGTATCCCGTTTCAAAACGTATGCGTTTCACCATGAGAGAGGGATCTGTCATGAGCTGGAAACCGAGAAAATGCGTTATCGCCTTACTGACTCTGGCGACTCTGACGTGTTTCGCCGCCTTAATCGCCGTCAATATCAAACCGCAACACGATGCTTATCCCTCATCTTTGTCCATTAAAATGGGCCAAAATTTCAGCCTCGGCCGAAACGTCAATTATTTTAACAAGCTAAAACCTAATGAAGAAAATATCTTGATGTTCTGGGCATCGTGGTGTCAGCACTGCGAATCTCTCATAGAAGATATGCAACAACTTGATAATTTCGCAGCCTTAAGGAAGAACCTTTTCACTGTTTCCGAGGACAGCACAATTGAAGAAGCCTCGGTCCATGAAGGAGACTTTCCCATATACATAGATTAAGATAAGACCGTGTATGACCAATATGAACTTGAGCATATTCCGTCCGTATTCATACTGGATGATCAAGGAAACATCATCGGCTTATCCGAAGGAGAGGAAGAACCTCTTGCCTTATTAAAGAAATACGCCAAATACAACGGATATAAAGCGGAAGGAGGCGACATCAAGTAACTATCAAAGGCCAGATTAAGGAGCCAGCCATGAAGAAATACCTGCCCTCCATCGCCTCAGCAGCTCTTTGCCTCTCCCTTGTCATGACACCATTTGTGCCCGTTGCGGCAGCCTATGCCGACGAGGGGTCTCCCGCCGAGAGCAGCGAGATCTACGTCGGAGACAACTACGACGAAAAATACGATATATCCCTTTTTGAGCGCGGACGCTGCACGGATTCATATTCCAAGGCGTGGTGCGATTCTCACGGATTTGCAAATAACCGCACCGTCCCTCACAAGGTCAAGCTGAACGCGAAGGAGGAGGCTTGCCTGCGCGATCCCTACCTTGCTGGCACCGCTGAAGTTATCGCCGGTCTCGTGACAACCGGTCCTGGCGGCGGCTTGTTTGCAACCGCAATGACATCGTACCGACTTTTCACTTACATGTTCTAAAAGGCGGTTGCCATGCTGTCGCAAAATCAATCGAGATACTTGAACACAATCGGCTTTGCCCTGCTTGCATTACTCTTTGCTAGCGACCTTTTGCTGAAACCGCCCAAGGAATTCGTTTCGCTTGCCATATCCTGCATTTCCGCCCTTGACTTTACGGCAACCCTATTCGTCGGACTAAAGGAGAGGAAAATAGGCGCAGTCGCCGCATCTGCCGTAGGCGTGATCATAGCCATTGCGTCATTCTTTATCTGACACATTGGTGATCTAGGGGCGATATCGTAGGAATACGACTGGGAGAGCCGGGACCAGATTGCCCGGGTTGCCCGGTCGGCTCGCGCGACGGCGCGGCGGTTCCACAGAAAGCTCTCCGGACTTCACGCCGTTTCTGATCGCATTGTAGACAGCCATCTCGTCTTCGCAGTCGGCGAGCACGCGGTGTGCGTCGTCGTTTTGGATGTCCAGTAAATCTCGAAGGTCCTCCATGTACCAGCGTCCGAGATTTGGCCATGCGCGTTGCGCGAGCTGATAAGTGTCGATTGCGATGTTGTAGTTAAAGTCCAAGCCAAAGCCGTCCCAGGCAGAACGGCATTGTTTCCTTGATTATCAACTTCATCCGGACACTTCCCGCATTCATCCGTGTGTGTACGGATGAATGCGGGGTTCAATACCCCGGCGGCCTGATCGGCAGACCGCCGGGAATTCTCACTCCTCGAAAAAAGCCGGCACTCGGTTAGTCCTGCGCATCTTGAAATCGCCAGACTCGTGGGAGACGTAGAGAATGCCGTCCATCCCATCTCGTGATGCATACGACAGGTGAACTGAACCGCAATCCGATCCATCATTGTCGAGAAGATCGAACGAATTCGGGTCGCTCGTTGCGGCCAAACGACCACTCAGACAAGAGCCATCGTCATTACAGATTTGCCATTCCATGTCTTCGCCTGCAAGAATCGCCATAGACGGCCTGGTCGCGCCATCGTTGACATACATCCCGTCTATGCCAAACCCATTTTCAGCGCCATCGATGAACGACTGCTCGGACCTATACCTCGCAAATGATGCACATAGCACCATTGCAAGACAAAGTACAAAGCCAACAATCGCTATCTTTGCATAGCTCTTGCCTATCATGTCATTCACCTCGCTCGTATGTATCGAGGTATTCCTGCTTGAGCGTCTGCGAGGACGACTTGATCTTTT
>DXLU01000012.1 GCA_019414565.1 Collinsella sp. | reverse complement strand
TTTCATGCCGGGGGCTCCCAATGTTTTTATGTCCTGCTCATATCGTCTATGCCGGCACTTCGGGACACTCCTTGCAAAAGCAGCTAAAAGAGCCCGTCCCAAATTTGCTTCTTAGGCTGGGTCGATGTCCATACTGGCGACTAGGTCAATGTTGGTGTCGAGAAGATCTTCCAGCACGACGTCGCCCATGCGGATGGGGGCGTTGACGACTAGGCCTCGGATGAGGTTCATGGCTTGGGCGTGGAGTTCTAGCGGGATGGCTTCGGCCGTGCGGACGGGGAGTAGGGCTTCGTCGCCGCCGGAGACGGCCACGGTCGTTGTGAGCACGCGCATGGGGCAGGTGAGCTCCTGATGTGCGAACGTATCGCCGCGCGGGCAGTTGTTACCGGTTACGGAGCGCACTTCCACCACGGTGCCATTGGCGTCGTGCTCCACCTCTACGGTCAGGAGGCACTCGGATGGGCAGGTGGTGCAGTTGAACTGCAGCGTCTCGGTCACATTCGTACTCATGAGCTATGCCTCCTCAACGGGATCGACGGACAGGACGATTTCGCTGGCACCCAGGTCGAGTGCGCGTTGAATCACCTTAGCCGGCAGCGGGAAGCTTTCCATGACGCTCGGTTTAAACGCGCGGACTTTGCCCGCAAACACTTCTTCGCCGTTGGCCAAGATGCGTACTCGAGCGGTATCGACCGGCCGGCGTACGCGGAAGTTGAGCTTGGTGAGCGCCACAGCCGTAATGCGTCCCGGCAGCGCGTAGCCCGCAATGCCGGCAGGGGAGACCGTGAGCTCGCAGCTCGTGTCCGCGACCGCGTTCGTTTCGGCCCCGCCACCCAGCGCGTACGCCGCCGCGGCTGCACCGGCGCGCTCGGACTCGGTCGTCACGTTGTCGGCCAGGTCGTGCACGTGCAGCACGTTGCCACAGGCAAAGATGCCCGGCACGCCTGTCTGGAGGCTCTGGTCAACTACGGCGCCGCGCGTGCGTGGGTCAAGCTCCACGCCCGCGGCAACCGAAAGCTCGTTCTCGGGAATCAATCCCACCGAAAGCAGCAGTGTGTCACACGGAACAACGCGCTCGGTCCCCGGAATGGGCGCCAGGCGCTCGTCGACCTGGCTTACCTCGACGGCCTCCACGCGGTCGTGCCCGATCACGCGCGTGACCGTGGTGGACAGGTGCAGCGGAATGTCAAAGTCGTCCAGGCAGTTCTTCACATTGCGGCGCAGGCCGTTGGCGTACGGCATGAGCTCGTACACGCCCTCGACCGAAATCCCCTCGAGCGTGCAGCGACGTGCCATGATAAGCCCGATATCGCCCGAACCCAAAATGACGGCGCGCGAGCCGGGTTTGAGGTTTTCGATATTGATGTATCGCTGCGCCAAGCCGGCCGTAAATACGCCGGCGGGACGGCTACCGGGAATCTTGATCTCGCTGCGGGTGCGCTCGCGGCAGCCCATGGCAAGGACGACCGCGCGCCCGGTGAGCTGCAGCATGCCGGCAGGGCTCATGAGCGTGACGGCATGGACCGCAGTGTCTTCCGCAGGCTCGCCTGAATCAATCCCAAGCACCATGCTGTTCAGGAACAGCGCAATGTCGGTTGCGTGCACCTGGTCGATAAAGCGCTGCGCGTACTCAGGACCGGTGAGCTCCTGTTTAAAGTGCGACAGGCCAAAGCCGGGGTGGATGCACTGGCGGAGGATGCCGCCCAGGTGCTGCTCGCGCTCCACGATGGCCACGCGCGCTCCGGCCTTATGCGCGGCCAGCGCGGCCGCCATGCCGGAGGGGCCGCCGCCGATAACGACCACGTCAAAGACTTGCGTTTGTACGGCTTCTACGACGCCGCAATCAATCGTGCTCGATCCGAATTCCGCCATCCTAGCGCACCCCCTTCAGCGGTCCCTCAACCAGCCAAGATCCGGCGTCCTCCAGTAATACCTCGCTGGGGTCGCAGTCCAGCTCTCGGGCAAGGATCGCCACCACACGGCTCTGGCAAAAGCCACTTTGGCACCGACCCATGCCGGCACGGCAGCGGCGCTTAACGCCCTCGACCGAAACTGCGCCCGGGCGACGTCGGATCGCGGTCACAATCTCGGCCTCGGGCACCGTCTCGCAGCGGCAGACAATCTGCCCCCACGCAGGATCGGACTCAATGAGCTCTTCCTTGCGCGCAAGCGGCGCGCGGTCAAAGTCGTCCGGCGCAAGGCGGATCGGGTCCCAATCGGCACGTTCGCGCAGGGTCACGCCCGCATTGCGCAGCACCTGTTCCATGCGTTCGGCAATGGCCGGCGCGCTCGCCACGCCCGGCGACTGAATGCCCGCCGCCTGGAACAGGCCCGGCACCACGGCCGACTGCCCAATAAAAAAGTCGTTCGTACCTTGAATGACCGGGCGCCCGCCGGCGAACGCGCGCACCACGCGGCGCGTGTCCAGGTCGGGCACCAGCTTGCGCGCGCCGGTCAGCAGCGCGTTCACATCGCTCGCATAGGTCTGCGTGTCGCCCGGTTCGCGCACGGCAGCCGTGGCGGTGATCACGGTGTTGCCATGCACAGTGCCTGTCACGATAACGCCCTTGGACACCGGCGTGGGTACGGGGTAGAGCGGCGTGAGCGTGCGCGGCTCCTTATCCAGCACCACGATGTTGCCCTGACGCCAGACCATCTGGAACTCCTCGGCGCCTGCCATATGCGAGATGTCGGCGGCTCCGTTGCCCGCGGCGTTGATCAGGTAGCGGCAGCGCACGTCTCCGGCGGGCGTCGCCAGCGTAAAGCGCGTGGCTCCGTCATCCGAGCCGGCAACTTCAATTGCCTCCACCGGCGCAGACCGCATAAACGTCACGCCGTTGGCAACTGCGTTCTCCAGCGCGGCGATGGCAACCTCAAACGGGTCGACAAACCCAGTCGATGGGCACCATAACGCGCACGTTGCATTGGCACTGGCGCGCGGCTCTAATATGTGGATGCGGTCGGGTCCGACGATCGACAGCTCGGGCACTCCGTTGGCCAGGCCGTTGCACCGTAGCTGCTCCAGATGCGCGCGGTCCTCGTCGTTAAAGCCCAACACCATCGACCCGGTGCGGCAGAACAGAAAGCCCAGCTCCTGCGCCCACGTACCGTACAACTCGCAGCCACGGGCGTTGACCTGCGCCTTTACGGTGCCCGGTGTCGGATCGTAGCCGGCGTGCACCAGGCCGCCATTGGCCTTCGACGCGCCCAGCGCAATATCGTTAGCCGCCTCGACCACGCAAATGGACAGGTCAAACCGCGCGAGCTGCCGCGCGATGGCGCATCCGGTGATGCCCGCGCCCACAATCGCGATATCAAATGTTTCTGTCACAGTGCCTCCCAGACGAGTTGACAGGCTGTCAATACGACTATCCTACGGTCTGCACACCCCCAGTGCGGCGGCAATGCGGCGAACAGCCCCGCAACACCCGCCAACGGCAGACGAGGTGAGACCCGGCACGGATGTCGACCTCGTTAGACCGCGGGCAACACCACCCAAGCTCGCGGTCGATGCCGCCACCCGTTACAGATTGAGATGTTTCTATCCGACCATGCCTGCGACCTGCCAAATCGTTAACCCCCGTGTTACACTAACTCGAGCTGTAACTACCCCGAAAGGTACCCGTAATGTCCAAGTACATCTCCGAGCTCATGTCGCCGCAGCTTATGGGCGTCGTCTACGCCTTCGTTGGCTTTATCATCGCCCTGTATGTGCTGTCGGTCGTCTATGTGTTCATCGACGCTCGCCGCCGCGGCGCCAGCGCCTACGTGGCATGGGGCATCATCGCCCTCATCCCGTTTGTAGGCCTCATTGCCTACCTGGTCCTGCGCCCGCACTCCTACGCGTCCGACCGTGAGGAGCAGGAGCTGGACATGGCTCTGCGCGAGCGCCAGCTTGCCCAGTACGGCACCTGCCCGCAGTGCGGCGCCCCCATCGAGAAGGACTTTGTCGTCTGCCCGGTGTGCGACACCCAGGTTCGCAACGTATGCCCCAGCTGCCATCGCCCGCTCGATGCGCACTGGAAGGTCTGCCCCTATTGCCGAACTCGCATCCAGTAACGCATCCATCGCCGGGCCGGCCGCAAGCCACGGGCTCCGCGCACCCCGCGCATCCCACGGCCGCCACGCGCCCCACATCCCGCCCCACACGATGAAGCATGCGTAGAAAATCGCCCGCCGTGCCATTAAGGTACGGCGGGCGCTTGTATACCAAGGCAACCTGCCTATAATGATGCAAGTCAAAAACGCCGAGCGCATCGCACGCACTTGCATCAGGCATCCGAGAGGAGAAAACATACCCATGAAGGCACTCTACAATGACGGTTCGGTGGCCGAACTCCCGCAGGACGAGGTCACGCACGTCATCCGCCACTCCGCCGCGCACATCATGGCGCAGGCCATCAAGCACCTGTACCCCGAGGCCGACTTTGCCTACGGCCCCGCGACCGACAACGGCTTCTACTACGACGTCGACCTGCCCGAGGGCGTCAAGATCAGCGAGGACGACTTCCCCGCGATCGAGGCCGAGATGAAGAAGATCGTCAAGGAGAACCTCAAGTTCTCCGTGTACGAGAAGCCCCGCGCCGAGGCCATCGCCCTTATGGAGGAGCGCGGCGAGAAGTACAAGGTCGAGCACATCGGCGACCTGGACGACGACGCCCGCATCACCTTCTACCAGCAGGGCGACTACATCGACATGTGCGTCGGCCCCCACATCTGCTACACCAAGGCCCTCAAGGCCTTTAAGCTCACCGGCGTCTCGGGCGCCTACTGGAAGGGCGACAAGGACAACAAGATGCTCACCCGCATCAACGGCGTCGCCTTTGCCACCAAGGAAGAGCTTGACGAGCACATGCACATGCTGGAGGAGGCCAAGAAGCGCGACCACCGCAAGATCGGCCGCGAGATGGACCTCTTTATGATGCGCGACGAGGCCCCCGGCTTCCCGTTCTTCCTGCCCAACGGCATGATCCTTAAGAACACGCTGCTGGACTACTGGCGCGAGATCCACCACAAGGCCGGCTACGTGGAGATCTCCACGCCGCTCATCATGAACAAGCAGCTGTGGAAGACCTCGGGCCACTGGGACCACTACAAGGACAACATGTACTCCACCGTCATCGACGACGAAGAGTACTGCATTAAGCCCATGAACTGCCCGGGCGGCGTGCTGGTGTACGCCTCCAAGCCGCACTCCTATCGCGAGCTGCCCATCCGCGCCGGCGAGATTGGCCTGGTTCACCGCCACGAGCTGCGCGGCGCCCTGCACGGCCTGTTCCGCGTGCGCTGCTTTAACCAGGACGACGCCCACCTGTTTGTTCGTCCCGACCAGCTGACCGACGAGATCGTGGGCGTGGTCAACCTCATCGACTCCGTGTACCAGAAGTTTGGCTTTAAGTATCACGTCGAGCTTTCCACCCGCCCTGAGGACTCCATGGGTTCGGACGAGGACTGGGCTCGCGCCGAGGAGGGCCTGCGTACCGCTCTTGAGCAGCTGCACATGGACTACGAGGTCAATGAGGGCGACGGCGCTTTCTACGGCCCCAAGATCGACTTCCACCTGGAGGACTCGCTCGGTCGTACCTGGCAGTGCGGTACCGTCCAGCTCGACTTCCAGATGCCGCTCAACTTTGATCTGGAGTACGTGGACGCCGACGGCACCAAGAAGCGCCCCATCATGCTGCATCGCGTGTGCTTTGGCTCCATCGAGCGCTTCATCGGTATTCTGATTGAGCACTTTGCGGGCAAGTTCCCCACCTGGCTGGCTCCCGTGCAGGTCAAGGCGCTTCCCGTCTCTGAGAAGAGCCGCGACTACGCCCACGAGGTGTGCGCCAAGCTGGAGGAGGCCGGCATTCGCGTGGTCTGCGACGACCGCGACGAGAAGATCGGCTACAAGATCCGCGAGGCCCGCAGCATCGACCGCGTGCCCTACATGCTCATTCTGGGCGAGAAGGAGGTCGAGGCCGGCAACATTTCCGTCCGCGATCGCTCCAACGAGACCGTTCAGATGAGCGTCGACGAGTTTGTTGCCAAGGTGACCGAGGAGATCAAGACTCGCGCCTAGCACAAACAAAACAAGAATTAACAAAGGCGATCGTCCTCGCGGGCGGTCGCCTTTTTTGTTATCTATAGAAGAAAAGCCGCTGGTTAGGGCGGCTTTTTTTGTTGTGCAAAAAGGTACAGGTTTTTGTAGAGGCGTATGGAGATGTGTCCGTTCGCGCTGCAATTTGTGTAATCTGGGAAAACGTGAGCAGTTTGCTCGTATAATGAGCAACGTCGAAAGATACAAAAACCTGTACTTTTGCGACTGCGCCTAGCTGCGAGCGAGAAGCCTGTTCTTAACGCCCCTGCATCCGCGTGCGTCGCGGATGCAAGTTAAGGGGGCGAGAGATGGAACAGACGATGCGGCGCCAAGAGCAGCTGCCCGGTGCCTTTAACGGCGCCATCACCAACAGCCAGCAAGGCCGCGTCCGCTGGTATCTGGTCCATACCCCCAATGGTAAAGAGCGCGAGACCTGTGAAAAGGTCCGCCGCATTATCCCGCACGAGCTGATGCAGGACGCTTTTGTGATGCAAAAGGAGTTCTGGTTTAAGCGGGACGGCGCCTGGTCGCTCCAAACCAAACCCATGTACAAGGAATATTTCTTCGTCGCCACGCGCGATGCAGCCCTGCTCGACAAGGCCCTGGCCCAGTTGAGCTTTGGCTGCCGTATTGCCGGTAGCAGGGAGCGGGCCTATGCACCCATGCCGGACGATGCGCAGGACTGGTACCGCAGCGTGCTCGACGACAGCGGCGTGGTGCGCAACAGCGTCGCCCGTATAGAAGACGGCGTGCTGCACATAGAGCAGGGGCCCTTGGTGGGGCAAGAGGCCCGTGTAAAGAAGATCGACCGTCATAAACGCTGGTGCCTGGTGGACGTGGGCGAAGGTGGCTCCGCTTTTAGGGAGTTACTTCCGCTCGACGTACCCAGCAAAACGTAAGGGAGACGTTGCACCGGCAATTCGTTCGCATTTTGATTCATGGACGGGGGGGGGTCCTGGGGACAGGGACGTAAGTTTTATTGTGGCTGCTAATAAAGAAGTGACAGAGAGTAATGCGCCCGCGGGGGCGGCGCTGATTGCACAGGCTATGAGCCAGCGTGAGGGCGTCGGCCGCTATAAGGCTGTGCAATCCATCATGGACTGGGACAACTCGCGCCTGGCCTACCGCGCCGTCAAGCGCGCGTTCGACATCGTGTTCAGCGGCTGCGTGCTGGCCGTCATCGCCGTACCCAGCCTTGTGCTTGCCGCGGCCATCCGCCTGGAGAGCGAGGGCAACCCGTTCTACAGCCAGATCTGAGTGGGTCAGACCCGCCCCGATGGCAGCCTGTCCACCTTCCGCATGTGGAAGTTCCGCTCCATGTACAGGGACGCCGACGAACGCCTCGCCGAGCTCAAGGGGCAGAACGAGATCGCCGGCGCGATGTTCAAGATGAAGGAGGACCCCCGCGTCACCAAGATCGGGAAGTTCATCCGCAAGCACTCCATCGACGAGTTCCCGCAGTTCCTCAACGTATTCCTGGGCCAGATGTCCGTCGTGGGCCCGCGCCCGCCGCTGCCGCGCGAGGTGGAGCAGTACACCGAGTATGACCTGCAGCGCCTGGCCGTGAAGCCCGGCATCACCGGATGGTGGCAAGTCACAGACCGCAACGACACCGACTTCGACGGCATGGTCCGCCGTGATTTGGAGTACATCGCCAAGCGCGGCCTAATCACGGACCTGAAGATTGTTCTCCTCACGGTCGTTGAGGTCTTTACCGGTGGCGGTGCTTGCTAGATGACTGAACCGATTAGGGTAGCCCAGGTTGTTGGCAAGATGGTTGGCGGCGGCGTCGAGGCCGTTGTCATGAACTATTATCGCCATATTGACCGAAGTAAAGTCCAGTTCGATTTTCTTGTCGATTCAGATTCGACGCTCGTGCCACGTGAAGAGATCGAATCGCTTGGTGGTCGAATCTTTGAGATTCCGCCCTACCAGCATGCGATTGAATATCAGCGAGAGCTTCAAAGCCTCTTTACGCAAGAGGGCTGGAAGATAGTGCACAGCCATATCAACGCGCTTTCCGTCTTTCCGCTTCGCGCCGCGAAGAAGGCAGGGGTACCCGTGCGTATCGCCCACAGCCACTCGACGAGCGGCAAAGGCGAGTTTGCAAAAAATGCCCTTAAAGGCTTTTTGAAACTGTTTTCGACAAGGTATCCAACTGATTTGGCGGCCTGTACTGAGTATGCAGGTAAATGGCTGTTCGGCTCATCCCATTTTACTGTCTTTAATAATGCTATCGATTTGAGCAGTTTTTCTTTCAATCGATCGATTAGGGATGAGCAACGTGCTGGGCTTGGAGCGCAGGACGATACGCTGGTATTGGGGAATATCGGTAGGTTCATCCCCCAGAAGAATCAGCTGTTTTTGCTTGATGTTTTCAAGGCGGTTTATGCTCAGAATCCTGATTCCATCCTTGTTATCTGCGGCGATGGAAAGTTGAGACCGCAGGCGGAGGAAAAGGCGCGCTCGCTGGGAATTGCGTCTGCGGTGCGTTTTCTCGGTCAGATTTCCAATGTACAGGACGTCTATCAGGCGCTTGATTTATTCGTTCTCCCTAGTCTGTACGAGGGCCTCGGAATGGTCGCGATTGAGGCCCAGGTCTCCGGTCTCCCGTGCATCTGCTCTGAGAGGGTCCCCAACGAGGTCGCGCTATCCGGTCGGTGCAGCTTCGTTCCGTTGAGTGCGGGCATTGAGGGCTGGTCCAATGCTGTCCTTACCACACGCACGGATGTCGTTAATCGTTCCGATCCCCAAGCATCTCTGGGGCTTGAATCTTATGACATCTTTAGGGCAGCGCCCAAGCTCGAAGAGTACTACCTGAAGTTATTTGAAACGGTGAATTAATGAATATTTGTATTTTAACGTGGCTCCATAATCAAAATTTCGGTACGTTGCTTCAGGCTTATGCCCTACAGCAGTTTTTGAAGGCAGAAGGGCATGACGTTGTCGACGCCGACTATCTTCCCTGCGTTAAAGAAAAGCTACTGAACTGGGCGATCAACCGGAACTCCTTCGATTTATTTGCTGGCAAAGCACGTGAGCTATTCAATCGCAAGAAGGAACATGATGACTTCGGATCCTCGACGGCTGACGTATTCAATCGCTTTTTGAGCCAGAACATCGAGACCACTGATCGGATTGTCGATACAGACGGACTGGTCGATTTACGGGGAAAATACGATGCATACGTCTGCGGATCTGATCAAATCTGGTCCCCTTATCTTTTGAATAGGAATTTCTATCTCTCTTTTCTAAGCGACAGCGATAAGAGAATCGCGTATGCACCCAGCTTCGGTGTCACGAGCACCACGCAGAGGAAGAAAAAGATCATTACCGATCTGATTAAAACGTTCAGCTCTGTGTCTGTTCGTGAAGATGCGGGCGCGGATTTTGTCGAATCCCTCGGTCTCGAGCGCCCTTCACAGGTTGTGGACCCTGTCCTGCTCCTGTCGAAAGAGGACTGGGCCCCGCTCATCAACGGTAAATGTCCTGAGCCCGGGAAAATCGTCTGCTATTTCCTTGGGAATAGGCCGTTTTACAGGAAAGCTGTCGATTCGATTTCAAAAGAGCTCGGCTGCGAGGTCGTGACGCTTGTCGGTTCAGGTAAAAATGCTGTCGACGAGCAGCTCAATCCGCGTTACGGGCTTGGTCCCGATGAATGGCTCGCTTATCTGGCGAGCGCGCGGTTCGTGTTAACCGATTCGCTGCACGGTACGCTGTTTTCTCAAATTTTCCGCAAAGACTATTACTGCTTCAAGAGATTTGAGGAGACCGACAAGCGCTCTCAAAACTCTCGAGTCGAGAGCCTCTCGAGGCTCTCGAATACCGAGGATCGTCTGCTAGATGGCTATGACAGTCACATGAACGCTACGGAAATCGAGGGCTATGAGAAGCGACTGTCCGACGTGGAGTCGCTCATCACGTTTTCGAAAAAATGGCTCTTGGATGCTCTTGAGCAATAGGGGGAAGTTAGCTTGAGCAAGAACATCGACACAGTTTCTCACCGGGCCTGCTTTGGTTGCGGAGCTTGCGCGGCCAAATGCCCTTTTTCCGCTATTACTATGCGTACCTCGCCCGACGGTTTCGAATATCCCGTGGTGGACGCAGCGAGATGCACCTCCTGCGGTCTTTGCCTGCGTACCTGTCCGGCGGAAAACCAAGTCGACGCGGACTCGGAGGCCATTCGCGCCTCTGTCTTGCAGAGCGATGACCCGGACGAGCTCGCGCAAAGTTCGTCCGGCGGCGTCTTCTCCCTTCTTGCGAAACGTATACTATCGGACGGCGGGCGCGTTTACGGCGCCGCCTGGGATGGCGTCGATCACGTCAGGCATATCGGTATATCCGAGCTTGCCGAAATCGCGCTCCTGCAAAAGTCCAAATATGTCCAGAGCGATGCTAGCGAATCGTATCCCGAAGTGCTCAGCGATCTCAAATCCGGCAAGCGAGTCCTCTTCAGCGGTACTCCTTGTCAGGTTTCCGCGCTGCGTCTCTATTTGGGTAAACCGATGGATGGGCTGACAACCGTCAGCGTTGTTTGCCACGGTGTACCAAGCTCTTCCATGTTTCGTTCCTATGTTGACTGGCTCGAGCTTCGGGAGAAGTCCGATGTCACCGCACTGACTTTTAGAGATAAATCGAAATTCGGATGGGGCCATAACATAAAAATCGAGTTATCCGACGGCAGGATTATTAAGAGGCCCGCTGCATTCGATCCCTTTTATGGTTCCTACATCAAAGGCCTGATCAGCAGATCGTCTTGCTACGGCTGTCCTTTCAGAGGGAGCGACAGTCCTGCCGACATCATCCTCGGTGATTCCTGGCGTTCTGAGTCTGTCCAAGACTGCGGACATCCCGAGAAGGGTGTTTCGGCCGTTATCGTGAAGACCGAGCGCGGGGCAAAATTGATCGATGAAATAAGCGATTGCGTCGCCTACTCTAACAACGGCCTTGCTCCGGATGATGTGCTGCTGCATGAAGATCCTAATAAGCGCTCGGATCTTGAGGAGAGGCGCGATGCCGTTATCGAGCATTTCGAGGCTACAGGATTACAAGTCTTTGATTCCGTCCTGGCGCCGAATGCGACCCTTTTCGACCGTCTGAAAATGCTGCTCCCCCCGTCGATGCGCCTGCGTGTAAAGCGGTTTGTCCGATCTATCAAACCTAGGACCGTGCATGAGTAACTTCACCACAGTGATAACGATTTGCGACCGTCCCCATATCGGGGGCGGAGCTTCAAAAATCGCAATCGAAACAGCAGCTGCTCTGGCGAGGATAGGTGTCAACAGCTATTTCTTTTCAGCGTTGGGTGACCCCGATCCCTCCTTAATCGAATCGGGTGTTGTTTGTGTCAATTGCGGGCAGAACGACGTCCTGAACGGGGGCATCTCCGGCGCTGTCCAGGGTATCTGGAACAGGCGCTCGGAAACGGCGCTGGATGATCTACTGAAGCAGCTCGATCCGAAGACGACGGTCGTCCACGTTCACTCTTGGACGCACTCCCTTTCTCCCTCGATATTCACGGCCATAGGGCGACGGGAGTTCAAGTGCCTGATCACAGCCCATGAGTACTTCCTCGTTTGTTCCAACGGTGGACTCTACGATTATGTGAATCATTGCAACTGCGGAATTGCCCCCGGTTCTCCGAAGTGCCTGCTGCACAACTGTGACAAGCGCTCATATATCCAAAAACTGTATCGATCCGTTCGCTTTTCCGTGCAGGGCTATGTTTTGAGAGCGCTGCGCCCGGCCGTCGCCTTCGTTTCAGATTCCAGTCGTCGGTTGATTGAGCCCTATCTAACCTGGGATGCCGAGCGATTCGACTGTTTAAATTACGTCGATGCGGACAAATTCCAGCATGGGTTTGATGCAGATTGCGAGGCTTACCTATTCGTTGGTCGCCTGAGTCCTGAAAAGGGCTGCGATTTATTTTGCGAAGCCGCCAGTAGGGCCGGTGTGGACGCTATCGTCATCGGTGACGGTACCGAACTGAAGAGGCTGTCGGACAGCTATCCGGATATCAAATTCATGGGCGCGCTGTCCCATGATGAAGTGCTTTCCGTTATGGGACGCTCACGTGCGATCGTTATACCTTCGGTTTGTCGAGAGACGTTTGGGCTCGTCGCCTATGAAGCAATGATTGCTGCCGGCCTGCCGTGTATCGTTTCGGATGTCGGCGATGCGGCCTCCTTTGTGAGGTCGAAAGGCCTCGGCGAAATTTTCAGCGCGGGCAGTTCCGAGTCGCTATCTGACGCAATGGTCAATATGCTTGACCCTGATGTTTGTTCTCGTTATAGGAAAGCGGTTGAGAAGGCGGACTTCAGCTGCCTTGAAAAGACCGCATATGTTGAACGTCTTATAAGTATTTACGATCAGCTAATAGCTGAGCATTAATTGGATGAAGGTTTTAATGGTTACGGTTGTGATGTCAGTCTATAACGGCACACGATATCTTACTGAGCAGCTAGACAGCTTGCGACTTCAGACCGTGTCTCCGGACCGAGTACTAATCGCGGATGATTGCTCGACAGACGAGTCGTTCGATCTCATTGTCAAATATATCGAGGAACACGGACTCGATAATTGGACCATCAACAAGAACCGCTCTAATTTCGGCTGGCGCAAGAGCTTTAAGCGGCTTCTCGACCTTGCATCTATAGACGATGGAATCGTCTTTCCGTGCGACCAGGATGATATCTGGGAACCCGATAAAATAGCTGTGATGTCCTCAATCCTCGAGAAGGACCCCTCGATTGAGGTTCTCAGCTGCGCCGTCGAGCCGTTTTATGAGAGCGGCGGTAAAAAAGTAACAGTCTATGGTGCCGTCGATGATTCCAAACCTCTGGACGATTTGGAGACTCCGGTTTTCGATAGCAAGTTTATGTCGGTACGGCGCCCCGGATGTTCCTATGCCGTTAAATCGAGTTTTATAAGGGAAATCATGCCATATTGGCAGGATGATTTTGCGCATGATGGTATGTTATGGCGCTTCTCATTACTGAAGGGGACCCTCAGACTTCTAAATCAGCCCTTGATTCGGTTCCGCAGGCATGACTCTAATGCAACTGAGATGCGACATATTGACAAGAAATCTCGTGTTGCTGAGATAATGATGTGCTTGAGATTTTCTGAGGTTTTAGAAGAATACTGCAGTAGTAATCCTGGCGATTATCGTATATCTTCTGCGCATATAGAGCATTACGGTTCTGTTTTAAATGCCCGTCTGCACTTGCTCGTAGGCGGCCTAAAACTAAGTGATTTAGGCACCATTCTAAAATATCGTAAGTATGAACTGTCAAATCGTTCCCTGCTTGGTGATTTTAAGGCCTTAATCAGTCCCTGTGACAGTAAGTAGGTGTTTAGAATGCTTGAGCTATTTACTAGTGAATTCACTATTTTGATTTTTGCCGCAATCTTAAGTGTCATTTCTCCCGTAAAAGGACTGTTTTTTTCTGTTCTAGGATTGCTTGTTTTCAAAGAAGTTCTTTCTGGGCGTCTCTACAAAGTGTTTTTAAATAACGCCATTCCCATTGTCGTTATGGGCGCGATGGTTTTCTTTTCTGCCATTGCGTTTACGTCCCGAAGTATTAATGAATCCCTCCTTACGGTCTGCTCGTATTTCTTTTGCATTCTTCTTGGTTATATTTACGGTAAAGCAAAGAACGATGACTGGGTTGAGTCTGCATTGCTTATGCTTCGCAACGTTATGGTGTTCGCTTGCCTATTTAGCTTTGTCCTTGAAATTGCTTTAGGTCAACGACTAGTTACAAATGGTTCCTTTTCTTTTCTACAAACTGTAACGATTGATAATCCATCCATGTATCGACTGCGTAGTTTTTTCGGTCATGCAATCGTATTTGGCCAAATGATAGTTATTGCTGTGGTAATTAACTATAAATTGGAGACGTGCAGGATGAAACGTCTCTTATGCTCTGTAGTTCTTTTGGTCGCTCTGCTTCTGACAAAGAGTCGTAGCGCGTGGATTATTCTCATTGCTTTAGCATCGGTTTACCTGATCTTTCGCCTAAAGAACCCCGAGTATTCTAAATGGAATTTAATTGCGCTTTTAGTTCCAGCTGTATTGCTACTCGTTTTCATTCTCTACAAGTTTGGACTGTTTAACTTTGTGGCTTCTCGATTTGGTGAGCTTGAAACTGATGTTTCATATAGCCAGCGTTCCGGAGCCATTGCCTATATTATTCATAGCTTTTTAAGCAGGCCGCTGTTTTGGCTTACTGGAAATGGTTATGGCAGTAGTCGCATGACTATGCTGGGCACGACGGTTGAAATTAGCGGTTTTTCAACGGTGGATAATGGTTTCCTTGCAATGCTGTATGAATATGGTTTTCTTGGAATTTGTAGTTTTGTATTTTTGCTAATTTCCGCTGGCATCGGTTCGTTCAGGTCGGGTTGCGAACTCGATCAAGTACTATTTTCCGTTTCCTGTATATGCTGCGCGGAGCTCATGTTTTATTGCGAGCTTGGTTGGTGGGTGCCAACGGTCATCTTGTTTGTTTCCTGTGGACTCGTTCTGGGTAGAACGAGTGCTCGGTATTCAGATTTGTGCGAGTCGGGCCCTATTTTGATTTCTGAATAAATCAAGGTTGCTAGTTTAAACAAACGAGGTTGAATGAATTATTCGTCTATTGCACGCAACACTATGATTGCGTTTGCTGCACAGTTTATTTCTCTATCGGTCAGTGTCGTCATGTCGCTGCTCGTGCCGAAAATCGTTGGCGTTGCTGATTATGGATACTGGCAACTGTTCATGTTTTATACGACCTATTCCGGCTTTTTTCACCTTGGCCTGAATGATGGTGTCTACCTGATTAACGGGGGTCTCTCTCGTGATGAAATCGATAAGAGCTCAATCAAATCCCAGTATATCTTCGGTGCTTGTTTCCAGGCAGTGATTTGCCTCGGCATCACTTTTGTTTCGCTGCCTCTTGTCGATGACGCAAATCGTGTATTTGTTATCGCGTCTTTTGCGCTTTACACCGTCGTCTATAACCTGACAAGTTATTTAGGCTTTGTCTTTCAGGCCATGAACGAAACTAAGCTTTTTTCGTTTTCTACAATGTTAGACAGGCTGGTGTTTCTGGCACCGCTCCTTGTTTTAATTGGATTTAAGGTTTCGGACTACCATCCCTATGTCTACGCGTATCTCGTTTCGAAAATTATTGCGCTCATATATTGCTCTTGGATGGGCAGGGATATCCTACGCGCCAAATCAGTGTCTTTTGGTAATTCGCTTAAGGACGGTATCCGCAGTATCTTCGTCGGCGTGAAGCTGATGATTGCGAACATCGCCGACACACTGATCCTCGGGGTATCTAGGTTTCTTATCGATCATTTTTGGGGTATCGTCGCCTTTGCAAAAATTTCGTTCTCCCTCTCTCTGGTGAATTTCTTCATCACCTTCGTCTCACAGGCGAGTATGGTTTTATTTCCTGCCCTTAGGACAGGCTCTGAAGATGAGAGGGTTCGTTTTTACATCGGCATAAGGAATTCTATCGAGCTTATTTTCCCTGCGATCTATTTACTCTATTTCCCTATGGTTTGGTTTTTGGGGATATGGCTTCCTCAATATGCCGTAAGCCTCAAATACTTTGCGCTCTTACTCCCGATATGCGTCTTCAACACTAAGATGAGCCTTTGCTGTACGACCTACTTCAAGGTTCTTCGTAAAGAGCAGCTGCTCCTGAAGTTGAATATCGTCACTGTTATTTGTAGTGCTGTTTTTTCGATATTCGGTGTTCTTGTCCTTAACTCGCTCGACGCCGTCCTGTGTGGCGCCGTTATCTGCATTATTGGCAGGTCGTTGTGGTCCGAGCTCTATCTGAACGAACAGCTTAGCGCCCCGGGTTCAACGAGGCCGTTTCAGGAGATCCTGCTTACAGTCGCTTTCGTCTTGTTCACTGAGCTTTTATCTTGTGGGACTGCGGCGATTCTGTATGCATTAGTCTACGTTGGCTATCTCTTGCTCAATCATTCTGCGCTGAAAAGCGTTGCTTCGTGTTTGACCAAACTGAAGAAGCAGCGATAGTCACATCAAAATGGATTGGATTTTAATATGAAAGGCATCATCCTCGCGGGCGGGTCCGGCACGCGACTGTACCCGCTCACTCTCGTGACCTCCAAGCAGCTGCTGCCGGTCTACGACAAGCCCATGATCTACTACCCGCTGTCCACGCTCATGCTGGCGGGCATCAAGGACATCCTGGTCATCTCCACGCCGACCGACCTGCCCAACTTCCAGCGCCTGCTGGGCGACGGCTCGCGCTTCGGCGTGAACCTCTCCTACGCCGAGCAGCCCTCGCCGGACGGCCTGGCGCAGGCCTTCACCATCGGCGAGGAGTTCATCGGCGGCGAGCCCTGCGCGCTCGTGCTGGGCGACAACATCTTCTACGGCAACGGCCTGTCGCGCCACCTGACGCGCGCCGTCCAGAACGCCGAGTCGGGCCGCGCCACGGTCTTCGGCTACCACGTGGACGACCCCGAGCGCTTCGGCGTCGTGGAGTTCGACGGGGAGGGGAGGGCCGTCTCCATCGAGGAGAAGCCCGCCGAGCCCAAGAGCTCCTACGCCGTCACCGGCCTGTACTTCTACCCGGGCGACGTGTCCTCCCGCGCCGCTGAGGTGAAGCCCTCCGCACGCGGCGAGCTGGAGATCACCACGCTCAACCAGATGTACCTGGAGGAGGGGACGCTGTCCGTGGTGACCCTCGGCCGCGGCTACGCGTGGCTGGACACCGGCACCATGGAGAGCCTGCACGAGGCCGCGGAGTTCGTCCGCGCCGTGGAGCACTCCCAGGACCTGCCCGTGTCCGTCCCCGAGGAGATCGCCTGGGAGAACGGCTGGATCTCCACCGCCGAGCTTGAGGAGGCCGCCAAGGCCTACGGCAAGTCGGTCTACGGGCGGCACCTGAAGAAGGTCGCCGCCGGCGAGATCGTCAACAGCCCGCGCGAGTACTAGGAGGAACCCCGCATGTCCGAGATCTTCGAACCCAAGAACATCATCGTCACGGGCGGCTGCGGCTTCATCGGCAGCAACTTCGTGCACTAC
>DXLU01000011.1 GCA_019414565.1 Collinsella sp. | reverse complement strand
GATGGGTGAATTGAACGCAATGGGGACGGAGAAGGCTGCAGCGAGAACGAGCGTAGAGATCCATACGGCCTTGTCTCTTAGGATTAGTTTGAGAAGAAGTCGACAGTACATTTAGAAGCACCTACGTTCCTCAAAGAATTGTTAGATTAAAAGTAACAGACCGGATGAAGATACGTGCGACGGGGGCGAGGCGAATGGCTGAGCGGTATCGATATGCGGGTTCAACGGTATCACATTGGCCACATAGATTTTTAACTTGCATTTCTACCCGCCCTTTTCGTAGAGTCGCCGATACGTGCTTAGCGCACCCTCGGCGCGTCCGGCAGGCTTTGCGAAATGGGATCCAGGAGACTTCGGCGCAGCATCATCTTGCGGAATGCTTCTAATGAGCCTCCCATCCTTCAAAAACAGAATCTCATCGCACAGCCTATCGACCGAATCCAAGATGTGGGATGACATGATGATGCACGTACCAGAATCGGCCAGCTTCCTGAGAATCTCGGAATGCAAGTCCACCCTGCTGGGGTCGAGCGCGTTCATGGGCTCATCTAATAGAAGGTACCGCGCGCCCGTCGCATACGCAATCGCCAGGGTAAGCTGCTGCTTCATGCCCTGGCTCAGAGTGCGGGTCCTCATCTTCGCGAACTCGCCTATCTGCGTTTGTTCCACTATCTCTTCGATATCGCGAGCATGCGGCCACATATCGCAAACCATCTTGAGGTGATCTTCCGCACGCAATCCGGGATACAGCAGCGTCCCCTCACCAGGTGCATAGAAGATCATAGAACGGACCTCTCTCGCACCCGTACCCTGCACCTCATCCAGAACGATGCTCCCGTCCACGCGAGGACCCGGCAAACCTGCCATCGCACGCAGCAACGTCGTCTTTCCATGCCCGTTCGGAGCGACGAGACCGTAGACCGTACCCGGGGCAAACTCAGCGTTCACCGAATCTACGAGCACCTTCTTTCCATAAGAGATCGTCAGCGTTTGAAGGTCAATCATCGAGATCATCCCCTTTCGATCTTTGGAACACTCAGGCGCACCATCAACGGAGATACGGCGCCCAAGACCACCAGCAGAGCGCCCGATGCGCCGACGACCTCTCCAAAAGGCATCGCGTTCGTCCCTCGCCCAAGGAACCCAATCGTCCCCACCTGGGAAGCGGGATCAAACGAGGCGAATGGAGCCAGCAGCGCGACGCCCATGCCCACGCTTTCAACATGAGCGCTCAACGAACCCAACACCAAGAGAACCGCGCAAACCATTCCGGTGACAACGGGGTTGCGGCTAATCGCTGCTGTCAACGCAGCGACGACGGAAATCACGCCGTATGCCATGACCAGCAACGGAATACTGCACAACACCGCCTCCCCCACCATGGACGTTGTCGAAGCTCCCGCCCGAATGAGAGCGACGGGATACTCCGATCCACCCGCACCGTTCTTAATCACGGACACAACGACAGCGGGAACCATCGACACCAAAAGCAGCACCAAGCCAAGCAGGAGAGCCAGCGCAACAGCCGTCAGAAAACGCACATGCGCTGTTGCGGGGATCTGGAGAACCAGAAGGGAACGACACTGCAGGTGGTGCACGCGAGCGATGTGACAACCACGGGCAACAGCAAAAATAAGGAGGGAAGCGCTGCCTGGAGATACGAAAGGAGGATTAATGGGGGCATCTTCGTACTTAACTCGTAAACCTTGGGGTCCGGCAAGCTCGCGATCGACTCAAGCAGAAGGGCGCGCGCCTCCGCACGAGAAGGAGTCTCCGGCTCGATTCCGATCGATTGCAGGAGAGTCGCATCTGCCGCGCCCAGCTCACCTCGAGCGCGCTCGTACGTCGCAAGGCTTCGAAACCCCTCCGCAGGCATAGGCGCGTACACGAAACCCGAAAGAGCATCCCGCATGTCTTCCAGGGCCGCTTTGCCCTCGACGTCCATATTCGCAGCGTTCTGCTCTAAATACCGATCTATTGAACGGAGCTCCCCATCCCTATACCGAACAGCGGAAACGTTATCAGCGTCAGGAAACATCTCGACCAGAGCCGGGGCCAGCATCGTCGTCGACATTGCAATCGCGCATACGGCGAGGGTAGGAGAACGCAGGAGCAGTTTCCCCATCGTTCTTACGTATGCAACGGCGGAGGCACAAGCGCTCGAACGAGTTGCCGTTCTCGATGCAGTGAAGGAACCTCTCTCAAGACAAATCGGGGATATCGGGCACGCGCAGCCGCTCTTTCCAGCAACGCAAAGCAGGCTAATTGCCAGCACCTCGATCCCGATTGCGCATACGAGGGCAATCGCGCCACGCTCGAAGCAAAGTCCAGGCAGATTCACTATCTGCGTTGTCGGGTACGGGCTATAGGCGCCGACGGTCAACTCAGTGTTCGCATACGTAAGGGGATTCAACAGGGCGAACTCACGTAAAGCGATGGATCTTCCGTAATACCCGGGAACCATCGTCACCCCCATCAGGGCACATACGAACACGATTCCAAGCGTAGGGTTATTGGCAATCTTCACGGCAAGGTGAACGACAAGCGAGATGAACGCTGCCACCAAGAATTGCAAGATGGCCGTCTGCGCGAACACCAGCCAAGCCGGTTTGATAACCGGAGTCGCATATTGAATGTAGCCTATCGGATAGAACGGCGAGCCCGGGCCATTCTTCACAAGCGCGGCGATTATCCCTGGAAGATTGATGGCGAGGACGGCAAGCATTGCAAAAACACTCGCCCATACGCTCGATGCAACAAGTCTACCCAGCTCGCCCATCGGTGCCTGGATGATGAGCTTTTCACGTTTGTTAAGACGCGCGGCAAGGAACGAGACGGCAACGGCCGTTGCGACCCATAGCAAGTACTCCTTCGATCCGTCATAATAGGTGTACTCTCCATCCGATATCTGCAGAAACGGAAGTAGGGGAGAGAGCGGTGCCAAGATAAGACGTCCCGCGGCAAGAGGGTACAGAAGCGCGGGCATGCTTGATGAAGAGGTATAGACACCGTCCTCCCCCGCATTCACAAGCGCATCCGCATAGGATGCTGACAATTCCTGCTCAACACGGGTTATTCCCGACTCGAGGTATTCGACCCGTCCGTCGATGCCAGCCGCGCTCCTGAAGACGGGCAGAGCACAAAGAACCATCAACGCAACAACGACAACACAGAGCGACCTGGAGGAGAGAAGCGACCTAAAGATCGCCTTCGAGATTTTGAGCATATTCATGGCCAACCTTAACCTCATCCAGTCGGAACAGAGGGGCCGAACAAAATGCTCGGCCCTTATTACTTGCCGGCAAAGTCAATTTAACATAAACTGTTAAAAAGTAACCTGAGTTTTTTAAATTCTTCGGAGGTTATTATGAGTTCCGACAATCGCACTCCCCGGCTTCATTCCTTCCGCATCGCATGTGCGATAGCCTCTGCGACCCTTTGCGCCACCGCCATCGCACAAGTGGCGTTCTCCTTAAAGCCAGCAATCGAAGTGCTCGACAACCCTGTAATTGCAGACTCCCCCGCGTATCCAGCCCTTGCGATCTCGACATTGGTCCCTGCCGTCATCGGTATCGCTACGACCATCCTCAGCGCCGTTCTCGTGTGGACGATCAAGAGCGGAGACCCCTTCAAGAAAGGGTCTGCGACATGCTTGAAGGTGCTCGGCATTCTCTTCGTTGTTCAAGCTGCCACCAGCCTCTACGCCGGCTCACTCAAAACCTCCGTTTCGATGTTTGGCGGCGAGGGGGCCGTCGGCGCCCAAGAGATCGCTTCATCATTCGATTGGACCTCTCTGGTTCTCGGCATCGTCCTGTTCATGCTTTCCCAGCTCTTCTTGTACGCCCGAGAGCTGTACCTCGACTCCGACGAGATTGCGTAAGGAAACGCCATGCCCGTAATTGTTCGCCTCGACAAGATCATGGCCGAGCGAAAGATTTCCTCGAACGAACTTGCCGAAAGGATTGGAACCACGCCCGTGAACCTGTCCCGTATTAAAAAAGGGCATATTCGCGGCATTCGCTTCAACACACTCGAGCAGCTATGCCTCGCCCTTCGTTGCCAACCCGGAGACCTTCTCGAAGTCATGAGCGAAGAGGATGCCCGAAAGGAGTTCGGACTCGATTGGTCCGCCGAGGATTAGAGGGCGGTCGTACTCGCCCTGCACACGGGGATGCGAATCGGCGAGGTCTGCGGCCTTCGGTGGTGCGATGTGGATTTCGAGACGGGCCTGATCTCGATCAGACACTCGGTGGCGTACGCGAAGGGAATGGGTTCGTTCATCAAGGACACCAAGACCCATGACGCCAGGGGTATCCCCATCGACCCGGTCGGCCTACTCCCCTTCCTGAAGGAGACCCACGAGATCGACTGCGGAAAGCTGCGCTTGCGCGGCCTTACCGGGGCGGTCGAGATCGGGGACTGCTACATCCTGTCGGAGCCGGGCGCGACCTTCGCGACGACAAGCTATATCCGCAGGGCGTTCAAGACGTTCTCGGAGACCAACGGCCTCATGGGCACCAACGACGAGCTGATCACGTTCCACGGCCTTCGCCACACGTTCGCAACGCAGTGGATCCGCCAAGGCGGCGATATCAAGGCGCTCCAATCGATCCTCGGCCACAAGGACGCCATGGCGACGCTCAACGTCTACGCCGACATCGAGCCCATCTCCAAAATCCATAACATGCTGCGCGCCACGCCGTGCCTTTGGCGCGGGCACCTCGGGCCGAGGGTCGATCCGGGTCCCATGTTCCAACAGAGGATCCAGGAGTCCATCGAGACGCTCCAGGCGTTCGGCTACGGCATCACCGAGCCGGACGACCGAAATATCGCCATACGCGACGTGAAGACGAACAGTTGGCTCTAGCTCACCGAGTACGCGGCAGTGCTGGGCCCATCCCAACTGAGGTCACGGTGGTCCGATAGGGGCGCCGCCCGCGGCATGCGCCGCGGAGCGGTATCCCCTACCGAAGGGCGGGGATGCCCTCCGCTTCCAGTTCGGAATCAGCCGTCGGAGGCGTTCGGCTGACTGCGGGAACGGCCTGTCCGCTCAATGTGTTCGGCTGAGATCGGAAATCAACCCAACACGAGCCGGACACGCGCCAGACGGCTCTTCCCCGTGCGGCCTTCCCCCTTACGCTCATGTTGCAGGCATGTAACGCCGCAGCGAGCGCGCCTTTTTTGCGCCAGACAGGTACAATGATGAACACTGTACCGTAGCGGAGCGCCCCGCGCGCGCCGCAATCACGCGAAAGGGTTTCCCATGGCCGAGATCTCGTCCTCCCGTATCGTCATCACCGTCCTTGGCAAGAACCGCCCCGGCATCGTCGCCGGCGTCACCCGTGTCCTAGGCGAGGCCAACGTCGACATCCGCGACATCACGCAGTCCATTATCGAGGACATCTTCACCATGACCATGCTGGCCGATACCGCCGAGTCCAAGCTCGACTTCGCCGAGCTGCAGAAGGCGCTGGCCGAGGCCGGCGAGCTTTCGGGCGTCAACGTGTCCATCCAGCGCGAGGACGTCTTCAACTTTATGTACCGCCTGTAGCGAGCAAGCCGCTGGGGATAGCCTGACGCGCGCATGCCCATGCAAGTCACCCCGATGCGGCCCGGAGAGGAGCGCGCATGGCCTACGACGCCAAGAAAATCTATTACCGCTTCGATGACCACTTGAGCCGCCTGGTTCTGGATTACGAGGCGAGCCGTCAGATTTCGCCCGAAAGCGAAAACCTCTACCACGGCCTGCCGACCGACCCTTATGACGAGGACCTGTTTGTCGAGCACAATGTCAAGCGCGGCCTGCGCAATGCAGACGGTTCGGGCGTGGTCGCGGGCCTCACTCGCATCTCGGATGTGCATGGCTACAACAAGGTCGACGGTAAGGTCGTGCCCGATCAGGGCAAACTCACGCTTCGTGGCTACAGCATCGAGGATCTGGTCAACAACGCCCAGGCCGAGAATCGCTACGGCTACGAAGAGGTCGCTTATCTGCTCATTACGGGCTCTCTGCCCACCAAGGAAGAGCTTGACGGTTTTTGCGAACGTCTGGGTGCTTTTAGGCACCTGAGCGACGAATACGTCCGCGAGTTCCCCATGACCACGGTGTCGTCGAGCATCATGAATGTGCTTCAGCGCGCCGTGCTGCTGCTCTACGCCTTCGACGCCGAGCCCGACGCCATTACACCCGAGCACGAAATCGACGTCGCCATCTCCATGCTCGCCCGTCTCCCCCGCATCGCCGCCTTCGCGCATATGGCCTCGGTCGCCAAGCGCCGCGGCTCCGAGGTTCATGTACCGCACCCCACACCCGGCCTCTCCACCGCCGAGACTATCCTGCAGGTGTTGCGCGGTGGCATGGCATTCACCCGCGACGAAGCCATGCTGCTCGACGTGATGCTCATGCTGCATGCCGAGCACGGTGGCGGCAACAACTCCACGTTTGCCTGCCGCGTGCTGTCCTCCTCGGCCACCGACCCGTATTCCGCCTACGCCGCGGCTATCGGCTCGCTCAAGGGCCCGCGCCACGGCGGCGCCAACGCCAAGGTCGTGTCCATGCACGAGGACATCCGTGCGCACGTCTCCAATTGGGAGGACGAGGACGAGGTCGCAGCCTACCTGGGCAAGATTCTCGACAAGCAGGCCTTCGACGGCACGGGTCTCATCTACGGTATGGGCCACGCCGTCTACACGCTGAGCGACCCGCGTGCCGAGGTGTGCCGCCGTTACGCGCGCACACTTGCCGCCAAGAAAGACCTGGGCGATGAGTTCGCGCTCATCGAGCGCATTGAGCGCCTGGCACCGCAGGTGATGCGCGACCACGGCATGACCAAGCCCATCTGCGCCAACATCGACCTGTACACAGGCTTTATCTACAAGATGCTCGACGTGCCCGAGACGCTTTTTACGCCGCTATTCGCCGTCGCCCGCATGGCCGGCTGGTCGGCACACCGCATGGAAGAGCTCTTCTGCGCGCACCGTGTTATTCGCCCCGCGTATCGCCCGGTTATCGAGCCGCTGGAGTACAAGCCGCTCGCCGATCGCTAGGACGCGGACCGTTATAGAACCCGAGCGTGGCCAGGGCATCATCGCCCTCGGCCACGCTTTTTATGCCAGTAGAAAGGGCTTCATCAAATGATTGTGTTTTCCGATATGGATGGAACGCTGCTGACGAGTGATAAGCAGATGAGCGACGCCACCTGGGCGATGCTCGACGAGCTTGCGCGCCGCGGTATTGAGTTTGTGCCCTGCACGGGACGCCCGCTGTCGGGCATCTTTGAGCCCATCCTCGCCCACCCCGCCGTACACTACGCGGTCTGCGCCAATGGTGCCAGCGTCTGGCAGCTCGACGACGGTACGCCTACCGATGTCTCACGTGCTACGCGCATTTTGAGCCGACCGCTCGACCGCGCCATCGCCCACCGCGTCCATAGCATTGCCGCCGGCCACGATGTGACCTTCGATATCTTCGCGGACGGGCAGTGCTTCCTCCCCCGCTCGCTCTACACGCGCCTGGATGAGTTCTGCGGCGGCGACGCCCACATCGCAGCTTCGCTCAAGCGCACGCGAACGCCGATCGACATGGATATCGATAGCAAGATCGACGAGGTCGAGACACTCGAACGCATCGCCATGTACTGGCACGACCCAGCCGATCGCGACGCCATCGCGGCAGCGCTCGACACGCTCGAAGGCATCGAGGTCACGCGTTCGTACGCCATGAATATCGAGGTCATGGGCGAGGGAGCCACCAAGGGAACGGCCCTCACGTGGCTATGTGAGCACCTGGGCGAGCGTCTCGCCGACGCCTGGTCGTTCGGCGACAACATCAACGACATCCCCATGCTGCAGGCAGCGGGCCACGGCATGGCCATGATCAACGCCGAGCCCGAGGACCGCGAGGCCGCCGACGCCATCACCGAATACGACAACGACCACGACGGCGTCGCCCGCACCATCATGGCCGCCCTCGCCTAGCCATCGGCTAGTCATTGGGGACGTTCTTGAATGACTAGTCGTTAGGGACACTCTTCGCGAAAAGCTGCAAGGACTGTCCCCCACTGCCGGCAGAACGGGAACGTCCCCATCTGTCGGATTAAGCGAGGCTCTCCAGCACACGGCGGAGTTCTTGCTGGACAGCGTGGTCGCGGTTACGACCCACCACGCAATCGGCCACCGCCTTGAGCGCGGGGCGCGCGTTTTCCATCGCGCAACCCGTGCCGACAAAGCGAATGATTTCGTAGTCGTTCATAGAGTCGCCAAACGCCATGACCTCATCGCGCCCAATGCCGTAATGCTCCGCGAGCTGTGCGATGCCCGAAGCCTTCGACACACCGGGCTGCATGGCATCGATCCACGCGTTGCCTGAAGGCGCAAAGGTAAAGAGCTGACCGAGTTCGCGCTGTAGCACGTACGCACTGTCCATAACGGCACCGTCGTCGCAAAAGATACTCGCTTTGATGATATTTACGCTGGGATCGGGCAGCTCCCAAATGCGCTCGGCATTGGGGAGGTCCTTATCGACCTCGCGCACGAACTTGCACTCGTCATCGAGCAAAAAGGACTTGGTTCGGTCAAAGAGTGCAAGATGCAGATTGGGAAACGTCGCGACGGCCTGGGCGAGCTTTCGAATCGCCAGGTGCGAATACACCTCGCGGTCTACCAATTTGCCGTCGGCGTAGACCTGGGCACCGTTAGCTGCGACAAAGTCCATCTTGTCGCGAACGGGCGCAAAGAACTCGCACAGGCGATCGTAGCGGCGGCCTGACGATGCAGCAAAATGTACACCATGCTCGCGTAGCGCCAGGATCAATTCGTAGGTCTCAGGCGGCACCTGGCCATTTTCGTCAAGCAGTGTGCCGTCCATATCGGATGCAATCAGTTTAAACATAGAAAAGCTCCCTTCGGGCTTGATGGAATCGGACGTGTATCCGATTCCAACGTACCCAAAGGGAGCCCAAATAAGACCCCGCAGTCATAAACGTTACAAGGACCTAGCAAATAGCTCACGCGCACCAGAGGTCCCACGGTCGTGGCGTCAGGCGACACGCCAAAGAGTGTCCCCGACGACTAGTCGTTTAAGAACGTCCCCAATGACTAGTCGGCGTAGGTGAAGGTAGTGACGTCGAACATGCCCTCGGGGCGAATGCGGAGCGTCGGGATCACCGGCAGGGGCAGGAAAATGATGCCCATGATGGGGTCGAGCGGCGGCTCGATGCCCATGGCGCGCGCCTTGACCATAAAGTCGTCGTGCTGCGCGGCGACATCCTCGGCCGTGCCCTCGCTCATCAGGCCACCGAGCGCCAGCGGGATGCGCGCTACGACCTCACCATCGCGTACCAGCACGTGGCCGCCCTGGCCAACAGCCTCGACGGCAGCCATCATGTCGGCCGCGTTGTCGCCCACCACGCACACGTTGTGCGAATCGTGGCCAATCGTCGAGGCGATGGCACCGCCCGTGATGGTAAAGCCGCGCACCCAGCCGCGACCAATGTGCTTGCCAACGAGACCCAGGCCCGCAGGACCATCACCGTCGGCGCCCTCGGCCTGCAGTGACACGCCGCGGCCGTGGCGCTCGATCAGCATAATGCGGCGCAGGCCCTCGGCGCTCTCGGGGCGAGCCATGCCCGTGATGGCCTTACCCGGCACCACGTCAATCACGGCCTCGCCCGGCTTAAAGGCATAGTCAAACACGTCGAGCGAAAGCTTCGGCAGCTTAACGGAGGCGCGCAGCTCATCGGCAAGGGCCGCAACCTCGGCCATCTCGGGTGCGATCTCGCCCACAAAGGTGCCGTCCTGCGCCACCAGAGCACCGGCGGCATATACGCGATGCGGAGCCTTGGCAAACGTCAGGTCATCGAGCAACAGCAGGTCGGCGCGTTTGCCCGGGGCGATCGCGCCACGGAGCTCATGCGGGTCGCGACAGCCGTGGTCCAGGCCAAATGCCTCAGCCGTGGAAAGGGACGCCATGGAGATGGCGACCACCGGGTCGATGCCGGCCTCGATGGCCACGCGGCAGGCATTGTCGATCATGCCGGTCGAAAGAGCATCGGAGGGAGCGCGGTCGTCGGTCGCAAAGCAGCAGCGGCGGGCGCGGGCAGGGTTCTCCAGCAGCATCGGAGACAAATTGGCCAGGTCGTGGCTGCACGTGCCCTCACGCAGCATCACATACATGCCGCGGGACAGCTTGTCGAGCGCCTCCTCGGGAATCGTCGACTCGTGGTCGGCGATAATGCCCGCTGCGGCATAGGCGTTGAGGTCCATACCGGCAACGAGCGGCGCGTGGCCGTCAACCTGCTTGGACGGCGTCTGGTTGGCAGCATCGATGCGGGCACAGGTCTCGGGGTCGGCCATAAAGACGCCCGGCAGGTTCATCATTTCGCCCAGACCAAAGACATCGCCCGGATGCTCGGCAAAAAACGCCTGCATGTCAGCGGCGGTAATCACAGCGCCCGCTTGCTCGTCGGGCAGTGCGGGCACGCACGAAGGCATCATGTACTTGATGGAGATGGGCGCACGACGACCATCCTCGATCATAAAGCGCAGGCCGTCGAGACCGGCAACATTGGCAATCTCGTGGCTGTCGGCAATGGCGGTGGTAGTACCGCGCGTCGCGGCCATGCGAGCATACTCGGCGGGACGGATGTTCGAGGACTCAATGTGCAGATGCCCGTCAATAAAACCGGGAGCGAGATAGCGACCCTGGCAGTCGACGACCTCAGCTGCCTCGTAGGTGCCAGCGGCATCGTCGCGACCATCGTAGAGCACGCCGACGATCACACCGTCCTTGACGGCAACGCTACCGGGCGCCACACGCTGGCCATACACGTCGACGATCTGCGCTTTGGTAAACAGCGTGTCGACGGGCACGCGGCCCTCGGCGGCCTCGATCACAGACCTCATGACCTCAACGGGCATACATTCTCCTTTAACCGTAGAAAACAGCTGCGGAGCGGACAGGCCTTCACCGCAGCAAGACAATAGCCATTGTATGCCCAAAAGAAAGTCCCGCTAACACCCCTTCCGCTTAACGGCACCGCCAAATGATCCCTCCGTCCCCAAGGGATCGTCGCAACCAAAAAGGCCGCAGTCGGGATTCCCGGCTGCGGCCTTTTTGCACTTGTGAGGTCAACTCGCTCGTTAGACCAACTTAAAGCCCTTGCGCTTGCCCACGGAGAGGGTGTCACCCAGCTTGAGGGCGCTCGGATCGATGTTGTAGCTCTTGGGAGCCACAGCCTTGCCGTTGATCTTGACGCCGCCGCCGTCGATGTCGCGGCGGGCCTGACCGGCGCTGGCCGAAAGGCCCAGGTCCTTGAGCAGGCCGGCGAGGTAAATCTGGCCCTCGTCGTTGACGGTCAGTTCAACGTGCTTCTCGGGGAAGTCGGCAAGCTGGCCCTCCTTGAACACACGGTCGAACTCGGCCTGTGCCTCGTCGCCGGCGCCGGCGCCGTGGTAGGTGTCGCACAGGTCGCGGCCCAATGCGCGCTTGAG
>DXLU01000010.1 GCA_019414565.1 Collinsella sp. | reverse complement strand
CAAGACTTGAAGAAGGGGGAGGCCTCGCGGCCTCCCCCTTTTTTGCGTTTACGGGCAACATTCCTTATGCAATTAAATCAATTTAATCATCCACCGCTGAATATAGACGTTCACCGTTCTTTGGTCGGTTCTCTATTCTCAATGGACTAATATTTGCTTTAGCGCACTGCTGCGCTTGTCCTGTTTTTACACGGGTCGTTTTATTGATTGTGACGGAAGGACTCACATGGCAGATGTTCATGAGCTGCTTGATACTTGGATTGCCAATGTCAAGGACGAGGAGCTCCTCGCTGAGCTTAACACGATGAAGGAGCAGGGTGATGAGGACGCCATCACCGATGCTTTCTTCCAAGATCTCGCCTTCGGTACTGCCGGCCTTCGCGGCACTATCGGTGCGGGCACTAACCGTATGAATATCTATACGGTCGGTCGTGCGACCCAGGGATTCGCTGACTACCTCAATGCGACCTTCGAGCATCCAACGGTTGCCATCGCTCGCGATAGCCGCAATAAAGGTGAGCTGTTCGTTAAGACGACGGCTGCCATTCTTGCAGCAAACGGCGTGACTGCCCTCGTTTATCCCAAGATTTCTCCTGTGCCGACGCTCTCCTGGGCCGTCCGTGATCTTAAGTGCTCCGGTGGCATTTGCATGACCGCTAGTCATAACCCGGCACCGTATAACGGCTATAAGGCCTATGGCCCCGACGGCTGCCAGATCACCAGCGAGGCCGCCGATGCAATTTCTAAGGCTATCGCCGAGACCGATACGTTCACCGGTGTGAAGTCCATGGACTTCGATGAGGCTCTTGAGCAGGGCCTGGTCAAATGGATCGATGACTCGTGCCTCGAGCGTTATTACGACGCCGTTCTCGCTCGCGGCGTTACGAATCTTTCTGCCGAGGAAATTGCCGGCGCGCCGCTCAAGCTTGTCTATACGCCGCTGAATGGTACCGGCCTCATTCCCGTTACCACGGTGCTCGAGCGCGCTGGCATCACCGATGTCACGGTTGTTCCCGAGCAGAAGGAGCCTAACGGCGATTTCCCGACCTGCCCGTATCCTAACCCCGAGATCCGTCAGGCCATGCAGAAGGGCATCGATCTCTGCGAGCAGGTTCACCCTGATTTGCTGCTTGCAACCGATCCCGACGCCGATCGTGTTGGCGTTGCCGTTAAAAATGGCGATGACTATCTGCTGCTGACCGGTAACGAGATGGGCGTCCTGCTGCTCGACTATATTTGCAAGACCCGTGCCGCCCGCGGCGAGGACCTCACTAAGAAGGTTGCCGTTACTACTATCGTTTCTTCCGCAATGGTTGACGCTCTGGCCGACGAGTACGGTTTTGAGCTCCGCCGCTGCCTGACGGGCTTCAAGTACATCGGCGACATCATTACCTCGCTTTCCGATGCTGGCGAGGTCGATCGCTTTATCTTTGGTTTCGAGGAGAGCTACGGCTATCTGGCTGGCGATCACGTGCGCGACAAGGACGCCGTGAGCACTTCGCTGCTGATTTGCCAGATGGCGCAGTATTACAAGCTCCAGGGTAAGAACCTCGCCGATGCGATGCACGAGCTGTACGAGAAGTATGGCTACTACCACAACAAGACGATTTCGCTGAGCTATCCGGGTGCTGAGGGTGCGGCAAAGATGGCCGGCATCATGTCCGGTCTGCGCGAGAACCCGCCTGCGGAGCTTGCTGGGTCCAAGATTGAGGCCGTCGTGGACTACAACACCTGCGTGAACGGCCTGCCGAAGGCTAACGTCATTGAGTTCGATCTTGAGGGCGGCAACAAGGGTATTGTTCGTCCTTCCGGCACCGAGCCCAAGATTAAACTGTACATCTTCGCCAAGGGCGCGGATGCCGCCGAGGCTGATGCAGCACTTGACGCGATCGAGGAATCCGGTCGCAAGCTGTTGGCCTAAGGCTTTGAAAGCCTATTTCTATAGATAGACGGAGGAGGGGATCTCGGAAACGAGGTCCCCTCTTTATTACCGGTAAATACAGCTGAGAATTCCGAATTGTGTAGGAAATGTGTACGCCCAGATTCCCGCCCCCGGCGCCCCTCCGGTCTGGCAATATATCTCCTTGCCGCGCGGCCCGGTCGGACCG
>DXLU01000001.1 GCA_019414565.1 Collinsella sp. | reverse complement strand
TCCGCACATGTGCGGATGAATGTGGGAAGTGTTCGGATGAAGTTGATAATCAAGGTCGAACTCATCGAAATGCTCGAAGTTCCATTTTCGGACTAATCGGTAGAAAGCTGTGATAAACTAACTCACGCATTGTGTGCCCGAGTGGCGGAATTGGCAGACGCAGTGGACTCAAAATCCACCGTTGGCAACAACGTGCGAGTTCGAGTCTCGCCTCGGGCACCATTCATGCAAGCGAGCGTTCAAGGGGGTTGCGGCCCCCTTTTTGTGCCGAACTCGCGTGAGCGCGCGAAGCGTTAAGCAAACAGGCTTGTGGCCTGTTTGTAACGGAGCGTGGCGAGGGCGCCACGCGCCCGAAGCCTGGAGCTTCGCGAAGCGAAGGCCCTTCGAGTCTCGCCTCGGGCACCATACATACAAGCGAGTGTTCAGGGGGGGGTCAAGGCCCCTTTTTCGTGTACGTAATGTGATAACGTGCTGTACGTGTTATTATTCGCAAGGCGTTGTTCCCGCAATGCCCTAAAGAGGAACCTGAGGGTTCCCACCTTTTGGCGCCAATGAGCAGCTGACTGGTCATACAACTTAGATTCCCTTCCTCAAATCGAGGAAGTCTATGTGTACGACCTGGTTGCAAAGAAGCGCCGGGTTATTTTTTTATGAATGGAGGTAGGGAAAATAGCTAAGTCTGATGACACCCGCATCAACGACGAGATCACTGCATCTTCGTGCCGTTTGATTGGCGTCGATGGCTCTCAGCTCGGCCTGTTCGCCATCCGCGATGCCCAGCGCGTCGCCGACGATCAGGGTCTCGACCTGGTCGAGATCGCTCCCAACGCGGAGCCGCCGGTCTGCAAGGTCATGGACTACGGTAAGTTCAAGTACCAGCAGGCCATGAAGGCCAAGGCTGCTCGTAAGAACCAGTCCAAGGTCGAGGTTAAGGAAATGAAGTTCCGACCCAAGATCGACGTTGGCGACTACGAGACCAAGAAGGGCCACGTTCTGCGTTTCCTCAAGAAGGGCGCACGCGTTAAGATCACCATCATGTTCCGCGGCCGTGAGATGGCTCACCCGGAGCAGGGTCTTAACGTTCTCGAGCGTCTCGCCGAGGACCTTAAGCCTTACGCTACGGTCGAGTCCAAGCCTAAGATGGAAGGCCGTAACATGCTTATGCTGCTCGCCCCGATTAAGGGCGCCTTTGATGAGGATAAAGCGGCAAGCGATACTAAGTAACTAGTGTTCTGTAACCGATTAAGGAGTATTTCATGCCTAAGATGAAGTCCCACAGCGGCACCAAGAAGCGTTTCCGCAAGACTGGTACCGGCAAGCTTATGCGCGCCAAGGCTTTTAAGAGCCACATCCTGAGCAAGAAGTCCACCAAGCGTAAGCGTGGCTTCCGTCAGGAGACCGAGATCGCCGCTGCCGACCGCAAGGTCATCAAGTCGCGTCTCGCCTAAGTTCGCGTTCCCGTTTTTCGTTTTACCGTCTAGGAGTTGATAGAACATGGCACGTATTAAGCGCGCTGTTGCCGCCAAGAAGAAGCGCCGTACCGTTATGCACCGTGCGAAGGGTTACTACGGTGCCGCTTCGCGTACTTACAAGCATGCTAAAGAGCAGGTCCAGCACTCCCTGCAGTACCAGTATCGTGATCGCCGCAACAAGAAGCGCGAGATCCGTTCTCTCTGGATCACCCGTATCAACGCCGCCGCTCGCCTGAACGACATTTCTTACTCTCAGTTCATGCACGGCCTGAAGGTTGCCGGCATTGAGCTCGACCGCAAGGTCCTGGCTCAGATGGCTTACGAGGACATCGAGTCCTTCAACGAGCTGGCTACCATCGCCAAGAAGGCTCTCGAGGCTTAATTGCTTCTTGCATCTTAAAGGGGCGCTTCCAATCCGGAAGCGCCCCTTTTTGATTGATTAGGGATGTGATCGATTTGGGACGTAGCCAAACCGATCAATTCGATAGCGTCCGAGTTGCAAGAAAGAGCAGGTAGCGTATGTGTCAAAGATTTTTGACACTCTAATCTGCGCTCAGCCATCCGTATGGGTTTGATTTTGGGATTACGCTTTGCTTGCCGGCTTCTGTTGTGTAGCCGCCCAATAAGAGTTGAAATGCATTCGAAGGGAACGCCATGCAGCTGCCAAAACGCCTTAAACAGTATCGACTCGATGCTGGTTTGTCCCAGGAGGATCTTGCAAGGCGCATTTTTGTAACACGTCAGACCATCAGTAATTGGGAGCGCGGTAAAACGTACCCCGACATCCAGAGTCTCCTACTGCTGTCTGAACAACTGGATGTAACGATTGACGAGCTTGTTAAAGGCGACATTTCAATAATTAGAGAAAGGGTTGAACGCGATAGGGGCACGCTCTATCGCTTGGGTGCGGGGATGTTGGCTGGGCTTCTTGCGTTTACCGTCTCTATGGCCTGGCTCATGTGGCAACAAAACCACGGGTGGGGGATGGTCCAGTGCGTTCCGACGATGGTGTTGGCAGGCGTCTTTGGTGCTGGCGCAATGTGCTGCGCGCTTGCAGCGGAACATATCAAGAAGAAGAATGATTTGGTGACGTATCAAGAGATATCCGACTTCTTGGACGGAAAGAAGGCGGACAGCGAAGAGACGAGGACGGGCTGGGCTTATGAGCATCCACAGCTTGCGAATGCCATCAAGTTTGCCGCAGCGGCTCTTATTGGACTAATCGTTTTTGAACTCATTAACGCTGCTATGTCCCATTTCTAATGGGTATACAGCCATTAATGCGGCCGAAGCTTAACCGTTGGAAAACCGAAGGGCCGCTCTAATAGGGGAGCCGCGGCCCTGTTCTTTCTAGGCTCTCACAGAGAGGGCCCCATCCTCATTTGTGTAGGAAATGTGTGCACCCAGATTCCCGCCCACGGCGCCCCTCCGGTCTGGCAATATATCTCCTTGCCGCGCGGCCCGGTCGGACCGGATC